>JAVJUS010000045.1:0-20414 GCA_040220455.1 Azospirillaceae bacterium
GGTCGGCGACGCGGCTCAGCAGCGCGGTGCGCTCGGCCACCGGCATGCGGCCCCAGGCGCCGGCGAGCGCGGCGCGGGCGGCGGCGACGGCGGCGTCCGCGGGGGCGGGGGGCGGCCCCCCCCCCCCCGCCCCCCCACGCCGCCGTCGCCGCCGCCCGCGCCGCGCTCGACGGCGCCTGGGGCCGCATGCCGGTGGCCGAGCGCACCGCGCTGCTGAGCCGCGTCGCCGACCGGATCACCGCGCGGTTCGACGACTTCCTGGCCGCCGAGGTGGCGGACACCGGCAAGCCCGAAAGCCTGGCCCGCGCGATCGACATTCCGCGCGGCGCGGCGAATTTCCGGATCTTCGCCGACATGGTGCGCGCGTCGGGCACCGACTGCTTCGAGATGGACACGCCCGACGGCGCCGGCGCGCTGAACTACGCCGTGCGCCGGCCGCTCGGCGTGGTCGCCGTGATCGCGCCCTGGAACCTGCCGCTGCTGCTGCTGACCTGGAAGGTCGCGCCGGCCCTGGCCGTGGGCAACACGGTCGTCGCCAAACCGTCGGAGGAGACGCCGGCCACGGCGACCCTGCTGGCCGAGGCGATGGCCGAGGCGGGCGTGCCCGACGGCGTGTTCAACCTGGTCCACGGCTTCGGCCCGGGCTCCGCCGGGGAGGCGCTGACCCGCCACGGGGGCGTCGACGCCATCACCTTCACCGGGGAGAGCGCGACCGGCACCGCGATCATGAAGGCCGCCGCCGAGGGGGTGAAGCCGATCTCCTTCGAACTGGGCGGCAAGAACGCGGCGATCGTGTTCGCCGACGCGGATTTCGACGCGGCGGTCGAGGGCACGACGCGCTCGGTCTTCGCCAATTGCGGCCAGGTCTGCCTGTGCTCCGAGCGGGTCTATGTCGAACGCCCGATCTTCGAGCGCTTCGTCGCGGCCCTGAAGGAGCGGGCCGAGGCGCTCGTGCCCGGCTTTCCCGAGGACCCTGCGACGACGCTCGGCCCACTGATCTCACGCCAGCACAGGGACAAGGTACTGGGCTACTACCGCCTGGCGGTCGAGGAGGGGGCGACGGTGGTCACCGGCGGCGACGAGCCGGTCTTCGGCGACGCGCGCGACGGCGGCGCCCATGTCCGCCCGACGATCTGGACCGGCCTGCCGGAGAGCGCGCGCACCGTGCGCGAGGAGATCTTCGGCCCGTGCTGCCACATCGCCCCTTTCGATACCGAGGAGCAGGCGGTGGCGATGGCCAACGACACCCGCTACGGCCTGGCGGCGGCGCTCTGGACGACCAACCTGTCGCGCGGCCACCGGGTCGCCCGGCGCATGAAGGCCGGCATCGTCTGGGTCAACTGCTGGTTCCTGCGCGACCTGCGCACGCCGTTCGGCGGCGTCGGCCTGTCCGGCATCGGCCGGGAAGGCGGGCGTCACTCGCTCGACTTCTACGCCGAGCCCTCGAACATCTGCGTCAAGCTGTGAGCCGGAGGCCCGGAGGACCGCCATGCGCCAGGCCCTGACCGCCGGAACCCTGCCGGCCCCCCGGTTCCGCTACAGCCCGGTCGTGCGCGTCGGCGACCTTTGGCAGACGGCCGGGCTGATAGCGCTCGACCCGGTGACCGGGGTGCTGGAGCCGGGTGGACCGGGCGCGGAGACGGCGAAGATACTCGCCAACCTGACCGGCGCGCTGCCCGAACTCGGGCTGAGCCTCGACGACCTGGTCATCGCCCGGATCTACACCACCCGCTTCGATGCCTTCGCCGAGATCAACGCGGCCTGGGAGGCGGTGTTCGACAGCGCGACGGCGCCGCCCGCGCGCACCTCGCTCGGCGTCTCGGCGCTGCCGCTCGGCGCCACGGTGGAGATGGAATTCACCTTCAGGAAGGCCGCAGACGTGAAAGCCCCGCAGCCGTGAAAGCCCCGCAGCATGGATGACCCGCGCACGACGACCGGCCCGGCCGCCGGCCGGGTGCTCGAAGGCCAGGCCCGCCCGCGCGGCCGTTTCCCGCACTATCGCCGGGTCGGCGACTTCGTCTTCGTCTCCGGCACCAGCGCGCGGCGCCCCGACAACACGATCGAGGGGGCCGAGGTCGACGAGATGGGGACGACCCGTCTCGACATCGCCGCGCAGACCCGTGCGGTGATCGAGGCGATGCGCGCGATCCTCGCCGACGCGGGCTGCGGCCTGGAGGACCTGGTCGACGTCACCGCCTTCCTCGTCAACATGAACGACTTCGCCGGCTACAACCGGGTCTACGGCGAATACTTCGACTTTGGCGGCCCGACCCGCACGACGGTGGCCGTCCACCAGCTTCCCCACCCGCATCTGCTGATCGAGATGAAGGCCACGGCCTATCGGCCGGTGGGGCGCGACACCCCGGATCGAGCGACCGACGCGAAGGAGCCTGGCCATGGCGACCGGTGAGATCCTCGCGGGCTATCTGGCCCCCCATCCGCCCCATCTGGTCTACGGCGAGAACCCGCCGCAGAACGAGCCGCGCTCGGAAGGCGGCTGGGAGCCGCTGCGCTGGGCCTACGAGCGCGCGCGGGCGAGCCTGGAGGAGTTGCGCCCCGACGTCCTGCTGGTGCATTCGCCGCACTGGATGACCCATGTCGGCCATCACTTCCTGGGCGTGCGCCACCTGCGCGGCAAGTCGGTCGACCCGATCTTCCCCAACCTCTTCCGCTACAGCTTCGAGTTGACGGTCGACACCGACCTGGCCGAGGCCTGCTGCGAAGAGGCGCGGGCCGAGGGCCTGGTCTCCAAGATGATGCGCAACCCGAATTTCCGGGTCGACTACGGCACCATCACGACGCTGCACATGATGCGCCCGCAATGGGACATCCCCATCGTCGGCATCTCGGCCAACAACTCGCCCTACTACCTCGACACCGAGGAGGGCATGGAGGAGATGGACCTGCTGGGCAAGGCGACCCGGCGGGCGATCGAGCGGACCGGCCGGCGCGCCGTCCTGCTCGCCTCCAACACCCTGTGCCACTGGCATTTTCACGAGGAGCCGGCGATCCCGGAGGACATGTCCCGGGAGCATCCGCAGAACTACGACGGCTACAAGTGGGACATGCGGATCATCGACCTGTTGCGCAAGGGCGAGACGCGCGAGGTCTTCCGCCTGCTGCCCCAGTTCGTCGAGGAGGCGGCGGCCGAGGTCAAGTCGGGCGCCTTCACCTGGATGTTCGCGGCCATGGGCTATCCCGAGATCCCGGGTGAGCTGCACGGCTACGGCACGGTGATCGGCACCGGCAACGCGGTCATGGAGTGGAACCTGGTCAAGGCCGGGCAGGCCGGTCGCGGCGCTGGCAACGGTGGTGGCGGCTACGGCGGCGGCCGGGGGCCGTCGTCCTTCGGAAGCGGCGACTGGCGCCCGGGGTCGGCCGACGGCCGCCCCCGGCCCTGAGCCGACCGCCGCCCCGCCCCGACGCGGCCGCCCCGAAGCCTTCGAGAGCGCCCTCGCCCATGCCCGCCGTCGCCGCCTTCCTGGTCCCCGGCCTGCCCCACCCGCTGCTGCGGCCGGACAACCTGCCCTGGGGCCAGCTCGCCTCGGCCTACAAGCGCGCCGGCCGCGCCATGGCCGCGGCGAGGCCGGACACGATCATCCTCTACTCGACCCAGTGGCTGGCCGTGCTCGACGAGCTCTGGCAGACGCGGCCGCGGGTCGAGGGGCTGCATGTCGACGAGAACTGGTACGAGTACGGCGACCTGCCCTTCGAACTGCGCATCGACACCGAACTCGCCCATGCCTGCGTGACGGCGACGCGCAAGATCGGCGTGACGTCGAAGCCTGTGAACTACGACGGCTTCCCGATCGACACCGGCACGATCGTCGCAGACGCCTTCCTCAACGAGGCCAAGGCGCCGCTCGTCCTGTGCGCCAACAACATCTACCACGACTGGGACACGACCGTGGCGCTCGGCCGGGTGACGGCGCGCCAAGCCGAGGAGATGGGCCGGCGCTACGCGGTCGTCGGGGTCGGCGGCCTGTCGGCCGGAATGTTCCGCGAGGAGATCGCGATCCGCGACGACCACATCCTCGACGCGGACGCGGATCGCTGGAACCGCCGCGTGCTCGACCTGATCGAGCGCGGCGACAAGGCGGGGCTGAACGCGGCCCTGCCCGACTACGCCAAGGCGGCCAAGCCCGACATGGGCTTCAAACACATGGCGTTCCTGCTCGGAGCGCTGGACGAGGCGTTCTACGGCGCGCGCGTCCACGGCTACGGCCCGATCTACGGCAGCGGGGCCGCGGTCGTGGAGTTCCGCCTGTAGCCGCCCGGAACAAGGAGGCGAGGACGATGGTTCGGATGCGCATGATGACGGCGGCGGCCGCTTTCGTCGGGGCGGGTGTCCTGGCGGCGACCGCGGTGACGATGGCGCCGGCCCCGGCGGCGGCCCAGGAGGGAGACTGCGTGATCACGGTCGGCCGCGTGGTGCCGCTGACCGGTCCGCTGCTCGACATGGGCCGGGAGACGCCCTGGGTCGACGAGCACAAGGTGGGCCCGATCAACGCGGCCGGCGGCCTCGAGGTCGGCGACCGGCAGTGCATGATCGAGTACGAGATCTTCGATTCCGAAGGCACCATGGCCGGCTCCGCCGAGGCGGCGACGCGCGCCATCCTGGAGGCCGAGGTCGACGTCCTGATGGCCCAGGGCACGCCCGACACGACCAACGCGCCCTCGGACCTGTGCGAGCGCTACGAGGTGCCCTGCATAACCTCGAACACGCCGATCGAGGCCTGGCTGTTCGGCCCGGACGGCCAGCCGAAGGAGTACGACCACACCTTCCACTTCTTCTTCTCGGTGCCGGATCTGGTCGCCAACCACATCGGCATGATCAAGGCGCTGCCGGGCGGCTTCAACGGCACGATCGGCTACCTCTATCCCAACGATCCGGACGGCGTGGTCTTCGCCTCGCTGTTCGACCCGGCCTTCGCCGAGCAGGGCTGGGAGGCGGTCGATCCGGGCCGCTTCCAGCAGGGGCTGCCGGACTTCTCCTCGATCATCAACCAGTTCCGGCGCAACCGGGTCGAGGTGGTCACCGGCGTGCTCGCCCCGCCGGATATGCAGAACTACCTCCAGCAGGCCGCTCAGGCGGGCTTCCGGCCGAAGATGTACATCATCGACAAGGGCACCGGGTATCCCGAGCCGATGCGCGCGCTCGGCGAATTCGGCGAGAACCTGCTCAGCGTGAACTTCTGGTCGCCGGCCTATCCGGGCGCCTCGCAGTACGGCGGCTGGGACGGCGCGGCGCTCGCCCAGGCCTACGCGGACGAGAACCCGGGCGCGATGTACTCGCCGCCGCTGGCCTATACCGACGCCTCCTACGACGTCCTGTTCGACGCGCTCCAGCGCGCCGGCACGACCGACCGGGCGGCGCTGCTGGCGGCGCTGGCCGAGACCGACCTGGACACGGTGGTCGGGCAGGTGAGCTTCAACGACCAGAACTACTCCGTCCAGCCGCTGGGCGGCGCCCAGTGGCAGACCGACCCGGAGACGGGCGAGCTGGTCAAGGAGAACGTCTTCAACGAGGTCTACCCCTCGGTGGAGATCACCGCGGAGATGAGGCTCTATACCGAATGACGCGTCGGCGGCGGGCGTTGGCGCGCTCCGGCGCGGGCACCCGCCGCCACCTCTTGCGCGACACACGCTCCGCCGCGTCCGCCCCGTCACCCGCCGGTCCGCCCGCATGCGCGTGATCCTCTCCGTCCACGGCCTGTCGAAGAGCTTCGGCGCGCTCAAGGTGACCGACGACGTCGCCTTCGAGGTGGTCGAGGGCGAGATCCTGGGCGTGATCGGCCCCAACGGCGCGGGCAAGACGACGCTGTTCGCACTGCTCGCCGGCAACCTGGCGCCGGACGCCGGGCGCATCGACTTCCGCGGCCAGGACGTCACGCGCCTGCCGGCCCATGAGCGGGTGCGCGCCGGCCTGGCCCGGACCTACCAGGTGCCCAAGCCCTTCGGCCACATGACCGTGCACGACAACATCCGCGTCGCCGCCCTGTTCGGCGGCGGCATGCAGGAGGAGGAGGCGAGCTTCTGGACCGACCGGGTCCTCGCCATGACCGGGCTGCAGCGCGTCTCCGGCATGCTGGCGGGCCGCCTGCCGCTGCTCATGCGCAAGCGCCACGAGCTGGCCCGGGCGCTGGCGGTCCGGCCGCGCCTGCTGCTGGTCGACGAGGTCGCCGCCGGGCTGACCGACCGGGAGGTCGAGGACTTCATCGAGCTCGTCGGCCAGATCCGCGGGCTCGGCATCACCGTGATCTGGATCGAGCACGTCATGAAGACGATGCTCACCGCCACCGACCGCCTGCTGGCGCTGGCCTCCGGCCGCGTGCTGACGGTCGGCCCGCCCGACGAGGTCATCGCCGCGCCGGAGGTCCGCCGTGTCTATCTCGGCGCCTGATTCCGCGCGCGCGGGCGGCGCGGCGGCGCCGCTGCTGGAGGTTTCGCGCCTGTCGGCCTTCTACGGCGAGGTGAGCGCGCTGCACGACGTCTCGCTGGAGATCTTCCCCGGCGAGGTGGTCTCGGTCATCGGCGCCAACGGGGCGGGCAAGACGACACTGCTGAAGTCGATCGTCGGCCTGATGAACCAGGGCCGGGCGGCGCATATCCGCGGCGAGATCGAGTTCCGCGGCCGTCGCCTCGACCGCATGTCGACCGAGGAGATCGTCGATGCCGGCGTGACCATGGTGCCGGAGGGCCGGCGCCTGTTCACCAGCCTGAGCGTCGAGGACAACCTGCTCGCCGGCGCCCATCTGCCGCGCGCGCGGGCCGGCATCCGCGACCGGCTGGAGCAGGTCTACGGCCTCTTCCCGCGGCTGGCCGAGCGGCGCGAACAGCGTGCCGCCCAGATGTCCGGCGGCGAGCAGCAGATGGTGGCGATCGGCCGGGCGCTGATGTCGGACCCGTCGCTGATCCTGTTCGACGAACTCTCCCTGGGCCTCGCCCCCGCGGTGGTCGACGACATCTACCGCCGGGTCCAGCAGATCATCGACCGGGGCGTGACCTGCGTCGTCATCGAGCAGGACATGAAACGCGCGCTGGCCGTGGCGGCGCGCGTCTACGTCATGCTCGAGGGCCGGGTCGTCCTGCACGGCGCGCCGGCGGAGCTCACCGAGGCGCGGGTCACCGCCGCCTATTTCGGCACCGAGATCGGGCAGCACGGGTCATGACCGGCGAAGACCTCTACTGGACCTTCATCGACATCGCCAACGGCCTGCTCTCCGGCGCGATGCTGGGCGGCTACTACGCCATCCTGAGCATCGGACTGGCGATCACCTTCGGCGTCATGCGGCTGGTCAACCTGGCCCACGGCGACTGGCTGGTCGTCGGGGCCTACGGCGCGGTGATCATTCTGCAGATCCTGCCGATCTCGCCCTTCCTCAACCTGATCATCCTGGTGCCGATCATGTTCGCCATCGGCTACTGGGTGCAGCGCCTGCTGCTCAACCGGGTCTCCGCGCAGAGCATGGAGCAGCGCGGCATGGCGCCGTCCTTCGCGCTGATGGCGCCGATCCTGGTGACCTTCGGGCTGTCGATCGTGCTCTCCCACCTGCTCCTGGCCCTGTTCGATTCAAACGCACGCAACATCCAGAACGCGCTCAGCTTCTCGTCGATCCGGCTGAGCCAGGACCTGACCATCTCGACCCTGCGCTTCATCTTCTTCTGCATCGCGATCGGCATCCTGGCCGCGGTCCATCTGTTCCTGCGCTACACGCACACCGGCCGGGCCCTGCGCGCGGCCTCCGACGACGCCGGCATCGCGCCGCTGATGGGCATCCGCACGGCGCATGTCTACGCCGTGGCGAGCGGGCTTTCGATCGCGATCGCCGGGGTCGCCGGGGTGATGGTCGGCATGTCGCGGACCTTCCAGCCCTTCGACGGCACCCAGTTCCTGCTGATCGCCTTCGGCGTGGTGATCCTGGGCGGGCTCGGCTCGATCGTCGGCAGCCTGGTCGGCGGCATCCTGCTGGGCGTCACGCAGGTGCTGGCCGGGACCTATTTCGGGCCATCGGCCCAGCTCGTCGCCGGCTACATGCTGATCCTGCTGGTGCTGGCCGTCCGGCCGCAGGGCCTGTTCTCCCGATGACGGCGCTGATCGAGACCCTGTTCGGCGGCTGGCGCGGCGCGGTCTGGCTGGTCGCGATCGTGATCGTGCTGGCCGGCCTGCCGCTCGTCCTGTCGCCGACGAGCTACACGCTCTACCTGCTCTTCACCCTGTTCGTCTTCGCCGCCTTCGGCCATGGCTGGAACCTGCTGGCCGGGTTCTGCGGCCTGCTGTCCTTCGGCACCCAGGTCTATATCGGGCTGAGCGGCTTCGCGCTGGCCATTTTCACCTACTACGGCGGGCTCAACGTCTGGATCGCGTGGCTGATCGCCGGGCTGGTCGGCGCCGCCTTCGCCTGGCTGCTGGCCGTGCCGATCAAGGACCGCTTCGCCGGCCCGCGCGTCTGGAAGCCGATCGCCGTGGCGCTCGTCGTCTGGGTGCTCTACGAGGTGGTGATCGCGCTCAATCCGGCGCTCGACGTCATCGAGCAGACCTATGTCCGCCGGGTCGTCGCGCTGCTGCTGATCTTCCTGGGCGCGCTGCCGCTGCTGCGCCTGCAGGGCGCCTATTTCGCCGTCGCCACCTGGCTGGTCGCCGAGGCGGTCGGCGCCGTCTTCAACGAGTGGCGCTATGTCGGCGCCGGCGGCGGCATGCAGGTGATCAGCGAGGCGACGATTCCCCAGCTCTACTACGCCGCGCTCGCCCTGCTGGTGGTCGCCACGCTGGTCATCTGGCGCCTGCTGCGCAGCCGCTACGGCCTGGCGCTGACGGCCGTGCGCGACAGCGAGGAGGCGGCGGAGAGCGTCGGCATCGACATCCGCTCGGTGAAGATGCTGGTCTTCGTGCTCTCCGGCCTGCTGATCGGGCTGGCCGGCGGGCTCTTCTACATCGACGCGGTGATCATCACGCCGCCGTCGGCCTTCACCATCACCTGGTCGGCCTATTTCGTCTTCATCGTGGTCGCGGGCGGCATGGGCACGCTGGCCGGGCCGATCATCGGCGCGGTCGTCTTCATCATCGCCGACCGTCTGGTCGCCGCGCAGTTCGAATCCGGCCTGCTGGTGCTGGGCGCGCTGTCGATCCTGCTGATCTTGTTCCTGCCGCGCGGGATCATGGGGCTGGTCGACGACGTGCGCCACGGCGACCTGGGCGGCGACCGGGAGAACCCGGCCCTGCGCGCGATCCGGGTCGTGCTCGGCATCCGGCCGCCGCGCGCGCGCCGGGCGCCGGGCGTCGTCGGCGCCTTCCTGGTCCCGGGCTCGCCGCTGCCGCTGATGGTACCGGACAACCCGCCCTGGCGCCCGCTGGTCGACGGGCTGGACAAGGCGAAGGCGGAGATCGCGCGCCTCGAGCCCGACGCCATCGTCGTCTATTCGACCCAGTGGGTCGCCGTGCTCGACCAGCTCTGGCAGGCGCGGCCGCGGCTGGTCGGCCTGCATGTGGACGAGAACTGGCACGAGCTGGGCAACCTGCGCTTCGACATCCGCGTCGACCGGGACCTGGCGCTGGCCTGTGTCGAGGCGACCCGCATGGCGGGCATCCAGTCCAAGGCAGTCGACTACGAGGGTTTCCCGATCGACACCGGAACCATCGTCGCCAACGCCGCGCTCAACCCGGCGGGGCAGATCCCGGTCGTGATCTGCGCCAACAACATCTACCACGACGCCGAGATCACGCGCCGTCTGGGCGAACTCGCCGCCGCCCGGGCCATCGACCAGGGCAAGCGGGTCGTCGTGGTCGGCGTGGGCGGCCTGTCGGGGACGATCTTCCGCGAGGAGATCGCCTTCGCCGAGGACCGCCTGGCCGACGACGCCGACGATTCCTGGAACCGCGACCTGCTGGCGACGCTGGAGCGCAACGACCCGGTGGCGCTGGCCGATCTGCTGCCGATCTACGCCCAGCAGGCCCAGCCGGACATGGGGCTCAAGCATCTCTCCTTTGTGCTCGGCGCGCTCGGCGGGCAATACTCCCGCGCGATCGTCCACGGCTACGCACCCGTCCACGGCGCGGGCGCGGCGGTGGTCGAGTTCCGCGTCTGACCGTCCAAAGCGCGCCGCCGCCGCCATGGCAACCCCGCAGAACAACTCGGTCCGCAAGGCCTTCGACATCCTGCGCCTGTTCGTCGGCGGGACGCCGGCGCTGACCGCGGGCGAGGTCGCCCAGCGAACCGGCCTGACGCCGGCGACGGCGCATCGCTTCCTGCTGACGCTCGAGCAGCTCGGCGCGCTCGCCCGGCGCGACGGCCACCGCTACCAGCTCGGCCTCCTGCTCGCCGACCTGGGCGACCGGGTCGAGCACGACAGCGTGCTGACCGGCGCGGTCCAGCCCCATATCGACGACCTGGTGGAAAGCCTGCGCGAGTCGGTGACGCTCGCGGTGCTCGACGGCGACCGGGTGGTCGTCGCGGGCTCGGGCGAAGCGCCGCGCTCGCTCAGGATCGGCTTTCCGGTCGGGCGTCTCCTGCCGCTCCACGCCTCGGCCGTCGGCAAGGTGCTGCTGGCCCACGAGCCGCCGCCGCGCATCGAGACGCTGATCGGCGCGGCGCCGCTGGAGCGGCTGACCACCAAGACCGTGACCGAGCCCACGGCCCTGCGCGAGACGCTGGCCGGCATCCGCGCCGCCGGCTGGGCGGTCGACGACGAGGAGATGGACGAGGGGCTGCGCTGCGTCGCCGTGCCCATCCGCGGCGCCGGCGGCCGTGTGCTGGGCGCCCTGTCGGTCTCCGCACCGACGGCGCGGATGAACGACGACCGGCTCGACGAGATCCGCGAGGTGCTGCTCGACCGCGCGGCGCGCATCGGCGAGCGGGTCGGCGTGCAGAGCAAGGTCCTGCCGGACAAGGCCGCGCCGCGCGGCAGCTTTCCCCATCTCAAGCGCGTCGGCGACTTCGTCCTGATCTCAGGCACCAGCGCGCGGCGGCCCGACGACAGCTTCGAGGGCGTCCATGTCGACGCCACCGGCCGGGCCCGCTTCGATATCCGCGCCCAGACCGAGGCGACGCTTCGCAACATCGCCGACATGCTGGCGAGCGTCGGGGCCGGCCTCGACGACGTGGTCGACATGGAGGCCTTCCTCATCGACATGGCCGACTATGACGGCTTCAACGAGGTCCACGCCCGGCATTTCGGCCCGACCGGGCCGACGCGCACGACCGTCGCCGTCAGCGCCCTTCCCCACCCCCACCAGCGCCTCATGATCAAGGCGATGGCCTATGCGCCGGTCCGCACAGCCCGGCCGGCAACGCCGACGCGCGACGGCGGCGAGCCGCGGCCGGCCGGACGGGCCTCTTCCTAATCTTCCGGCTGCACCGCCTCCAGCGCGTCCTTGGCGTGGAGCAGATCCTCCGAGGTGACCGCGACGCCGAGCAGCGCGCGCCGGCCGTCGGCGGCGCCGGTCAGGACGCGCAGGGCGGCGCACAGGTGCGGCTCCGGCTCGCCCTTGGCGACCAGCAGGTCGCGCCCCTCGACCACGGCGATCTCGCCCAGGGCGTCGGCCAGGGGCGGCCCGCCCGGCGCGGCATGGGCGGTCGCGAAGTACCGCCGCGCCCGGGCGTCGAGCCCGGCCAGCAGGACGCGGCCGTGGGTGCTGGTCAGCGCCGGCAGCCGGCGCCCGGCGAGCGCCTGGCCGACTCGGCCCGGCGGCTGGCCGCGCGCCGCGACGACCAGCACGTCGCCCTCGTCGAGCACCGCCAGATAGGCCGTGCCCCCCGTCGCGACGGCGAGCGCCTCCAGGGTCTTCTCGATCCCGGGCACCGGCGGCATGCCGGCCGCCGCGCGCCCGGCCGCCCCGACCAGCGCCCCCGGGGCGACCCGCCCCCGCCCGTCGGTCTCGACCAGCCCCGCCTCGATCATCATCGCGACCACCTCATGCAGCGAGGAGCGCGGGATGGCCAGCCGCTCCGCCAGGGCCGAGGCGCGCAGGGGCCCGTCCTCCAGCGCGCGCAGGATCGCGCCGGCCCGGGTGATCGACCGGGCGACCGGCGAACGGCCGGACCTCTCCTCCTCTGTCACGGCGGAATCGCCTCGGCCCGCCATTCGGCGTCGAAGCTCTCCGGGTCGTAGTCCTCGCCCAGGCCGTGGCCGAGGATCAGCGAGCCCGGCTTGTCCCAGCGGACATGAGCCTCGGCCGTGCGATCCGCCCGGATCGACGGCGTCTCCGCCCCCTGGCTGACGACCACCATCGAATGCTCCTCGATCCGGCGCAGCACCCGCTTGCCCGCCAGGATGTCCAGGCAGGCCTCGATCGCCCGGCGACCCATGGAGGGTGGATAGTCCATCGCCGCCAGATCGACGCCGAGGCCGACCGCCTGGCGGTACATGGCGTTGAGATCGCCGCCCGTATGGGGCGGGATCGGCCGCACGCCCGAGGCGGCGAAGGCGTCGAGCGAGCCGACGCCCTGCAGACCGCTGTCGCACCACACCCCGTCGATCCGGCCGCCGGCCGCCAGCGCCGCCTCGACCGCGCGCCGGCCGCCCTCCCGGGTCCAGCCGGTATGAACCACGTCCATGATGTCGAGACCGGCCTGGGTGTGGAAGACCTCGAGGGCGGCGCGCACGCGCTGTTCGGCCGGGCTGGCGTCGCGCGCGCCGGCGAGCATCAGGATCGAGCCGGTGCCGCCCAGCCGCTCGGCCAGCCACTGGGCCGGAATACGCCCGATGGAGGTGTCCGACGCACCGACATGGACGAGATAGGCGCCGGCATCGTCGATCGTGCGATCCACCATGACGATCGGCAAGCCGGCCGCCGCGGCGCGGCGCACGGCCGCGGCCGGCCCCGCGTGGTCGACCGGGCTGACCAGCAGGATGTCGACCCCGGCCTCGACCAGGGCGTCGAGCTGGGCGGCCTGGCGGGCCGCATCGTCCTCGGCGTGACGCACCTCCAGCCGCGCGATCCGGCCGGCATGGCGCCGGGCGGCGTCGACGACGCTGTGGACGAGCGCCGTGCGCCAGGGATTGGACAGCGAGCCATTGGAAAACCCGATCGTGACCGGCCCGCCGCGCGCGAAACGGGCGCAGTCGACGACTTCCGTCAGGTCCGGGTTCCACAGGAAGGAGCGCGCGACCGGCCCGGGCACCGGCGCCTCGCCGACCCTGGCGGGGTCGGCGTCGCCCGCCGCGCCCGACGCCGGCGCGGCGGCGAGGTGTCGGTCCCGCGCGATCGCCATGTCGACCCAGCGCCGGGTCAGGGCGATCGTCCCGCGCGCGTCCCGGCGGACCAGGCCCGCCGTCTCCAGCGCCGCGACGGCGGCGTAGAGCGTCGAGCGCGGCATGGCGAGCGCCTCGGCGAGGTCCGCGGTCCGAGCACTGCCGCCGCGGGCCGCCAGCGCCTCGATCAGGCGCAGGCCGCGCGCGAGGCTGCGCTCGCGCGGCCGGCCCGGCGCGGGCTCACTCGGCGGCAGGGCTCAGCACCCGTCCGGCATCGACCGGCCGCGCCGCCTTGTGCAGGGCGCCGTCCTTCATGATCATCACCAGCCGGTCCCTGTCCTGAAGGATCGAGACATCCTCCAGCGGGTCGCCGTCGACCAGCAGAAGATCGGCCAGATAGCCCTCGCGCACCTGCCCCAGCTCGTCGCCCATGCCCATGATCTCGCCGCCGACGCGGGTGGCGCATTGCAGGGCCTCGCCCGGGGCGTAGCCGAACTTGTCGACGAAGTGCGCGATGTCCCGGGCGTTCGTGCCCTGCGGCGTCCAGGCGAAGCCGTAGTCGCCGCCGATGACCGTGCGGATGCCACGCCTGCGGATCTCGTTGTAGGTCTCGATGCTGCGCTCCATGCAGGCGTTCATGCCGAGGTCGCGCGCGATCTCCGGCGTGATGCCCCAGGGCCCGGCCTCGTGGATCGTGTTGTGGATCAGACCGATCGCCGGGCCGACGAAGATCCGATCCTTCGCCGCCTCCATCCGGTCGAGCGCTTGCTCGTCGGCCCATTCGCAGTGGTAGATGACATCGACGCCGGCATCGAGGGCGCGATGCACCGACCGCCCGGCACGGGCGTGGCAGGCGATGCGCTTGCCGAAGTCGTGCGCGGTCTCGACCGCCGCCTTGCACTCCTCGAGCGACATCACCGTCATGCCGCCCTTGGCCGGCTCGACGAAGTCGTCGCCGGATATGTTGATCTTGACGTTGTCGACGCCTTCCCGGACGCAGAAGCGCACGATGTGGCGGATCGCGTCCGGGCCGTCGACCGTGATGCCGAAGCTGGAGCGCTCCAGATGCGCCCGGTTCTCGTCGCCCAGGCCGCCGGTCACCGTGATCTCCGGCGTCGAGGCCTTGATGCGCGGGCCCTTCAGGCGCCCGGCCGCGATCTCGTCGCGCACCACGATGTCCAGGCGCAGCTTGGCGCTCGCCGCCGAATAGGCCGAGGTGAAGCCGTGGTCGAGCAGCAGCTCGGCGTTACGCGCCGTGGCGAAGGCGTGCTCTTCGACCGGGATCTCGCCCAGCTGGTGGTTGGCGGAGATGCCGACGAAGCTCAGATGGGCGTGGCCCTCGGCCATCCCGGGCATGAGCGTGCGGCCCTCGGCCTCGATCACCTCGCAGCCTTCCGCCGGCGGCGCCTCGGTGCCCGGCACGACGGCGCGGATGCGGTTGCCGCGGACGACGACGCTGCCCGGAAAGGGATCGGCGCCGGTCGCGTCCCAGATGGTGGCGCCGCGGATCAGGATATCGGTCATCGGATCGGTCCCCCTCTCGTCCCGGGAACGCGCGGGGGCGCCGGCCGGCCCCGCGGGACCGGCCGGCACCCCGGCGGCTCACTCGCCGCCCCAGCGCTCCGGATAGCCGGGCATGTCCTCGCAGCCGCACAGGGCGTAGTGCAGCGGCGGCATGGCCGGATTGACGTACTCGTCCAGGTTCTCCGACGTGATCGTCGGCTGCGGCAGGTTCCAGTTCGGCCCCGGCACCGGCTCGCCGTTCAGGATCCTGAGCGCGGCGATGATCGGCGTGCGCCACTGGAAGGTGGGATAGGTCGGCGCGACGGCCGTCAGCCCCTCCTCCTGCCACTTGACGAGGAAGTCCTGCTGGTCCTCGCCGGTGATGACCGGGACCTCCATGCCCATGTCCTCGAACGCCTCGATCGCGGCGACAGAGGTCGCGCCGGCGTCCATCCAGACCGCGTCGATCTGCTCGCGCAGCATGTAGTCCTCGACGATCGACTTGGTCTGGGCCCGGTCGCCGTCGGTGAACTCGTCGGCGATGACGTTGACGCCGCGCTCCTCGAAGATCTTCTCCGCGGCCGCCCAGCGGGTCTCCAGCACGTCGACGCCCGGCAGGATGCGCAGGGCCAGCACGTTGCCGCCCTCGGCGATGTTGTCGGCGACGAATTCCGCCGCGGTGATGCCGAAGGCGTAGCCGCCGATCGGCTTGATGAAGGTCACCGGGCAGTCGGTGCGCACGCCGCGGTCGAAGACGATGACCGGCAATTGCTCGCACGCCTTCTCGACCGCCGGCGTCAGCGCCGCGGTGGTGTTCGGCGAGACGATCAGCAGGTCGCACCGGCCGCCGGAGAGCAGGTCGTCGATATCGGCGATCTGCTTGTTGTCGTTGCCCTCCGCGTCGCGCACGACGAACTCGCCGATCTCGTCGTGCAGCTCGACCTCGGCCTGCATGGTGGTCCAGCCGACCACGCGCCAGGGATTGTTCACCCCGGCATTGGAGAAGCACAGCGTATACGGCCCCTCCGTGGCGTACTGCGCGGTGTCGGCCATCTCGCCGCCGAGGTGCTGGAGCCAGGGCTGGCCTTCCGGCCCCTCGGGCGCCATCGCCATCAGCTCGCGCTGGTGCTCGAACTCCGCCTGGTCGTAGAACTCCTGCGCCGAGGCGCCGCCGGCCGTGACCGCCATCGCCGCCACGGTGGCGGCGACGGTGGCGCCGGTCAGTCTGTCGAACCGCATGACGTCACTCCTCCCTTCTCGTTCGTGTTCGGCGGCCTTGCCCGGCGGGGGCCGGATCAGCCGCGCCTGTGTCGCTGGGCCATCGTGTAGGCGACCGCAGCGATGAGGATGAGGCCCTGCACCGCGTCGCGCAGGGGCTTCGGAAAGCCCAGCAGGTTGAGCAGGGTGAACAGGGCCGACAGGGTCAGTGCCCCGGCGATCGCCGTCGGCACCGAGCCGCGCCCGCCCAGGAGCTGGGCGCCGCCGATCACCGCCGCGGCGATCGCCTGAAGCTCGTAGCCGTCGCCGACATCGGTCGACACGCCGGCGAACCCGCCGAGCAGGACCCCGGCCACTACGGCCGACAGGGCCGAGATCAGGAAGGCGCCGATGCGCACCACCGGCACGTTGACGCCCGCGAGCTCGGCCGCGCGCGGGTTGTCGCCCAGCGCCAGCACCTGCTTGCCGAAGCGCGTGCCGTGCATCAGCCAGATCGCGAGCGCGCCGAAGACGACGAGCACGATCACCGCGACCGGCAGGATCCCGATCAGCGGGATGTCGGTGAAGGTGTGCCGGCCGAAGAAGCGGAAGTTCTCCGGCAGATAGCCTTGGGGCGAGCCGCCGGAGAGGCTGAGCGCGACGCCCTTCAGGCTGATCAGCATGCCCAGCGTCGCGATGATCGAGGGCACCTTCAGATAGGCGACGATGGCGCCGTTGACGAGCCCGACCGCGACGCCGACCCCGACCATGACCGCGAGCGTGATCCCGGTCATCGTGGGGTCGCCGTCGATCATCAGCGCGCTGCCCAGCACGACCAGGGTGACCAGCGAGCCCACTGCCAGGTCGAAGCCGCCCGCGACGATGACGAAGACCTGTCCCGCCGCCAGGATCATCAGCGGCGCCGCCCGCCGCAGGAAGTTCATCATCCCCGCCGGCTCGGCGAAGACCGGGCTCATCCACGCGATGGCGACGAGGAGCGCGATCAGCACGATGTAGATCGGGTGGATGCGCGCCAGCCCGCCGAGCCGCGCGCGCCACCCGCCGCCCGCCCGCGCGGCGCCCGCCGCCCCTTCGGCCACGGGAGCGGGAGCGGGAGCGCGATCGGCATCGCCGCCGCTCATGCCACGTGGCCTTTCATCCGGTAGGCGTAGGCCGCGACGGCCGCGATGATGATCGCGCCGCGCAGCACCTGCTTGAGATAGGCGTCGATGCCGATCGTGTTGAAGATCGCGTCGATGAAGGCGAACACGATCACGCCCGCGATGGTGCCGGCGACGCCGCCGCGCCCGCCGGCCAGGATCGTGCCGCCGATCACCACGACGGCGATCGATTCCAGGTCGTAGACGCCGTCGCGCCCGACCCACGGTGCGCCCGAGCGCAGCCGGCTGGCGAGGTAGAGCCCGGTCATCGCCGCGCCCAGGCTGCACAGCATATGGGCCTGGATGACGACGCGGGTGGTCTTGATCCCCGCGAGCCGCGCGCCGTCCCGATTGCCGCCGACGGCGTAGATCCGCGCGCCGAAGACCGTGTACTTCAGCGTCAGCCCGGCGACCGCCGCCATGCCCAGCATGGTCAGCACGCCGATCGGGAACGGCCCGATCTGGCCGTAGGCGAAGACCTGGAAGGCCTCCGGCACCGCGCCGGCGAAGTTCTGGAAACTCGTCGACAGGACGCCCTGGAGGATCAGCCCGGTACCCAGCGTGGCGATCAGCGGGTTGACGCCGAGCTGGGTGACGATCAGCCCGTTGGCGAGCCCGACCGCCGCGCCGATGGCCAGCACGGCGACCACCGCCGGGACGATCATCGCGGGGTCGCCCTGCATGATGAAGGAGGCCATCACGGCGGCGACGCTGACCAGGTTCGCCACCGACAGGTCGATCGAGCCGACGAGGATGGCGAAGGTCTGGCCGATCGCCACGAAGCCCAGCGCCGTCGCCCGCTGCAGGATCGAGACGAACCCGTCGACCGAGATCTGGCCCGGCTGGCCGGCGGCGACCATGGTGACCGCCCAGGCGAGGACACCGCCGAGGATGAGCGCCGCGGGCACCGGGATGCGCGGCAGGCGGCGCCCGGCGCCGGCGGCGGACCCGACGGTGGCGGTCATGCCGCGACCTCCGTGTGCCCGGTCGCCAGCCGCATCACGTCCTCCTCGCCCGCGCCGCCGGACAGCTCGCCGACGACCGTGCCGGCGCGCATGACGACGATGCGGTCGCTGACGCCGACGATTTCCGGCAGGTCGGAGGAGATCATGACGACGCCCTTGCCGGCGGCGGCGTAGTCGCGCATCAGACGGTAGATCGCCGCCTTGGCGTTGACGTCGATGCCGCGGGTCGGTTCGGCGAAGATCAGCACTTCCGGATCGCGCGCGAACCAGCGCGCCACGATCGCCTTCTGCTGGTTGCCGCCCGAGAGCAGGCGGACCTCCTGGTCGGGCGAGGCCGCGCGGATGTCGACCGCGCGCATCATCCGCTCGACCTCGGCCGGCCGGGTCTGCGGCGCGTCGGGCCGGCCGAACAGGCCGGCGACCGCGCGCATGGTCAGCATGCAGTTGTCCCGGACCGACTGCATCAGGGCCAGCCCCTCGGCCTTGCGGTCCTCGGGCAGGTAGCCGATTCCGGCGGCGATCGCGGCGCGGGGCGAGCCCGGATGGACGTCGCGGCCGCCGACCCTGACCGTGCCCGCCTCGAACGGCTCGAGGCCGAAGAGCGCGCGGCCCAGCGCCGCCTTGCCGGAGCCCTCCAGCCCGGCGATGCCGACGATCTCCCCGCGCCGGACGGCGACGTCGATCCCGGCGATCCGGTCGTTGGCCCCGCCGGCGACGCTCAGCACCGGCTCGCCCACCGTCTCGGCGCGCGGCGGGAAGAAGTCCTCGAGCGCCCGGCCGACCATCGCCCGGACGACCGCGCCGACATCCAGCTCGCCGCGCGGCGCGGTCAGGACGTGCCGCCCGTCCTTGAGCACCGTGATCGTGTCGGCGAGCTCGAAGACCTCCGGCATGCGGTGGGAGATGTAGACGACCGCGACCCCGCGGTCGCGCAGCCGGAGGACCAGCGCCTTGAAGGCCGCGACCTCGTGCTCCTCCAGCGCCGCCGTCGGCTCGTCCAGGACAACGATGCGCGCCTCGAAGGCCAGGGCCTTGGCGATCTCCACCACCTGCTGCTGGGCGAGCGGCAGGTCGCGCACCAGCGCGTCCGGCGCGATCGCCTCGGCGAACAGGTCGTCGAGCGCCTCACGCGCCCGCCGCCGCATGACGCCCCGGTCGATCACGCCGAACCGCGCCGGCTCCCGGCCCAGGAACAGATTGTCGGCCACCGTGCGATCCGGCAGCAGGCTGAGTTCCTGGTGGACCACGCTGATGCCGGCGTCGCGCGCCTCCACCGGATGGTCGAAGCGAACGGGCCGCCCGCCGAGGCGGATCTCGCCCGCGTCGGCCCGATACACCCCGCTCAGGATCTTGATCAGCGTCGACTTGCCGGCCCCGTTCTCGCCGCACAGGGCGTGGATCTCGCCGGCCCGGCAGGCGAAGCCGACATCCGCGAGCGCGGTGACGCCGGGAAAGGTCTTGGTAATGCCGCGCATCTCGAAGGCGGGGGCCCCCTCGCCCGCCGACGCGGCCGCCGTCTCGTCGCCGCCCGTCACGCCGCCCCCTCGGGCGCCGCGGCGTCCCATTCGCGGCGGATCAGGGCGAGGCTCTCCGCGAACAGGGTGTCGAGATCGGGGAAGAGATCACGCCAGACACGCGTCGCGGCGGCCAGCGCCGGCACGGTCCGGCCGAAGGCCTCGACCGTGATCCAGCCGTCGTAGCCGGTCTCGCGCAGGGCGACGAACAGCGGCGCGAAGTCGATATGCCCGCGCCCGGGGATGCCGCGGTCGTTCTCGGAGACGTGGATGTGGGTGATCGCGCCGGCGTGCGCGCGGTAGGCGGCGGCGGGATCGCGCTCCTCGATATTGGCGTGGAAGGTGTCGTACATGAAGGTGAAGGCGGGATGATCGACCGCCGCGCAATGCCGCGCCGACTGGCCCATCGTGTTGAGGACGTAGCACTCGAACCGGTTGAGCGCCTCCAGCGACAGGGCGATTCCCGCCTCGCTGGCGCGCTCGGCCGCGGCGCGGTGGACCTCCGCCAACCGGCCGAGCTCGAGCTCGGTCGGCCCGTCGCCGGTGAAGACGCCGAGCGGCGAGTGCCACGGCCCGGCCATGACGGTCGCGCCCAGGGCATGGCCGCAGTCGAGCGCCCAGGCGAGCTGGTCGACCGCGCGCCGCCGGGTCGCGGCGTCCTCGCTCAGCGGATTGCGGGTCTCGTCGGGAATGATGGTGACGAAGGTGCGCGCCAGCCCGATCGCGTCGAGCCGCCGGCCGAGCGCGGCATAGGTCTTCGCGTCGCCGGAGAAGACGGGCAGCTCGACGCCGTCATAGCCCGCCGCCTTGATCGTCTCGAAGGTCCCGTCGTCGATCGTCCACGGCTCGCCGCCGAGGACGAGCGTATTGAAGCCGATCCGCAC
>JAVJUS010000046.1:0-5901 GCA_040220455.1 Azospirillaceae bacterium
CCGAGGGCCGCATCATCGCCGGCGATCCCAACGAGGTGGTGGAGGTGGCTGACGAATGGACCTTCGCCCGCGACACCCGCTCGAGCGATCCCAACTGGGCCCTGGTCGCCACCCGCAGCCCGGCCTGAGCCGGCGGTGCCCGGTGCGGGAGTGTGCGCGGGGTCCCGCATCTGCATGCCCGCCTTTCTGCGGTTGCAAACGATCATCGCCGGGGCCGCGGGCGGGCGGGGGGCCGGGCCCCGGGCCGGGGCCCCCCCGCCGCGCCGAACAGGACCGGATCGGGGCCCTCGAGCGGCCGGACATCGGGGCGATGCCGGGCGCCGGCCTCATGGCGCACCTGGTCGACCACGTAGCGGCGCAGCTCCGAGCGGCGGATGGCGCCGTCGCGGTCGAGATCGGCCGCGCCGCGCAGGCCGTGGCCCAGCACGTAGCTCAGCGCGCCGCGCCAGCCCTCGCCCTCGAAGAGGAGCTCCGGGATGACCTGGTGCTCGAGCGCCGCCAGCACCCGGGTCACGTGCGGCAGCGGCGCGTCCGGATCCTCAGCCGGCAGGTCGGGGATATCGTCGGCCGAGACGTCGTAGGTGCCCCCCCAGCGCGTCCTCAGCGTTCGGTCGAGGCCGCCCGAGTGGCAGGTGTCGGCGATGAACACGATGTCGACCGCCTTGGCGGCGGCCTGCTGCCACCAGCCGTAGAACTCGTTGTCGAGGATGAGGCTGTGGCTGTCCTCGGGGTCGAAGTCGCCGAGCATGAAGATCTCGTCCAGGCCGTCGTCCTCCTCGCCGGGACGGGCCTCGGCGAGCTGGCCACCATGGCCGGCGAAGAAGACGACGATCGTGTCGCCGGCCGCGGCGTCGGCGATCAGGCGGTCCCAGGCCGCGAACACGGTCGGGCGGGAGGCCCGGTCGTCGAGCAGAAGCTCGATCGGCGCCACGTCGAGCGACTCGAGTGCGCCGGCGATATCCCGGGCGTCGGCGACGGCGCCCTTCAGATCGTTGAGCGCCGTCGAGTCCGAATAGTCGTCGACGCCGACGACGAGGGCGCTGGTCCCGGCGGCCGCCGGCGCCGCGGCGAGGCCGAGGGCGAGGGCGCCGGCGGCGAGGCTCGTGCACAAATCCGCGATCGGTGATCTCGGCAGGGCCATGGTCGATGCCTCCTTCTCGCGGGCGCCCGCCCGGCTCATCGCGCCTCGCAGGGCGACGGGCGATCGGCGGCGGCGGGGTCGAAGACCCAGTCGACCCGGCGATTGATCTGGCGGATCTGGTCCGGGGTCAGGTAGCCGGCATCCTCGTCCGCCTCGGTGATCTCGGGCGCGTGTTCGCCGAGCGGCCGGGCGATGATCTCGACCTCCCGGTCGAGCGCGCGATCGAGATAGGCCTCGACCGCCGCGGCGCGCCGGCGCGACAGGGCACAGTTGTAGGCGGCCGGCCCGGTCCGGTCGGTGTGGCCCTCGAGGATCACCGGGCCGGCGGCGCCGCGGGCGCGGATCGCGTCGACCAGGTCGGCGATCGCCGCCTGCCCCTTGGGGGTCATGGTGGTCGAATCGAACTCGAACTCGATCGGCACCGGGACCCGGCCCATCCCCACGCCGCGGATCGAGGCGGCGACCAGGCCGGCGGGGCTGCCGTCGCGGCTGCGGGTCGTCGGCACATAGGTCGGCGCCAGGGCCCAGGCGCGCTGGGCCCGCTCGTGGATGCCGCGGATCACCGCCGCGTCGGGCGCGCGCGGCGTCGCCGCGGCGTTGTCGATGACGTCGAGCGCCTCCTGGTAGTGCCGCACCGCCACCGTCCAGTCGCGGCTCTCGTAGGCGAGATCGCCGCGCAGCGCCAGGGCCTGCCAGGGCCGGGCGTAGCGCTCCAGGGCCCGGTCGAGCCGGCCGGCGACCTCCGCCGGCGGCATGCCGGCCTCGAGCGCCTGCTGGCCCTGGGCGACGGTGAGCAGGGCGATGCGGGTGCCGATCGCTTCCGTCCACGCCGCACCGCAGCGCCCGTCGGCGATCTGGTCGGAGAGCCGGACCAGCGCGGCGCGGTCGCCCTCGGCGAACCGGGCCGCGACCGCGGCCTCGAGGCCGGCGCAGTCGGACGCGTCCGGTTCCGGCTCCTGGGCCGCGACCGGCAGCGCGCCGAACGCGATCGCGAGCAGCGCCAGGGCGAGCAAGCGGACGGGCATGGTCGTCTCCTTCTCTTGCGCTCGGGGGCCGGTCGCGCGCCGCCTCACTCGAAGACGAGCAGGCAGTAGCGTGGCGGCTCGCCGAGGGTGAGCGCGCTCTCGTCGAGCACGCCCACCTCGTCTTCGAAAGCCTTCGCCACGGCCTCGCCCCGGGGGCCCCGGACCCGGGCGAGCCAGTGCCGGAGCGCGGCCGGCTCGCCCGGCGGCGCGGCCGCGGCGGCGACCAGGTGCAGCCGGCTGCCGGGCGCGACCGGGAACCGGTCCCGGCTGACGGGCGCGATGCCGGCCGGTGTCTCGAGGAAGGCCCAGATCGGCAGCGAGGGCGTGGCCGGTGGCTCGAGGGCGAGCATCGCCTCGCCGGGGACGGTCCAGCGGCCGGGCGCGAGCGGGACCGCCACCGGCATCGCCGCACGGGTGGGCGGCAGCGCCGGATCGGCGAGCACCGGCTCGACCGGGCAGGCGGCGCTGCCGGCCTCGGTCCGGCGGACCGCGAGGGTGACGATCGCCAGCGCCTCGCGGGTCCCGTCGGGCGCGGGTCCGGCGGGCGCCCAGGTGACCGGCGGGCGGCCCTCGGTCATCGCCTCGACGAGCTCGGCGACGGCGGCGCGCCGCGCCGCGCGATGGCCGTCGGGGCCGAGCAGGCCGAGGGTGAACGCGAGGCCGCGCGCGCGGTAGCGCTCGAGACTGCGGGCGAGCCGGTTGAGCGTCAGGAGGTTCGCCAGGCCGGCCGGGGTCGCGGCGTCGGTGGTCAGGCGCGCGCTGCCGGCAGCGAAGCGCAGCGCGTAGGGCGGCGCGGTCTCGCTCGCCGCGGCGGGCGGCGCCGCCACGCCCAGCGCGGCGGCGACCAGGAGCGCGAGCGCCGGCGTCCGGGCTCTCAGGCGCTTCGGCATGGCGCGTCGCCCTCCACGCTCTCGAAGAAGTAGGCCAGCGTGCCCGGCATGCGGGCGACCAGGCGGTTGAGCGCGGCGTTGAGCCGCTCCTCGTCCGGCACGCGAGCGAGATGGTCGGCCAGCGCGGTGCGCAGCCGCTCGCCGTCGATCGGCCGGCCACGCCGGGCGACCACGAGCAGCAGCTCGTCGCCGGGCGGCGCGGCGATCGGGATGCGGTAGCCGAACTCCAGCGCGGCGCCGGCGCGGCCCTGCAGCGCCTCGCCGGTGAAGACCTTGAGGCCGCCGCTCTGCGAGACGGCGACCAGGGCGTGGTGGTAGGCGTCGAACAGCCAGGCGGCGAGCGGGGCGGGATCGGCGATGCGGACCTTGACCAGGAGCCACTCGTCGACCGGGTGGGCGGCGCCGTCGGTCGGGGCGCGGCAGGGCGGCTGGACGGTCAGGTCGGCCGCCGCGCGCGCCGGGGTGGCGAGCGACGCGCCCTCGACGGTGACCGGGGCGAAGGCGAGGTCCAGGGGCGCGTCGCGCAGGCCCTGCCAGGCGGCATGGCCAATGCTCGCCGCGCCGGCGAGGAACAGGACGAGCGCGGCGGCGGCGCCGAGCCGCCGCGCCGCGGCGCGGCGCGGTCCGGGCGCGATCGCCGTCGCGCCCAGATGCGCCGTGGCCTCGGCGAGGTCGGCGACGGGCACGACCGTGACGCCGGCCTCGGTGGCCAGCCGGTCGATCCGCTCGGCGAACGCCTCGGCGACCGGCGCGCCGTCCTCGGTCAGCGCCGGCACGAAGAACAGGTCGGGCAGCGCCGCGCGGCCGCCGTCCTGGCGGCACAGCCGGGCGACCAGGTCGAACTTGGCGGCGAGGCCGCCGACCGGCGCGACCCGCGGCGCGCCGTCGGGCGCGCCGGTCAGCTCCAGCGCGCCGGTGGCGATGACGCCGCGGGGGCGGGCCTGCGCCTGGTAGAGCGCCATGCCGAGCGCCAGGCCGAGCTCGGCGCTGCGGCTGTTCTCCGCCCCGAGGCCGGTGACCTCGGCGGCATTGACCACGGTCGTCGTGAAGGGCAGGCGCTGGCCCGGGGTGAGCGCCCCGAGCCAGCCCGGCCGCCGGGTCAGGCCGAGCGCGGAGAGCGCGCCCAGGCCGGCCTGGCCGGCGGGATAGAGGGCGACATCGTCGAGCTCGGCGATCTCCGGCAGCAGGCCGGGCGCCGCGGCGGCCCGGCGCGGCTCGAGGCGCAGCCGCGCCAGCACGCCGTCGCCGCGCGCGCCGACCATGGGGACATGGACATCGCGGGGCCCGAGCTCGGCCATCGGCCCCTCCTCCTCAGTCGTCGCCGGCCCCGGCCGGCGTGCGCAGCACGATCCGGAAGGCGGCGAGGGCGTGCCAGACCTCGGCGGCATTGCGCAGCAGGCAGCGCCCGGTGCCCTTGGCATCGAAGGCGAAGCCCTGGCGCACCACGCCGTCGTCGCTGACCAGCAGCGCCTTGCGCCGGGCCAGGTGCTGGCGCGCGAAGTAGCCCCGGCTGACGATCTCGAGCCAGAGCTCGTCGTCCTCCTCGCGCGCCAGCACCGAGACCAGGTGGCGAGTGTCCTCGACCCCCGCCGCCGGGAACCGCACCGCGCCCTGGGCCGCCGCCAGCAGGGTGACGGTCAGGCAATCGAGCGGCGCCTCGGCGGCGGGCTCGGCCGGTTCCGCGGCCGCGAGCACGGTCGACAGGGTGTGGGCGAAGCTCGCCCAGTCGGGCGCGGCGGGGCTTGTGTCGATCATCGGCGGGCCTGCCTCTCCTGGTCCTGGGCCGCGGCCGTGCGGGCGTGGGCCAGCGCGGCCTCGGCCATCGCCCGGATCATGGTCTCCGGCGCCTGGTCGCGCCGCCGGGCCTCGGCGCGGACCCAGTCGGCGGCGGCCAGGTCCGCCAGGCGCGCGCCGTCGTAGAGCTCCCGGAAGACCCGCCGGCTGACCGGGTCGACGACCCCGGCCGCGCCGAGCGCCGCGAGATGCTGCTCGAAGGCGGTCTCGTCGAGGAACCGGGGATCGGCGTCCTCGTCCGGGTTATCGGGATGATCGACGCCGGGGGTCTCGGGCGGCCGGGCCTGGCGCAGCGCCGCGGCGATGTCCGAGCGCCAGAACGCCTCGAAGCCGCCGAAACCCGGCACCGGCGCGTGGTCCCAGGCCGCCTGCCAGCGGCCGCGGTCGTCGCCGGCCGCGGCCGGCGCGCCGGCGCGCAGCGTCTTGAGGAAGCGGTTGATGCCGCGGGCCTGGTTGACCGGGACCGCGTCGAGCCAGTCGAACGGGCAGAGCCCGAGCGCGACGAACTCGGCGAAGGGCCGGTTGACGCTCTCGAGCAGCTTGATCGTCGCCGAGCAGAACCGGTTGAAAGGCGCACCCGGCGGCAGCGAGCGCACCGGCGACGGCGCGAGGCGGATGGCGTCCCACAGGCTCATCCGTCGCGGCAGCGGCAGGGCGGGGCCGGCAGGCGCGGCCAGGGCGACCGCCGGGCGCTCGCGACCCGGCTCGTCGGCGGCCTCCTCGGCGCAGGCCGCCTCGAGCCGTCGGCGCAGCGCCCGCAGGCTCTCGTCGGCGACCAGCGGCGTGGCTCCGTCGCTCGCGCACTCGACGATCTCGGCCTCGGCGAGGCGGTCGCTCGGATGGCGCTGGCACAGGGCCTGGTAGAACCGGTGGGCGGCCGTCGCGGTCTCGCGGCGGACCGGGCTCAGGCGGCGTTCGAGCACCGCCTCGAAGTACCGCAAGGCCGCCTCGTCGGCGGTCATGCGGTCGCTGTAGAGGCCGTGGCCGAGGAGGCCCTGGCGGTTCTGCGGCCGGGCCAGCGCCGCCAGGAGGTCGGCGAAGACCTGGCCCG
>JAVJUS010000047.1:0-54126 GCA_040220455.1 Azospirillaceae bacterium
TTGCGGCCCGTCTCGCCCGACTCCATTCGAGCCACCACCGCAAGCTTCTCCGACACCGATCTGTGCCGTCCCATCCATCGCCTCCCCTGATGTGACGACTGTGTCCTTTTACCACTGTCTCAAATCAGGGGTGCAGACCAACAGCTTCGTGGTCTTCGTGGCCTTCGTGGTGGAACAAGCGACTTCAGGCCCTGCGCAACGCCGTTCCTTGGTGTTCTTGGTGGCCTTGGTGGTGAGACATCCTTACCCGCCCGTTTCACGTGAAACAGGCACGAGCGGGCTTTTGACAGGCTTAGCGGGCGCCGGTAAAACCCCCGGCATGCTCCCGGAAATCGAGACTCCCTCGTCGGCTCTACGCGAACGCTACGATGTCATCGTGGTGGGCGGCGGGCATGCCGGCTGCGAGGCCGCCGCCGCGGCGGCCCGGATGGGCGCGGCGACGCTGCTCGTCACCCACAAGATCGCGACGATCGGGGAGATGTCATGCAATCCGGCCATCGGCGGCCTTGGCAAAGGCCACCTGGTGCGGGAGATCGATGCCCTCGACGGCCTCATGGCCCGGGCCATCGATCGCGCCGGGATCCAGTTCCGGGTGCTCAACCGCTCCAAGGGGCCCGCGGTGCGCGGCCCGCGCGCCCAGGCGGATCGGGCGCTCTATCGTGCGGCGATGCAGTCCCTTCTGGGGGAGCAGCCCGGCCTCGATCTCCACGCGGCGGCCGTCGAGGATCTGGCGCGGGAGGGCGATGGCGCGGTCTCGGGCCTGGTGACGGCGGCGGGCCGCGTCTTCCGGGCGGGGGCGGTAGTGCTGACCACGGGAACCTTCCTGAAAGGACTCATCCATCGCGGAGAGGAGCGGACGCCCGCCGGAAGGGTGGGGGAGGCGCCGGCGATCGGGCTCGCCGATACGCTCTACGGAGCTGGCCTTGCCATGGGGCGGCTGAAGACGGGAACGCCGCCGCGCCTCGACGGACGGAGCATCGACTGGAGCGGACTGCAGCGCCAGCCGGGGGAGGTGCCGCCGCCCCCCTTCTCCTATCTCACCGAGGCGATCACGACGCCGCAGATCGATTGCCATGTCACCGGCACGACAGAGGCGACCCATGCGGTGATCCGCGACAACCTTCACCGCTCGCCCATGTATGCCGGAACGATCGAGAGCATCGGTCCCCGCTACTGCCCCTCGATCGAGGACAAGATCGTGCGGTTCGGCGATCGTCCGCGCCACCAGATCTTTCTCGAGCCGGAGGGGTTGGACGACGATACCGTCTATCCGAACGGCATCTCGACGGCGCTGCCCGCCGAGGTCCAGGACGCGCTTCTGGCGACGATCCCGGGTCTGGAGCGGGCCCGGGTCGTGCGTCATGGCTATGCCATCGAATACGACTTCGTCGATCCGCGGGAGCTCCGGCCGACGCTCGAGGCTCGCCGCCTGGCGCGCCTGTTCCTCGCCGGCCAGATCAATGGCACGACCGGCTACGAGGAGGCAGCGGCCCAGGGCGTCATGGCGGGGATCAACGCCGCGCTTCGGGCCGGCTGCGTTGATCGGGCGGTCGATGATGCCGAGGACGCCGGTTTTATCCTCGATCGGGCCGACGGCTATATCGGCGTCATGATCGACGATCTTGTATCTCGTGGCGCGTCCGAGCCCTACCGCATGTTCACGTCTCGGGCCGAGTACCGGCTGCGCCTTCGGGCGGACAATGCCGACCAGCGCCTGACCCCCAACGGGATCGCGGTCGGCGTGGTGGGTGCCGATCGGGCGTGGGCCTTCGAGGCAAAGATGACGCTGCTTGCCGAGGCGAGGGCGCGGGCCGAGGCACTGACGATCACGCCGCCGGAGGCGCGCCGTCGCGGCGTCGCGGTCAATCAGGACGGCGTTCGGCGGACCGCGGTCGATCTTCTACGCTATCCCGATGTCACGTGGGACACGGCGGTGGATCTGTGGCCGGATCTCGCCGACATCCCGCCGACCATCGCGGAGCAGATCGAGATCGACGCACGGTATGCCAGCTATCTCGATCGGCAGGAGGCCGACATCCGCGCCTTCCGCCGCGACGAGACCCTGCGCCTGCCGCCTGATCTGGACTACGCCGGCCTCGCCAGCCTTTCGGCCGAGGAGCGGCAGAAGCTCGCGGCGGCCCGTCCGGAGACGCTGGGAGCGGCCGCCCGGCTGGAGGGCATCACGCCGGCGGCGCTCGTCGCGCTCTTGCGGCATGTGCGCCGCGCAGGCAGCGAGGCCGAAACGGATCGGCTCACCGCCTGATGGTACGCCGGGGCGATGGCGCGGACGGCTCGCCGGTCGGCGTGCCCGAGTCGGCTGAGGCGGTCGCGTTGCTCGCTGGTGTTTCACGTGAAACAGCGCATCGCTTCGAGCGCTATGCCGCCCTGCTGATCGACTGGCAGCAGCGCATGAACCTGGTCGGGCGGAGCACGATGCCCGATCTCTGGAACCGCCATTTCTGGGATTCCGCGCAGCTCTTCGAGCTTCTGCCCGAAGGAACCCGAACGCTCGTCGATCTGGGCAGTGGCGCGGGCTTTCCGGGGCTCGTCCTGGCCATGATGGGTGTGCCGGATGTCCATCTGATCGAGGCGGATTCCCGCAAGGCCGCCTTCCTGCGCACTGTTTCACGTGAAACAGGCACGGGGGTCACGATCCACGGCGCCCGTATCGAGGCCGTGACCCCGTTCGTGGCGGATGTCGTGACGGCGCGGGCGTTGGCGCCACTGCCTCGTCTCATCGACCAAGCCCGGCCGTTCCTGGGGCCGCGGAGCCTGAGCCTGTTCCCCAAGGGACAAAATGTTGAGAGCGAATTGACCGAGGCGCTCAAAACCTCGATGATGTCGATCGATCGGGTCCCGAGTCGGTCGGACCCGCGCGGCACCATCCTCTGCCTTCGGGAGATCCGCCGTGTCTGATGCGGCCACGCTCGACAGGAACGCCGAGACCCGCTCCCTCAGCCGCAATCGCCCCCGCATCGTCGCCATCGCCAATCAAAAGGGCGGCGTGGGCAAGACCACGACGGCGATCAACCTGGGCACGGCCCTGGCCGCCGTCGACAAGCGCGTGTTGATCATCGACCTGGACCCCCAGGGCAATGCCAGCACCGGGCTTTCCGTCCGTCGTGCGCAACGGGGCCGGGGGTCCTACCAGCTCCTGTTCGGCGAGATCGAGGTCATGGACGCCGCCCTCAAGACCGAGGTGCCGGGGCTCTGGGTGCTGCCGTCGAATGTCGACCTCTCCGGCGCCGAGATCGAGCTCGTCGACGCGGATCGGCGGGAGTTCCGCCTGCGCGAGGCGCTGCGCGGCGGCCCGGTCGGCTATGACTACGTGCTGATCGACTGCCCGCCGGCGCTCGGGCTCCTCACGTTGAACGCGCTCGTGGCCTCGGACGCCGTGCTCGTTCCGCTCCAGTGCGAATTCTACGCGCTGGAGGGGCTGAGCCATCTCATGCGGACGATCGATCGCGTGCGCCGAGCCCTGAATCCCGAGCTCGATATTCAAGGGGTTGTGCTGACCATGTATGACAAGCGCAACAACTTGTCGGACCTGGTCGCGAACGATGTCCGCGGCCATTTCGGCGACGCGGTCTACCAGACCATGATTCCGCGCAATGTCCGGGTCTCCGAGGCACCGTCCCATGGCCGGCCGGTGCTGCTTTATGACCTGGCGTGCGCGGGGGCGCAGGCCTATGTCAGGCTGGCTGCGGAAATGCTCAAGCGCGAGGCGAGGTTGACCGCGTGAGTGACGAGGACGCGGGGCGAGACATGCCGGACGACGGGGCGCGACAGACGCGCGAGGACGCGCCGCGGCGACGTCACGGCCTGGGCCGTGGCCTCGACGCGCTGTTCGGGGAAGATGACGGCGGCTACGAGTCCGGTTCCGACAAGGCGCGCGCCTCGCGCGTCGTGCCGACGGCGCATCTCGCGCCGAATCCGTACCAGCCCCGGCGCGCCTTCACCGACGAGGAGCTCGACTCCCTGGCCGCCTCGGTGCGCGAACAGGGCATCCTGCAGCCGATCCTGGTTCGCCCCGACCCGGCGCGCGACGACCGTTTCCAGATCATTGCCGGCGAGCGGCGCTGGCGCGCGGCCCAGCGCGCCAAGCTGCACGAGGTGCCGATCGTCGTCCGGGAGCTCACCGACGTCGACGCGCTGCATCTCGCGATCATCGAGAACGTCCAGCGCCAGGATCTGACGGCGCTGGAAGAGGCCAACGGCTATCGCCGGCTGATCGACGAGTTCGGTCACAGCCAGGATGATCTTGCCCGCGCTATCGGGAAGAGCCGCAGCCACATCGCCAACACGCTGCGCCTGCTCGAATTGCCGGAGACGGTGCGCGATCTTCTCCAGTCCGGCAAGCTGTCGGCCGGGCACGGCCGGGCGCTGCTGGCTTGCGAGGATCCTGACGCCGCCGCCCGCGAGGTGGTGGCCAAGGGTCTCAATGTCCGCCAGGCCGAGGCGCTGGCCCGCAAGGGCGCCGAGCCGCGACACCGGGCGCCGCGCGGCAGCGCTTCGGCGGGGGCCGAGGCGGCCACCGAGGGCCGGTCGTCCCCGGCCACCGGACGCAAGGGGAAGGATCCGGACACGGTCGCGCTCGAACAGGAGATGAGCAATATCCTGGGCCTGAAGGTCGTGATCGAGTCCGACGGCGATCACGCCGGCACGCTGACCGTGCACTACAAGACCTTCGAGCAGCTCGACGACATCCTCCAGCGCCTCAGCCACGGCGGCCGCCAGTAGCACTCGGCGTTCCCGGATTTCCTTTGTGGTGACCATTCCCCCCAGCAAAAAGAGGGCGCCAGCGCGATCGTCTGGCGCCCTTCCGAGGGAACGAGCGGGGTGCCCGGCGATGGGGCCGGACGGGCACCCCGCCCCGCCGGCGGCTCCGGTCAGGCGACCGGCGCCGCGACGTAGCGCTGCTGGCCCTGCCGGGTCACCAGCAGAAGGACCTGCTCGCGATCACTCTCGCGCACCGCCTCGATCGCGCTGCGGACCTCCGCCGGATCGGAGACGGTCGCCCGGTCCACCTGGGTGATCACGTCGCCCGGCCGCACGCCCTGCTCGACAAGGGGACTGTCGGCGGCGAGATCGGTGACAACGACGCCGGAGACTTCCTCCCCGATGCCGAAGCGCTCCCGCGACCGGTCGTCGAGGCCGGCGAGACGCGCGCCCAGCGTCGTCTCCTCGGACGGCGCGGTCTCGCCGGACCCGGTTCCCTCGGCCGAGGCGGTCCGGTCCGGCTCCAGCCGGCCGATCTCGACGCCGAGCGTGGTCGTCCCGTCGTTACGGCGGATTTCCAGGCTCGCCGTCTCGCCGACCGGCGTCTCGGCCACCAGCCGCGGCAGGTCACTCATCTCCGCTACCTCCTGGCCGTTGTAGCCGAGGATCAGGTCCCCCTGGCGCAGACCCGCCGCGTCGGCCGGCGAGCCGGGTTCGACCCGCGCGACCAGGGCGCCTCGCGCCTCCTCCAGGCCGAGCGCGCCGGCGAGCTCGTCGGTCACCGTCTGGATCGAGACGCCCAGCCAGCCGCGCTCGACCGTGCCGGTCTCGGCGAGCTGGTCGATGATGCCGCGGGCCATCGAGGAGGGTACGGCGAAGCCGATACCGACCGAGCCGCCCGAGGGCGAGAAGATCGCCGTGTTGACGCCGATGACCTCGCCCTCGAGGTTGAAGGTCGGCCCGCCGGAATTGCCGCGATTGATCGGCGCGTCGATCTGCAGGTAGTCGTCATAGGGTCCGGAGCCGATATTGCGGCCGCGCGCGGACAGCACGCCCGCCGTCACCGTTCCCCCGAGGCCGAACGGATTGCCGACCGCGACGACCCAGTCGCCGATCTTCGCCTCGGCGCTGTCGCCCCATTCGACGGTCGGCAGCGCCTCGTCCGGGTCGATGCGCAGGACGGCCAGGTCGGTCTTGGGGTCGCGGCCGACGATCTCGGCCTCGTATTCGGTGCCGTCCTCCAGAATGACGGTCACCTGATCGGCCTCGCCGACCACGTGGTCATTGGTCACGATCAGCCCGCCGGATTCGACGATGAAGCCGGAGCCCAGGGCCCGGGCCTGGCGCGGTGGCGCCTGAGGGCCCGACGGCCCGTCGCCGCGATGCTCGTCCATGAAGCGCTCGAAGAACTCGCGGAAGGGCGAGTTCTCGGGCAGATCCGGCATGCCCGGGATCTCGGGCATCGGGCCCTCGCCGGACTGCATGCGCTGGGGCGTCTGGCGGGTCGACGCGACGGTCACTACGGCCGGCCCCACCTTCTCGACCAGCCCGCTGAAGCTCGCAGGGATCATCGGCACGCCGCTGTCGGACGGGGCGGCCGTCTCCGCCGCGCGGGCGGGCGCCACGACGCCGTCGCGGCCAATGAAGGGCACGGCCGCGCCCGCCATCGCGGTGGTCATCAGCAGGGCCCCGGCGATCCGGCGCGTGCGGCGGCCGGCCAGGAGCGCCGGGCCTCGGCGCCCGGCGCCGTCGCGGATGCGGAACGTGCGTTGGGTCTGGGTCATTGTCGTCCTCTTCCATCCCGGTTGCCGATCGCGCACGGACCCGGATCGCCCGGGCCGCGCGCCACCGATCGAGCCTGGAAGTGGCGAGGCGACCTTGCCGCGACCTTTCAGGAAGATGAATTCGGATTAATGTTCGGCCGCACAGTGTCGTCGCTGCCGCCCACCGGGCAGCGTCGGTCGGCTGGAGGCGAAGCCCCTACGGCCGGACGGGAGTCGTGATCCTGAGAACTCCGGCGATCGCGAGAGAGCCGCATGAACAGGTCTTCGAAAGCGTGGTCGTCGCTTCGTGAGCCTGCGGCGCGCGGAAACCGGATCAGATGCTGCGCATCAACAATGCGTGGATTCGGTCGGCTTCCTTGCGGATCGCTCGGGCGAGCCGCTTCCTGTCTTCGGCGGTACTGTGCGGATTGTTCGCGACGGCCGTGGCGGTCCGCTCCAATTCCCGGTCGTAGGTCCGGAATGCGTCGAGCGATGCCCCCGCGGCGGGTACCGCCGCCCCAAGGCGAGTGGTGTCGTGTCTGGACATGGTTGGCATCATCCGATCAGGAGCCTGAAGGCATCTCTCTCGAATCGCTGGCCGAATCAGCACTATCCGCCGAATGAAGGAGCGTGGCAAGGATTGGAAGGTGGTCCTTCAGCGGCAGACAGCTCTGTTCGGTAAGGCGGCCCGGGCGATCGCTCGTGACGGCCAACACACCCTTTGGACGCGGGTCGTCGTCGAACATGACGGGAAAAGCGGCGAGCGACCGATAGACGGTGGCGTCGTAAGGCTCGCCCTGCCCCGGGGGATTCCTGATCGATTCCGGCACGCCGTCCTCCCCCATATCGGCGATGATCGTGGTCGCTCCGGACCGGAACGTGATTCCCACATGACCGATCCCGATCGGCCAGGGGCGTCCCCGGTCGGAGCCCGGATGGCCGTCGGCCTTGCGGCGCCAGATCGAGACCAGCGCGTCCGATGCGTCCTCCGGCAGATACAATGCGAAGCTCCAAAGCTCGTCCGGCTCGATGCCGAGCAGCGAGCCGGCGCTTTCGACGATCGGATCGAGGGCGTCGCCGACGGCTTCGACGAGCTCCGCACGGGAACGAATCCCGTTGCGCATCGACACCCCGGCGACCGTCAGCGAGGCGGTCAAGGCGACGCGACTGGTCGTCCCGTGCCTCAGCAGGGCTTCGGCCCGCGCCAGCCTCTCCTTACCGGTCCTGTTTTCTTCGAGGAGCCGCGTGTTCTTTGCGTAGAGGCTGAGGGCGTGCGGGTCGGCGTTCAGGACCACCAGCGTGAATCCGAGCTGCAGCACCAACAGGAGTCCGACCACGGAGAAGAACAGGAACGGACTGATTGCCACGATATCGTCGACGAAGTTCGAGTAGATGCCGATAAGCGTGGGCAGAATCAGGGAAATCCCGGTGATGACGAACCGGTTCTGATAGCGGATCCGCCGAATCTCCGCCGCGATCTCCCGATTCCCCACGTCATCGTTCATCGTCGAGATGCCTCGTCCACCGCGAATGGTCGACGACAGGACTACCCGGTCCCGTTCAACCCCTTCAACCGGTAAACGAGGTCCAGGGCTTCGCGCGGGGTCAGGGAATCCGGGTCGATGGCGGCCAGGGCCTCGTCGACGGGGGAGGGGCCGGGGGCCGGAGCGCCGGAGGCGGGGGCGCCGGCGCCGCCGCTTTTTGGTCGCGCGGCGGCGGAGAACAGGGGCAGGTCGTCGGCCAGCGTCGTCAGCTTGCGGCCTTCCTCGCCCGTCTCCAGGGCCTCCAGCACCTCCTGCGCCCGGGCGACGACAGCCGCGGGCAGGCCGGCGAGCTTGCCCACATGGACGCCATAGGACCGGTCCGCGGTGCCCTCGGCAACCTCGTGCAGGAAGACGATGTCGCCCTGCCACTCCTTGACCCGCATCGAGCGGCAGGCGAGAGCGTCGAGACGCGACGCCAGGGCCGTCAACTCGTGGTAGTGGGTGGCGAAGAGCGCCCGGCAGCGGTTGACGTCATGCAGGTGCTCGACCGTCGCCCAGGCGATCGACAGCCCGTCGAAGGTCGCCGTGCCGCGCCCGATCTCGTCCAGGATGACGAGCGATCGCGGGCTCGCCCGATGGAGGATGGCCGCGGTCTCCACCATCTCGACCATGAAGGTCGAGCGGCCCCGGGCCAGGTCGTCGGCGGCCCCGACCCGGCTGAACAGCCGGTCGACGACGCCCAGATGCGCGCGGCCCGCCGGCACCGGCAGGCCGGCCTGGGCGATCAGCGCGATCAGCGCGTTCTGGCGCAGGAAGGTGGACTTGCCGGCCATATTCGGGCCGGTCACCAGCCACAGCCGCCGGTCGCCGGAGAGATCGGCGTCGTTGGCCACGAAGGGCGGTCCGCCCTCGGCCGACAGCGCGGCCTCGACAACCGGGTGGCGCCCGGCCTCGATCGTGAAGGCGGTCGAGTCGTCGACCACCGGCCGCGACCAGTCGCGTTCAGCCGCCAGGCTCGCCGAGGCCGCGGCGACATCGAGGACGGCGAGCGCCCGCGCCGCCCGGCCGACGGCGTCGGCCCGGCCGCTCACCTCGCCGACCAGGTCGTCGAACAGCTCGAGCTCCAGGGCCAGCGACTTGTCCGCCGCCTCGGCGATCGACCGCTCCAGGTCGCCGAGCTCGGTCGTGGTGAAGCGCACGGCGTTGGCCATGGTCTGGCGGTGGACGAAGGTCTCGCCGTGCGGCGGGCCGGTCAGCTTGTCGGCATGGCCGGGTCCGACCTCGACGAAATAGCCCAGCACGTTGTTGTGCCGGATCTTCAGGCTCTGGATTCCGGTCTCCTGGGCATAACGCGCCTGCAGCCCGGCGATCAGCCGGCGCGATTCGTCGCGCAGGGTCCGGAGCTCGTCGAGCCGCGGCGCGTATTCCGGCGCGATGAAGCCGCCGTCGCGGGCGAGCGCGCCGGGCTCGGCGACCAGCGCCCGGGTCAGCCGGTCGACCAGCACGCCGTGCTCGCCCAGATCGGCCGCCGCGCCCGCGATCTCCGCCGGCGGCTCGGCCAGGCGCGGCTCGACCAGGCGGGCCTTGATCGCCGCCGCGCGCGCCAGGCCGTCGCGGATGCGCGCCAGGTCCGCAGGCCCGCCCCGGCCGAGCGTCAGCCGGGCCAGCGCGCGCTCCAGGTCGGGCACGGCCTTCAGTTCGGCGCGGAGATCGGCGCGCAGCGCCTCCTCCTCGCCGAAGAAGCCGGCGGCGTCGAGCCGGCGGTCGATCGCGCCCGGCTCGGTCAACGGCGCGGTCAGCCGGGCGGCCAGCAATCGTGCGCCGGCGCCGGTCACCGTGCGATCGAGGGTCGTCAGCAGGCTGCCCTTGCGCTCGCCCGAAAGGGTGCGCGTCAGCTCCAGATTGCGGCGGGTCGCGGCGTCGATCTCCATGACCGCGCCCTCGGCCCGCCGGCGCGGCGGCTCCAGCCGGGGCATGCGGCCGGTCTGGGTCGCCTCGATATAGGCGAGCAGGGCCCCGGCGGCGCCGAGCTCGGCCCGCGTGAAGCTGCCGAAGGCCTCCAGCGTGGCGACGCCGTAGAGCGCCTCCAGCCGCCGCTCCGCGGCCGTGCTGTCGAAGCGCGAATCGGCCTGGACCGCCAGCCGGTCGCGCCAATCGGCGAGCAGGTCCCACAGTTCGGGGCGCTGGACCAGGCGCTCGGGCACCAGGATCTCCCCGGGATCGAGCCGGGCCAGCGCGGCGGCCAGCCCCTCGACCGCCACCGATTCGACCATGACCTCGCCGGTGGTGATGTCGACGGCGGCGAAGCCCGCCCGGTCCGGCGCGGCGCCGGTGATCGCCAGGGCAACCAGGAAGTTGTTCGACCGCGCCTCGAGCAGCGTCTCCTCGGTGACCGTGCCGGGGGTGACGACGCGCACCACCTCGCGCCGGACCAGGGTCTTGCCGGTCCGCTTCTTCGCCTCGGCCGGCGTCTCGGTCTGGTCGCAGATCGCGACGCGGTGACCCTGGCGGATCAGCCGGGCGAGGTAGCTCTCGTGGGAATGGGCGGGCACGCCGGCCATCGGAATCGCCTCGCCGGCGTGCTGGCCTCGGCGGGTCAGGGTGATGTCGAGCGCCTCGGCCGCCACCACCGCGTCGTCGAAGAACAGCTCGAAGAAATCCCCCATCCGGAAGAACACCAGGCAATCCGGATGGGCCCGTTTGGCCTCCAGGTACTGCGCCATCATCGGCGAGGCCGCGGCCGCCGCCTCCGCATCGGGGGACGGAGCGGGCGTGGGCGGCGTGGCCGGCGTGTCGGTGTGCTGCGGCGAGTCGGGCACGGGATCGAACCGGAACGAGGGCGGGCGGGCCGGGCGGGACGCCGACCGTATCACGGGCCGGTCCGACGGTTGAGCCGTCTCGTCGGTGTCCCGGCGCCGGCCGCCCGCCAGCCGCCGCACCCCGGTCCGGATCCGCCGTCAGGCCGCGCGGACGCGCTCCAGGAAGGCCGCGACCTCGCGGCTCAGCGTCTCGGCATCGCGGCCCAGGGAGTCCGAGGCCTCGACGACCGCGTCGGAGGCGTTGCGTGCCCGTTCGGCGCCGTCGCGGACATCCTCGATGCTGTCGGAGACCGACTGCGTGCCGGTCGCCGCGTCCTGGACGTTGCGCGAGATTTCGCCGGTCGCGGTCGTCTGCTCCTCGACCGCCGACGCGATCGCGGTCGAGGCCTCGCCGATCCGCTCGATGATCGACCGGATCTCCGCGATCGCGTCGGCGGTCCGGCCGGTCGCGGCCTGCATCTCCTGGATCTGGTCGCCGATCTCGCCGGTTGCCCGGGCGGTCTGGTTGGCCAGGCTCTTGACCTCCTGCGCCACGACCGCGAAGCCCTTGCCGGCTTCCCCGGCGCGCGCCGCCTCGATCGTCGCGTTGAGGGCCAGCAGGTTGGTCTGCTCGGCGATCTGGGTGATCAACCCGACGACCTCGCCCACCTTCTCGGCGGAACCGCGCAGCCCGGCGACCAGGGAGTCGGTGTCCCGGGCCTTTTCCACCGCCTCGTGGGCGATGCCGCCCGACTGTTCGACCTGTCCGGCGATTTCCCGAATCGAGGCGGAGAGCTCCTCGGCCGCCGAAGCGACGGTCTGGACATTGCCGGTCGCCTGCTCGGCCGAGGCGGCGACGCTGGTGCTGGTCTCGCTGGTGCGCTCGGCGACGCCGGCCATGTCGCCCGCCTGACGGCGCAGGGTCTCCGCCCCGCCGCCGACGCTCTTCACGACGGCGCCGACGGTCTCCTCGAAACGGTCGGCCAGCGCCGCCATGGCCCGGCGTTTCTCGGCCACGGCCTCTTCCTCCTTCGCCGCGTTCTCGGCGCGCAGGCGCTCGGCCTCGCGGGCATTGTCGCGGAAGATTGCGAGCGCGCCGGCCATCGCCCCGATCTCGTCCGCGCGCTCCCGGGCCGGGACGTCGACCGCCAGGTCGCCGTCGGCCAGACCGCGCATGGCGTCCGTCATGCGCCCCAGCGGCGTGGCGATGGACCGGGCGAAGAGCACGCCGACGAGACCGGCGGCGAGGGCGGTCGCCAGCAGGATCAGGCCCATCCGGTCGCGCAGCGCGGCGACGCCGGCCAGGGCCTCGGCCCTCGTCTCCGTCGCCACGATGGCGAACCGGGCTTCCATGAAGTCGAGGGGAGCATGGGCGAGCAGGGAGGGCCGGCCGACCACGTCGGCGCCGTTCGTCACGCCCGACTCCCCGGCGACGGCGGCGTCGACCGCCGGGGAGTCGTAGGTGCGGGCGAGTACCGTCGACTCGTCCACCAGACGCGTGTCGCTGCGCAGCAGGCCGTCCTCGCCGACGAGTACCGTCTCCCCGGTCTCGCCCAGCCCGGCGCTCTGCGCCATGACGGCGTTCATGCGGGTGATGGGCATCTGAAAGGCGACGACGCCGCCGCCGTCCGCGATCGGGGCGGCGATGAAGCCGGCCGGCGCGCCGTCGCTGGGCGCGTAGGGCGCGAAATCGACGAAGACGGGCCCCCCGGCTTCCAGCGCCCCGCGAAACGCGGCGCCCAGCCCGCTGTCCGACCAGCGGCCGCCGGACAGGTCGGTGGCGAAGTCGGCCTCCTTGGCGACGGAGTAGACCAGCCTGCCGTCGGGGGCGACGAGGAAGACGTCGTAGTAGCCGCGCTCCTCCTCAAGCGCCCGGAAAAACGGATGGAAGCGCGCATGGGCCGCGCTGTAGGCCGAGCCGTCGCCGGCGTCGGCGAGGCGCTCGCGCTCGCTCGCCGGATGGGGATTGGAACCGACATAGAGGTCGCGCGCCCGCGCCGCGGGATCGCCGCCCAGCGCCGCCCATCCGGCGGCGAGCGCCGCGATGGCTTCGGCCACGACCGGGTTGGCGGCCTGGACCATGAGATCGGCGCGCACCGAGTCCAGATAGGTCGACAGCGCCGTCACCCGATCCTCCGCGACCGCCGCGAGCTTGTTCTCGATTTCGTGGCGCAGGGCGTCGCGCGCGCCGACGAAGGCGAGGCCGGAGACCGCGGCGACCGCCAGCACGGCCAGGCCGACCATGGCGAGCGGCAGCTTGCGCCGGATCGCCAGGCCGCCGGCGCTGCCGGCCAGGCGGGGGAGGCGAAGGTCGGAACCGGACATGGCGAACCTCCTTCTCGGCGATGGCCGGCGGGATCTCGCCCTCTGCCCTGCGTCCGGCCGCGGGCTTGCCGCCGTATCTCTCTGTAATTGTTCGACCTCGGTGATGGGACACGGAATGGTCTTTCGAAAATGCTAATAAAATGCCGCTCATCACCGCCCGGCCACGTTCGGACGCCGGCCGGCCCTGGAACGATACCCGCGCGATCAGGCGCGGACGGGCTTGACGCCGCCCGCCGGCATCGGCCCAACTGACCCCTGGAGGCGTGGTCCGGCGGACCGCGCGGCCCCGGCCGGATCGACCCCGCCGACGGGGTGGCGTGAAGGGGGTCGGCCAGGGGATCGGAACCGCACATGCCCGGGAAGTCGCTCGACGAGGACGCGCTCGATTTCCACCGGTCCGGCCGGCCGGGCAAGCTCGAGATCACGCCGACCAAGCCGCTGACGACCCAGCGCGACCTGTCGCTCGCCTACTCGCCCGGGGTCGCCGCGCCGTGCCTGCGCATCGCCGCCGATCCGGCGACGGTCTACGACTACACCGCCAAGGGCAACATGGTCGCGGTCGTGTCGAACGGGACGGCGGTGCTGGGCCTGGGCGCGATCGGCCCGCTCGCCGCCAAGCCGGTGATGGAGGGCAAGGGCGTCCTGTTCAAGCGCTTCGCCGACGTCGACGGCATCGACCTGCTGATCGACACGGCGGATGTCGACGCGGTGGTCGACTGCGTGCGCTATCTCGGGCCCAGCTTCGGCGGCATCAATCTGGAGGACATAAAGGCGCCGGACTGCTTCGTCATCGAGGACCGCCTGCGCGAGGCGATGGACATCCCGGTCTTCCACGACGACCAGCACGGCACGGCGATCATCGCGGCGGCCGGGCTGATCAACGCGCTGCACCTGACCGGCCGGGACATCCGCGACGTGCGCATGGTGGTCAACGGCGCGGGCGCGGCGGCGATCGCCAGCGTGGAGCTGTTCAAGTCCATGGGCCTGCCGCCCGACCAGGCGATCCTGTGCGACAGCAAGGGCGTGGTCTGGCGCGGCAGGACCGACGGCATGAACCAGTGGAAGTCGGCCCACGCCGTCGACACCCCGGCGCGCACGCTGGAAGAGGCGATGGTCGGCGCCGACGTCTTCCTCGGCGTCTCCATCAAGGGGGCGGTGACGCCGGAGATGATCCGCTCCATGGGTCCGAAGCCGATCGTCTTCGCGCTCGCCAACCCCGATCCGGAGATCCTGCCCGAGGACGTCAAGGCGGTGCGCGAGGACGCGATCATCGCCACCGGCCGCTCCGACTACCCCAACCAGGTCAACAATGTCCTGGGCTTTCCCTACATCTTCCGCGGCGCGCTGGACGTGCGCGCGCGCACCATCAACGACGCCATGAAGATCGCCTGCGCCGAGGCGCTGGCGGCCCTGGCGCGCGAAGACGTGCCCGACGAGGTCGACGCCGCCTATGCCGGCCAGCGGCTGCGCTACGGCCCGGACTACATCATCCCGGTGCCCTTCGACCCGCGCCTGATCTCCGCCATCCCGCCGGCGGTGGCCAAGGCCGCGATGGACAGCGGCGTGGCGCGCGCGCCGATCGCCGACTGGTCGGGCTACCGCCAGGAGCTGCGCCTGCGCCTCGACCCGACGGCGGACAGCCTGCAGCTCATCTTCGAGAAGACGCGCGACAAGAAGCGCCGCGTGGTCTTCGCCGAGGGCGAGGAGGAGCGCGCCATCCGTGCCGCCATCGCCTTCCGCCAGGCCGGCTACGGCGAGCCGATCCTGGTCGGCCGGGAGGCGCAGATCCGCGATCTGGCCGGTGCCATCGGGATCGCGGCGTCGGAGCTGCCGGAGATCCACAACGCCGCCGTGTCACGCCGGCGCGAGGCGTATTACGACTTCCTCTACCGCCGCCTGCAGCGTGCCGGCTCGATGGAGCGCGACTGCCAGCGCATGGTCAACCAGAACCGCAACGTCTTCGCCGGCTGCATGGTCGCACTGGGCGACGCCGACGCGCTGGTCACCGGGCTGACGCGCAGCTTCTCGGTCTGCTTCGACGATCTCAGCCGCGTCTTCGATCCCCAGCCCGACCATATCCTGGCCGGGCTGTCGGTGCTGGTGGTGCGCGGGCGCACGGTGTTCATCGCCGACACCACGGTGCACGAGCGCCCGAGCCCCGAGCAGCTCGTCGACATCGCCATCCAGGCGGTCGCCAAGGCGCGCCAGATGGGCCACGAGCCGCGGGTCGCGCTGCTCAGCTTCTCCAATTTCGGCCAGCCGATGCGTGAGCGCGCCCAGCATGTCCGCGACGCGGTCAAGCTGCTCGACGACCGCGGCGTCGATTTCGAGTACGACGGCGAGATGTCGGCGGAGGTCGCGCTCGACTACGACCTGATGCGCCGGCTCTACCCGTTCTGCCGGCTGTCGGGGCCGGCCAACGTGCTGATCATGCCGGCGCTGCACGCCGCCAACATCGGCGCCAAGATGCTCCAGAAGATGGCCGGCGGGACCCTGATCGGCCCGTTGCTGCTGGGGCTGGAGAAACCGGCCCAGGTCGTCCAGATGGGCGCCACCGTCAACGACCTGGTCACCGCCGCGGCGATGGCCGCCCATGACGCGATCGTGCTCGAGCGGTAGAGCCGAGCCGGCGCGCCTCCACCGGACGGCCGGGGTGACGGACGGCGTCGCAGGACGGTAACTTGTCCCGGACGGATCGAGTCCGTACATGCCGTCCACGTCGTGCCGCGGTCGCCCCCGCCGCGTCGTCCCTAGAGCATCCTGCGCCCCATGGGGCGCAGATAAGATGCTCTAGATTGTTGAAAATAGGGCAATCTTTTCCGAACTGATGAGTCCATCAGATCGGAAATCGCCCTAGCCGCGCCGGCGACCCGCGCCGGAGACGGGAGCCCGCCCGCGCCGTGAGTCCGATCGGCCGTCAGATCGCCTTGACCTCGCTGTTCGCCGCCGTGCCGGTCGCGGTGCTCGTGGCGTTCGCCATGACCACGGGCCTCGGGGCCGGGGTGGCCGCGCTGGGCGGGCTGGCGGTCGTCGTGGCGACGGCGCTGCTGGCGCACCGGGTCGACCGGGACCTGTCGGCGCTGATCGGCTTCCTCGACCGGATCGAGGGCGACCCGACCGCCCCCGCCGCGCCGCCGCGCCCGATCACCGGCATCGGGCTCGCGCTGGCGGGCCGGCTGGTGCGCCTGCATCGCGCCCTGCGCAGCCGGGAGCAGCGCCTCGCCCGACGGGTCGACGCGGCGGAATCGATCCTGGAGGCGCTGGTCGACCCGGTCGTGATCCTCGACTCCCGGCGCACCATCCGCCGGGCCAACGCCGCGGCGCTGGAGCTGCTGGGCGACAAGGCCGTCGGCCGGGACCTGGCCGAACGGATGCGCCATCCCGACGTGCTGGCCGCCGTCGACGCGGTGATCGCGGGCCAGGGCCCGCGCACCCTCGACTTCACCGAGCCGGTGCCGGTCGAGCGCGTCTTCGAGATCCGGATCAAGCCGTTCCCCGCCGGCGGAGAGGGCCAGCACGGCCCGGACCCGGGCGCCGGCCGGCCCGCGGCGCCGCCGGGCGAGAGCCGGCGGGTGCTGGTCACGTTGCACGACATCACGACGATCAAGCGCTCGGAACAGATGCGCGCGGATTTCGTCGCCAATGCCAGCCACGAGCTGCGCACGCCGCTGTCGACCCTGATCGGCTTCATCGAGACCCTGCGCGGCCCGGCTCGCGACGACGGCGAGGCGCGCGAGCGCTTCCTGTCGATCATGGACGAGCAGGCCGGCCGCATGTCCCGGCTGGTCAACGACCTGCTGTCCCTGTCGCGCATCGAGCTCGACGAGCACACGCCGCCGACCGGCCGTGTCGACCTGGCCGAGGTGATCCACGGTGTGATGGACACCCTGGACATGCGCGCGCGCGACCGGGACATGACGCTCAACCTGATCGCGCCGGACGACCCGCCGCGCGTGCCCGGCGACGCCGACCAGCTCGCCCAGGTCTTCCAGAACCTGATCCAGAACGCGATCAGCTACGGCCGGCCGGAGAGCGAGGTGACGATCGAGCTGCGCCGCGTGACGGGCGCGCCCGACGGGCGCGGGGCCGGCGTGGCGGTCGCGGTGCGCGACCGGGGCGAGGGCATCCCCAAGGCGCATATCCCGCGCCTGACCGAGCGCTTCTACCGCGTCGACCCGGCGCGGTCGCGCGAGATCGGCGGCACCGGGCTCGGCCTCGCCATCGTCAAGCACATCGTCAGCCGCCATCGCGGCCGCCTGGCGATCGAGAGCGAGCCCGGCCTCGGCAGCACCTTCACGGTCTTCCTGCCGGCCCCGAAAGCCGCGCCGCGCCGCGGGGCCGGGACGACCCCGGCCGCGGGCGAGCCCGGGCGGCCGGTCGGCACGGGGTAGATTTCCGAGGGAAGACGCTATTTAAAATTGTCCGCTTCCTGGTGGAAAGGTTAGACTTCGATGCTTGCGCGAGCCTCGAAGAACGACCCTCTGTCGGGATCGGCACGACTCCGCCATCGCGCGTGACCGATCGCCGATCCGGACGGGTCGAACCGAACCGACAGGGAGCCCTCCGCCCATGTCTTCCCCCCGTGATCGTCGATCCTCGTCACCGCGCACCCTCGGCCTCGCGGCCGCCGCGGTGCTCGCCCTGGCCGGCGCCGCCCCGGCCGGCCCGGCGGCGGCCCAGATCCGCGACGAGGTCCGCATCGTCGGCTCCTCGACCGTCTTTCCCTTCACCATCGCCGCGGCGGAGCGCTTCGGCATGACCTCCGAGCATCCCACGCCGATCGTCGAGTCCACCGGCTCGGGCGGCGGGATCCGGCTGTTCTGCCAGGGCCTCGGCGCCGACACGCCGGACATCACCGGCGCCTCGCGCGCGATCACCGAGGCCGAGGTCGAAAGCTGCGCCGCCAACGGCGTCGCGGAGGTCGGCGAGCTCGTGATCGGCTATGACGGCATCGTCTTCGCCGGCGCCCGCGCCGCGCCGCGCCTGCCGCTCGATCCGCCGATCCTCTACCGGGCGCTCGCCGCCGAGCTTCCGGTCGACGGCGAGATCGTCGCCAACCCGAACGAGACCTGGGCCGATATCGACCCGGCGTTGCCCGACACGCCGATCCGCGTCATCGGCCCGCCGCCGACGTCGGGCACCCGCGACGTGGTCAAGGAGATGGTCATGGAGGTGGGCTGCGATGCCGACCCGGCCATGGCCGCGCTGGCCGAGTCCGAGCCGCAGCGTCACGAGGCCCTGTGCATGACGCTGCGCGACGACGGCGCCTGGATCGACGCGGGCGAGAACGACAACATGATCGTCCAGCGCCTGACGGCCGACGAGACGACGATCGGCGTCTTCGGCTTCTCCTATCTCGACGCCAATCGCGACCGGGTGGCGGGCAACCCGATCTCCGGCGTGGAGCCGACCTACGAGACCATCGCCGACGGGCGCTATCCGCTGTCCCGGCCGCTGATGATGTACGTCAAGGAAGAGCATTTCGGTCTGATCCCGGGCCTTGGCGCCTTCCTGGAGAGCCATTTCGGCCCGCGTGCCATGGCGCCGGACGGCTATCTCGCCGATCTGGGGCTGATCCCCGTTTCCGAGGAGAAGAGGCGTGCCACGCTGGACGCCGTCGCGGCGGGGGATCTGTCGGCGCCGGCCTTTTGAACCGGCCGCTCCGCGGGGAGCGTCGGCCGGCCGCGCATGTCATCAAAGCGTAACGGGATTGTAGTAAATGCGTTGCCGGTACGGCTGTAGTTTCCGCGCGTCCTCGGGCCTGGGGCAAGGCCCGGGGGACGCGCGGACAGGCCGCATCGCCATGATCGACGGGGTCCACGATCCGTCCGACCCGGGGCCGACTCCCTCGGCCCCGGCGCCTTGGATGCAGGCGCGCGCGTGACAGTCCACCCCGACGGAGGCAGTCGATATCATGACCAAGAGCATTGCCCTCGCCACCGCGACGGCCATCGTCGCGCTCGGCGCGGCGGCCGGCAGCGCCCAGGCGCAGTCCCGCGAGCAGATCAGCATCGTCGGCTCCTCGACGGTGTTCCCCTTCGCCACGGTCGTCGCGGAGCGCTTCGGCCAGACCACCGACTATCCGACCCCGCGCATCGAGTCGACCGGCTCGGGCGGCGGTCTGCGCCTGTTCTGCCAGGGCGTCGGTGTCGAGAACCCGGACATCACCAACGCCTCGCGCGCGATCAAGGCGTCCGAGCAGGAGGCCTGCGCCGAGAACGGCGTGACCGAGATCACCGAGGTCAAGATCGGCTATGACGGCATCGTCATCGCCGCCGACGGCAGCACCGAGCAGCTCGACCTCTCCAAGGAGCAGCTCTGGGCGGCGCTGGCCGAGCAGGTCGTCGTCGACGGCGAGCTGGTCGCCAACCCGGCCACCACCTGGGCCGATGTCGACTCCTCCCTGCCGGCGGTCGAGATCGCGGTCTACGGCCCGCCGCCGACCTCGGGCACGCGCGACGCGTTCGAGGAGCTGGTGATGGAGACCGGCTGCCCGGTCGACGAGATCGCCGGCATCCTGGGCGACGAGGACGCCGCCGAGGAGCAGTGCACGCTCATCCGCGAGGACGGCGCCTATGTCGACGCGGGCGAGAACGACAACCTGATCGTCCAGCGCCTGCAGGCGTCACCGGAGGCCGTCGGCATCTTCGGCTTCAGCTTCTACGACCAGAACCGCGACAGCCTGGTCTCGCACATGGTCGGCGGCGTCGCCCCGACCTTCGAGACCATCTCGAGCGGTGACTACGGCGTGTCCCGGTCGCTCTTCTTCTATGTCAAGAACGCCCATGTCGGCGTCATCCCGGGCATGGAGGAGTACCTGGCCGAGTTCACCGCCGACCAGGCGATCGGTCCGGAGGGCTACCTGATCGACCGCGGCCTCATCCCGCTGCCCGAGGGCGAGCGCGAGGACGTGCGGTCCCGGGTCGCCAACCTGACCCCGATGGAGATGCCGAACTGATCCTCGGCGTTTCCGGATGCGCTACGGCCGGCCGGACCGTCCTCCGCGCGAGGGCGGGCCGGCCGGCTCCCTCTTTCGAGCCCGGTCCGCCCTCGACAGGGCCGGGGAGACGCCGATGAGCCGAACTGTCCGCCGCGCCCCTCACCCCGCGAGTCGCCGATGAGTCCGATCACGCTGATCGCCGTCCTGGCCGTCCTGTCGGTGGTCGGCTTCATGATCGGCCGCCAGCGCTCGCTGACGACGGCCGGGGGCAGCATCCGGGCGCTGCATTCGGTGCCCAGCTATTACGGCTTCTACGTCGCCGTCTGGGTCGGCCTGCCGGCGCTGGTCCTGTTGTTCTTCTGGATCTCGGCCGAGGGCTGGCTGATCGACCGCATGGTCCTGGCGAGCCTGCCCGACGCCCGCACCGCCGTCTCCGAGGCGGAGATCAGTCTCCTCCTCGCCGACATCAAGAACTACGCCACCGGCAACATCGTTCGCCAGGAGGCGCCGCCGGAGATCCGGGATGCCGCGGCGGCCTACAACCGGCTCCACGGGCTCAGCGACATCATCGTCTCGGTCGCCGCCCTCGGTGTCGCCGTCGCGGCCATGGTGCTGGCGCATCGCCGGATCCGGCCCGACCTGCGCGCGCGCAACGTGGTCGAGCGCGTGGTCAACGCCGTCCTGATCCTGTGCGCCGCGCTCGCCATCGTGACGACCTTCGGCATCGTGCTGTCGCTGCTGTTCGAGAGCGCCCGCTTCTTCGGCATGGTGCCACTGCTGGACTTCCTGTTCGGCCTGCAATGGAGCCCGCAGCGCACCTTCAGCGTGGTCGACCAGGACACGGGCTCGGTCGCCTCGGACGTGTTCGGTGCCGTGCCGGTTTTCGCGGGCACGCTGATGATCACCGTCATCGCCATGGCGGTGGCGGTGCCGATCGGGCTCTTGTCGGCGATCTACATGTCGGAATACGCCGACCAGCGCGTACGCGCGACCGCCAAGCCGGTGCTGGAGATCCTGGCCGGCATCCCGACCGTGGTCTACGGCTTCTTCGCCGCGCTGACCATGGCGCCCTTCGTGCGCGACTTGGGCCAGTCGGTGGGCCTCGACACAAGCGCGGAATCGGCGCTCGCCGCCGGCTTCGTCATGGGGATCATGATCATCCCCTTCGTCAGCTCGCTGTCCGACGACGTGATCAACGCCGTGCCGCAGAGCCTGCGCGACGGCTCCTATGCGCTGGGCGCCACGCGGGCGGAGACGATCCGCCAGGTGCTGCTGCCGGCGGCGCTGCCGGGCATCGTCGGCTCGATCCTGCTGGCGGTCAGCCGGGCGATCGGCGAGACGATGATCGTCGTCATGGCCGCGGGGCTGGCGGCCAACCTGACCGGCAATCCGCTGGAGTCGGTGACCACGGTAACGGTGCAGATCGTCACGATGCTGACCGGCGACCAGGAGTTCGACAGCCCCAAGACGCTCAGCGCCTTCGCGCTCGGCCTGGTGCTGTTCGTCGTCACGCTGATGCTCAACGTCATCGCGCTGCGCGTGGTCCAGAAGTATCGGGAAAAGTATGACTGACGCCGTCGAGACCGAGGCGCCGGCGGTGGACCATCGCCCCCACGCCTCCGCCCGTGCCGAGCAGCGCCTGCGCCGCCGCTACGCCGCCGACCGCCGCTTCCAGATCTACGGCATCGTGGCCATCGGGCTGGCGATGACGATGCTGGCCGTGCTGCTGGTCAGCATCGTCAGCAAGGGGTACACGGCCTTCGTCCAGACCGGCGTCGTCTTCGAGATCACCTACGATCCCGAGGTCGTCGACCCGTCGGGCGAGCGCGATCCCTCGGTCCTCCGGCGCGCCGACTACCAGAGCCTGATCGACGACCGGCTCTACGCCCTCTTCCCGGATGTCGAGGAGCGTCTGGAGCGCCGCGAGCTGCGCGACGTGGTCAGCACCGGCGCCGGCTTCATGCTGCGCGACCGGGTGGTCGCCGACCCGTCGCTGATCGGCACGACGGAAGAGGTCTGGCTGCCGCTGAGCAGCGATCTCGACCAGGTGGTCAAGGGCAACATCCCGCGCGACGTGCCGGAGGCCGAGCGCCCTGTCTCCGACCGGAAGATCGCCTGGCTGGACGCGCTCGACGAGCAGGGTTTCGTCGATGTCCGGTTCAACACGATCCTGTTCACCTTCGGCAACAGCCGCGATCCGGAGATGGCGGGCATCCTGGGCGCGGTCGTCGGCTCGGCGCTGACGCTGGTCGTCACGCTGCTGCTGAGCTTCCCGATCGGCGTCGCCGCGGCGATCTATCTGGAGGAGTTCGCGCCCAAGAACCGCTGGACCGACCTGGTCGAGGTCAACATCAACAACCTGGCCGCGGTACCGTCGATCGTCTTCGGCCTGCTGGGCCTCGCGGTGTTCCTGAGTTTCTTCGGGCTGCCGCGGTCGGCCCCGGTGGTCGGCGGGCTGGTGCTGACGCTGATGACCCTGCCGACGATCATCATCTCCTCCCGCGCGGCGCTGAAGGCGGTGCCGCCCTCGATCCGGGAGGGGGCGCTGGGCATCGGCGCCTCGCCGCTTCAGACGGTGATGCATCACGTGCTGCCGCTGGCCCTGCCGGGCATGCTGACCGGCGCGATCATCGGCATGGCCCAGGCGCTGGGCGAGACGGCGCCGCTGCTGATGATCGGCATGGTCGCCTTCATCGTCGACATCCCCGGCGGGTTCACGGATTCCGCGACCGTGCTGCCGGTCCAGATCTACATGTGGGCCGACCTGCCGGAGCGGGCTTTCGTCGAGCGGACCTCGGCGGCCATCATGATCCTGCTCGGCTTCCTCGTCGCGATGAACGCGCTGGCGGTGCTGCTGCGCAAGAAGCTCGAAAGGCGTTGGTGAGGCGATGACCATGGATCAACAGCTCACGACCCCCCCGACCGCATCCGCCGCGGCCACGGCCGCCGGCGCGGCGGCGCGCAACAAGATGACCGCGCGCGACGCCTCGGTCTTCTACGCGGCCAAGCAGGCGCTCTACGGCGTGAACCTGGATATCCGGGAGAACGAGGTCACGGCCCTGATCGGCCCCTCGGGCTGCGGCAAGTCGACCTTCCTGCGCTGCCTGAACCGGATGAACGACACCATCGACATCTGCCGGGTGACCGGGGACATCGCGCTCGACGGCACGGACATCTACGATCCCCGGATCGACGTGGTGCAGCTCCGCGCCCGGGTCGGCATGGTGTTCCAGAAGCCGAACCCCTTCCCGAAGTCGATCTACGACAACATCGCCTATGGCGCCCGCATCCACGGACTGGTCGCCACCAAGGACGAGACCGACGAGCTGGTGCGCACCAGCCTGGAGCGCGCGGGCCTCTGGAAGGAGGTCAACGACCGCCTGGAGCAGCCGGGCACGGGCCTGTCGGGTGGCCAGCAGCAGCGTCTGTGCATCGCCCGGGCGATCGCGGTCAGCCCCGAGGTGATCCTGATGGACGAGCCGTGCTCGGCCCTCGACCCGATCGCCACCGCCCATGTCGAGGAGCTGATCGACGAGTTGCGGTCGAACTACACGATCGTCATCGTCACCCACAACATGCAGCAGGCCGCGCGCGTCTCCCAGCGCACCGCGTTCTTCCATCTGGGCGAGATGGTCGAGGTGGCGCCGACGGAGGAGCTGTTCACCAATCCGCAGGACGAGCGTACGCAGGGGTACATCACCGGGCGCTACGGCTGATCTTGGCGGACGGCCGCGGCCACCCGGTCCCGGCCGTCCGGTAATCGCCGTCGCCGCCCGGGCCCCGGCCCGACCGCGGCGCGGCGCGCGTCACCGGGCCCGTAGCCACGACGCGCCGGCGGGCATCGGGCCCGCCGCCCGCGACAGCCCGGATCGAGGGGTTCCGTCATGCCGACCGACCATATCGTCAAGTCCTTCGACGCCGAGCTCGAGAAGCTCAAGCGCACCATCGTGCAGATGGGCGGCCTGGCGGAAAGCCAGCTCGAGACGTCGATCCAGGCCATCGTCAAGCGCGACGCCGACCTGGCCGCCCGGGTCGTCCAGGCCGACGAGCGGCTCGACGACTACGAATCCCAGATCGACGTCGACGCGGTGCGCCTGCTGGCCCTGCGCCAGCCCATGGCGGGCGACCTGCGCGAGATCGTCTCGGCGCTGAAGATCGCCTCCGACCTGGAGCGAATCGGCGACTACTCGGCCAATCTCGCCAAGCGGGCCATCGCCCTGTCCCAGACGCCGGCGGTCCGGCCGGTGGCGGCGATCCCGCGCATGGGCCGCCTGGTCCAGGAGATCATCAAGGAAGTCCTCGACGCCTATACCGAACAGGACGTCGACCGGGCGCTGGAGGCCTGGAACCGGGACGAGGAGGTCGACGACCTCTACACCAGCCTGTTCCGCGAGACCCTCACCTACATGATGGAGGATCCGCGCAACATCACGCCGTGCACCCATTTGCTGTTCGTGGCCAAGAACATCGAGCGGATCGGCGACCATGCCACCAACATCGCCGAGACGATCCATTTCCTGGTCACCGGCCATCCGGTCACGGGGGCGCGGCCCAAGGGGGATTCCTCGAGCTTCGAGGTCGTGAATCCGCCCGACGACGAGGAGGAGGGCGAGCGTTGATGCGATCGGCCAATCAGCCGCTCGTTCTCGTGGTCGAGGACGAGACCGATCTCGTCACCCTGCTGACCTACAATCTGGAGCGCGAGGGCTTCCGCGCCGTCGCCGCCTATGACGGCGACGAGGCCGTGCTGACGGCGAGCGAGCAGCGCCCGGACATCATCCTGCTCGACTGGATGCTGCCGCACCGCTCGGGCCTGGACGTCTGCCGCCAGCTCCGGCGCGACCGCAAGACCCGCGACGTGCCGATCATCATGCTGACCGCGCGCGGCGAGGAGGGCGACCGGGTGCGCGGCCTGGACACCGGCGCGGACGACTATGTCACCAAGCCGTTCTCCACGACCGAGCTGATCGCCCGGGTGCGCGCCGTGCTGCGCCGCTCGGCGCCGTCGCTGTCGGAGGAGACGCTGACCTTCGCCGACGTGACCATGGATCTCGCGGCCCACCGGGTCCGCCGGGCCGGCCGCGACATCCATCTGGGCCCGACCGAGTTCCGGCTGCTGCGCCATTTCATGCAGCATCCGGGCCGCGTCTTCTCGCGCGAGCAGCTCCTGGACGTGGTCTGGGGCCACGACGTCTATGTCGAGCCGCGCACGGTCGACGTCCATATCCGCCGGCTGCGCAAGGCGCTCAACGAGCCGGACGAGACCGACATCATCCGCACCGTCCGCTCGGCCGGCTACGCCCTCGACACCCAGCAGGCGCCGGTGGCCTGAGCCGGGCCGCGCCGCGACAGGGTCTTTCCGTGTAGGTCGCCCACGGGCGGAGGCCGCGCGCTTCGGCTCGGCTCGGGCCGGGCCGTTGCGCATCGCTTCGGCGTGGGCAACCTTCGCTCCCTCCGCCTGTCGAGATGCCCGTCTCCACGAACACGGGCGGCGAGCCACGGATTCCGCCGCTCTTTTCCGCTAAATCGATAGTTCTGGAAAATTCGCGGTCGGGCCTTGCCCGTCGCTCACGTTAAAGTTATGTTACGAAACAATTACACTTTCACCGTGTGCGGCGTTCGTCTCCCTGTCTCGACCGATCCCTTGCGATCCGGCGCGTGATCGCGCGCGGAACCGGTCGAGCCGTGCCGGGCCGGGAGATGCCGCCAAACGGAGAGCACCGAACAGCGGAGGCCGATGCCCATGCCCGTCAATCAGAAAGGACCGTTCCGCCGGCCCGTCGCCGCCGCCGGCAAGGCGCTCGCCGCCCTGGCGCTGGTCGCCACGGCCCTGCCGTCGCCCGAGGCCGCCGCGCGGGAAGCCGTGCGCGCCGTCGGCTCGACGACGGTGCTTCCCTTCTCCTCCCTGATCGTCGAGCGTTTCGTGCGGGAGACCGGGTATCCCTCCCCCGTCCTGGAGGGCACGGGCTCCGGCGGCGGCTTCAAGCTTTTCTGCGAGGGCATCGGCGCAGCCTATCCGGACCTGACCGGCGCGAGCCGGACCATGAAAGAGAGCGAGTACGAGGCCTGCCTTGCCAACGGCGTCGACGACGTCACGCTGATCGAACTCGGCTTCGACGGCATCGTCTTCGCCAGCGCCATCGAGACCGGGCCGATCCCGCTGACCTACGAGACGATCTATCTGGCCCTGGCGCGCACGGTGCCGGTCGACGGCGAGCTCGTCGCCAATCCCTACGAGCGCTGGTCGGAGATCGATCCGGACCTGCCCGACGCCGACATCATGGTGATCGGCCCGCCGCCCAGCTCGTCCGCCCGGGACTTCCTGGCCGACACCGTCATGGAAGCCGGCTGCCAGGGCTTCGCGCCGGTCGACGCGCTGGCCGAGAGCGACCCGGAGCGGCACGAGACGGTCTGCAAGGCCCTGCGCGAGGACGGCCCCTTCGTCGAGGCGGGCGAGAACGACAACGTCATCCTGCAGCGCCTGACCTCGACGCCCTACGCCATCGGCATCTTCGGCTTCGTCTATCTGGAAGAGAACCGCAACGCCGTCATCGGCAACCCGATCAACGGCGTCGAGCCGACCTACGACAACATCGTCGAGGGCGACTATCCGCTGCGCCGGACGCTGCGGGTCTACGTCAAGAACCGCCACCGGGCCGCGATCCCCGGCATGGACACGCTGCTGGAGTACTACGTGGCCGAGGCCGCGATCGGCCCGGACGGATACCTGGTCGACCACGGGCTGATCGTCATGCCGGAGGAGCGGCGCCGGGAGATGCGCCGCCGGATCGAGGACGGCGCGGCCTGGCAGCCCGACTTCTGAGCGGCCGGAACCGCGGACCGTCATGCCGATGCAGGCGACGATCCTGGTCCTGCTGGCGCTCGTCGCCTATGGCTACCTGCTGGGGCGACGGCGGGCGGTCCGCTCGGTCGACGGCCGGATCGCCGAGTTGCATTCGGTGCCGCACCACTACGGCGCCTATGTCGCCCTGTGGTGCGGTCTGCCCGCCGTCCTCCTCATCGGCGCCTGGACGGTGCTGGAGCCCTGGGCGGTCCGCTCGCTCGTGCTCGCCGGGCTGCCCGAGGGGCGGCTGGACGCCATGCCGCCGGCCGAGCGGAACCTGGTCTGGTCGACCATCCGCAACACCGCCGCCGGGGTCGGCTTCGGCAGCGACGATCCGGCGATCCTGGCGGCGGCGGACCGCCTCGATCGGATCCGGCGCCTGGTCGACGGCGCCGGCGCCGTCGCGGCGCTGGCGGTCGCCATGCTCGGCCTGGGCGTGGCGCGGCGCCGGATCGTGCCGCGCCTGCCGGCCCGCGTCGCCGTCGAGCGGGTGATCACGGCCGCGATGATCCTCGCCTCGACCATCGCGATCTTCACCACGCTGGGCATCGTCGTCTCCCTGGTCTTCGAGAGCCTGCGCTTCTTCGCGCGCTACCCCCTCGGCGAGTTCCTCTTCGGGCTGCACTGGAGCCCGCAGAGCGCCATGCGCGAGGACCAGGTGGCCGGCTCCGGCGCCTTCGGCGCGGTGCCGATCTTCGCCGGCACCTTCCTGATCAGCGCCATCGCCCTGGCCGTGGCGGCGCCGCTGGGCCTGATGACGGCGATCGCGCTCGCCGAATATGCGCCGCGCAAGGTGCGCTCGGTGGCCAAGCCGGTGGTCGAGCTCCTGGCCGGCATCCCGACCGTGGTCTACGGCTTCTTCGCGATCCTGACCGTCGCCCCGATGGTGCGCGACGCGGGCGCCGCGCTGGGCATCGACGCCTCGGCCAACAGCGCGCTCGCCGCCGGGCTGGTCATGGGAATCATGATCATCCCCTTCGTCAGCTCGCTGGCCGACGACGTCATCTCCGCGGTGCCGGCGAGCCTGCGCGACGCCGCCTACGCGCTGGGGTCCACGCCGTCGGAGGCGATCCGCCACGTGGTCCTGCCCGCCGCCCTGCCGGGCATCGTCGGCGCGATCCTGCTCGCGGTCAGCCGGGCCATCGGGGAGACCATGATCGTCGTCATGGCGGCCGGCATGACCGCCGAGCTGACCGGCAACCCCTTCGCCGCGGTGACCACGGTGACGGTCCAGATCGTCGCCTCCCTGACCGGCGACACGGAATTCGACAGCGCCAAGACCCTGTCGGCCTTCGCGCTGGGCCTCGTCCTGTTCTTCATGACGCTGGCGCTCAACGTGGTCGCGCTGGCGATCGTGCGCCGGTACCGGGAGAGCTATGACTGACACCGTCGACCCCGCACCCGGGCCCGCCGTCGCCGCCGCCGTCGGCGGGCTTCACCGCTCCGACCGCGCCCGGGCCCGGCTGGCGCGGCGCCGCCGCGCGGAGCGGCGCTTCCGCATCTTCGGCTTCGGCGCCGTCACCCTGGCGCTGAGCCTGCTCCTGATCCTGATCGGGACGATCGTGGCCCGCGGCTATCCGGCCTTCGTGCAGACCGAGGTCACGCTCTCGGTGACGATCGCGGCGGCGGACATCCCCGGTGACCCGACGGACCCGGAGGCCCTGGCGCAAGCGAACTACCGTGCGCTCGCCGCCGACGCGCTCTTCGCCGTCTTTCCGGATGTCGAGGGCCGCGAGGATCGGCGCGCGCTCCGCGCATTGCTGTCACCCGGCGCGGGCTACGAGCTGCGCGACCGGATGCTGGCCGATCCGGGTCTGGTCGGCCGGACGGTCGATCTCCGCCTGCCCGTCGCCGGGTCGTTCGACCAGCTCCACAAGGGCCATATCGACCGCTCCGTGCCGGAGTCGCGCCGGCGGGTGACCGATCGGCAGATCGCCTGGTTCGACGCGCTGGTCGCCGAGGGCCGGATCTCGACGCCCTTCAACACCCGGCTGTTCGCCAACGCCGACAGCCGCTATCCGGAGCTCGCGGGCCTGTGGGGCGCGCTGAAGGGCTCGTTCCTGACCATCCTCGTCACGCTCGCGATCAGCTTTCCGATCGGCGTGGCGGCGGCGGTCTATCTGGAGGAATTCGCGCCGAAGAACCGGTGGACCGACCTGATCGAGGTCAACATCAACAACCTGGCGGCCGTGCCGTCGATCGTCTTCGGTCTGCTCGGCCTGGCGGTGTTCCTGCAGCTCTTCGGGCTGCCGCGCTCGGCGCCGCTGGTCGGGGGGATGGTGCTGGCGCTGATGACCCTGCCGACCATCATCATCGCCTCGCGCGCCTCGCTCCAGGCGGTGCCCCGCTCGATCCGGGAGGGCGCGCTGGGCGTCGGGGCGTCGCCACTGCAGACCGTGGCTCACCACGTCCTGCCGCTGGCCCTGCCGGGCATGCTGACCGGCACGATCATCGGGACCGCCCAGGCGCTGGGCGAGACGGCGCCGCTGCTGATGATCGGGATGAACGCCTTCATGGTCGACGCCCCGTCGGGCGTCACCGATCCGGCGACGGTCCTGCCGCTCCAGGTCTATATCTGGGCCGACAGCCCGGAGCGGGGCTTCGTCGAGCGGACCTCGGCCGCCATCATGGTGCTGCTCGGCTTCCTGATGGCGATGAACGCGGCGGCGGTCATCCTGCGGCGAGCGCTGGAGCGGCGCTGGTGAGCGCGCCCCGCACCAGCCCTGGGGTCAGCCCGGGACGTCGCGCCATTCGCCCCGGATGCTCGCCGGCAGCGCGGCCACGCCGTCCGGGTCGAACCAGTTCTGCGAGGCGTAGACCCGCGGCATCTGCTCGACCGTCCGGCGCGGCATCTCGTTCGGCGGATAAAGCCCGGCGACGCGCGGCACCAGCATCGCGATGTAGCGGCGCGTCTCCCCGGGCAGCGGCCGACCCTCGTAGACGAAGTCGCCGAACCGCCCGGGCCCGGCATTATAGGCGCCCAGGAAGCCCGGCGAGCCGTAGCGGTCGTACATCTCCCGCAGATAGGCGGTGCCGGCCAGGATGTTGTCGCGCGGCTCGAACGGGTTGCGGCCCAGCCCGTACTTGTCCGCCAGCTCCGCATAGGTCGCCGGCATCACCTGCATCAGCCCCATCGCGCCGGCATGGCTGACGATCGGCCGGCCGTCGGAGAAGTGGGTGCGCGCCCCGCTCTCCACCTCCATCACCGCGTGGATCCAGGCCTGCGGCACGTTGAAGCGGCCGGACGCCTCCGCGACATGGGCGGCGATCTCCGCCTTGCTGGCGCGCGGGGCGTGGCCGTACTCGATCCCCGCCGGGCCGCGTCCGCCGCCGCACGCCGCCAGGACCATCAGCGCGATCGCCATCAGGGCCGCCGGCGCGCCGTGCCGGGCCGCGCCGGGCGCGCGTGGGACCGCACCCCGTGTCGTGGTCGCGCCCCGTCGATCGGTCACGGTCGGCGTCATGGTCGCGGTTGGGGTCATGACCGGTGTCTCCCGCCAGGGCACGCGCCCACAGACCGCCCGACCGAGGGAGGGGCGCGTGCAACATCCGAAATCCGGACCGCATATCAGCACATTACGACCCGAACATCTACCGGTTTGTAAAGGAAGGCCGCGAATTCGACCGATCGCTCTCCACGGCCGCGTCGGCGTCGCCGCCGAAGTCTCGGTGGACGCCATGGCACGCGGACGCGGGGAGGCGGCTGCGGCGTTGATCCCCCGGCCGGAGCGTGTTTCGATACATTTCGCAGTGCACGCGTGGCGGTCGGCGCCGATGCCCGCATCGGGCGCCGGGCCGCGATCGCGGGCCATCGCGTTCCGGCAACGATATCGCCGAGCGGCCTGCCCGCCCCATCGAAGGACCTTCGGACCGCCGTGACCCTCCGGACACAGCCCGCCGCCGCCCCGCAGCCGGCCGCCACCCGCGCCGCTACCGCCGGCGCGGTCCCCGCGCTCGAGGCCGAGGCGATCCACAAGCGCTTCGGCCCGCTCGAGGTGCTGCGCGGCGTATCGCTGACCGCGCATCAGGGCGACGTGATCGCGATCATCGGGTCCTCCGGATCGGGCAAGTCGACCTTCCTTCGCTGCGTCAACCTGCTGGAGATCCCCGACGAGGGTCGCGTGCGGGTCAATGGCGAGCTGATCGCCATGAAGAAGCGCCGCGACGGCACCGCCATGCCGGCCGACCGCCGCCAGGTCGACCGTCTGCGCGCGAGCCTCGGCATGGTCTTCCAGGCGTTCAATCTGTGGACCCACCGCACGGTGCTGGAGAACGTGGTCGAAGCGCCGATCCACGTGCTGGGCGAGAACCGCGCCGAGGCGACGGAGCGCGGGATGGCCCTGCTCGACAAGGTCGGCATCGCCGACAAGCGCGATCACTACCCGGCCCATCTTTCGGGCGGCCAGCAGCAGCGCGCGGCGATCGCCCGGGCGCTCGCCATGCGGCCCAAGGTGATGTTGTTCGACGAGCCGACCTCCGCGCTCGATCCGGAGCTGGTGGGCGAGGTGCTGCGCGTGATCCGCCAGCTCGCCGAGGAAGGCAACACCATGCTGATGGTCACACACGAGATGCGTTTCGCGCGCGAGGTCTCCAACAAGGTGATCTTCCTGCACCAGGGGCAGGTGGAGGAGGAGGGCAGCCCCGCGCGGGTCTTCGACGACCCGGTCTCGGAGCGCTGCCGCCAGTTCCTGGCGACGGAGTTCTGAGCGCCACACGCGCCCGGGCTTGACCGGGCGGACGAATACCGCAGAAATGGCCGCCACGGCCCGGCCGGGCGGTTAACGGCCCGGAAAGGGCGGCCGGCCCGGGCGGTCCGGCGCCGGCAAGACAATCGGACAGGAGGCATGATGACGGTCAAATACGCGATCACGGGTGCGATCCTGGCGGCATCGATGGCCGCCGCGCCGGCCGCGGCGCAGGACATGGTCCGCATAGGCACGGAGGGCGCCTACCCGCCGTACAACTACACCGACTCCGACGGTAATCTGGTCGGCTTCGAAATCGCGCTCGGCAACGCGATGTGCGAGGAGATGGGCGTCGAGTGCGAATGGGTCGCCCAGGACTGGGACGGCATCATCCCGGCGCTGCTCAACGAGCGCTACGACATGATCATGGCCGGCATGTCGATCACCGACGAGCGGCGCGAGCGGATCGCCTTCTCCCAGCCCTATGTCGCCGATCCCGCCTATTTCGTCGCGGCGGAGGACTCCGACTACATGAGCGCGGAGACGGTCGAGGATATCAAGGCGGCGCTCGAGGGCGCGTCGGTCGGCGTCCAGACCGCGACGATCCACCAGAACTTCATCGAGCAGCACCTGGGCGATTCGGTCGACATGCGGCTCTACGACACCCAGGAGAACATGGAGCTGGACCTGACCTCGGGCCGGATCGACGCGGCGCTGGCCGACGGTGCCGCGTGGCGGGCCTTCTTCGAGCGCGAGGACGGCGGGGGCTACGGCTATTTCGGCCCGGCCCTGACCGGCCAGGAGTACCCTGTCTTCGGCGAGGGCGTCGGCGTCGGTCTGCGCCAGGAGGAAGAGGCGCTCCAGACGATGGTCGACGAGGCGCTGACCGTGCTCAAGGAGGACGGCACGATCGCCGAGCTGTCCCGCGAGTACTTCAGCGGCGAGGACATCACCGTCTACTGACGGTCGTGACGGCGGCCCGGTCCCGGCCGGGCCGCCGCGATCCCGGGACGACGGCGCCGGCTCGGGCGTCCGCCATGCCGCCGCCGTCGTTCCTCCCCCGACCGATGGCCGTCCCGGATCCGATCCGGCCGGGACCGCCGCCGACAGGATTGCCGGATGGACGGTCTGCTCGCCTTCGGGGCCGAGGGCTGGGGCGACGAGATTCTCGAGGGCGCGGCGATGACCGTCGCCGTGGCGGTGCTCGCCTACGGTTTCGGCATCCTCGTCGGGTTCCTCGGCGCCGGGGCCAAGCTCGCGCCGAACCCGGTCGTGCGGGGCGCCGCCGGGGTCTACACGACCGTGGTGCGCGGCGTGCCCGAGCTGCTGGTCATCTATCTCCTGTTCTTCGGCATGGACCCGCTGCTCCGGTCGATCGGGGAGGCCTTCGGCTACTCCGGCGCCGTCCGGCTGCCGCCCTTCGGCGTCGGCGTCATGGCCATCGGCCTGATCTCCGGCGCCTATTCGACCGAGGTGATCCGCGGCGCGATCCTGACCGTGCCGCGCGGCCAGCTCGAGGCCGGGCGTGCCTTCGGGATGAGCCGGGCGCTCGTCTTCCGCCGCATCCTGCTGCCCCAGCTCCTGCGCCTGGCGCTGCCGGGGCTGGGCAATGTCTGGCAGCTCACGCTCAAGGACACGGCGCTCATCTCGGTCACGGGTCTGGCCGAGCTGATGCGCCTGTCGAGCGTGGCGGCCCGGTCGACGCGGGAGCCGTTCATCTTCTACGTCGTCGCCGCGCTGCTCTACCTCGCCATGACGACGGTCTCGACGGTGGCCTTCCAGCGCGCCGAAAAGCACTACGGCCGCGGCACCGAGAGGGCGTGAGAGGATGGATTTCGCGCTGATCCTCGAGGTGCTGCCGGACCTGCTCGACGGGCTCTGGATGACGGTGCAGCTCGTCGTGCTGTCGCTCGCCTTCGGCTTCGTCGCGGCGGTCGGCGTCGCGCTGATGCGCCTGTCGCACAATCCGCTCGTCTCCGGCACCGCCTGGGTCTACGTCTTCGTCTTCCGCGGCACGCCGCTGCTGGTTCAGATCTTCCTGATCTACTACGGCGTCGGGCAGTTCGAGGCGGTGCGCGAGAGCTTCGCCTGGCCGGTCCTGCGGGAGGCCTACTGGTGCGCCATCCTGGCGCTGACGCTCAACACCGCGGCCTATTCGAGCGAGATCATCCGCGGCGGCATCCAGTCCGTGCCGCGCGGCCATATCGAGGCGGCGCGCGCCTGCGGCATGTCGCGGGCGCTGACCTTCCGGCGGATCACCCTGCCGCTGGCCTTCCGCCAGGCCCTGCCGGCCTACGGCAACGAGGTCGTCCTGATGGTCAAGGCCTCCTCGCTCGCCAGCACCATCACGATCATGGAGATCACCGGCATCGCCAAGGCGATCAACAGCCGGACCTTCGCGCCTTTCGAGGTGTTCGCGGCGGCCGGGGCGATCTATCTCGCGATCAATTTCATGGCGACCCGGGCGATCCAGTACGCCGAATGGCGGCTGACGCCCTATCTCCGCCCTCGGACGTGAGGCGGTTCGCCCGGACCCACGCCACGACCTTGGCGGCAGGGGTGCGACGGGCTGCCTCACCGCCCCGAACGTGGTAATCTCTCCGGTCAGGCCGACGACGAGATCGGCCCGATTCGGGGAGAGCGCTCATGAACGTCCGCGACATCCTGAAATCGAAGGGCGACGCCGTCGAATCCGTCGCCCCCGACACCCGCGTGGCCGACGCGCTGGCGACCATGGACACCAAGCGCATCGGCGCCGTCGTCGTCTCCGGCGACAGCCGCGCGGTCGACGGCATCCTGTCGGAGCGCGACGTCGTCCGGGCCCTGGCGCGCAAGGGTCCGTCCGCGCTCGACGGCCCGGTCTCGGCCATCATGACGGCGGAGGTGGTGTGCTGCTCGGCCGCCGACTCGGTCCAATGGCTGATGGAGCGGATGACCGAGGGCCGGTTCCGCCACCTCCCGGTGGTCGTCGACGGCGCGCTCGCCGGCATGATCTCGATCGGCGACGTGGTCAAGGCCCGCCTCGCCGAGATCGAGGCCGAGGCGGAAAGCCTGCGCGACTATATCGCCCACGGGTGACGACGGCGGTCGGGCCGGCCGTGGGACACACGGTCGTGCCGTCGGGACGATGCCGGGGATCGAAGGGGGATTGGTGGAGCCGAGGGGAGTCGAACCCCTGACCTCTAGAGTGCGATTCTAGCGCTCTCCCAACTGAGCTACGGCCCCCCAGTCGGCGCGTCGGCGGGTGCCCCGGCGACGCGGTGGCGCATATTTGTTCGCCGCCCCCCGCCTGTCAAGCGTACCGGTCGGCGGAAATTCACGCGGCGGCGGGGCCGGCCTGCCGGGACGCGCACCGGGCGGCCGGAACTGCCGCGCCCCGCGGGGTTGCCGGGACATCGCGTTCCCGCTACCGTCCGCCCGTCCGTGGCTCGGCGCACGCTGGCCACGGGTGCCCCGCCGTTCGCCCGTCCCCATGCCCGCCGCCGGGTCCCGGAGAGCCGTCGACCGCCATGCAACCGCTTGTCCAATCCGTGTTCTCGATCGTCTACATGGTGCTCGACCTCTATGTCTGGGTGATCATCATCTCGGCGATCATGAGCTGGCTCGTCGCCTTCAACGTCATCAACACGCGCAACCAGTTCGTCCACACCGTGGGCACCGTGCTCTACCGGCTGACGGAGCCGGCGTTGCGGCCGATCCGCCGGTTCATGCCGAATCTGGGCGGGATCGACCTGTCGCCGATCGTGCTCCTGCTGGCGATCTTCTTCCTTCAGCAGCTCCTGGTCCGCTACGGGCTGGTATGACCGCGCCGCGGCCCTGGCGACGCCTCGACGACGGGCTGAGCCTGGCCGTCCGCCTGCGGCCCAAGGCCGCGCGCGACGGGATCGACGGTCCGGCGACGGAGGCCGACGGCGCCCCCGTCCTGGCCGTGCGGGTCACCGCGCCGCCGGAGGACGGCAAGGCCAACTCGGCGCTCGCCGCTCTTCTCGCCAAGCGTTTGCGGGTGGCGAAATCGGCCGTGACGATCACCGCCGGCGCCACCGCCCGGCGCAAGACCGTGCACGTGGCCGGCGACCCGACAAGGCTGGAGAGCGCGATGGCGATGCTCCTCACGGCGTCGCTGATGGCCGGCTCGCGCTCGACTCGCGGCTAGGTCGTCCGAATCCCGCTTGAGGCGAAAGCGCCCGTCGGAAGGCATCCGAAGGGTCGCGTCGAAACGCATGCGATGGTATTCGACACAAGCCGGCAAGAGACCGGGACGAAGACCCTCAACGGCGCGCCCTATCTCCCCGCATGGCCGATCCCCCGGCATCCGACCCGCCCCCCGGCCCGCCCCCCGACTCGTCAGGCCGCGATCCCTGGCACCACCGCCGCCGCGATCTCACGCTCGACGGCCGGACGGTCACGGTCGCGCTCGAGACGGCGGTGTGGGACGCGCTGGACGCGGCGGCGCGTGACGGCGATCGCACGACCGACGCGCTGGCCGCCCTGGTCGACCGGGCGCGCGGCGGCGGCGATCTGGCGACGGCGCTTTCGGTCTTCGCGGTCGCCTATTGGCGCGTGCGCTCGCGCGAGGGCGACAGAACACCGCGCCCCGGTCCCTCGCCGGCCCTGACCGCCGGCCTGGCCGCGGTGGCGGAGGCCGGGCACGACGGCGGCGGGGGGCGCTGAGCCCGGCGCCCCGATCGGCGCTCCCGGGGACTTTCGGCGAGGCTCGGCGCTACCAGCGAAGCTCGGCGATGGCCGCGTTCGGCGCGATCCCGCGATCGGCGACGAGGTCGGCGAGCCGCCCGGCGTCCAGCGCGCCGCCCGGCCCGGCCAGGTCCTCGCCATGGATCCCGCCGGCGACGAACAGGCTGTCGAAGCCCATGGCCTGGGCGCCGGCCACGTCCGTGCGCAGGGAATCGCCGACCGCCAGCACGCGGTCCGGCGCCGGGTCGCCCATCAGGCCCAGGCAGCGGCGATAGACCGCCGGGTAGGGCTTGCCGATCCACGCCACCGCGCCGCCCATGGCCTCGTATTCGAGCGCCAGCGTGCCGGCGCAGATCGCCCGGATCTCGCCGACCATGACCACCAGGTCCGGATTGGCGCAGATCATGGGCAGGCCCCGCTCGGCCGCCTCGGACAGGACCGGCCGGTGGTCGTCCACTGTCTCGTCGTAGCTGTCCGGCCCGGTGTTGAGCACGAAGTCGGCCTCGGCCAGCCGGTGCACGACCGTGTAGCCCGGAAGATCGGCGTAGACGTCGACATCGCGCTCCGGCCCCAGGTGATAGAGCCGGCGGCCCAGCCGGTCGAAGGGCGCGGCGTCCCGGTCGCGCAGGGCCTCGTGGGTCGCCTCGCCCGAGGACATCAGCCAGGTCCAGCCGGCCGGATCGACGCCCATGGCGCCCAGCTTGCCGGCGATCGCGCCGGTGCGCCGCGGCGCGTTGGACAGCAGCAGCACCGTCCTGCCCCGCGCCCGCAGCTCGGCCAGGCAGGCATTGACGCCGGGAAACGGGCGCACGCCGTCATGCACGACGCCCCAGAGGTCGAGGATGAAGGCGTCGTAGGGCTCGGCCAGCGCCGACAGCCCGTCGATGACGGGAACGCTCTCGGTCATGTCGCGGATTTCCGATGGCGGGCGGGCGAAGGCCCGCTTGATGCCACGATCGGCCCGCCGACGCCAGGGCCGGGCCACCCCGTCCGACACCCGGTACGTCCTACCACCAAGGACACCAAGTCCACCAAGCCGCGCCGGCGGCAGGGCCTGACGGGGTATTTCCACCACGAAGTCCACGAAGGCACGAAGCTCTCTCGAAGAAGGGCGATGGCGCGCCCTTCGAACCTCTGTCCCGGCGCCGTCAGGCGCCTGTGAACGAACGACCTTCGGCCCCGGGCGGCCCGCTCGCCATGCCGCGCGAGCGCTGGCGTGACCTTCGTGGTGAACAACAACTCGAGGCCCTGCCGCCGGCGCGGCTTGGTGACCTTGGTGGTGAAACGACCCCGTTCCCCGGGCCGCTCAGCCGCCGCGGGCGAGGATCAGGCCCTGTCCGTCGTGGATCTCCGTTCCGGTCGTCGGGTCGGCCGGGTCGAAGCCCGGCGTGGCGAAGGCCTGTCGCCAGCCGTCGCGCGGCAGGTCGGCGATCGGCAGGTCGAGGGGCGAGACCGTGGTCGGCGCGCCCTCCATATGGGCGACGAAGAGCAGCTGCTCGCCCTTCGGCCCGTGCCGCCGCCCGTAGAACAGCACGCTGCCGTCCACCGGCTCGCGGAAAGAGAAGACGTCGCCGCCGCCCAGGTTCCGGCGCAGCCAGGGCCGGTCCATCCGGAACCGACGCAGATGCAGGTTGAACAGCGTCTGGGTCTCGCTCAGCGAGGCCTTGTAGTAGGCGATGTTGCAGTAGTCGTGCAGGTCGTCCATCCAGGCCCGCGCGATGCGCTTGAGCACCGGCACGGTCAGCCGCTCGGGCCCGCTCAGCGGCGCCTCGACCGCGTTGAGCACCTTGACGATGGCGTCGAGGTCGTAGTCCGTCACCTCGACGGCGGTTTTCAGCACCTGCATGAACCGGCGCAGCTCGTCGAGCTCGTCGAAGCCCATGGCCTTCAGGCGGGAGAAGTTGCCCGGCCGGCCGAAATGGGCCTCGTCGACCTGCCAGTCGAGGAAGCCGGTCTCCTCCGAGACGACCTTGACGCCGTACTTGTCGTCGGTGTTGCGGATGAACGCCCAGCTCGCCCGCATCGCGGCATTGATGAAGTCCATCGGCGTGCCCGGCAGGAAGCCGTAGAACAGCAGGTTGGCGGCCGGGTTGTCGTAGGCGTTGTCGATGATCTCCTGCAGGGTCGAGCCGAGCCGGGTGTTGATGCCCTTCTCCGGGTCGACCTGATACCCGCGGCGCAGCGTGTCGTGGTTGGCGCAGCCCGAGATCCAGTTGGCGCCGAAGCGCTCGATCTCCTTGAGCCGCCACCACTTCGACGCCCAGAAGGTGAACAGGAACGGCGTGTTGTGGGCGAAGGTGAGCGGCCCCCACTGGTAGACGTCGGACTCCGGCCCGCCCTGGTTCTCGATCACCGCGCGGTAGGTGGAGGACAGCTCCCAGTCCGGGCGCGGCCAGGGCCGGCCGTCCTCGAAGACCATCCAGGGGCGGTAGCGCCGGCCCGCGACCTCCTGGGTGACGTCGGCCATCGACTGAAGATACTCGTCGTCGTGGCGCAGGACCTGGGCGTCGGCGTCCCACCAGCGGAAGTCCTGGGCGCCGTCGACGCGCACCCCGTCGCAGCCGAAATCGCCTTTGCGGCGCTGCATCTCCAGCATCAGCGCGCGCACTACCGGATGGCGGAAGGCGATGTCCTGGCCGTACATGTTCGGCCCGGCGAAGAAGTGCCGGCTGATCAGCCCGACCGCCTGGTTGTCGGCATGGCCGTAGACCACGTCGAAGATCAGCTTGATCGGCCGCTCCGGGAAGGTGTGGAGCGTGACCGCCAGGTCGACCAGCTCGTCCGGCCGCCCGGTCTCCAGGATCGCCGGATTGATGGCCGAGGAGGCGTGGATCAGGATGTCGTAGCCCCAGTTGGTCATGTCCGGCCGGCGCAGCGCGATCGTCACCTCGCCCTCGGCCGGGCCGGCGCCGTCGTCGGCCGCGTCGTCCGACGCCAGCGGGTCGGCAAAGGCGTCCGGCTCCGGCTCGTCGAGCGGGCGCCAGAAGCGCGGGCCGGACTCGTACTCGATGATCGGCTCGGTCGGCAGGAGCTGGATGGCGTCGTAGCCGGCATAGGGCTGCTCCTCCACCGCGAGCGGCTGGCCGTTGCGGATCTTGTCGGCGAGTACGCGGTAGATGCGGGTCAGGCCCTGGATCGTGCCGGCGGCCGAGGCGGTGCGGGTATGGAGCTGCAGGATGTCGACCGCGGGCGGCAGGCGCAGCGCGCCGTCGGCCTCCGTCTTCCCCGCGACGCTCTCCCAGTAGGCCCGGTCGCCGCGCTCCCGGTCGAGCCGCGCGACGTCGTAGATCTCCGCCGGGGCGAAGCCGCCATAGGGCACCGAATAGGCGACGTAGTCGGGCACCGCGCGCCAGACGCCGTCGCTGTCGCGGAAGCGCAGCTGGTAGAAGCTGCCGACCGTGTCCCGATCGCCGATCACCGGGCCGTCGACGGCGGCCCAGCAGAACTCCTCCGCACGCACGACCGGCAGGCGCTGGCGGCGGAAGCCGGCCTCTTTGCGGCCGACGCGCAGGTCCAGCGGCTCCAGCGGGGTCAGGATCTCCAGGAACACGTCGTCGGGCGCGATGCGCCGCTCCAGCACCTCCGGCGCCCAGAAGCCGAAGGCGACCCAGCGCCGGCTGGCCCAGCCCGCTTCCTCCGCGCCGTCCAGGTCGCCGGCGGGGTGGGCGCCCAGCCGGCGCGCGATGCGGCGGGCCGAGTCGAACGGGGTCGGACCCTCCTCCAGGCGCTCCAGGCACCAGGCGGCCAGCGCCTCGCTCTCGGCCTCGAGAAAGCGGCAATCGGGGGCCGCGACACTCGCGGCGTCGCGCGCCGGCGCCGAGGCGCCGGTCTCCGTGTCCGTATCGGGCATGGCGGCTCTCCGGGTCGAGGGATATGGCGGGCCGGACGGACGGGATCAAGCGAGCGCGGCCGCGCGGGGGACCGAGCCTCAAGCCTAGCGGCGGATACGTGAGGTTCAACCCCGAGGGCGGACGCGTTGGAGGCAGCGCGCCCGGCACGTCTCTCCGCCCGCATGGCGACGGCCGCCCAGGCTCCGCCTTCCCGGCGCCGCGAATCGGCGCTAGAGACGCGGCGTCATGTCCTTTGCCCGTGCCATCGCGACCGTCGGCGGGCTGACTCTGGTCAGTCGGGTCGCCGGGTTCGCGCGCGATATCCTGACGGCCGCGCTGCTGGGCGCCGGGCCGGTGGGCGACGCGTTCTTCGTCGCGCTCAAGCTGCCCAACCTGTTCCGCCGACTGTTCGCCGAGGGGGCGTTCTCGGTCGCCTTCGTGCCGCTGTTCAACGCCGAGCTCGAGGGCTCCGGCCGGGACAGCGCCATCGCCTTCGCCGAGCGGGCGCTCGCGCTCATGGTCGCCGTCCTGGTGCCGTTCACGGTCGCGATCGTCGCGGCCATGCCCTGGGCAGTCACCGTGATCGCCCCCGGCTTCGTCGACGAGCCGGAGCGATACGACCTGGCGGTCACCTTCTCGCGCATCACCTTTCCCTATCTCCTGCTGGTGGCGCTGGTCGCGCTGATGGGCGGGGTGCTCAACTCCCTCGACCGGTTCGCGCCTTTCGCCGCCGCACCGATCCTGTTCAACCTGACCCTGATCGCGGCGCTGCTCGGCCTGACGCCGCTGGTGGCGAGCCCCGGCCATGCCCTGTCCTGGGGCGTGGCGGCCTCGGGCATGGTCCAGCTCCTGTTCCTGGCCGAGGCGTGCCGCCGGGCGGGCGTACGCCTGCGCCTCGTACGTCCCTCCCTGACGCCGCGCGTACGTCGCCTGTTCCGGCTGATGGGGCCGGCGGCGCTGGGCGCGGGCGTCCTGCAGATCAACAGCTTCGTCGACGTCCTGCTGGCGTCCCTGCTGCCGGCCGGCGCGGTCAGCTTCCTCTACTACGCCGACCGGCTCTACCAGCTTCCCCTGGGTGTCGTCGGCATCGCCATCGGCACGGCGCTGCTGCCGCTGCTGTCCCGCCGGGTGACCGCGGGCGATCGGGACGGCGCGGCCGAGGCGCAGAACCGCGCGATCGAGTACGGGCTGCTGCTCGCCCTGCCGGCCGCCGCCGCGCTGATGGCCGTGCCCGGCCCGATCCTGGCGGTGCTGTTCGAGCGCGGGCGCTTCGGGCCGGAGGACACCGCGCTCACCGCCCTGGCGCTCGGCATCTTCGCCGCCGGCATCCCGGCGTACATCCTGATCAAGGTCCTCTCCACCGTGTACTTCGCCCGCCAGGACACGACGAGCCCGGTCAAGGCCGCGACGGTCGCCGCCGGGCTCAACATCGCGCTCGGCGTCCTGGCGATCTCCGTCCTGGACCCCCGCATCGGCCATGCCGGCCTCGCCGCCGCGACCGCGATCTCGGCCTGGGTCAACGCCGCCATCCTGGCGCGCGGGCTGGTGCGCGGCGGCGTGCTCGTGCCCGACCGGCGGCTGGTCGCGCGCCTGCCCCGGCTCGTCGCCGCCGCCGCGGCCATGGCGGCGGGGCTGATCGCGCTCGCCGCCACGCTGGAGGCCCCGCTCGCCGGGCCGCTGTGGGAGAAGGTGCCGGCGCTGGCCGGGCTGGTCGGCGCCGGGGCCGTGGTCTATTTCGGGCTCGCCCACCTGCTCGGTGGCACGCGGCTGGGCGACCTGCGCGCGCTGATGCGGCGCAAGCCCGCTTGACCGCTCGGCGGCGCGCGGCGATAACCCGGCCCCGCACCGCCGTATCCGGACTCCCCGGGCCGGACCCGTTTCCCGCCAGCGATCGCGCCGCCCCATGAGTTCCCCAATGAGCCCCGAGAACCGCATCCTGTCCGGCATCCAGCCGACCTCGAGCATCCATCTCGGCAACTACCTGGGCGCGGTGCGCAACTGGGTGGATCTGCAGGACCGGTTCGAGTGCTTCTACTGTGTCGTCGACCTGCACGCGCTGACCGTGCCGCAGGACCCGGTGGAGTTGCGCCGCAATACGCGCGAGATGGCCTCGGCCCTGCTCGCCTCGGGCATCGACCCCGAGCGCTCGATCGTCTTCGTGCAGAGCCATGTCGCCCAGCATGCAGAGCTCGGCTGGCTGCTCGGCTGCCTGACGCCGCTGGGCTGGCTCCGGCGCATGACCCAGTTCAAGGACAAGGCGGGCAAGCAGCAGGACAACGCCATGTCCGGCCTGCTCACCTATCCGGTGCTGATGGCCGCGGACATCCTGATCTACCACGCCACCCACGTGCCGGTCGGCGAGGACCAGAAGCAGCACCTGGAGCTGACGCGGGAGATCGCGGGCTCGTTCAACCACCGCTACGAGCGCGAGTACTTCCCCCTGCCGGAGCCGCAGATCATGGGCACGGCGACCCGGGTTATGAGCCTGCGCGACGGCACGAAGAAGATGTCGAAGTCCGATCCCTCGGACTTCACCCGCATCAACATGACCGACGACGCCGATCTGATCGCCCAGAAGATCCGCAAGGCCCGCACCGATCCCGAGCCCCTGCCGAGCGAGGAGGCGGGGCTGGACGACCGGCCCGAGGCGCGCAATCTGGTCAACATCTACGCCGCGCTGACCCACAAGACCCGCGCCGAGGTGCTGGTCGAGTATGGCGGTACCCAGTTCTCGGTCTTCAAGAACGCGCTGACCGACGTGGCCGTGGCGGCCTTCTCTCCGGTGGCCGACCACATGAACCGCCTCAAGGCCGACCCGGGCCATGTCGACGCCGTGCTGGCCGACGGCGCGGAGCGCGCCGGCGCCATCGCCGCGACGACCTGCCGCGAGGTCGCCGACATCATGGGCCTGTTGCCGCCGATCCGCCGCTGACGTCGGGCTCGATTGTCCTACGGGTCGGTGCAACGTAGGTCGGTTGAGCGAAGCGAACCCGACGCGCACGGACCCGGCCCACACGCCGGTGACGTCGGGCTCGCTCCGCTCGACCGACCTACGCGCAGCAGCCGGAGCCGGCCTGGATCGGCGGGCAGGGCACGGTGCCGTAGGAGCAGAAGACGCAGCAGTCGCCCTTCAAGGGGCGCAGCACCGCGCCGCAGCCCTTGCAGTCATAGAAGAACTGGCAGGCGTCCGTCGGCATCGTCTCGGTCTCGACATGCCCGCATTCCGGGCATGTGATCGTCGAGGCGAGGACGGGGCCGTCGGCCGCCGCCGATCGCTTCGCCTCGCCTTCGTGCGCCATGGCAGGGGTCCTCGTCGTCGCCGGAACTGATGAAGGTAGGGTGCCGGCGGACGCCGGCAAAGGCCCGGCGGAGTCCGGCGGGCCGCCAACCCCGCCTTTGCCCTGACACGATCGCCGGCGTACGCTCGACGGACCGCCGTGACACGCCCCCGTTTCCGCCGAGCCCCGCCGGCCTGCATGGACGTCTACCTGCCGATCGCCGAGATGTCGGTGAACGCCCTGCTCATCCTCGCGATGGGCGCGGGGGTGGGCTTCCTGTCGGGCATGTTCGGCGTCGGCGGCGGGTTCCTGATGACGCCGCTGCTGATCTTCGTCGGCGTGCCGCCGCCCGTGGCGGTCGGCACCCAGGCCAACCAGCTCGTCGGTGCCAGCGTGTCCGGCGTGCTCGCCTACTGGCGGCGCGGCAATGTCGACGTCAAGCTCGGCTCGGTCATGCTCGCCGGGTCCACGATCGGCACGATCGGCGGCGTCCAGATCTTCTCCCTGCTCCAGCGTCTGGGCCAGATCGACCTGGTGATCTCGCTCAGCTACGTCGTCTTCCTGGGCGCGATCGGCGCCCTGATGTTCGTCGAATCGGTGCGCGCCCTGCTGCGCCGCCGCGGCGCCCCGGGGGCGCGGCCGCCCAAGCGCCAGCATCTGTGGATGCACGGCCTGCCGCTGAAGATGCGGTTTCCGGGATCCCGGCTCTACATCAGCGCGATCCCGCCCTTCACGATCGGCCTGGTCGGCGGCCTGCTGGTCGCGATCATGGGGATCGGCGGCGGGTTCTTCCTGGTCCCGGCGATGATCTACCTCCTGGGCATGCGCGCTTCGGCGGTCGCGGGCACCTCGCTCTTCCAGATCGGCTTCTCCACCGCGATCGCCACCTTCCTGCACGCGGTGCAGAACCAGACGGTCGACGTGCTGCTGGCGCTGCTGCTGCTCGCCGGCGGCGTTATCGGCGCGCAGTTCGGCAGCCGGGCGGCCGGCGCCCTCCGCGGGGAGCAGGCGCGCGCCCTGCTCGCGACCATCGTGCTCGCGGTCTGCCTCAAGCTCGCCATCGACCTGGTGAGCACGCCCGACGACCTCTACTCCCTGCGCATCCTGCACGGGGCGGCGCCGTGAGCGCGCGGGCGCGACCGGTCGCGGCAGCCCTGGCCGTCCTGGCCGTCCTGGCCGTCTGGTCGCAGGCCTCGCCCGCCCGCGCCCAGGCGCTGGTCGCCGATCTCTCGGAGCATCTGATCGCGATCTCGACCGACTTCACCGGCACCGATGTGGTGCTGTTCGGGGCGACGGACGGGCCGGGCGAGGTGGCCGTCGTGGTGCGCGGCCCGCCGACCACGACGGTCGTCCGACGCAAGCGGCGCATCGCCGGCATCTGGGTCAACGCCGACAGCATGACCTTCGCCGACGTGCCGGCCTATTACTGGGCCGGCGCCAGCGCGCCGGTCGACGACATCGCGCCGGCCGCCGTGCTGGAGCGCCACGGCATCGGGCTCGCCCATCTGCGTCTCGCCCCGGTCGACGCGGTCGACCGGCCGCCGGGCGAGGCGGCGATGTTCCGCCGGGCCCTGGTCAGGCGCAAGCAGGCGGAGGGCACCTACACGCTGGAGGCGGGCCGGGTCTCCTTCCTGGGCGACCGGCTGTTCCGCTCGACGCTGGTCTTTCCCACCGAAGTGCCGACCGGCCAGTATACGGTCAGCGTCCTGTTGTTCCGGGAGGGGCGGGTGGTCAGCGCCCAGACGACGCCGCTGATCGTCAGCAAGGTCGGGACGGGCGCGCGCGTGTTCGCCTTCGCCCGGCAGCACGCGGCGGCGTACGGCGCCATCGCGATCGCCATCGCGGTGGCGGCCGGCTGGCTCGCCGGCGTCGCGTTCCGCCGGTCCTGAAGCCGGGCCCGGCGGAAGATCAGGGAGGCAGAGGTCATGGTCATAGGCCCGAGCGACGACAACGGCCCCGCCGGGGATGGCGGCGAGGGCGCGGACGACCGGCCGGCGTCGCTGGGCGCCGGCGCGACGCCGCCCGAGCCGGGCCGCGCGCGGCTCTTCCTGGTCGTCGTGGACGATACGGAGGAATGGCGCGCGGCCCTGCGCTTCGCCTGCCGTCGCGCGGTGCACACCCAGGGCCGCATCGCGCTCCTGCGCGTCGTCGAACCGGGGGAGTTCCAGCACTGGATGGCGGTCGAGGACATGATGCGCGAGGAGCAGCGCCAGGAGGCCGAACAGCTCCTCCAGCGCGTCGCCAAGGAGGTCAACGCCCAGACCGGGTCGATGCCGGTGCTCTATCTTCGCGACGGCGACCCGCGCGAGCAGCTCCAGGCCCTGATCGACGAGGAGCCGGCGATCTCGATCCTCGTGCTCGCCGCCGCGCCGTCGGAGAAGGGGCCGGGGCCGCTGATCTCCGACCTGATGACCAAGCGGGTCGGGCGCATGCGGATTCCGGTCACGATCGTGCCGGGCGGCCTCGCCGACGGCGACATCGACGAGATCGCCTGACCCGCCCGCCGGCTGGCGCGGCGGCGCGGGGGCGTGGTAGGCAAGCCGCCGGCCGCGCCCGGCCGCCCCCCCGCCGCCACCGGAACCCTGCGCCGATGTCCGCCGCCACCCCGTCCGACCCCGCCGCTCCGGGCGCTTTCCTGCTGCGCTTCTCGTGCCTGGACCAGCCCGGCATCGTCGCCGCCGTCGCCGTCGCGCTGGCCGAGCGCGGCGGCAATATCCTGGAAAGCGCCCAGTACGGCGATCCGGCCACGGGGCGCTTCTTCATGCGGGTGCGCTTCGACCCGCGCCGCACCGACCGGGAGGGCTTCGAGCATGCGCTAAGGCCGGTCTTCGAGCGCTTCGACATGCGCGGCGAGTTGGTCGACACCGCCCGCCGGCCCCGGGTGCTGATCCTGGTCTCGAAGATGGACCATTGCCTGGCCGACCTGCTCTATCGCTGGCGGCGCGGCGACCTGCCGATGGACCTGGTCGGCGTCCAGTCGAACCACGAGGTCTGCCGCCGGCGGGTCGAGGGCGAGGGCCTGCCCTTCCACCACCGCCCGGTGACGCCGGAGACCAAGGCGGAGAGCGAGGCCGAGCTGCTGGACCGGGTCGCCGCCGAGCGGGTCGACCTGGTCATCCTCGCCCGCTACATGCAGATCCTTTCCGACGTGGCGTCGAAGAAGCTCTACGGCCGGGCGATCAACATTCACCATTCCTTCCTGCCCGGCTTCAAGGGCGCCAATCCGTACACCCGTGCGCACGAGCGCGGCGTCAAGCTGATCGGCGCCACGGCCCACTACGTCACCGAGGACCTGGACGAGGGCCCGATCATCGAGCAGGACGTCGCCCGGGTGACCCATGCCGACACGGCGGCCGATCTGGTGCGCGTCGGCCGCGACGTGGAATGCGCGGTCCTTGCCCGCGCCGTGAAATGGCACCTGGAGCACCGGATCCTGATCAACGGCCGGAAGACCGTGGTGTTTTCCTGAGGTCGACGGGCGCGTCCCGGATCATATGGCGGCGGCGTGGGGCTCGCTGGCGCTCGACCGACCTACACGCACAAACGTAGGTCGGTCGAGCGAAGCGAACCCGACGGGCACGGATCGGACCGGCCGCGGGCGCTGTCGGGCTCGCTGGCGCTCGACCGACCTACGCGCACAAACGTAGGTCGCGTGAGCGAAGCGAACCCGACATCGCTCTCCCCGAACCGCCTCACGGCAGGCCGGCGGCCTTCAAGGCCGCGATCTCGGCCTCCAGGCGTTCCGGATCGGCGCGGAGCTGGGTTCGCGTCCACGCCGCCACGGTGAAATCCGGGCGATGGGTCGTCAGCCGCCTGGCGGCGCCGGCGGCATCCTCGGGTCGGCCGTCCAGGGCGTGGGTGATCACCAGGTCGACGAGCCCGAAGCCGGGGGCGGCGGCATGGAACGCCTCGAAGGCGGCGATCGCCTCCCCGGTCCGGCCGGCGAGGCGGTAGGCGTTGCCGAGGATGCCGTGATACCAGCCCGGCCGCGAGGGGCTCAGCGCCAGCGCCCGCTCGCCGGGGCCGATCGCCTCGTCCGGAAAGCCGGCGAAGGCCAGCACGAAGCAGGCGAGCGCCGCGGTGTCGGCGGCGCCGGGCGCGAGCCGCAGGGCCGCGCGTGCGTGAGCCGCCGCCGCCTCGAACCGTCCGTCGATCAGCAGGGCCAGGCTGCGCGTCGTGTTGGCGTCGGGATTGTCGGGATCGAGCGCGAGCGCGCGCTCGGCGTAGGCGTTCGCCTTGGCGATCGCCGTCGGTCGGTCGTCCCACCAGCCGAACCGGGCGTCGGTATAGTGCTTGAATCCGACCATGGCGTTGAGCGCCGCGGAGTCCGGGTCGAGCGCCAGGGCGCGGCGCCAGCAGTCGAGCGCCGCGGCCGAGTTCTCCCGCGTCACCGGCTTGCGGAAATGCGCCAGGCCGCGGACCCACCAGGTCCAGGCTTCCACGTTGCCGGTGGTCGTGTAGTGCAGGCGCGCCTGCTCGCCCTCGGTCAAGGTGACCTGCATCTCGGTCGCGAGCACGAGCGTGATCTCGTCCTGGACGGCGAAGATGTCCTCGATCGACCGGTCGTAGCGCTCGGCCCAGAGATGCGCGCCGGTCGTGGCGTCGAGGAGCTGTGCGGTGACCCGGATGCGGTCGGCGGCGCGCCGCACGCTGCCTTCCAGCACATGGCGCACGCCGAGATCGCGCGCGACCTCCCTGACGTCGACCGCGCGGCCCTTGTAGACGAAGGTGGAGTTGCGCGCGATCACGCGCAGCCCGCTCAGCTTCGACAGCGTCGTGATGATGTCCTCGACCAGCCCGTCGACGAAGAACGCCTGATCCGGGTCGCCGGACATGTTGGCGAAGGGCAGCACGGCCAGCGACGGGATGTCCGTCGCGGACCCGTCCGGCGTCGCGGGTGTCCGGCGCGCCGTGTCGGCCGTGTCCGGCCCGTGGCGCCAGGCGCGCACCGGGATCGGGATGTTCTTGAGCGCCAGCGCGCCGGCCGCGGTGAAGCCGCTGCGCGTCTTGGCCGGGAGTTGGGCATGCACCGCCTCGGAGATCAGGACGCCGCCGGGCGGGGCGTGGCTCTCCAGTCGCGCCGCGATGTTGACGCCGTCGCCCAGGATGTCGGGCCCGTCGATGACGATGTCGCCGAGATTGATGCCGATGCGCAGGCGCAGCCGGTCCGGCAGGCCGGGCGGCGGGCCGGCGCCGTCCAGCGCGGCCTGGACGGTGACGGCGCAGTCGACCGCGTCGACGGCGCTGGCGAACTCGACGAGCGCGCCGTCGCCCATCGTCTTGACGATCCGGCCGCCATGGGCGGCGACCTGCGGCTCGAGAACCGACGTTCGGAGATCGCGCCACGCCGTGAGGGCGGCGCTCTCGTCGAGCGCCACCAGCCGGGAATAGCCGACGAGGTCGACGGCGAGAATCGCCGCCAGCCGGCGTTCGGCGCGCGCTTGGGTCATATGGCTCGGGTCCCGGACAGCTCTGCCAACACCGGACTTTAGGCGAGCGCCGGGCGAATGCCACCGTCTTCCCGCCGCACGGTCGCCTGCATTCGGGCGCTACAGCGGCTCGTCGCGCAGCAGGCGGGACCGGGCGTTGCCCGCCAGGCCCATGGCCTGGCCCATGAACAGGCGCTTGAGCGGGGGCAGCCGGCCGACGGCGGCCAGCCCGGCCTCCCGCGCCGCGCGCACCGGCGGCAGGCCGGTCGAGAACAGCCGGTCGAGCGCGTCGGTCACCCCGATCATCATCGTGTTGTCGAGCCGGCGGCCCCGCTCGTACCGGGCGAGCAGCGGCGCCGCGCCGGGATCGCCGCCCAGGCGGGCGGCGTCGACCACCAGCTCGGCCAGCCAGGCGGCGTCGCGCAGGCCGAGATTGAGGCCCTGTCCCGCGATCGGGTGGATGCCGTGCGCTGCCTCGCCGATCAGCGCGAGCCGCGGGGCGGTGTAGCGCCGGGCATGGACGACGCCCAACGGGTAGCGGAAGCGCCGCCCGGTCCCGGTGACCGCGCCCAGCCAGTCGCCCAGCGTCGTCTGCAGCGCCGCCCGGAACTCGGCATCCTCGCCTAGCGTCAGTGTCTTCGCCCGGTCGGGCCGCTCGGTCCACACGAGCGCCGAGCGCGGCCGGCCATGAGCGTCGTCGAGCATCGGCAGCACGGCGAACGGCCCGGCCGGCAGGAAGTGCTCCAGCGCGACGCCGTGATGCGGGCGCTCGTGCGTGAACCAGCAGACCACCGCTTCCTGGCGGTAGGACCAGCGCGTCGCCGCGATGCCGGCGGCCCGCCGCACGAAGGACCCGCGTCCGTCGGCCCCGACCACCAGATCGGCGCTCACGCGCGTGCCGTCGGCCAGCGTCACCGTGCCGCGGCCCGGTTCCGCCCCGCTCGCCGGCAGGTCGAGGCCGACCACCCGGGCGGGCGAGAGGTGGCGCACCGTGGATAGACGGTCGATCCGGTCGAACTGGGCGGCGCGCAGGACCGGGTTCTCGACGATGTGGCCGAACGGCTCGCCGCCGGTGCGACCGGCCATCTCGCGATGGTCGAAATGCAGCGAAACCCCTGGCGCGCCGGGGCGATAGGCGTCGTCGGCGATGCGGATGTCCAGGATCGGCGCCGCGCGGCCGGCCACGGGAGCCCACAGCCCGGCGCCCTCCAGCACCTTGCGCGTGGCGTAGGAGATCGCCGTCGTGCGGCCGTCGAAGTCCGGCGCGGCGCGGTCCGGCCGGCTCTCCCGGTCGATCACGGCGACGTCGAGGCCGGCGCCGCCGAGCAGCGCGGCCATGGTCATGCCGGCGAGGCCGCCGCCGACGATCGCGACGGTCGTGTCGATAGCGAGGCCGGGGGCTTGGCCGGGCGCATCCGGTGCGGGCGGTGCGGAATCGGTCATGAGCCCAGCATCGGCCCGCCGCCCGGCTCTGTCCAGGGGCCGCCGTGACGCGGGCCGACGCCGCCATCGTAGGCAGGGCTGCTCATGAAATGCATCAAATGCCTATTTTCTGGGCGTTGTTTCGCGCCCGAGGGGTGAATCGCGGCGGCGTGTCGCGGGATCGGGTCCGGAATCGACCGGGATTCCGCACCGCAACCGGAGTCGGCACGGAAATTGATTCCGTTGGCGCCCGAGCCGCCCGCCGGGCGGTCCGGACGTCCGATGCCGGAAGAGCCGACTGCATCGACGTGAAGCTAGCTTAGGGGAAGCGCGATGAAACTGGTCATGGCCATCATCAAGCCCTTCAAGCTCGACGAGGTCCGCGAAGCGCTCACCTCCCTCGGGCTTCAGGGCTTGACGGTCAGCGAAGTCAAGGGCTTCGGACGACAGAAAGGGCAGACCGAGATCTACAGGGGCGCCGAGTACTCGGTGAGCTTCCTGCCCAAGGTCAAGGTCGAGGTCGCTGTTACCGACGACATGGTCGAACGCGTGATCGAGGCCATCCAGAAGTCGGCCAACACCGGCCGGATCGGGGACGGCAAGATCTTCGTCCTCGACGTCGCCCAGGCGGTGCGGATCCGCACCGGCGAGACCAACGCGGAGGCATTGTAAGACCATGCGGACTGTTGCCAAGAAGACGGGCCTCGTCGCCGCCGCGGCCGGCCTCGCCGGCCTGGCCATGGCGGCGCCGGCGCTGGCCCAGGACGCGGCGGAAGCCGTCGACTACACCGTGAGCGGCGTTCCGGTGGAAACCGCTTATGTCTTCAACACGTTCTCTTTCCTCGTCAGCGGCGCGCTGGTCATGTGGATGGCGGCCGGCTTCGCCATGCTCGAGTCGGGCCTGGTGCGGTCGAAGAACACCGCGTCGATCTGCCTGAAGAATATCGCGCTCTACTCGATCGCCGGCATCATGTACTACCTGATCGGTTACGATCTGATGTACACGGGCGTGGACGGCGGCTACATCGGCAGCTTCAGCCTCTTCTACAATCCCGGTGACGCCGAGCTGGCGCTGATCGGGGCCATCGAGGGCGAGGCCACGACGCTGGCGGCCGGCGGCTACTCGGTGATGTCCGACTGGTTCTTCCAGATGGTGTTCGTCGCCACGGCGGCGTCGATCGTCTCGGGCACGCTGGCCGAGCGCATCAGGGTCTGGCCGTTCCTGATCTTCGTCGTGATCCTGACGGGCATCCTCTACCCGATCCAGGGCTCCTGGACCTGGGGTGGCGGCTGGCTGGCCGAGATGGGCTTCTCGGACTTCGCCGGGTCGACCATCGTCCACTCGGTGGGCGGCTGGGCCGCGCTCAGCGGTGCGTTGATCCTCGGCGCGCGCAAGGGCAAGTACAACGCCGACGGCTCGGTCAACGCCATGCCGGGCGCCAACCTGCCGCTGGCGACGCTGGGCACGTTCATCCTGTGGCTCGGCTGGTTCGGGTTCAACGGCGGCTCCCAGCTCGCGCTCGGCTCGGCGGCCGACGCGGCGTGGATGGCCATCGTCTACACCAACACCAACCTGGCCGCGGCGGGTGGTGTCGTCGCCGCGATGATCACCTCGCAGCTCGTCTTCAAGAAGCTCGACCTGACCTTCGCGCTCAACGGCGCGATCGCGGGCCTGGTGTCGATCACGGCCGGTCCCGACCTGACCAACCACTTCCTGTCGATCATCGTCGGCGCGATCGGCGGCGTCCTGGTGGTCTTCGCCGTGCCGATGTTCGACAAGCTGAAGATCGACGACGTGGTCGGCGCCATCTCGGCTCACCTGGTCGCCGGCATCTGGGGCACGCTCGCCGTCGGCATCTTCGGGGGCGGCAACATCGTCACCCAGGCGATCGGCATCGTCGGCGTCGGCGTGTTCATGCTGATCACCAGTGCCATCGTCTGGTTCGTCCTCAAGTTCTCGGTCGGACTCCGTGTCTCGGAGGAGGAAGAGGACCTCGGTCTCGACAAGACCGAACTCGGCATGGAGGCCTATCCGGAGTTCGGCACCGGCTCCATGCGCATGTAGCGGCCGGGCGCCGGCGCACCGTCCGGGCGGGGGCTGCTGCCCGCCCGGACGGTCCTCGTGCCGCGTCATCCCGGTCTTTGTCCCGGTCCTTCGCCTCGCCTTCCCCCCGGAGGCGGGCCGGGCCCCCGAAGCACGGCGTCCCGACGGGCGTCGTGCTTCGTCGTTTCGGGCCGCCGGGCCGTAGGTTGCCCACCGCGAAGCGGTGCGCGACGTCCCTGCCGCCGGCGCCGTCGCGCGCGGCCTTCGGCCGTGGGCGACCCACGAACGCCTGCCGGACCCCACCCCCGCCGCCCCCAAGGTTTGACAGCGAGGGTTAGCCCTTCTGGACAAACCCTTGGTTCGTCGAATTCTTTGCGGGCAATGTTCGGGTTGTTCGCCGGGCGCCGGGCGGCTATGGTGTGGACGATTCCGGGAAGGCGGGTACCCCGTTCGAGATGATCAATCCGCGGCTCCAGGGCCTCGCAGACTACCCTTTCGCGCGGTATCGCGCGCTGATCGACAGGCTCGAGCCGCCGCCGGGCCTGGCGCCGATCGCGCTCACCCTGGGCGAGCCGCAGCACGCCGCCCCGGCGATGGTGGCCGAGGTGCTGGCCGCCAACGCCGCGGACTGGAATCGCTATCCGCCGCTGAACGGCACGCCCGAATTCCGGGCGGCCTGTGTCGACTGGCTGACGCGGCGCTACGGCCTGCCGTCGGGCACGGTCGATCCCGACGCCTGTATCCTGCCCGTCTCCGGCACGCGGGAGGCGCTGTTCCTGGCGCCGCTGCTGGCCGTCGACGGCCGCCCGGCCGCGGGCCCGCCGCCGGCGGTGATCCTGCCCAACCCGTTCTACGCGCCCTACGAGGGCGGGGCGGTCATGGCCGGTGCGGAGCCGGTCTTCGCCGACTGCACGGCGGAGACCGGGTTCCTGCCCGACCTGGACGCGCTGGAGGCCGACGGCGCCCTGATGGCGCGCACGGCGCTGATGTATCTGTGCACGCCGTCGAACCCGCAGGGCGCCGTGGCCGACCGTGCCTATCTCACCCGCGCCATCGCGCTCGCCCGCCGTCACGGCTGGGTGCTGGTGGTCGACGAATGCTACGGGGAGATCTACGACGCCGAGCCGCCGCCCGGCGTGCTGGAGGTCGCGGCGGCCCTGGACGGCGGCGCGCTCGACAACCTCCTGGTCTTCCATTCGCTGAGCAAGCGGTCCAACGCCGCCGGGCTGCGCGCCGGCTTCGTCGCCGGCGACCCCACGCTGATCGCCGCCTTCGACCGGTTGCGCCGCTATGCCGGCGCCGGCATGCCGCGCCCGGTCATGGCGGCCGCCGCGGCGCTGTGGGCCGACGACGCGCATGTGGCGGAGAACCGGGCGCGCTACCGGGCGAAGTTCGACGCTGCGGAGGCGGCGCTGGCCGGCCGCATGGCGATGCGCCGGCCGCCGGCCGGCTTCTTCCTGTGGCTGGACGTGAGCGCGCTCGCCCCCCACGCGCCCGATCCGGGCGAGGCGGTCGCCCGCCGCCTGTGGGCCGAGGCCGCGGTCCGTGCCCTGCCGGGTGCCTATCTCACCCATGCCGGCGCCGACGGGGTGAACCGGGGCGCGGCCTATCTGCGGCTCGCCCTGGTGCACGAGCCCGAGGTGATCGCCGAGGCGCTGGCCCGCCTCGCCGATCTGGCCGGGAGCGACGGGGTCGAGAGCGATGGGGCCGCGGCCGGCGGCGCACCGGCCGGCGCGGCCCGAGTGATGGAGGACGGTCGATGACCCTGGCCGCGGAGACCCGCAGCGCCGGATCGCGCGCCGCCGCCGGCCGACGCGCCGGCAAGGGCGCCGGTTCCGCCCGATCGGGACGCCGGACCGCGCCGGCGCCGGCG
>JAVJUS010000048.1:0-17338 GCA_040220455.1 Azospirillaceae bacterium
CCGCCGGCCGCCGCCGCCGCCCGCGCCGCCGCCTCGGCCAGCGCGGCCGGGTCGGCGGGCGCGACCAGGTCCGGCCAGCGTGGATCCTCGACCGCCACGTCGATCTCGAAGCCGGCCTCCGGCCCGCCGTCCTCCGCCGCGGGTATCGCGGTCATCCCGTCCCCCCCGCGCCACGCCCGCGGGCCGGCGCCGGGTCGGGCGCCGCGGTCCGGGCGTCGAGTGCCTCGTAGGCGCGCACGATGCGAGTGACCATCGGATGGCGGACCACGTCGCCGTCGCTGAAGCGCACGACCGCCGTGCCCTCGACCCCGTCCAGGATGTCGACCGCCTCGCGCAGGCCGGAGCGCACGCCGGCGGGCAGATCGGTCTGGCTGATGTCGCCGGTCACCGCCATGCGGCTGTTCTCCCCCATCCGGGTCAGGAACATCCGCATCTGCATGGAGGTCGTGTTCTGCGCCTCGTCGAGGATGATGAAGGCGTTGGCGAGCGTGCGCCCGCGCATGAAGGCGAGCGGCGCGACCTCGATCGTCCCGGTCTCCAGGTGACGGGCCACCTGCTCGCCCGGCAGCATGTCGTAGAGCGCGTCGTAGAGCGGCCGCAGATAGGGATCCACCTTCTCGCGCAGATCGCCAGGCAGGAAGCCCAGCTTCTCCCCCGCCTCGACCGCCGGGCGCGACAGGATCAGCCGGTCGACCCGGCCGTCGGCCAGCAGCTCGACCGCCCGCGCGACCGCCAGATAGGTCTTGCCCGTGCCCGCCGGCCCGAGACCGAAGACCAGCTCGCTTTCCGCCAGGGCGTCGATGTAGTGGCCCTGGGTGACCGTGCGTGGCGAGATCAGCCGGCGGCGCGTGCGCACCGCGTGCTCCGGGCGCTGCAGGCGCTCGAGCGCCGGGCGCGCCCGGCCGCCGTCGCCCGTCCCGCCATCGCCGGCCGGGGCCACCTCCGACAGACGCACCGCGGCGTCGATCTCCGCCGGACCGACGGCGAGATCGCGGGTCAGCCGCTCGTAGAGCGAGTCGAGCACCTTGCGCGCGCGCTCGACCGCGTCCTCGCCGCCGCCGACGATGCGCACCCGGTTGCCGCGCGAGACCAGGGTCACGCCCAGCAGATGCTCGATCCGCTTGAGGTGGCGGTCGTGCTCGCCATAGAGCAGCGGCACGAGTCGGTTGTCGTCGAAGACGAGCTCGATCCCGTCGCCCGCCGTCACGAAGCGCCCGCCTCGGCCGGCGTCGCCACGGCCGCGCCCGCGGCCGCGCCGTTCGCTCCGCCCGCCAGGGCCCGGCCGGTCAGGCTGACCGCGTGGGCGGCGGTGATCTGGACCTCGACGATCGCGCCGATGGCGGCGGCCGGGTCGGCGAGGTGGGCCTGGCCGTCGCCGGGCTCGACCGTCACCGCCTGCATGAAGGGGCTGCGCCCGACTGCCTGGCCCGGCTTGCGGCCCGCGCGCTCCAGCAGGACGGGCAGCCGGCGGCCCCGCATGCCGGCGTTGAAGGCCTCCTGCCGCGCGGCGACGAGCTGCTGCAGCCCGGCCAGGCGCTCGGCCTTGACCGTCTCGGCCACCTGGCCGGGCAGCGCCGCGGCGGGGGTGCCCGGACGGGCGGAATACTTGAAGGTATAGGCCTGGGCGTAGCCGATCTCCTCGACCAGCCGCAGGGTGGCGGCGTGGTCGGCGTCGGTTTCCCCGGGAAAGCCGACGATCAGGTCGGTGCCGAGCGCCAGGTCCGGCCGCGCCTCGCGGAGGCGCCCCACGACGCGGCGGTAGTCGTCGGCCGTGTGGCGCCGGTTCATCGCCGCCAGCATCCGGTCGGAGCCCGACTGCACCGGCAGGTGCAGGAAGGGCATGAGCCCGGGCAGGTCGCGATGGGCGGCGACCAGCTCGTCGTCCACGTCGCGCGGGTGCGAGGTCGTGTAACGCAGCCGCTCGACGCCCTCGATCTCCGCCAGCGCGCGCAGCAGGCGACCGAGCCCCCAGACCCGGCCGTCGGGGCCATCGCCGTGATAGGCGTTGACGTTCTGGCCGAGCAGCACGAGCTCTCGGCTGCCGCCGGCGACGAGGCGACGCGCCTCCGCCAGGATGGCGGCGGCCGGGCGGGACATCTCCGCCCCGCGGGTATAGGGCACGACGCAGAAGGTGCAGAACTTGTCGCAGCCCTCCTGGATCGACAGGAAGGCGGACGGGCCGCGCGGCGCCTGTTCTTCCGGAAGGTGGTCGAACTTCGACTCCGGCGGGAAGTCGGTCGCCAGCACCCGGCCGCCGGCGCGCGCCGCCCGGGCAACCATCTCGGGCAGGGCGTGATAGGCCTGCGGGCCGAAGACCATGTCGACATAGGGCGCGCGCTCGAGGATCTCCTCGCCCTCCGCCTGGGCGACGCAGCCGGCCACGGCGATGGTCATGTGCCCGCCGTCGGCGGCACGCTCCTCCTTCAGGGGGCGCAGGCGGCCGAGCTCGGAGAACACCTTCTCCGTCGCCTTCTCGCGGATATGGCAGGTGTTGAGGATGACCATGTCGGCCTCGGCCGGGTCCTCGGTCGGCCGGAAGCCGAGCGGCGCCAGGACGTCCGCCATCCGGGCGGAGTCGTAGACGTTCATCTGGCAGCCCCAGGTCTTGACGAACAGGCGTTTCGCGGCCGGGCCGGTCGCCGCGGTCGGGCTCCCCGAGGCCGCGGGTCGCGCCGCTTCACCGCTTGTCGTCTCGCCCCTGGTCGTCTTTTCCGTCGCCGTCATGCCGTCCGTCATCGCCGGTCCGGGATATCCCTGGTTCACCGCCCCGAGGCGCCGTGCCGCCCCGATCAAGAAGGCGGGGGTCACGCCGCCCGGCCTTCCCGTCGGGCCCGGCGGCGGGCGCGGGCCCGCTCCCGGCGCAGACGCCGGCGCTCGCGCCGCTCGGCCGGGTCGCCATCGCGCCCGGCCAGGGCCCGGCTCATACCATCCGCGACGCGCGCGCGGCAATGCTCGGCCAGCGCCTTGCGCGACGCGAAGTCCGCCGGCGCCACCGGATCGTGGAACTCCACGACGACCGTCAGACGACCGAGGCGGACCATCTCCCAGATATGGGACGCCAGATCCATGTCGCCATACCAGGCATAGACCGGCCGCAGCCAGCGCCCGAGCGGGATGCCGTCGAGCGCCGTGCAGGCGATGGATACGGGCTGGACCGTCACGGCAGCGGGATCGGGCCCGGCGGCCGCCTTGCCTCCGCCGACGGCGTCGGGCGTCACGCCGGCCGCGGCGAACAGCGCGCTCTTGAACGGCAGGGTCCGGTTGCCGTCGCTGGACGTGCCTTCCGGGAACAGGATCAGGTTCTCGCGCGCAGCGAGACGCGAGCGGATCTCCGTGCGCTGGGCGTCGGCGGCCGAGGGGCGGCGGTCGACGAAGACCGTGCGCTGCAGCCGGGCCAGCCAGCCGAAGAAGGGCCAGTCGCGGACCTCCCGCTTGGCGACGAAGCTGCCGGGGATGATCGCGCCCAGAACCATGATGTCGAGATAGGAGGCGTGGTTGGCGACGAACAGCGTGGGCCGGACCCCCGACGGCGTGCCACGGATTTCCAGGTCGAGGCCCAGGATGCGCGTGCAGATCCGGTGATACCAGCGCGGCAGCGCGGTGCGCAGCGGCAGGCGCAGGACGACCGCGATTGCCTGGACGGGCATCAGCACGACCGTGAAGAGGCCGTAGACCGTCAGGCGAAGCACGCCGAGCAGCGTCGATCCCATGTCGGCCGGCGGCGCCGCCGAAGCGCCGCCGTCCGTCGAAGTCGACGCCGCCGTCACGGCGGCTCGGGGCGAAGTCGACGCCGCCGTCACTGCGGCGGCGGGTAGGCGAGAACGGGCCGGCGCTCCCGCCTTTCGTAGTGCTTGTAATACTTCTCGGTCACGAGGTCGGTCTTGACCACGACGCAGACATCGGTGGTGTGGAACTGCGGGTCCACCACCGCCCCGTCGCCGACGAAGCCGCCGAGCCTCAGATAGCCCTTGATCAGCGGCGGCAGCACGGCCTGAGCCGCGCGCTGGTCGATCCGGTGCGGCGGCAGGATCGCCATCTCCGTGTGCCGCTCCGGCAGCGCCTTCACCCGGAAGGCGGGCGGCGCCAGATGGTAGTGGTAGAGATAGCTCAGCGGCAGGGCGAGGCTCTCGGTGTCGACGCCCGGGATGCTGGCGCAGCCGAACATCAGCTCGATGTCGTGCTCGAAGACGTAGGCCGCGATTCCGCGCCACAGAAGCTGCATCGTCTGTCCGGTGCGATAGTGCGCCGACACGCAGCTCCGCCCGAGCTCCAGCAGCTCCCCCGGATAGTCGAGGATCGCGCCGATGTCGTATTCGTCGGCGGTGTAGAAGCGGCCGACCCGCGCGGCGTTGGCCCGGCGGATCAGGCGATAGGTGCCCACGACGCCCGAAGGCCCCGTGCCCTTCTCCCGGTCGATGACCAGCAGATGGTCCGCCGCGTCGTCGAAGATGTCGAAGTCGCGGCCCTCCCGCGCCATCTCCGGCGAGGGTTTGGCCGCCATTTCCTCGTAGAACACGGAATATCGAAGCGCCTGGGCGGCCGTCACCTCGCGAGGCGATTCGGCCAGCCGGACTTCCAGGTTACCGGCACGCAGGCTCCACCCGTGCTCGCCAACCGGATAGCTTTCCGCCATGGGCTCCGTCGTCTTCCTGCTTCGGCGCGTGCTCGACGCCGGGCACGCCACGATCATCGGGCCGGCGCCGCCACCATGGTCGTTCGCCGCCATGGTCGTTCGGCACCGTGGTCGTCCGGTCACCGCCGGCACACGGCCACCTCGGCCGCGCCAACCGGGCGTGCGGGCCCGCCTCGGCGCGCGCCTTTTCCCGCGGCACGGCCGGCGGACCGCCCGCCCGGGAGCGCACAGCCATCACCTCTGACATCGGATTATGACAGAAAGAGAGCGCGGTTGACCACCGGCGTTCGACTTCGCCGTTCCGGATCAGGCCAGAGGCGGCCCGACTCCGGAGCGCGGCGCGCGCCCTCAGCCGGCCCTGCGCTCGCGCGTGCCCAGCCCGATCTCCTTGGCCAGCCGACTGCGCTGCTTGGCGTAGTTCGGGGCGACCATCGGGTAGTCGGAGGGCAGGCCCCAGCGCTCACGGTACTCCTCGGGAGTCATGCCGTAGGCGGTCTTGAGATGCCGCTTGAGCATCTTGAGCTTCTTGCCGTCTTCCAGACAGATCAGATAGTCGGGCGTGATGGACTTCTTGATCGGCACGGCTGGCTGTGGCCGGTCGGCCTGCGAGTCGCCCGCTTTGCCCACGGTCGACAGGGTTCGGTAGACCTGCTCGATCAGATTGGGCAGATCGTTGACCGCGACGGTATTGTTCCCCACATGCGCCGCCACGATTTGCGTGGTCAGCGACATCAGCTCGGGTGGCGAGACCTCATTGCTCATCGGGCTCGATCCTGATTGGCGTATGATCACACGTCATGAGAGACTTTATCCTTACATGGCAATCTTGGTTTCACATGTCAAAAGAGAAATTCACTGAGGAGGCAAAGGGTGCGGATTACTTCCTGGACATCACGCAAGAGGTTTGCCCGCTGACGTTTGTCCGCACGAAACTGGTGCTCGAAAGAATGGACAGCGGTTCGACCCTTGAGGTGCGGCTGAACGCGGGTGAACCTTTGACGAACGTCCCGCGCGCCGCGACCGAGCAAGGGCACACAGTCGTATCGCTCGAGCCCGAGATTCCGAGAGTCCCGGACGGAGTGCACCGCCTCGTCCTAAGACGGGGCTGACGTCTGTTCCGTCTCTTGTGCGGGACGTATGGCCATCCGCATGACGATTGCGTCCTCGATGATCGGTCCGGCCCTGTAATAGCCCTGTCGTCTGCCGATTTCCTCGAATCCGGCAGCGATATAAAACGCGCGCGCCCGGGTATTGCCCTCCGCGACCTCGAGATAGACCGTCCGCGCGCCGGCCGCCGTCACGCCGGCGAGCAGGGCCTGCAGCAAGCGGCGGCCATGGGCCGCACTCCGGCGGTCGGGCAGGACGGCGATCGACAGGATGTCGGCCTGGTCGGCGGCGAGCCGGGCCGCGGCATAGCCGACCGGCCGGCCGTCGCCGTCATGGGCCACCCAGGCGCCCGTTCCCGGCGTGGCGAGCAGCCGGGCGAAGGCGCCGGCGTCCCATCGCTCCTCGAAGCAGGGCGCGTGCAGGCGGGCGAGGAGATCGGCGTCGGCCTCCGTCGCCGGGCGCAGACTCCGCTCTGCCATGAGCGACGCGCGCGACGGCGCCACGGGGCCGCCCGTCACGGCAGGATCGCCCGCGCGGCCGGAGCGGGCCGGGCATCCGGGGCGCGCAGATAGACCGGGGGCGGCGGGTCGGGCCGGGCCTCGGCCGCGCGCGCGGCGCCGAGTCGGGCGACCGTCTCCGGATCGGCGCCCGCCGACGCGGCCAGCACGATCAGCCCCGGCCGTGCGCCGATCGACGCCGCCACGACGTCGGCCGCGTCGCCGCACAGGACCAGCGGTCCGGCCGGCAGGTCGGCGGCGATCGCCTCCGGACTGCGACAAAATGGCGCATCTTCGGAACGGACCCCGCCGAGCCCGTCGAGCCGATAGAAAGCCCCGAAGATCTCCGCCCGGCGGCTGTCGACGACCGCCAGCAGGCGACACGGCGATTCGCCCGGACGGCTCGCCGGCTCCGCCTCCGCGTTGGCGGCGAGCCGGGCGGCGGCCATCGCCGCGTGGGCGTCCAGGGTCGACACCCCGACGATGCCGATGCCGGTCGCCAGCGCCAGGCCGCCGGCCGTCGCCAGTCCGATTCGCAGGCCCGTGAAGGCGCCGGGGCCGGTGGTCACCGCGATCAGCCCCAGGTCGTCATAGGCGATTCCGGCCGCCGCCACGGCGTCGTCGATCATGCCGACGAGCGCCTCGGCATGGCCGCGGGCCATAACCCGGTGGTCGCGGGCGAGCGTCCGCCCATGGGCGAGCACGGCGACGCCGCAGCCCGGGCCGGCCGTGTCCAGACCCAGGACGACGGGCGCCCCGGCGCCGGCCGCAGCCGGGCGGGCGCTCACGTGCGGTCCGCGGTCAGGCGCGGCCAGCGCGGCGCCAGGCCGCCCCCGTCGAGTCGGACCCGGTCGAAGAGCTGGAGATCGTTGGCCCGCATCAGGCGGCGAACATAGGCGATGTAGTCCTGGCCGCGCTCGGAATAGGCGTCGAGCGTCCCCATCAGCGCGTGCCCGTCCAGCGGCTCGCCCGCCGCGCGCATGCGCGCCCGGAGCGCACGGAAGTCTTGATAGGCCGGGTGGGTGTTCAGATTGCGGGCATAGGAGGCCACGCTGTCGCTCAGGCTGTCGAAGGCGGCATAGCCATGGTCGCCGTCGCTGGCGGGAATGCCGTCGGTCGGATCGGCGACGATCTGGCCGAACAGGGCATTGCCGCGCCGCGCCAGAGACGAGGTGCCCCAGCCGCTCTCCACCGCCGCCTGGGCGAGGGCCATGGAGGACGGCACGACATCGACCCGCGCCAGCAGCGTGTCCAGGTCCTGGGCCGCGACTTCGTAGCGCGCGGCCAGGCGGGCGAGCCATCGCGCCTCGGCCCGGCTCGGCGGGTGACCCGCGGCGATGTTCCCCCGCAGCGTCTTCAGGCGCTGGCGATCGGCCAGGATCGCCTCGTTGGCGGCGAGCACGATCGGCAGCATGGAGTCGAGGAACAGCCGCTTGCGCAGGTCGACCCGGTCGATCTCCGCGATGTCGGCCGGAAACGCCTTGACGAACACCCGCGGCACCGCCGCCTCGCCGTTCTGGACGGCGAGGTACGAGAAGTCGTGGATGTCGAAGGTCCTCAGCAGCGTGTCGGCGGACGAGGCGTAGAGCACGGTCTCCGACGTCTTGTCGATCGGCGGCGGTGTGACGACCGGCGTGTCCGCCGAAAGCCCTCCGGCGACGGACGGGCCGTCCGACGTCGCCCCCGCGACCGGAGCTTCGTCGACCGATGCCTCGGCGACCGTCACCGTGGCGGAGGATCCGGCCTCCGGTCCGATCGAGCCGACGGCCGGCATCACCGGTTCGGGCACGCGGGTCGGCGTCATGCGCGCGGCCAGGCTCGTGCCCAGGATCGTCTGGCGGGCCCGGGCGGCGGCCAGCGCCTCGGCCAGGGAGACACGATTGCCGCGCGCGGCCGTCGCGCGAACCGCCTCGGCCATGGCGGCCGTCGGCGGCGCCGGGGGCGTCACGCGCTCGATTCGCATGACCACGGGCCTCGGACGGGTCGGCGCCCCGGTCCCGGAACCGGGCACGGGCGCTGCGCCGACCGCCCCGGCCATCGCGGCCGTCGCGGGAACCGGGGAGGGTACGGGAGGCGAGATCCGCTCGACCGGCGGCGCGGATCCCCTCGGCCCGGCGGACCGAATGCGGGCCGTCGTCCGCTCGAGGGTCGCGCGCCGCGTCGCCTCGGCCATCGCGCCGGTCGGCGGTACGGGCGCGCGGATCGGCCGAGGCGTGGCCGGGCGATCGGCCATTCGCGGCCTGTCCTCGACCATGCGGGCGGCGGGTCGACGATCCGGACCGAGGGCCGCGTCCGACACCGCAGCCATGCGCGGCCGCTCGGGCGTGTCGGCGTGGGGCAGGTCGGGCTCGGCGCGAACCACGTCGGCATCGCGCGCGTCGTCCGGCACCAAGGGGGGCGCCACGGGATCGGTCCCGCCGGAGGGCAGGACGAGGTCGCGACCGGCCGGCGTCGCGAAAAAGAGCGCGACGGCCACGGCCGCGGCGACGAGGCTCGCGGGGTCGAGAGGCGACCGGATCGCCATGGCGGCTGGCTTTGTTGTCGTTCTTCGTGCGGCGGCGGGCGGGCGCAGGACGGCGCCCGCGCCAGATTACATGACGGGCCGGACTTCGACGACCTCGGGAATGTAGTGGCGCATCATGTTCTCGATGCCGGCCTTGAGCGTCATGGTCGAGCTCGGGCAGCCCGAGCAGGAGCCCTGCATCATCAGGTAGAGCACGCCGTCCTCGAAGCCGTGGAAGACGATGTCGCCGCCGTCCATGGCCACCGCCGGGCGGACCCTGGTGTCGAGCAGCTCCTTGATCTGGGCGACGACCTCGTCGTCGTCCTCGCTCGCGGCGTGGCCGCCGCCGGCATCCGCCGCCGCACCCTCGGCCATGACCGGCTTGCCGGCGGTGAAGTGCTCCATCACGACGCCGAGGATCGACGGCTTGAGCAGGTACCAGTCCTTGTCGTCGGCCTTGGTCACGGTGATGAAATCGCCGCCCAGGAAGACGCCCGTGACGCCCTCGACCTCGAACAGGCGCTGGGCCAGCGGCGACCGGGCCGCCGCGTCGGCGGTCGGGAAGTCGGCCGTCCCCGCACCCAGGACTTCGCGGCCGGGCAGGAACTTCAACGTCGCCGGGTTGGGCGTCTGTTCGGTCTGGATGAACATGGCTGGTACTCTCCACCGCACTAGGACAATTTCCGATCTGATGAGATCATCAGTCCGGAGAAAATTGCCCTATCTCCAATAACCTAGAGCATCTTGTCTGCGCTCCATGGGGCGCAGGATGCTCTAGCGTGCCGCATCGTCGGGCCGCGCGGACGCGCACCATCGACACGGAGTGAACTTGGGCGGGACTCGCGTCGAGATCAAGACCGTCGCCATGCCTCGCCCGCAGGCGGTACCCGACGGGCCGGATCAGTCCCGCCGGTCGGCCGGAGGCCGCGGCGCGGCGAAGCGCACGTCGGCGACGTCGGCGCCGGGTCGGGCGTCGAGCAGGTCGACCTCCACCGTCTTGCCCTGGGCGTCGAGGAAGACCCAGCGATCCAGCGCGATCGCGTCGCCCTCGTCGGCGCGGCCCTCGAAGACCAGCGTCAGGCTGCCGGCGCCGGGATCCTGGGCGCGCACCAGGGTGACGCGCGTCGAGGCCGGGCCGTAGGCGACGTCGTCGACGCGCACGTCGCCCGACAGCTCGACATCCTCGCGCACCAGCAGTCCCGCCGGATGTTCCGAGAGCGGAACGTCGCTGCGCTGCTCCAGCTCGCCGTCCCAGAAGGTCAGCCAGAAACCGTCGGCGACGATCAGGTGCGGCAGGTCGTCGTATTCGATGCGCATGCGCCCGGGCCGGTCGAGCCAGACCGTGCCCTGCTCCAGCCGCGAGCCGCTGGCGATCTGGACGAACCGCGCCTCGAGCGTGTCGAGCCCCTCGAGATAATCCTCCACCTGCTCGACCGTCCGGCGGTCCTGCGCCGACAGGCCCGGAGCGCCGCCGCCCTGGGCCGGTGCCGGACTCGGCGCCAGCGCGACGGCGGCGCCCGTGGCGAGGACGGCGGCGAGCGCCAGGGCGGCCGGCAAGGACCGGCGGCGGGAGTGGGGGCTGGCGTGTTCCATGAGGCGACTCCTGACCGCCGAGTTTGTCCGAATCGCGGCGTCTCCGGGGAGTCATCGCGGCCGGGGTCCGGGCAAAGCCGCCGCGTCGGGATTGATCCGCGGGCACGGCCGGCGTAGAGGAAGACGACGGGCCCGGCGAGGGGCCCCCGGTCCGCGGAAAGGGCTTCGCCCGCTCGCCTCCGGCCTCGCGCCGGCTCGCACGGCCATCATCGCCGATCCTCTTTCGGCCCGGAGACGCGGACGTCGGGCCCCGATCGAAAGGGGGTCGCCATGTCCGGTTTCCGGACCCTTCCCGACAGGCCGAATCTCGGCTTCCACCGCAAGGAGACCAAGGCGCGCCTGAAGGCCCTGCGCGCCGGCGACGCGGCCGCGCGCGCCTGGTTCGAGGCGGCCCATCCGCGCGGCCGGTCGATCGCCGAGCCGACGCTGGCCGATATCAGGCTCGCCCACGCGCGCGACCACGGCTTTTCGAGCTGGGCGCGGCTGAAGGCGCGGATCGACGGGGCAACCGGCGCGGACCGGCCGGCGCGCGGCCTGATCGCGGCCGACCTGCAATACCACCGGGACCGGGCCGACGGCTTGCTCGCGTCGCTGGAGGAAGGCGACCCGGGCGCCATTCGGCTGGTCGCGCGCCTGCATCCGCGCTTCCGGGAGACCGGCGAGGCGGGGGCGGCCCGCGCCGCCGCCGACGGCACGCTCGACACCGACGACGCCAAGGTGGTGGTCGCGGCGAGCCACGGCTTCGCCGATTGGCCGGCCTTCGCCGACCATGTCCGCGCCGTTGCCGCCGGCCGGACCGAATCGCCCTTCCTGTCCGCAGTCGTCGCCGTGAAAGCAGGCGATACCAGAAGGCTGGCCGCCCTGCTCGACGACGATCCGGGCCTGGTCAACATGGCCGGCACCAACGGCAACCGCCTCGCCAATATCGCGGTCAATGCCAAGCAGGCGGCGGCCTTCGAGCTGCTGGTCGCGCGCGGGGCGGATGTCGACCTGGGCAACGACAAGGGCTGGACGCCGCTCCACGACGCCGCCTACGCCACCCCGCACCGGGAGAGCACCGAGGATCTGGCGCTGCTGGAGGCGGTGATCGCCGCCGGCGCCTCGACCGGGCTCGAAGCCCGGGGGCGTGGCGGCACCCCCCTCGCCGTGGCTCTGTTCTGGGGTCACCGGGCGATCGCCGAGCGGCTGGCCGCCGAGGCCGTCGAGCCGCTCAACCTGCGCACGGCCGCCGGCCTCGGCCGGGTCGACCTGATCGACGGACTCCTCGCCGCCGACGGGAGCCCGACGGCGCAGGCCGGACGCGACCGCGCCTTCCACCGGCCCCATGGCGGCTTTCCGCTGTGGCGCCCGAACGACGACCCGCAGGAGATCCTGGACGAGGCCCTGGTCTTCACCGCCAAGGCCGGGCGAATCGCCGCCATGGACCGGCTCCTCGCCGCCGGCGCGAGTCCCGACGGGGAGCCGTACAACGGCCGGGCGCTGCACTGGGCGGCGGCGAACCGGCGCCTCGATGCGATCGACCGGCTGCTCGCCGCAGGCGCCGACATCGACGGCCGGGCCCGCTTCGGCGGTCTGGAAGGCGTCACGGCCCTGCAGGTCGCCGTCGCCTGGGACGGCAAGGCCGAGAGCGTCGCCCACCTCCTTTCTCGCGGCGCCGACATTTGGCCGCGCGATCCGCTCTACGGATCGACCGCGGCCGGGTTCGCCAATCATTTCGGCAACGAATCAATAGAGCGAATGATCCTGGAGGACCGGGCCGACCACGACTTCCTGGCCGCCCTCCTGCTCGACGACGAGGAGCGGGCACGCCGGCACTTGGCGGCCGACCCGGGGCTCGCCGCCCGGCGCGACGACCGCGGCCGGCTGCCCGCCGACCTCGCGGCCCTGGCGCGGAAGCCCGCCGTCCTGGCCGTGCTGGAGGCGGCCGGGGCGCCGCGCGCCCCTTCGGGCACGACGGTCACCCGGCCCGCCATCCGGCAAGGCGCGAGCGGCGGGGGCGGGGACGGTGACCGCATCCTCCATATTCGTTGCGGAAGCGATATATTCGGCGCGCTGGACGAGGCCAGGGTGTCGGGCGACCGGCTGGAATGGGGCGACCCGATCTGCTGCGGCCCGCTGCCGCCCGATCTGGCGGGCGAGGCGCTGGTCGAGGTGCGCGCCGCCTGGCTCGCCGCCATCGCGAAAGTGGGCGAGGACGAAATCCGCGACGCCTTCGCCCGGCAGGCCGCGGCACTGGACGGTGCCAGCGCCTATGACCGGCTGATCCTGTGGTTCGAGCACGACCTCTACGACCAGTCGGTGCTGATCCAGCTTCTGCCGGAGCTCGACCGGCGCGGCTTGGTGGAGCGCGCCTTCCTGCTGACGCTCGATCGCTATCCCGGGGTCGAGCGGTTCCTGGGCCTGGGCCAGCTTTCCCCGGCGCAGCTCGCCGGGCTGCTCGGCACCGAGCGGCCGGTGACCCGGGCGCAGGTGACCCGGGCCGCCGAAGCGCTGGCCGCGTTCCGCGCGCCGACGCCGGAGCCGCTGGCGGCCCTGATCGCCACGGCGGAGGCCGAAGGGGGCGGCAGCCCGCTGCCGTTCCTGGCGGGCGCCCTGCGGCGACACCTGGCGGAGCTGCCGGGCGTGCGCGACGGCCTGTCCCTGACCGAGCGGCTGATCCTGCGGGCACTGGCGGAGGGAATCGACACGCCGGGCGCGGTGTTCGGCGCGCTGACCCGCCGGCTCGACCCGCAGCCTCATGCCGGCGACGCCATGACCTGGCCGGTCTTCGAGCGCCTGGCCGGCGCGACGCAGCCCGCGATCACGCCGGCCGAGACCTGGCGGACGCGCACGGCCCTGACGGCGGCGGGCCGCGACCTGCTGGCCGGCGAGGCCGACTGGGTGGCGCTGAACGGCCTCGACCGCTGGGTCGGCGGCGTCCGGCTCGAGGGACGGACGACCCGGTGGCGATGGGACCCGGACGATGGAACGGCGATCACGGGATCGTGAGCGGATGGCCGGCATGGCTGGTGAAAGGGATGTCGCCACGCCACTTCCCTGACATCCCGCCCCGATCGCCGACCCAGCCGGCCGGGGCACCCAGGACCTTGGAGGGCCCGTGATGAGATTCCCGTTCCCGCGCCGCCTCGCCGTCGCCACGCTGGCCGCCGTCCTCGCCGTCGGCGCGCCGATCGCGGCCCTCGCCCATCACGGCTGGAGCTGGACGACCGGCGGCAATATCGAGCTCAGGGGCGTTATCGTCGCGGTCGCGCTCGGCAATCCGCACGGCCGGCTCGACGTCGATGTCGGCGAGGGCGAGGCCGATGTCTGGACCGTCGAGGTCGGCCAGCCCTGGCGCAACGAGCGCGCCGGCCTGGTCGAGGGCGACCTGGCCGAGGGGGTGGAGATCCGCGTCGTCGGCGAGCCCGCGGCCGACCCGGAGGAGCGGCGGCTGAAGGCCGAGCGGCTCTATCTCGGCGACCGCGAATACGTGCTCTACCCGAACCGGAGCTGAGCCCGAGGATCGGCCGACGGCGCCGGCGGACCGGCGGGACGCGGGCCGCGCGGGATGGACGCACTCCTCGCCGCCCTGGCCGCGAGCGATCCGGCGACCGCGCTGCGGTTCTCGCGCTGGGGCTACGCGGCCGTCAACACGGGGCATGTGCTGGGCATCGCCCTGCTGGTCGGCGCGATCGCGCCGCTCGACCTGAGGCTGCTGGGGGCCTGGCGGTCGGTACCGCTCGACGCCGTGGCGCGCGTCGCGATTCCGGTCGCGGCGGCCGGGCTGGCGCTGGCGATCACGAGCGGTGCCCTGCTCTTCGCCACCCGCGCCCCGGAATACGCCGCGATGCCGGTGGTATGGGCGAAGCTCGCCCTCGTCGCCACCGGGGCCACGGCGGCGCTGGCGACCCATCTGCGCGCCGGCCGCGCGCTGCACCACCTGAGCCGCCGAGCCCGCCTGCGCCAGGGCGCCCTGTCCCTGACCTGCTGGCTCGGCGCGCTCGTGGCGGGCCGGATGATCGCCTTCCTGGCGGGGTAGAGAGGGGCGGGGTAGGGAGCGGCGAGCGGACGCGCGCGATGTCGGGCTCGCTCCGCTCGGCCGACCTACGAAGTCCTCGTCCTCGACTTGCTTTCTTCGTCATCCCCGCGAAGGCGGGGATCCAAGTGGATCCGGCCAGCCTCGCTTTATGGATCGGAGCCTATACACAGTACGGATTGGATTTCCGCTTTCGCGGGGATGACGGTGATATTGGAGCCGCGAGAGATACCGAGGTGATGTTTTCCGCCGTCGTGCCTTCGTGGTCGATACGCGACAGCGACGGCCCTTTTCCCGCCCTCACTCCTCGCCGTGGTTGCCGACCAGGACCTCGCGCTTGCCGACGTGGTTGGCGGGGCTGACGACGCCTTCGGCTTCCATCTTCTCGATCAGGCGGGCGGCGCGGTTGTAGCCGATCTGGAGCTGGCGCTGGATGAAGCTGGTCGAGGCCTTGCGGTCGCGCGCCACGATCGCCACCGCCCGGTCGTAGAGATCGTCGCCGGAGCCGCCACCGTCCGCGCCGCCGCCGCCGAAGGGATCGAAGGCGCCGGCCTCGCTGCCGTCGTCCTCCAGCACCGCGTCATTGTAGGCGGGCTCGCCCTGGGCCTTGAGATGGGCGACCACCTCCTCGACCTCCCGGTCGGAGACGAAGGGCCCGTGCACGCGGGTGATCCGCCCGCCGCCGGCCATGTAGAGCATGTCGCCCTGGCCCAGCAGCTGCTCGGCCCCGCCCTCGCCCAGGATTGTCCGGCTGTCGATCTTGGAGGTCACCTGAAAGCTGATGCGGGTCGGGAAATTTGCCTTGATCGTGCCGGTGATGACGTCGACCGAGGGGCGCTGGGTCGCCATGATCAGGTGGATGCCGGCCGCCCGGGCCATCTGGGCCAGGCGCTGGATCGCCGCCTCGATGTCCTTGCCGGCGACCATCATCAGGTCGGCCATCTCGTCGACCACCACGACGATGTAGGGCAGCTCCGTCAGGTCGACCGGCTGGTCCTCGAAGACCGGCTTGCCGGTATCCGGGTCGAAGCCCGTCTGGACCTTGCGGGTCAGCGTCTCGCCCTTGGCCTTGGCCTCGCGCAGGCGCTGGTTGTAGCCCTCGACATTGCGCACGCCCAGCTTGGACATGGCGCGGTAGCGGTCCTCCATCTCCCGCACCGTCCATTTGAGCGCGACCACCGCCTTCTTCGGGTCGGTCACCACGGGCGAGAGCAGATGCGGGATGCCGTCGTAGATCGACAGCTCCAGCATCTTCGGATCGACCATGATGAAGCGGCACTTCTCCGGCGTCAGGCGGTAGAGCAGCGACAGGATCATGGTGTTGATCGCCACCGACTTGCCCGAGCCGGTCGTGCCGGCGACGAGCAGGTGGGGCATGCGCGCCAGGTCGGCGAAGATCGGATGGCCGCCGATATCCTTGCCCAGCACCAGGGTCAGCTTGCCCGAGGACTTCTCGTAGCCCTCCGCCGCCAGGAGCTCGCGCAGCAGCACGATCTCCCGCTTGGCGTTGGGCAGTTCGATGCCGATGGCGTTCTTGCCGGGCACCACGGCGACACGGACCGACACGGCCGACATCGACCGGGCGATGTCGTCGGCGAGCCCGATCACCCGGCTCGACTTGGTGCCGGGCGCCGGCTCCAGCTCGTAGAGGGTGACCACCGGGCCGGCGTTGACCCGGATGATCTGGCCCTTGACGCCGAAGTCGCCGAGCACGCCTTCCAGCAGCTCGGCGTTGCGCTTGAGCGCGGTGTCGTCGAGCGCCTCCGGCCGGGTCGAGGGGTCCGGCCGGGTCAGCAGAGACAGGGGCGGCAGCTCGTACTCGTAGGACGGTTCCAGCTCCAGCTTGGCCTGGCGCTCGTCCCGATCGCGCTTGCCGGGCGAAGGCGCCTTGGCGGGCGGCGAGACGGTCGGCCCGCCGCGCGCCGTGTCGCCGCCGGCCGCCGCCGGCGCATCGCCTGCGTCCGGGCGGAGCGCGATGCCCTCGAACCGCCGGGCCGGCGGCGCGTCGCGCTCCTCCTCGGCCGGGTCCGCGCCGCCGCCGAGATCGACCGCGCCGTAGCGGTCCTCCGGGTCCGGGGCGCGATCGGCATAGGCATCGTCGTCCCAGGGCGGCACCACCCGCTCGGCCCGACGCCGGATCAGGCCGCCCAGCGCCAGGTCCGGGCGCGGCAGGCGCCAGCGGCGGCGCGCCGGGGCCGCCGGCTCCTCGTGCTCGTATCCGGCCGCGTCCTCGCTGTCGCCCAGCCGCGGCTCCCGCCGGGCGAGCGTGCCGGCGTGGCGGGCGGCATGGCGCGCGGCCGTGCCGGAGAGACGGCCGGCCCCCGCCCCGGCGGCCCAGGCCGCGCCGCTCGCCAGCCGGATCGCGCGGAACAGCAGCCCGGCGAGGCGCAACCATTCCCGCGGCATGAGGCCGAGCGCGACGGGCAGGGCGAGCAGGGCGACACCGGCCCCGGCCGCTGCGATCCGGGCATGGTCGACGGGGCCCAGATGGAGCACCAGGCGCGCGGCGATGTCGCCGATCAGGATCGTGCCGACCGCGCCGCCCAGGCTCGTCTGATGGGTCCAGCCCGCCGGCGCCGCCAGCGGCGCGACCGCGAGGCTGGCCGCCAGGATGCCGATGACGAGCGCGATGACGCGCAGCCAGATCCGCCCGAGCGGAAGATGACGGACCAGCCGCAGACCCCAGACCGCCGGCACCGCGATCAGCGCCCAAGCCGCCGCGCCCAGGGTCTGGATCAGGAGATCGGCCGGATAGGAGCCCGCCGTGCCGAGCAGATTGCCGATCGGGCCGGCCCGGCCGGTGGTGTTCCAGGACGGATCGCCCGGGTGATAGGTCGCCAGCGCCAGAGCCAGCGCCAGCGCCGCGCCGATCAGCAGGGCGCCCGCCGCCTCCTGCCCGCGCCGGCGCAGGAAGGTGCCCGACCCCTCCGGCAGCAGGGGCGCGCTGTCGGTCCGGCGCGCGCGCGCCCCGGCGGTGCGCGGCGCCGGCG
>JAVJUS010000049.1:0-2574 GCA_040220455.1 Azospirillaceae bacterium
CCCGTGTCGCCCGGCGGCGTCGACGCGCCCTCGGAGCCCTCGGCGGGCGCGGTGCCCGGGCCCGTCCCGACCGCCTGCCCGGCGGCGAGCAGGGCTTCGAGCCGGGCGACGAAGGCGGCGCGCGCCTCCGGGTCCTCCAGCGTCTCGATCAGCGCGCGGAGGGCTTCCGGGTCGGTGGCGGGCAGCGCCGGCGCATCCTGCGCAGAGGCTGTCCCGGATCCGCCGCCGTCCTGGGCCGCGGCATCGGCCGGACGCCCGGCAAGCGCGGCCAGCGCCAGCAGGAGGGCGAGGAGGAGAGCGGGCAGGCCGGTCGACGGTCGGCAGCGGGTCACGGCAGGAGCCTCCGCAACAAGACGACACGCGCGGGAGCGGACGTCCCGGGGACGGATAATGCCCCTCGACCCGGCTGTCGAGCGGTCGGGCCCGCTCGACGGGGGTTCGCGGGCGGCGGGCCCTGTGCTAACACCCGCGCGCCGCGCCGGTTCCCCGCCCGATTTCCGGATCCCGGGGATCGCCGGCGCGCTCTCCCGGCCTCCCCCGGGGCCATGACCACCGAGCACGGCGATCGTCACGCGATGGGCTTCAACTGCGGCATCGTCGGCCTGCCCAATGTCGGCAAGTCGACCCTGTTCAATGCGCTGACCTCCACCCAGGCGGCGGAGGCGGCGAACTATCCGTTCTGCACGATCGAGCCGAATGTCGGCCGGGTCGGCGTGCCCGACCCGCGGCTCGACCGCATCACCGCGCTGGCGAAATCGGCCAAGGTCATCCCGACCCAGCTCGAATTCGTCGACATCGCCGGGCTGGTCCGGGGCGCCAGCAAGGGCGAGGGGCTGGGCAACCAGTTCCTGGGCCATATCCGGGCGGTAGACGCGGTACTGCACGTGCTGCGCTGCTTCGAGGGCGACGTCACCCATGTCGACGGCTCGGTCGACCCGGTGCGCGACGCCGAGACCGTGACGACCGAGCTGATGCTGGCCGACATGGACGCGCTCGAGCGGCGCATCGCCGGCCTGGTCAAGCGGTCGCGCGGCGGCGACAAGCAGGCCGCGGCCGAGCAGGCGGTGTCGGAGAAGGCGCTGGCCACCCTGCAGGCAGACAAGCCCGCCCGACTGACCGAGCTGACGGCCGAGGAGCGCCCGGTCTTCCGCCAGCTCCAGCTGCTCAGCGCCAAGCCGGTGGTCTATGTCTGCAATGTCGGCGAGGACGACGTCGTCGACGGCAACGCCCACACCCGCGCCGTCGAGGCCCTGGCCGAGCGCGAGGGCGCGGGCGCGGTGGTCATCTGCGCCTCGATCGAGGCCGAGCTCGCCCAGCTCACCGATCCGGCGGAGAAGGCGGAGTTCCTGGACTCCATGGGCCTGCCGGAGCCGGGGCTGAACAAGGTGATCCGGGCCGGCTTCTCGCTGCTCGACCTGATCACCTTCTTCACCGCCGGACCGAAGGAGACGCGCGCCTGGACCGTGCCCGCCGGCGCCAGCGCGCCGGAGGCCGCCGGCGCCATCCACAGCGACTTCCAGCGCGGCTTCATCCGGGCGGAGACCATCGACTACCCCACCTATGTCGAGCTGGGCGGCGAGCAGGCCTGCAAGGACGCCGGGCGCATGCGGGTCGAGGGCAAGGACTATGTCGTCAAGGACGGCGACATCTTCCATTTCCGATTCAATGTCTGAGACCGCGTTGTTCCATCAGGATTAGTACCGTCGGCGGATCGCGGAAATCTGGTGCCGTGGCGGGGACTTCGATAGCGTCGGCGCGATGCAGCAGATCCTGCGCGACGAGGTCGAAGCGCTGTACCGGCTCTGGCAGGTGGCCGCCCGGGGATCCTGGGCGCCGCGCCCGGACGCGCTCGACGTCGCGGCCGACCATCCGGACCTCGCGCCCTATCACTACCGCGTCGCCGTGGTCGATAACGGGCGCGACTTCCGCTACGACCATGTCGGCGCCCATCTGATCGCGCACATAGGCGTCGACTTCACCGGCCGTCGGGTCTCGGCGTTCATGACCGACTACGAACAGCCGGGCAACGCCGACGGCTACGCCGCCGCCCTGCGCACCGGCAAGCCGACGGTCTCGATCCACGACCTGCGCAACGCGGCCGGCGACTACGTGATCTACGAGCGCCTGCTCTGCCCGCTGTCGAGCGACGGCCGGCGCGTCGACGCGCTGTTCGGCGCGATGGCGTTCTGGAAGCCGGACTGACGGCGGGCCGGGCGCCCCGTCTCCCCGCCTCGGGCGGGCGGGTGGCGGAGCCTTCCACGACCCGGCGCGGCTGTGCCAGAATGTATCGACGATGGACCGGACAGCCTCCGAGACCGCCCCGCGCGACCCCGACGGCCCGGACCGCGATCCGCCCGGGCCGGCGGCGGGCGCGGCCCGCGAGGCCATGCGTGAATCCGCGCAGGAGCCCGCGGCGACGGTCGCGGAGCCGGAAGACCGGCCCGCCGAGCCGGTCGGCGCGGTCCATGTCGTCGTCGGGGCGAGCCCGCTCGCCCGCGCCGTCGCGGCCGCCGCGCTCGGCCGCGGCCATCCGGTCCGGCTGGTGACGCCGGGCGGCGCGCCGGGCGGCCTGCC
>JAVJUS010000050.1:0-55709 GCA_040220455.1 Azospirillaceae bacterium
GAGGGCGAGCACCCGCGACCCGGCGGCGGCGAAGGCGTCGGCGCAGGCCCGGCCGAGCGCGCCGGTCGCGCCGACGACGGCCACCCGATCGGGCGGGACGAACGGGCCTGCGCTCATGACCGCGCCGCCAGGGCCCTGACGGCGTCGGCGATCGAGGCAGGGCCGGGGACCACCGCCTCCTCCAGGCTGAGCGCCGCGGGGATCGGCACGTCGGGCACCGCGTGGCGGGCGAAGGCCTTCAAGCCGGAGGGGCCCAGCCGCTCCAGCACCCGGGTGACGAGCTCGCCCGAGAGCCCGAAGCTCAGATAGTCCTCGTCGACCACCAGCAGCCGGCCGGTGCGCGCGGCGGATTCTGCCACCGTGTCGGCGTCGAGCGGGACGACCGAGCGCAGGTCGACGACCTCCACGTCGATGCCCTCGCCCGCGAGGCCTTGCGCGGCCTCGAGCGCATGCTCGACCGAGGCGCTGATGGTCGCGATGGTCAGGTCGCCGCCCTCGCGCACGATCTTGGCCTCGCCGATCGGTACGAGGACGTCGCCTTCCGGCGTCTCCGGGTTGTGGATGAAGCTGTCGGCCTTCTTGAGCAGCAGGCCCTTGTGCTCGATGAAGACGACCGGATCGTCGGAGCGCACGGCCGACGCCAGCAGGCCCTTGTAGTCGTGGGGCGAGCAGGGCGCGACGACCTTCATCCCCGGCAGATGGGCGAACAGCCCCCAGAGGCACTGGCTGTGCTGGGCGGCCGAGCCGATCAGCCCGCCGGCGGTCTTGATCACCATGGGCACCCGCATCCGCCCGCCGGACATGTACGGGATCTTCGCCATGGCGTTGTAGACCTGCTCCAGGCAGACGCCGATGAAGTCGACGAACATGATCTCGACGACCGGGCGATAGCCGGCCATGGCGAGGCCGACGCCCATGCCGGTGAAGCCCATCTCCGAGATCGGGGTGTCGCGCACCCGCTCCTCGCCGAAGCGCTCCTGCAGGCCGCGCGAAGCGCCGAAGACGCCGCCGATCTTGCCGACATCCTCGCCCAGCAGGACGACGGTCGGATCGCGGGCCATCTCGATGGCCAGGGCCTCGGCGATCGTCTGGGTGACGCTGGGATTGCGGGGCTTGGCGGCCATCACCGGCCCTCCTCGACGAACAGGGGCTTCAGGGCGGTCTTCGGGTCGGGCATCGACGCGGCGCGGACATCGGCCAGCATCGCGGCGGCCTCCTCGCCCAGGCGCGCGTCGATGGCGTCGAGCTCCTCGGCCGCCGCCTCGCCTCGCTCGATCAGCCGCTCGCGGTAGAGCGGGATCGGGTCGTTCTCCACGCGCATCCGCTTCTTCTCCTCGCGCGTGCGATAGCTGTCGTGGTCGCCCTCGTAGTGGCCGGAGAAGCGGTAGCAGCTCGCCTCCAGGACCGCGGGCCCCTTGCCGGTGCGGGCATGGGCCGCGGCCTCGGCGAAGGCGTCGCGCACGGCTTCCACGTCGGTGCCGTCGACCGAACGCGCCCAGGCGCCGTAGGCCGCCGCCCGGGTCTCGATGTCGACGGTCGCCGTGACCGCGTGGAAGTCGACGGAGATGGCGAGGCGGTTGTTCTCGACCAGCACGACCAGCGGCAGCTTCCACGCGCCGGCCATGTTCAGCGTCTCGTGGAAGCCGCCGGTGTTGGTGCCGCCGTCGCCGGTGACGCCGACCGCGATGGCGTCCTTGCCGGCGAGCCGGTAGGCGTAGGCATAGCCCGCGGCGACCGGCAGGGAGGCGCCGACGATGCCGGTGGCGGAGAAGTTGCGCTCCGGGTCGAAGGGGTGCATGTGGCCGCCGTAGCCGCCGCACAGCCCCGTCTCCTTCTCGAAGATCTCGGCCATCATGGCCTCGGCCGGGACGCCCTTGACCAGGCCGTGGTAATGGTTGCGGTGGGTCGAGACGACGGCGTCGTCGGGCCGCAGGCTCGGCTCCATGCCGGCGGCGATCGCTTCCTGGCCGAGGCCGGTGTGCAGCTCGCCGTGGATCTCGTGGGTCGGCACGCCCTGCAGGCAGGCCTCGTCGAACTTGCGCAGCCGCACCATGGCGGCGAACAGCGCGACCGGGTCGTTGCTCATGCTCCCTCCGGGGCGTGGAGTTGCTCGAGCTCGACGACGCTGCCGCCGGGCTCGCGGTAATAGGCGGCGGGGCCCTCGTCGAAAGCGACGATCTCGCCGACCCGCTCGGCGCCGAGGCGCAGCAGCTCGGCCTCCGCGGCGGCCAGGTCGGCGACGACCAGGGCGATGTGGCCGCGCGGCGGGCCGGGCGGCACCTTCTCGCCGCCGGCGCCGCGGAAGGCGATCAGCTCGAAGACCACGCCGGAGGCCGGGTGGCGGAGCTGGACCAGGTCGCAGGTCACGCCCGCGATGCCGACGGTCTCGGCGATCTCGCGCGCCATGCCGCGTTCCTCGAACACGGTCTCGAAGCCGAAGGCGCGGCGGTAGAAGTCGCCCGACACGTCGATATCCGTGACGGCGAGCGACGCGTGGGCCCAGCGGGTCTCTATCATGGGGTCGTCTCCTCGACATGCCGGGCCATGAGCCCCGGCGCTTCCTCGGCGAAATGGCAGGCGACGCGCCGGCCCTCCGCCCCCATCGGGCGAAGCGGGGGCACGGCCTCGGCGCAGCGCGGCGCGGCGAGCGGGCAGCGGGTGCGGAAGCGGCAGCCGCTGGGCGGGTCGACGGCGGAGGGCAGCTCGCCCGACAGCACGATCGGCCGGCGCCGGCGGCGTGGATCGGCGACCGGCACGGCGGAGAGCAGTGTCATCGTGTAGGGGTGGCGCGGGTCGTCCAGGATTGCGCGCGTCGGCCCGGTCTCGACGACCCGGCCCAGATACATCACCGCGATCATCCGGGCGACGAACCGGATCACCGCCATGTCGTGGGAGATGAACAGGGTCGCGATGCCCAGGCGCCGTTGCAGGTCGCGCAGCAGGTTGAGGATCTGGGCCTGGACCGAGACGTCGAGGGCGGAGACCGCCTCGTCGCAGACCAGGACCTCCGGGTCGAGCGCGAGCGCCCGGGCGATGCCGACGCGCTGGCGCTGACCGCCGGAGAGCTGCTGGGGCACGCGCCCGGCGAAGTCCCGGGGCAGGCCCACCAGGTCGAGCAGGTCGAGCACGCGGGCCCGCCGCTCGGCCCGGGTGCCGACGCGGTGGATGTCCAGCGGCTCGGCGATCAGGCGGGCGACCGACATCCTCGGGTCGAGGGAGGAGTACGGGTCCTGAAAGACCATCTGCGCGCGCCGGCGGAAATCCCGCATGCCTGCGCGATCGAGGCCCGCGATGTCGCGGCCGTCGAAGGCGATCCGGCCCTCGGTCGGCGCGGTCAGGCCGAGCACGGCGCGCGCCACGGTGGTCTTGCCCGACCCGCTCTCCCCGACCAGGCCCAGGGCGCCGCCGGCGGCGAGCGTCAGCGAGACGTTCTCGACGGCGGACACGGTACCCCGCCCGCGGCCGAGCGGGATGCGCACGCTCAAGCCCTCCGCCGCGAGCATCGGCCGCGCGGCCTCCGGCTCGGCGTGGGGCCGGGCCGGGGTCTCCGCGCCGGCCGGATGGCGCTCGGCGGCGATCACGCGAAGACCTCCGGCCGGTCGACCCTGTCGGCGTGATGGCAGGCCGAGACCTGGCCGGCGCCCCCCTCGTCGTCCCGGTCGATCAGGGCCGGGCGCTCGGCCCGGCAGCGCGCGTCGGCCAGCCCGCAGCGCGGGGCGAAGACGCAGCCCGGCGGCAGGGCGCGCGGGTCGGGCGGGTCGCCCGGGATCGGCGTCAGGGCGTCGGGATCGGCCTCCAGCGGCGGCATGGAGGCGAGCAGCCCGGCCGTGTACGGGTGGCGCGGCCGCTCGAACAGGGTGGCCGCCGGCGCGCGCTCGACGATCTCGCCGGCATACATGACCGCGACCCGGTCGCAGAAGGCGCCGACCACGCCCAGGTCATGGGTGATCAGCAGCACCGCCACGCCGGCCTCGGCGCAGACCTCGTCCAGGATCGCCATGACCCGGGCCTGGGTGGTGACGTCGAGCGCGGTCGTCGGCTCGTCGGCGATCAGCACGCCCGGATCGTTGGCCAGCGCCATGGCGATCATCACCCGCTGGCGCATGCCGCCGGAGAACTCGTGGGGGTAGTCGTCGAGCCGGGCGGCGGCGCGCGGGATGTGGACCCGGTCCAGCAGCTCGGCCGCCCGGGCGCGGGCGGCGTCGCGGCCGACCGGCCGATGCAGCCGGATCGCCTCGACGAGCTGACGGCCGATCGTCTGCACCGGGTTGAGCGAGGTCATCGGGTCCTGGAAGATCATCGCGATCGCGTCGCCGCGCAGCCGGCGCAGGGCGCGGTCGTCCAGGTCCTGGATCGCCCGGCCGGCGAGGCGGATCTCCCCGCCCGTGCGCCGGATGCCGCGCGGCAGCAGGCCCATGGCGGCGAGCGCGGTCATCGACTTGCCCGACCCGCTCTCCCCGACCAGGGCGACGCGCTCGCCCGCCGCGACGGTCAGGTCGACGCCGCGCACCAGCGCCGTCTCGCCGCGATGGCCGCGCGCGGCGACGCTCAGCCCGGCGATCTCGAAGGCGGGGGAGTCCGCGACGGGGGCGGCGGCCGTCATCCGCGCCTCCGCGGGTCGGTCGCGTCGCCCGCCGCGTCGCCCAGCAGGTTGAAGCCCAGCACGGTGACGACGATGGCCAGCGACGGGAACGCGACCATGTGCGGGGCGAGCGCGATATAGGCCTTGGCCTCGGCGATCATCAGGCCGAGAGAGGGCGCCGGCGCCGGAATGCCGAGACCCAGGAAGGACAGCCCGCTCTCGATCAGCACGGCGAAGGACAGGGCCACGGAGGCCTGGACGAGCACCGGGTTGAGCATGTTGGGCAGGGTGTGGCGCAGGATGCGCATGGGCAGGCTGGAGCCCATGAGCACGGCCGCCGTCATGTACTGCGCCTGCTCGATCTTCAGCGTCTGGGCGCGGGCAAGGCGGGTGAAGACCGGGATATTGACGAAGGCGATCGCCAGGATCACGCCGCCGGCGCCCCGGCCCAGCGCGACCGAGATCGCGATCGCCAGGATCAGCACGGGAAAGGCGAGGAAGGAGTCGACCAGGCGCATCAGCGCCCGGTCCCACCAGCCGCCGAGCGTGCCGGCCAGCGTCCCGGCCACGAGCCCGATCGCCACCGCGATTCCGACCGAGGCGAGCGCCACGCCGAGCGAGAAGCGCATGCCGTGGAGCACGCGGGAGAGCACGTCGCGGCCCAGATTGTCCGTGCCGAACGGATGGGCGGCCGACGGCCCCTGGAAGATCGTGCCGGCGGAGAGCTGCTGGGCCAGCGGGTCGGCCGGCGAGAGCAGCGGCGCCGCCAGCGCGCTCGCCGCCACCAGGCCGATCAGGACGAGCCCGATGCCGCCGGTCCAGCTCCGCGCCACGCGGGCGAACAGGCCGGGCGGGCGCGGCGGCGCCGGCGCGGCCGTGCCCTGGCTGGTCGCATCGGTCATGCCCGCCTCCCGGCCACGCGCACGCGCGGGTCGAGCGCGGTGTAGAGCAGGTCGACGGTGAAGTTGACCAGCACGTAAAACACGGCCGAGAGCAGCACCGCGCCCTGGACGACCGTGTAGTCGCGCTGGTTGATCGTCTCGATCATCAGCCGGCCCAGGCCCGGGATGGCGAAGACCGTCTCGATGATCACCGCGCCGGAGAGCAGGATGCCGACCTCGATCCCGGCGATGGTGACGAAGGGGATCAGCGCGTTGCGCAGGGCATGGCCGTAGAGCGCGCGGCGCTCCGACGCGCCCTTGGCCCGGGCGGTGCGGACGTAGTCCTCGCCCAGCTCGTCGATCATGCTCCGGCGCATCATGCGCACAAGGATCCCGGCCATGACGAGGCCCAGCGTCAGGGCCGGCAGGACCAGGTGAGCGAGACCCTCGATCGGCGCCTCGGTCAGCGGGACGTAGCCGCTGGTCGGCAGCAGGCCGAGGCCGAGCGCGAAGATGTAGATGAACAGCAGCGCGATGACGAAATGCGGCGTCGAGATGCCCAGCAGCGCCGCCGCCGTGATCGCGCCGTCGCGCGCCCGTCCCTGGGCGCGGGCCGCGGCGACGCCGAGCGGGATGCTCGTCCCGATGCCGATCACGGCGGCCAGCACGGCGATCTGCAGCGTCGCCGGCGCGGCGCCGAAGACCAGCGTCGTCACCGGCACGTCGCGGCGCAGGCTCGTGCCCATGTCGCCCTGGAGCAGGTCGGCGAGCCAGCCGAGGTACTGCACGATCACCGGCCGGTCGAGCCCCATCTCGGCGCGCAGCCGGGCGACCGAGTCCGCGCTGACGGCGTCGATGCCCGCCAGGATGAGGACCGGGTCGCCCGGGATCACGCGCAGCAGGAAGAACACCACCGTGGCGACGATCCAGGCCACCAGGACGAGGTCCAGCACGCGGCCGGCCAGATAGCGCAGCATGTCGGCCCGTCTCCGCTCGCGGCCTGCCGGACCCCGCCCCCGGCGCCTACTCCTCGATCCAGGTGTCGAAGAAGCGCATGCGCTGGTCGCCGTAGTTGGTGAAGCCCTCGACCTCGGCGCGCGCGGCCTTGAGCTCGGTCGGCACGGTTATCCAGGCGAGCGGCGAGTCCGCGACGATGAGCGCCTGGGCCTCCTGGTAGAGCGCGGCCCGGCGATCGATGTCGGAGACCTCGCCCGCCTCGGCGACCAAGGGGTCGACCTCCGGGTTGCCGTACTTGCCGAAGGTGTTGAAGCCGTCGGTGGTGAAGAAGGACGGGAAGGTCAGCGCCTCGTCGATCCGCCCGGACCAGTCGATCAGCAGCGCCTCGAAGTTCGAGGAGAACAGGTCGTCGAGCGCGGCGCCGATCTCCTTGCCGTCGAGCTCGACCGTGATGTCGTGTTCGGCGAGCTGGCCCTGGAGCGCCTGGGCGAGCGAGTTGAACGGCTCCAGCGTCGGGTGGACCAGCGTGAAGGAGAACCCGTCGGGCATGCCCGCCGCCTCGAGCTCGGCGTCGACCTTGTCGGGCTGTTCGGTCGGCGCGATCTCGCCCTCGGTCTCGATCGCCGGGTCGTAGGCCCAGGAGTTCGGCGGGATCGGCCCCAGCGCCGGCACGGCGTGGCCGAAGGCCACGGTCTCCACGATCGCCTGCCGGTCGATGGCGAACTGCACCGCGCGGCGCAGGTGCCGGTTGTCGAAGGGCGGGCGGTCGACGCGGAACATGACGAATTCCCAGCCCAGCGTCGGCGTCTCGTAGACCTCCGTGTCCGGCGCCGCGTCGAAGGCCGCGACGAAGGGCAGCGGCACCTTGTAGAGCAGGTCGACCTCCCCCGCCTGCAGCGCCAGGGCGGCGGATTCCGCATCGGGCAGGATCTCCCACTCGACCGCGTCGAGATAGGGATAGGCATTGCCGTCGGCGTCGGTGCGCCAGTAGTCGGCGTTGCGCTCCAGCGTCAGCGAGGAGCGCTGGTCCCAGGACGCGAAGGCGAAGGGCCCGGTGCCCACCGGATTCTGGGCGAAGCCGTCCGGATCGGCCTCGTAGGCGGTGGGCGAGACCATGGCGGCGTAGGGCTGGGTGAGCTGGGCGAGCAGCGTCGGCATCGGCCGCGCGGTCGTCACCGTGATCTCGTGCTCGCCGGTCGCCTCGACCGAATCGACCGCCTCGAACTGGTCGCCGAAGGACGACGCGAGCAGCTTGTCGAGGGAGTACGTCGCCGCCTCGGCGTCGAAGGCGGTGCCGTCATGGAAGACCACGCCCTGGCGGAGGTTGAAGACCCAGGTCGTCTCGTCGGTCTGCTCCCAGCTCTCCGCCAGCATCGGCCGGGGGACGTAGTCGGGGCCGTAGGTGGTCAGCGTGTCGAAGACGTTGACCGCGACATTGTAGTCGAGCCGGCCGATATCCTCGAACGGGTCGAAGCCGCTGAAGGTCTCCGGAACCGCCACGGTGAGCGTGCCGCCGTGGTCCTGGGCACCTGCCGGGCCGGCCAGCCCGACGGCGAGGGCGAATCCTGCGGTGCCGGCGGCGAGCGTGTCGCGCAAGCGGAGATGGGACATGATCGTGCCTCCTGTTGTCTCGGCGCGCCGGCGTTCCACGGCTCGGCCCCGGCGTCGTCTCTCCCGTTCTTCGTCGCTGTCGCCCGGTCGCGGGGCGATCTCCGTTCCTCGTCGTCGGTGCGCGATCTCCCCTTCGGCCGGGGCCCTTCAGGGGTCGCGGCGCAGCGCCATGGAGGTGCAGCGCACGCTGCCGCCGCCCATGGTGAAGAGCCGGTATTCCGGGTCGAGCACCTCGATCCCGCGGGCCCGCAGCTTGGCGTTGAGCTCGGCGTTCTCCGCCGGGGAGATGACTCGCCCGTCGCCCAGCGCCAGCAGGTTGCAGCCGGCCCGCGCGGCGGCCTTGTAGGGCACGTCGATCAGCTCGATCCCGTGACCGCGCAGCCAGGCCTGCGTCTCCTCGTCCATGACGTCGAGGCAGGCGACGCCCAGCCCCTCGGCCGCCATGCAGAACAGCGTGTCGTAGTGCAGGAAGAAGTCCGGGAAGGGCACGAAGCGTGCCTCCCAGCCCTCGAACCAGCCCGCGAACTGGCGCGCGCCCTCCAGGTCCGAGCGGATGTCGGAATAGCCGATCAGCAGCAGCCCCGGGCGGATGACGTGGATGTCGCCGCCCTCCAGCTTGCCGCGCGTCGCCCAGGCGAAGCGCGGGATGCCGGCGCCCTCGTAGAAGTCGACGATCGAGCCCCACTCGCCGCGCCGCACCTCGGCCTGGAGCATCAGCGGCACCGCGCCCCAGGGCGTCATCTGGCTCGAGTCGCGGGTGTAGACCTGGTAGGGCAGGTGGGGCTCCGGCGTCAGGTAGTGGCGCGTCACCCCGGCCTGGTCGAGCGCGTGTTCGAACTCGGCGTACTGGGCGAGCAGGCGGTCCCGGTCGAGCGTCACGCCGGAGGCGAGCGTCTCCCGCGAGGCCCGGTTGGCAGGCGACCAGGCATAGTTCTCGGGACGGCACAGGAGCACGTCACGCAGGCGCCCGGTCTCCGACGTGATCCCCCAATCCGTCATGACGCCCCCTCGCGTCCCGGTCCGTCGGCGCGGCGCGGGCCGATCCCCCGATCGGCCGCGGCCGTCACGCGTCGGCTGTCACCATCGTAACCATGCCAATTATCATGATGGTTTTACGAACGCACCGTCAACGGTTTCGTCGCGGGACAATCGCGGGCCTTGGGGTCAGAGGAGGACGCGGGCGTCGACCTTGCCCTCGCGGGCGCAGACATAGCAGCCGGCCTGCTCGATATGCCCGGTCATGCAGGCCTCCGCGGCATCCGCGTCGCCGGCGGCCATCGCCGCCATCAGGGCCCTGTGGGCGGCGATGTTGTCGTCGGTGAAGCGCTCGCCGCCGGGATCGACGATGTTCTTGGTGACGGTGAGCTCGCGCATCAGGTCGTTGAGGAAACGGCAGATGAAGCGGGTCAGCGGGTTCGGGCTCCGCGCGGCGAGCACGGCGTGGAAGTCGATCTCCGCCTGGCGCAGGGCGCGCAGGTCGCCCCCGGCGCCGCGATTGGCCTCGCAGACCCGGATGGATTCCGCCATCGCCGCCCGGTCGGCGTCGTCGAGCAGCGCCATCACATCGCGCACCAGCCGCGGCTCGAGCTGGCTGCGCAGGTCGTAGATCTGCGCCCAGGTCAGGTCCTCGAAATAGAAGAAGTTGCGCAGGAACCGGCTGGTGCGCTCGTGGGTCATGGAGGCGACCTCGGCGCCGCCGTTGACCCCGGGCTTGATGCGGATCAGCCCCTGGTGCTGCAGCGCCTTGAGCGCCTCGCGCACGCTGCCCCGGCTCGCCTGGAACAGCTCGATCAGGTCCTTCTCCCGGATCAGCCGGTCGCCGGGCTTGAGCTGCTCGGTGAAGATCCAGCGCCGGATCTCGGCGACGATGGTGTCGGTCCGGCTCTGCGGATCGGGCAGGTTGACGCTGGCGGGTCTGAATGGGGTGCTCATGATCGCGCTCCGCGTCGGCGGGGGCCTGTCGGCCTTCGGCCCATGTCATCTTGGATCGAGTATAACCATCATCATGGTTCGATCCGAGTCTCCCCGCACCCGCGCGATCACAGCGTCCGCGTGACCTTTTCCAGGTGGCGCGGAGTGTCCGGCGACACGCCGTTGCGCGCCGCGAGCGCGTCGAGGAAGGGATAGGCCGCGGCCATCGCCGCAGGCACGCCGTGGACCGGATCGGCCAGGTCGGGCAGCGGCAGGGCGAGGTCGACGCCCGGCGCCGGCCGGCCGACGGCGATCAGCCGGCCGGTCATCGTGCCGAGCTCGGCCATCGCGCTTTCCATCGACGGTCGGGCGGCGTCGTCGGGCGCCAGGCAGAGGACCGGCGTCGTCTCGCCGATCAGGGTGCGCGGGCCGTGCATGACTTCCGCGGCCGTGAAGCCCTCGGCCGCCACGCCCGTGGTCTCCTTGAGCTTGAGGGCCAACTCGCGCGCCCCGGCCGCGCCGAGGCCGCGCCCGCAGACCGGCATCCAGCCCGTGCCCGCCAGCGCGTCGACCGCCGCCGACCAGTCGAGCGCCAGCGCCGCCTCCAGCGTCGCCGGCAGGGCGTCGAGCCGGGCGCGCAGCGCGTCGTCCCCGGCCATGGCGGCGACCAGCCGGACAGCTTGCGCCAGCGAGAGCACGAAGCTCTTGGTCGCGGCGACGGCGGTCTCCTCCCCCGCGCCGACCGGCAGCACGATCTCCGCGGCCCGGCCGAGCGGGCTGTCGGGGGCGTTGACCAGGGCGACGGTCAGCGCGCCGCCGGCCCGCGCCGCCTCGACCGGCGCGATCAGGTCGGGGCTGCCGCCGCTCTGGGAGATCGCGACGACCAGGCACCCCTCGAAGCCGAGCGGCGCGTTCTCCACCGTGACGAGGGAGGGCGGCAGGCTCGCCGGAATCAGTCCGGTCCGCTCGGCGGCGAGGCGGCCCAGGAATTCCGCGGCGTTGTCGGAGGTGCCGCGCGCGACGGTGACGAGGGTGTGTGGCGCGGCGGCGCGGATACGCGCGCCGGCGTCGCGATAGGCGGCGTCCTCGGCGGCGAGGCTGGCGGCCAGGCGCTCCGGCGCTTGGCGGGCTTCGGCGAGCATGCGCGAGGCGGTCATGTCGGCTCCCCGGCGACCCGGCGGCCGCCGATCACGGTCTCGAGGACGCTCAGGTCGCCGTCGAGCAGGACGAAGTCGGCGCGCGCGCCGGCGGCGATCCGGCCGCGGGCGGCATCGCCCAGGCGCTCGGCCGGCAGGGCGGAGAGGCGGCGCGCCGCCTCGTCCAGCGACAGGCCGATGGCGACGAGGTTTCGCAAGGCCTGGTCCATGGTCAGCGCCGAGCCGGCGAGCGTGCCGTCGGCCAGCCGCATGGCGCCCTCGGCCTTGACCACCTCATGCCGGCCCAGGCGGTAGGTGCCGTCCGGCGCGCCGGCCCCGGCGCTGGCGTCGGTCACGCCGTAGAGGCCGGGAATGGCGCGTCGCGCCGCCAGGATGGCGTCGGGCGCGACGTGGATCAGGTCGGCGATGATCTCCGCCGTCTCGGCATGGGCGAGCGCGGCGCCGACCAGGCCGGGCGCGCGGTGGGCGAGCGGCGTCATGGCGTTGTAGAGATGGGTGACGCCGAGCCTGGCGCGGAACAGGGCGGCGGCCCGGGCGTGGTCGCACAGGCTGTGGCCGATCTGGACCGCCACGCCGGCCGCCGTCATGGCGTCGATCAGCGCGCCGTCGGGGTCGACCTCCGGCGCCACGGTCGCCACGCGGATCGGCGCGCGCTCGGCCAGCGCTGCGAAGATCGCGGGGTCGCCCGGGATCGCGTGGGGCGGCTGGGCGCCCAGCTTGTGCGGGTTGATGAACGGACCTTCCAGATGGGCGCCGAGGACCGCCGCCTCTCCCGCCCCGGGCCGCTCCATGACGATCGCGATGGCGTCGAGAACGGCCGCGATCTCCTCGACCGGCGCGGTGACGGTGGTCGCGAGCAGGGCGGTCGTGCCGTGGCGGGCATGGGCCCGTGCGGCGGCGCGCAGCTCGGCCTCGCCGGCCATCATGTCGGCGCCGCCGCCGCCATGGACGTGCAGGTCGACGAAGCCCGGCACCAGGAAGGGCGGGGTCGGCGTGCCGATGGGCGAGCCGTCGAGCCCGGTGATCGTCTCGCCGTAGCGCAGGCGCCCGGCGATCCAGCCCTGGGGCGTCAGGATCGTGCCCCGGAATTCCGTCGGGTCGGCAGCGTCTTCGGCGGCCATGGTCATGGCTCCACCAGCTCGGTGACGAAGTCCCACCGGTCCCCACGATAATAGGACCAGGTGTATTCGATGGGCCGGCCGTCGGCACGGTAGCCGACCCGTACGATGTGCAGCCCCGGGCTGCCCGGCGCGGCCTCCAGCACCGGCGCCGTGCGGTCGTCGAGCGCGACCGCCGTCAGGCGCTGGATCGCGCGCACCGGCCGGTTGCCGGCGGCCTGCAGCGTCTCGTAGAGCGACTCCCCGATGGCGTCCGGATCGGGCAGGGCGTCGTGGACGATCGCCGTGCTCTCGATCGCCAGGGCTGCGCCGTCAGCCAGGCGCAGGCGCTTGATCCGCGTCACCCGCTCGCCGGGCGACAGGCCGAGGCCGATAGCCTCCTCCGGCGTCGCGGTGCCCACGCCCCGGTCGAGCACGACGGAGGAGGGCAGCATCCCGCGTGCCCGGACATCCTCGCTGAAGCCGGTCAGTACGCGCAGCGGCTGGCGCACCCGGCGGGAGACATAGGTGCCCGAGCCGTGGCGCGCCTCGACGACGCCGTCGCTGGCCAGATGCTCCAGCGCGCGCCGGACGGTGACGCGGGAGACGTCGTAGAGCTGGGCGATCCGGCGCTCCGGCGGCAGGGCGTCGCCCGGCTTGAACTCCCCCTGCGCGATCCGGTCGGCGAGGTCGCGGGCGAGGCGGAGATAGCGCGGCGCGCCCGCCCGCGCGGGGTCGCGATCGCCGGCGGCCGTCCCCGACGCGGCGTCCTCGGGCGGAGGAGGAGGCGGGGCGGTCACCGGATCCGCTCCTCCGGCGCCGCGCCGGTCATGACCAGGACCGCGCCGTCGAGCGCCGTGCCGCGTGCCGGCACGAGGCGCCGGCGGTTGGCCTCCGACAGCCGGCCCGACAGGCTGCCGGCCAGCCCGCCGATCAGGCCCAGCGCCGGCGCCGGCTCGTCCCGGTCGAGCCCGGCCACCGCCCGGTCGAGGCCTTCGCCCGCCCGGTCCAGGATGTCCGACGCCATCGGGTCGCCGGCCGCCGCGGCGTCGACCACCAGCGGCGCCAGGGTCGCGTATTTCGTCGAGGGCGCGCCGACCAGCCAGTCCTGGATGGCGCCGACCTCCCGACCCAGCCGGTTCGCCAGCGCCGCCGCCAGGACGCCGTCGCCCGGGCCGCGGCCATCGACCGCGCGCAGGTGCAGGCGCGCCGCCTCCAGCCCGATCCAGGCGCCGGAACCCTCGTCGCCGGCCGGGAAGCCCCAGCCGTCGACGGCGATGCTCGTGCCGTCGGCGAAGAGGCGATGGCCCGCCACGCCGGTGCCGACCGCGACCACCGAGCCCGGCTCGCCGGCCAGCGCGCCGATCAGGCTGGCATAGCCGTCGGTCATCACCGTCACGGGCGTGCCGAGCGGATTGGCGGCGTGGAAGGCCGCGATGTTGCGCGGGTGCCGGCTACCCGCCAGAGCGAAGACATGGCGCGCGGCGGCGGCATCCCCGGGCAGGCCGGCCTCGCCGAGCGCCGCGGCGATCGCCGAGCGGATGCCCGTCCAGGCTTGCTCGATCCCGAGCGTCAGGCTGCCGGGCCCGCCCTCGCCGACGCCGAGCGCGCGGCCGGCCCCGTCGGTCACGCGGGCCCGCGTGCCGGAGGCGCCGCCGTCGACGGCGATGAAGATGTCGGATGCGGCCATGAACCCTGTCCGGAGGCGAGGCGACCGCAGGACCGTACCACTACCACCGTGGAAGGGCAATGGTATTGCGACTGGTATTAAAATGGTGTTTTTTGGCATTGCAATACCGGGGCAAGTGGCATACCTTGGCGCCCGATTTCGACGCTGGCCCGCCGCTCCGGCGGCCCCTCATCCCGCGGATCGCGCCCATGTCCACCGAAGCCGTCAGCGCGCGCTACACCGGTCTCGACACCTGGCCACTCGACGAGGTCGTCGACGCCGTGGTCGACCGGCAGCTCGCCGCCACGGCCGCGGTCGCCGCCGTGCGCCCGGCCCTGGGCGAGGCGGTGGAGGCGATGGTCGCGCGGCTCGGCACGGGCGCGGGCCGGCTGGTCTATGCCGGCGCCGGCGCCTCGGGCCGGCTCGCCGTCCAGGACGGCGTCGAGCTGCTGCCGACCTATGGCTGGCCGGAGGCCCGGCTGGTCTTCCTGATGGCCGGCGGCGAGGCGGCGCTGATCCACTCGATCGAGGGGGCTGAGGACGAGGCCGCGGCCGGCGCCGCGCGGGTCGACGCGCTCGCGCCCGGGCCGGCGGACGTCTTCGTCGTCGTCGCCGCCAGCGGGCGCACGCCCTTCGCCCTCGGCGTGGCGGAGGCGGCGCGCGCCTCCGGCGCCCTGGTCGTCGGCCTGGCGAACAATCCCGGCACGCCGCTGCTGGCGGCGGCCGACAATCCGATCCTGCTCGACACCGGGCCGGAGGTCGTCGCCGGCTCGACCCGCATGGCCGCCGGCACGGCGCAGAAGGCGGCGCTCAACGCACTGTCGACGGCGCTGATGATCCGGCTCGGCCGGGTCCACGACAACCTGATGGCCGACCTGGCCTCGACCAACGCCAAGCTCGACCGCCGGCGCGCCGCCATCCTGCGCCGGATCGTCGAGGTGGACGAGGCCACGGCCCGCCGTCTGCTCGACCGGGCGGACGGGCACATCAAGACGGCCGCCCTGCTCGCGCGCGGGGCGGAGGAGACGGCCGCGGCGGCGCTGCTCGACCGGCACGCGGGGCGCCTGCGCCCGGCGCTCGCCGAGCTCGACCGCGACGGCCCGGCCGATGGACAGGACCACACCGAGAGGGGGGAGGCTTCCCGATGAACCGCCGCTACCTGAACTCCGCGGCCCCGGCCGCGCTTGCCGTCACGCTGGTCGGAGGGCTGGCCCTTCCGGCGGCGGCCCAGACCACCCTGACGATCGAGAGCTGGCGCTCGGAAGACCAGGCGATCTGGGACGAGACGATCATCCCGGCCTTCGAGGCCCAGCACCCGGACATCCAGGTCGAGTTCGCGCCGACCGCGCCGACCGAGTACAACGCAGCGCTCAACGCCCGGCTCGACGGCGGCACGGCGGGCGACCTGATCACCTGCCGGCCGTTCGACGCCTCGCTCGCCCTGTTCCAGAAGGGCCAGCTCGCCGAGATCACCGACCTGCCCGGCCTCGAGACCTTCGACGACGTGGCGAAGTCGGCCTGGAGCACGGACGACGGCTCGTCGGTCTTCTGCGTGCCGATGGCCTCGGTCATCCACGGCTTCATGTACAACCGCGACGCCTTCGCCGAGCTGGGGGTCGAGCCGCCGACCACGGAGGCGGAGTTCTTCGCCCTGCTCGACGCGATCGACGAGGACGGCTCCTACACCCCGCTCGCCATGGGCACCGCCGACCAGTGGGAGGCGGCGACCATGGGCTACACCAATATCGGCCCCGCCTATTGGGACGGCGAGCAAGGCCGCCAGGGCCTGATCGAGGGCACGGCCGAGTTCACCGACGAGGCGTTCGTCGAGCCCTACCGGGTGCTTGAGCGCTGGGCGGACTACATGGGCCGGGGCTACCAGGCGCAGAGCTATTCCGACAGCCAGAACCTGTTCACCCTGGGCCGCGCGGCGATCTATCCGACCGGCTCCTGGGAGATCTCGGGCTTCCGCGAGCAGGCGATCTTCGAGCTCGGCGCCTTCCCGCCGCCGGTGCCGGAGGAGGGCGACACCTGCTACATCTCCGACCACACGGATATCGGCCTCGGCATGAACGCCGCGACCGACAATCCCGACGCCGCGCGCACCTTCCTGGAATGGGTCGCCTCGGCGGAGTTCGCGCAGCTCTACACCAACGCGCTGCCGGGCTTCTTCTCCCTGTCGACGGCCGATTTCGAGGTCGAGGACCCGCTGGCGCAGGAGTTCATCTCCTGGCGGGAGTCCTGCGAGTCGACGATCCGCGTCGCCCACCAGATCCTGTCGCGCGGCGAGCCCAACACCTGGAACCGGATGTGGACAGTGAGCGCCAACGTGCTCAACGACGCCATGACGCCGGAGGAGGGCACGGCCTCGCTGCAGGAGGGGCTGGAGAGCTGGTACGCCCCGCAGCAGGACTGAGCCCACGGGTGATCGGCTAGAGCATCCTGCGCCCGAACGGGCGCAGGACGCTCCAGGTTGTTGAAGATAGGGCAATTTTTTCCGAACTGACGATTCGGTCAGTTCGGAAATCGCCCTAGCGACGGCACGGACAGGAGGGAGATCGGCGTCATGGTCAGCGATCCGTCGACATCGCGCGCCACGGCGCCCGACTCCCTCGGCCCGCCGGGATCCGCCTCCTCCGCCACAGCGGCGGAGGAGGCGGCACCCCGCCGCCGGCCGCGCCTGCACATCGTCGTCTTCCTGGCGCCGGCGCTGGCGATCTACACGATCTTCTCGATCTACCCGCTGATCGAGAGCCTGAGGCTCAGCCTGTTCTCCGGCAATCCGGACGGCAGCGCCGACTTCGTCGGCATCGCCAACTACGCCCGCCTGCTCGGCGACCCGAACTGGGCCGAGCAGTTCTGGAACGCGCTGTGGAACAACATCGTCCTGTTCGGCGTCCACATGCTGGTCCAGAACCCGATCGGGCTGATGCTGGCCGCGCTGCTCAGCCTGCCCGCGCTCAAGCTCGCCTCGACCTACCGAACGCTGATCTTCGTGCCGACGCTGCTGTCGGTGGTCATCGTCGGCTTCGTCTGGGAGCTGATCCTGAGCCCGCTCTGGGGCCTGTCGGAGACCCTGATGGGCTATGTCGGGCTGGCTGATTTCTACCAGCCCTGGCTCGGGCTCGAGGGCACGGCGCTGGTGACGATCTCGCTGATTTCCGTCTGGCAGTATGTCGGCATCCCGATGATGCTGATCTACGCCGCGCTGCTCGCCGTGCCGGACGAGCTGATCGACGCCGCGCGCATCGACGGCCTGTCGGGCTGGTCGATCTTCTGGAAGGTCAAGCTGCCGCTGATCCTGCCGACGCTCGGGGTCGTCGCGATCCTGACCTATATCGGCAACTTCACGGTCTCCTTCGACCTCATCTACTCGGTCCAGGGGGCGCTGGGCGCGCCGAACTTCGCGACCGACGTGATGGGCACGCTGCTGTTCCGCACCTTCTTCGGCCAGCAGCTCCAGCTCGGCGACCCGTTCATGGGCGCGACCGTCGCCAGCATGCTGTTCTTCATCATCCTGATCGGCGTGTCGATCTACCTCTTCGCGGTGCAGCGCCGGCTGCAGCGCTACGAGATGTGAGGGCCGGACAATGGCGACCTCGGAAACCGGGGCGGTGGCGCGGCGCGGCCTGTCGGCGGCCTCGATCCACGCGGTCCTGCTGGCCTACACGGCGATCGCGCTCTTCCCCGTCCTGCTGATCGTGATGAACTCGTTCAAGGGCCGGCGTGGCATCTTCGGCGACCCGCTGGGCCTGCCGGTGGGCGAATCCTTCAGCCTGGAGGGCTATACCACCGTCCTGACCCAGGGCGCCTTCGGGACCTACTTCTCCAACAGCCTGATCGTCACGATCGTCAGCCTGTTCCTGATCCTGTTCCTGGGCGCGGCGGCTGCCCACGCGCTGGCCGAGTACCGGTTCAAGGCCAACGCGTTCCTGGCGATCTACATGATCGTCGGCATCATGGTGCCGATCCGGCTGGGCACGGTCGCCATCCTTCAGCTCATGGTCGACCTGTCGCTGGTCAACACGCTGGCCGCGCTGATCCTGGTCTACACCGCCCAGGGCCTGCCGGTCGCCGTGTTCATCCTGACCGAGTTCATGCGCACGCTGTCGCGCGACATCAAGGACAGCGCCCGGATCGACGGGCTGAGCGAATACCGCATCTTCCTGGAAGTCGTCCTGCCGTTGATCCGGCCCGTGATCGCGACCGTGGCCGTCTTCTCCATGGTGCCGATCTGGAACGACCTGTGGTTCCCGCTGATCCTGGCGCCGGGCGACGACACCAAGACCGTCACGCTGGGCGTCCAGCAGTTCATCGGCCAGTACACCGTCAACTGGAGCGCCGTGCTCGCCGCGCTGAGCCTGGCGATCCTGCCGGTGCTGGCACTCTACGCCGTCTTCTCCCGCCAGCTCATCCGCGGCATCACGTCGGGCGCCGTGAAGGGCTGAGCCGGGACCGATCGAAGGACACGCGCCATGGCGACCCTCACCCTCTCCGGCGTCGACAAGGCCTACGACAAGCTCCAGGTCGTCCACGGCGTCGACCTGGACATCGCCGACGGGGAGTTCGTGGTCTTCGTCGGCCCGTCCGGCTGCGGCAAGTCCACGCTCCTGCGCATGATCGCGGGGCTGGAGGAGATCACCGCCGGCACGGTCGCGATCGACGGCCGCCGCGTCAACGAACTGAGCCCGGCTGAGCGCGGCATCGCCATGGTCTTCCAGACCTACGCGCTCTACCCGCACAAGGACGTCTACGGCAACATGGCCTTCGCGCTGAAGCACGCCGGGGTCGACCGCCAGACGATCGACGAGCGGGTTCGCATGGCGGCGGAGATCCTGGGGCTCGAGCCGCTGCTCAAGCGTCGGCCCAAGCAGCTCTCCGGCGGCCAGCGCCAGCGCGTGGCGATCGGCCGGGCGATCGTGCGCGACCCGAAGATCTTCCTGTTCGACGAGCCGCTGTCGAATCTCGACGCCGCGCTGCGCGTCCAGATGCGCGTGGAGATCCTCAAGCTCCACCAGCGCCTGCGCTCGACCATGGTCTACGTCACCCACGACCAGGTCGAGGCGATGACGCTGGCCGATCGGATCGTCGTGCTCAACGGCGGCGTGGTCGAGCAGGTCGGCACGCCGATGGCGCTCTACCACCACCCGGCCAACCGCTTCGTCGCGGAGTTCATCGGCTCGCCGCGCATGAACCTGATGCCGGCTCGGCCCGTGGGCCGGGAGAACGGCTCGGCCGTCGTCGAGATCGCCGGCGGGGCCCGACTGTCGATTCCGGTGGACCCCGCGGAGAACGGGGCTGTGGGGGACGACTGGCAGCTGGGCGTCCGGCCGGAGCACCTGGCCGTCACCGCGCCCGACGCCGCGGCCGGCCAGCCGGGCGCGCTTTCCGGCGCGGTCACGGTGGTCGAGCGGCTGGGCGGCGAGACCCTGGTCCACGCGGCGATCGACGGCGCCGACACGCTGGTGGTCAAGGCCGGCGGCGACGCCTCGCTCCGGCTGGGCGACCGCATCGCCGTGGTGCCCGCGCTCGACGAATGCCACCTCTTCGACGCCGCCGGCCGGGCGCTCGCCAAGCCCCGCCGCGCCGCCCTCGACGTCGAGCGCCCGCGTCACGACGCGTGACGCCGAGCGCGCCCGACCCCGAAGGCCAGGATGGAGTCTCGGGCCTCGTCGGGTTGAACCGGCCCGCTTGCGGCTCCATGGTCCTTAAGGGGCGGCGGATCGCTGGCAGCCCGATGCCGGCCGGTGGTGTCGCCCCCACTCGAGCCCGTTTGTCCCATTGCCCGGATCGGAAGCGATTTGTTCGAAAAGATCCACGCCTTCATCACGATGAAGGACCCGACGCCGAAGACGCTCCTGTTTCTCCTGATCGGCGCGGTCGTCCTCTTCGCCCTAGCGTTCTTCATCGGCCGCTAGCGTCGCCGCCGGCACCCCACGGCGGCTCCGAGGCGGTGCGAAATGATCCGGATCAACGCGCCCCCCTGCGTCGGGCCCCAGGATCGGGCGGAATGACCGATCGCCTCGGGGGAGAGGCGGCATCGATGGGGGGCATGGCCGTGGCCGAGGGGCACGGACCGGCGCGGGTCGTTGACCGGGGCGGGCTCGACGCGCTGATCGCGACGTTGCGGGCGGAGGGCTGGCGCACGATCGGCCCGACGGTGCGCGACGGCGCCATCGTCCATGACGACATCGCCGGCATTGCCGACCTGCCCGAGGGCGTCGGCGACGAGCAGGAGGGCGGGCACTATCGCCTGGTCGAGCGGGGCGACGCCGCCCTGTTCGGCTACGCGGTCGGACCGCAGTCCTGGAAGCGCTTCCTGCACCCGCCGACGCTGACCCTGTTCCGGGCGCGGCGAACGGCCGACGGCTTCGCGATCGAGGACGGCGACGGCACGCCGGCGCCCACCGCCTTCTTCGGCGTGCGGGCCTGCGAGTTGGCGGCCATCGCCGTGCAGGACCGGACCCTGCGCGACGGCGCTTTCGCCGATCCGCACTACACGGCGCGCCGGGACAACGCCTTCCTGGTCGTGGTCAATTGCGGCTCGCCGGCCGGCACCTGCTTCTGCGCCTCCATGGACACCGGACCGCGCGCCGAGGCCGGCCACGACCTCGCCCTGACCGAGATCCTGGACGACGCCGGCCAGCGCTTCGTGCTGGAGATCGGCAGCGCGCGCGGCGCCGCGATCGCCGACCGGCTCGACGCGCGGCCGGCGAGCGACGGCGACCTGGCCGGCGCGCGCGCCGTCACCGACGCGGCGGCCGGACGCATGGGCCGGCACATGGACACGACCGGGATCAAGGACCTGCTCCAGGGCAATCCGGAGCATCCGCGCTGGGCCGAGGTCGCGTCGCGTTGCCTCGCCTGCGCCAACTGCACGATGGTCTGCCCGACCTGCTTCTGCACTTCGGTCTCCGACGTCAACGACCTGACGGGCGAGACGGCGGAGCGGCACCGGCGCTGGGATTCCTGCTTCACGCTGGATTTCTCCTACCTGCCGGGCGGCTCGGTCAGAACCTCCACCGAGGCGCGCTATCGCCAGTGGATGACCCACAAGCTGGCCCACTGGATCGACCAGTTCGGCGTATCGGGCTGCGTCGGCTGCGGGCGCTGCATCACCTGGTGCCCGGTCGGCATCGATATCACGGAGGAAGTCGCCGCGATCCGCGGCGACGGGACCTGACGGGGAGGGGCGGGGATGGCCGTCGAGAACCTCGACCGGATCATCTGCGAGCATCCGGTCTTCCACGGGCTGGGCGACCAGCCCTGCCTGCTGATCAGCGGCTGCGCCAAGAACGTCCGCTTCGAGAAGGGCGAGTATCTCTGCCGCGAGGGGGAGAGCGCGGACTGGTTCTATCTCCTGCGCGCGGGCTCGGTCGCCCTTGAGATGGCGGCGCCGGCCAAGGGCGTGCTGACCTTCCAGAGCCTGCACGAGGGCGAGCTGGTCGGCGTCTCCTGGCTGCTGCCGCCCTATCGCTGGGGCTATGACGCGCGCGCGACCGAGCGGGTGCGCGCCGTCGCCATGGACGCGCGCTGCCTGCGGGCCAAGATCGAGGACGACCACGAGCTGGGCTTCCAGCTCATGATGCGGTTCACGCCGATCCTGGTGGAGCGGCTGCACGGCACGCGCCTGCAGCTCCTCGACGTCTACGCCCCGGCGGCGCGGGCATGACGGTTCCGGCGACCTTCGCGGCGCGGACGGCGCCGGCTGGCGCGACCGCGGCGGACCCGATGCGGCCGATGCCGCTGGCCGTCCTGGCCAGCCGGCAGGAAACACACGACGTCGTCACCCTCGACATCGCGCGGCCGCCCGGCCTCGACGGCGCGGCCTTCGCGCCCGGCCAGTTCAACATGCTCTACGTCTTCGGGGTCGGAGAGGTGGCGATCAGCCTCTCCGGCGACCCGGGCGACCCGGGCCCGCTGCGCCACACGGTGCGCGGCGTCGGCGCCGTCAGCCGGGCGATCGTGGGGCTCGGCCCCGGCGGTACGATCGGCGTGCGCGGTCCCTTCGGCAGCGCCTGGCCGATGGCGGAGGCCGAGGGCCGCGACGTGGTCGTGGTCGCCGGCGGGCTCGGCCTCGCGCCGCTGCGCCCGGCGCTCTACCGGCTGATGGCGACGCGCGAGCGCTACCGCCGGGTGATCCTGCTCTACGGCACGCGCAGCCCGGCCGACATCCTGTTCGGCGAGGAGCTGGGCACCTGGCGCGACCGGGGCCTGGAGGTCGAGGTGACGATCGACCACGCCGCCGGCGCCTGGGACGGCAATGTCGGCGTCGTCACCCGGCTGATCCCGCGCGTCGCCTTCGACGCCGGCGACGCCATCGGCCTGGTCTGTGGGCCGGAGGTGATGATGCGCTTCACCCTCGACGCCCTGGTCGAGCGCGGGATCGACCCGTCGCGGCTCTACCTTTCGGCCGAGCGCAACATGAAATGCGCCGTCGCCCAGTGCGGCCACTGCCAGTTCGGCCCCGACTTCGTGTGCAAGGACGGCCCGGTCTTCCGCCACGACCGGGTGCGCCATCGCCTGACCGTGCGGGAGATCTGATCATGCCGGATACCGCCGCCCCGCGCCGGCTCAAGCTCGCCGTGTGGAAGTTCGCCTCCTGCGACGGCTGCCAATTGAGCCTGCTCGACTGCGAGGACGAGCTGCTCTCCGTCGTCGGCGCCATCGACATCGCCTATTTCCCGGAGGCGACCCGGGCCGAGGTGGCCGGGCCCTACGACCTGTCGCTGGTCGAGGGCTCGATCACCACCGCCCATGACGCGGAGCGGATCCGCGAAGTGCGCGAGAAATCCGCGCATCTGGTCACGATCGGCGCCTGCGCCACGGCCGGCGGCATCCAGGCCCTGCGCAACCTGGGCGACGTCGCCGAGTTCACGCGCATCGTCTATGCCCGGCCCGACTACATCGACACGCTGGCGACCTCGACCCCGATCGCCGACCACGTGCCGGTGGATTTCGAGCTGCGCGGCTGCCCGATTGCCAAGCACCAGCTCCTGGAGGTGGTCGCCGCCTTCCTCGCCGGGCGGAGGCCCGACACGCCGGCCCATTCGACCTGCATCGAGTGCAAGCTGCGCGGCACGGTCTGTGTCATGGTGGCCCACGGCACGCCCTGTCTCGGCCCCGTCACCCATGCCGGCTGCGGCGCGCTGTGCCCGGCCTATGACCGGGGCTGCTACGGCTGCTTCGGGCCGGCCGAGACGCCGAACACCGCCTCGCTGACCGGGAGGCTCGGGGAGCTGGGCATGGACCGGCGGGCGCTGGGCCGCGTCTACCGGACCTTCAACGCCGGCGCGCCGGCCTTCGCCGAGGAAGGGGCGCGGCATGACGACTAGGCGCATCAAGGTCGACTACCTGGCCCGCGTCGAGGGCGAGGGCGCGCTCGACGTGCACGTCGCCGACGGGAAGGTGAGCGACGTCCAGCTGTCGATCTTCGAGCCGCCGCGCTTCTTCGAGGCCTTCCTGCGCGGCCGGCACTTCACCGAGGCGCCCGACATCACCGCGCGGATCTGCGGCATCTGCCCGGTCGCCTATCAGATGAGCGCGGTCCACGCCATGGAGGCGGCGCTGGGCGTGCGCGTCGAGGGGCAACTGCGCGCGCTGCGCCGCCTGCTCTATTGCGGCGAATGGATCGAGAGCCACGGCCTGCATGTCTACATGCTCCACGCGCCGGACTTCCTGGGCTACCCCAGCGCGATCGAGATGGCGCGCGACCATGGCGAGGCGGTCAAGCGCGGCCTGGCGCTGAAGAAGACCGGCAACGATATCGTCCGCGTCCTGGGCGGGCGGGAGATCCACCCGATCAATGTCCGGGTCGGCGGCTTCTACAAGATCCCGTCGCGCGCCGACCTCGCCGCCCTGGTCGAGCCGCTGAAGCGCGCCCGCGACGCGGCGGCGGAGACGGTCGCCTGGGTCGCCGGCTTCGACTTCCCCGATGTCGCGCGCGACTACCTGTTCGTCTCGCTCTCCCATCCGGACGAGTACCCGTTCAACGAGGGGCGCATCGTCTCCTCCGACGGCCTCGACATCCCGGCGTCGGACTACGGCACCCGGTTCGCCGAGCAGCATGTCGCCCACTCCAACGCCCTGCAGGCGCGGCTCGACGGCCGGGCCTACCTGGTCGGGCCGATGGCGCGCTACGCGCTCGAGCGCGACCGCCTGTCGCCCGGCGCGCGGGCGGCGGCCGAGGCGGCGGGGCTGGAGCCGGTCTGTCGCAACCCGTTCAAGAGCATCGTCGTGCGCTCGGTGGAGATCCTGCACGCCTGCGAGGAGGCGCTGGCGATCCTGGAGGCCTTCGAGCCGCCGCCGGCGCCGGCGGTCGAGGCGCGCCCGCGCGCCGGCATCGGCCACGCCCTCACGGAGGCGCCGCGCGGCAGCCTCTATCACCGCTACGAGATCGACGAGGAGGGCATGATCCGCGACGCCCTGATCGTGCCGCCGACGTCCCAGAACCAGCCGAGCATCGAGGACGACCTGCGCGACTTCGTCGGCGGCTGGCTCGAGCTGCCGGAGGAGGACTTGCGCTGGCGCTGCGAGCAGTCGGTGCGCAACTACGACCCCTGCATCTCCTGCGCCACCCATTTCCTGGACCTTCGCGTGCACCGCGACAGCGATAGTGCCGGTGCGGGTGGGGCGGAGGCGCCAGCGTGAGCATCCGGGTCATCGCCATCGGCAATCCCGCGCGCGGCGACGACGCGGTCGGCCCGGCGATCGGCCGGGCGCTCGCCGCGCTCGCGCCGCCGGCGGAGATCCTCGCCCATTCCGGGGAGGCCGCGGGTCTGGTCGAGCTGCTGTCCGGCTGCCGGGCGGCGCTGCTGGTCGATGCGGGGCTCTCCGGCGGCGTGCCGGGCACGCTGGCGGTGCTCGACGCCGCCGATGGGCCGCTGCCCCGGGTGGCCGCGGCCTCGACCCACGCGCTGGGCCTGGTCGAGGCGGTCGAGCTCGCCCGCGCGCTCGGCGCCCTGCCGCCGGTCTGCCGGCTCTACGCGGTCGAGGCGGCGCAATTCGCCCCCGGCGCGCCGCTCGACCCGGCGGTCGCCGCGGCGGTCGAGCCGGTCGCCCGGCGGCTCGCCGACGACGTGGCCGCGCTGGCGGGCCGGGAGGTCGCCGCCGATGCATGAAGCCTCGCTGATGCGCGACCTGATGCGCCGCATCGATACGGTGGCCGAGTCCGCCGGCGGCGGCCGGGTCGTGCGCGTGGAGGTCTGGCTGGGCGCGCTCTCGCATATGTCGGAGAGCCATTTCCGGGAGCATTTCGAGCATGCCTCGGCCGGGACCCGAGCGGAGGGGGCGGAGTTGGCCGTCACCGCCTCCGACGCGCTCGACCATCCCGACGCCCAGGGCATCCTGCTGGGCTCCATCGACGTGGCGGACGGTCCGGATGGTTCGGGCTGACGCGATGCTCTCACCCCCGCCCGGGCCGACCGAGTCGGGTGATCGGCGACGGCTGCGCCTGACGGTGACGGGCACGGTGCAGGGGGTCGGCTTCCGGCCGTTCGTTTATCGCGAGGCGACGGCGCTGGGCCTTGCCGGCCGGGTCAGGAACGCGCCCGCCGGCGTGACCATCGAGGCCGAAGGCCCGGCCGCCCCGCTCGACGCCCTGGTCGATCGGCTGCGCACCGCGGCCCCGCCGGCCGCGCGGGTCGAGTCCGTGCGGGTCGAGGAGGACGGCGCGCCGACGGGGCTTGCCGGCTTCGCGGTGGAGGTGAGCACGCTCGACGGCCCGGGCGCCGCCGCCGTGCCGGCCGATCTCGCCACCTGCCCGGAGTGTCTGGCGGAGATCCGTGATCCTTCGGCGCGCCGGCACCGATACCCCTTCACCGCCTGCACGAATTGCGGGCCGCGCTATTCGGTCGTCGAGGCGATGCCCTACGACCGGGCGCGCACGACGATGCGCGGCTTCCCGCTCTGCGCCGACTGCGCGCGGGAATACGCGGACCCGTCCGACCGGCGATTTCATGCCGAGGCGACGGCCTGTCCCGCCTGCGGCCCGCGCCTCGCCCTGACGGACATGGCCGGCGGTCTGCTGGCGCGGGACGACGCGGCGCTGGCCGGCGCGGTCGCCGCCTTGAGCGACGGCCGGGTCGTCGCAGTGAAGGGTGTCGGCGGCTTCCACCTGATGGTCGACGCGGGCGACGAGGCGGCGGTGCGGGCCCTGCGCGCCCGCAAGGCCCGGCCGGACAAGCCCTTCGCGGTCATGGTCGGCGCGCTCGACGCGGCGCGGGCGCTGGCCGCGATCGACGACACCGCGGCCGCCTGCCTCGCCGGGCCGGCGGCGCCGATCCTGCTGCTCGACCGGCGGGCCGGGGGGGCCGGCATCGCGCCCTCGGTGGCGCCCGGGCTGCCCTGGCTCGGCGTCTTCCTGGCCTGCACGCCGCTGCATCACCTGCTGCTGGACGATTTCGGCGGCCCGGTGGTGGCGACCAGCGGCAACCGCGCGGACGAGCCGATCGCGACCGACGGCGAGGCGGCGCGGGCGCGGCTCGCCGGCATCGCCGACCTGGTGCTCGACCATGACCGGCCGATCGCCCGGCCGCTCGACGACTCCGTGATGCGCCTCGTCGCCGGCCGGCCGATGGCGCTGCGCCGGGGCCGGGGGCTGGCTCCGGCGACGATCGCCATTGCCGGCCTGCCGGGCGGCATCCTGGCGATGGGCGGCCATCAAAAGGCGGCCCTGGCGCTCACCCGGCCCGGGCGGGTCGAGCCCGGGCGGCACCTGGGCGACCTCGACACGCCCGAGGCGCGCGACGGCCACGCCGCCGCCATCGCCGACCTGTCCTCCCTGCCGCCGGAGCCGCCGACGGCGATCGCGGTCGACGCCCATCCGGACTACCACGCCACCCGGGCCGGCGAGGCGGCGGCGGCGCACACGCCCCGGCGCGAACCGGTCCGCGTGCCCCACCACCTGGCCCATGTCCTGGCCTGCCTGGCCGACAACGGAGTGGTCGAGCCCTCGGCGACCCTGCGTAGGTCGCCCACGGCCGAGGGCCGTGCGCGACGGCACCTTCCGAGCCGTTGCGCAGCGCCTGACGGCGCTGGGCAACCTACCGACCTCGATGATGATGCAATCCTCGGCCTGACCTGGGACGGCAGCGGCTACGGGACCGACGGCACGGTCTGGGGCGGGGAGGCGCTGGTCGTCGACGCCGCGGGCTGGCGCCGGGTGGCGCGGCTGGCGCCGTTCCCGCTGCCGGGCGGGGAGGCGGCGGTGCGCGATCCGCGCCGCTCGGCGATCGGGCTGCTGCACGCGGCCTTCGGCGAGGCCTGGACGGACCGAACGGATCTGGCGCCGGTCGCCGCCTTCACCCCGGCCGAGCGCCGGGTCCTGGCTGCGGCCCTGGCGCGGGGGCTCAACGCGCCGGTGACATCGAGCGTGGGCCGGCTGTTCGACGCGGTGGCAGCGCTCGCCGGCCTGGCCGTCGGCCCGGTCAGCTACGAGGGCCAGGCCGCCGCCGCGCTGGAGGCCGCGGCGACGGGGGAGGAAGCGCCGGCCTATCCGACCGCGCTGACCGATGACGGCGAGCTGATCGAGTTCGACTGGCGGCCGATGCTCGACGCCATCCTCGCCGATCGGCACGGGGGCGCGGACGCCGGCCGGATCGCCGCGGCGTTCCATGCCGGCTTGGCGGCCACCGCCGCCGCGCTGGCCCGGCGCCTTGGCGCGCGCCGGGTGGCCTTGACCGGCGGCTGCTTTCAGAATCGACTGCTTGCCGAAAGCTGCATCGCGGCCCTGCGCGCGTCGGGGGTCGAGGCGCTGTGGCATCGCGACCTGCCGCCCAATGACGGCGGGCTGGCGGTCGGCCAGGCGCTCTGGGCCGCCCGCGTGCTCGAAACCGAGCGCGAAGAAGAGGGGGAGACGCCATGTGCCTCGCCGTTCCGGGCCGGCTGATCTCGATCGCCGGCGACGGCTTCGAGCGCACCGGCCGCGCCGATTTCGGCGGTATCGTCAAGGAGGTCAGCCTCGCCTGCGTGCCGGAGGCCGGGCTCGGCGACCACGTGCTCGTCCATGTCGGCATCGCGCTGCAGGTGATCGACGAGGCCGAGGCGCGACGCGTCTTCGAGGCGCTGGACGCCCTGGAGGTCGAGACGGCGGCGGACGGAGAGAACGCGCCGTGACGGGCCTCGATCTCCGCCGCGCCTTTCGCGACCCGGACGCCGCGCGCCGCCTCGCCGACCGGATCGCGGCGAGCGTCACGCGGCCCTGGTCGATCATGGAGGTCTGCGGCGGCCAGACTCACGCGATCCTGCGCCACGGCATCGACCAGCTCCTGCCGCCGGAGGTCACGCTGCTGCACGGCCCCGGCTGCCCGGTCTGCGTCACGCCGGAGGAGGCGATGGTCAAGGCGGTGGCGATCGCGCGCACGCCCGGCGCCGTCCTGGCCACCTTCGCCGACATGCTGCGCGTGCCCGCCGGCGGGACGGACCTCGCCCAGGCGCGCGCGGCCGGCGCCGAGGTGCGCGCCGTCGCCTCGCCGCTCGACGCCGTCGATCTCGCCGAGGCCATGCCGGATCGCCAGGTCGTCTTCTTCGCCGTCGGCTTCGAGACCACGGCCCCGGCGGTGGCGCTGGCGGCGCATCGGGCGAAAGCGCGAGGCCTCGCGAACTTCTCGCTGCTGGTCTGCCACGTCATGGTGCCGCCGGCGCTGGAGGCGCTGCTCGCCTCGCCGGATTGCCGGATCGACGGGTTCCTGGCGGCCGGGCATGTCTGCACGGTCATGGGCACGGCGGAGTACGCGCCGATTTCCGAGCGCCATCATGTGCCGATCGTCGTCACGGGATTCGAGCCGATCGACATCCTCCAGGGCGTGGCGATGTGCGTCGACCAGCTCGAGGCGGGCCGCGCCGAGGTCGAGAACCAGTACGCCCGCGCGGTGCGCGCCGACGGCAACCCGGCCGCGCGTGCCCTGATGGCGGAGGTCTTCGAGGTCGTGCCCCGGCGCTGGCGCGGGCTGGGCACGATTCCGGCCAGCGGGCTGGGGCTGTCGGCGGCCTATCGCGGGCTCGACGCCGAGGCCCGGTTCGGCGCCGTCGTCGACGGTCCCGAAGCCGACAGCCCGTGCATCGCAGGGGCCGTGCTGCGCGGCGAGGCGAAGCCGACCGACTGCCCCGCCTTCGGCCGCGCCTGCACGCCGGAGCGGCCGATGGGCGTGACCATGGTCTCCGCCGAGGGGGCCTGCGCCGCCTATCACCGCTACGGCCGCGCCCAACCGCAGGCGGCCACCGCACGGGAAACCCTCTCCCGAGGGGAGAGGGGGGGGACCCGCGACCGCAAGGTCGTGGGAGGGTGAGGGGTTGCAGGCGGCGGAACGCCGCTCGTCCGCCCGCAACCCCTCGCCCTGTCCCTCTCCCTCGGGGAGAGGGGACGCGGAAGTCGCCGTCGGCGACCTCGATACCGGGGGCCGGCCGTCCTTGCCGAGGTCGAAGGCGGGGGTCGATGGCGGGGATTGAGGCCGGCCCGTCCTGCCCGGCGCCGGCGCCGGCCGGCGGTCGGGTGACGCTGGCCCATGGCGGCGGCGGCCGGGCCATGGCGTCGTTGATCGAGAGCGTCTTCCTCGGCGCCTTCGGCGGGCCGCTGCTGTCCGCCCGGCACGACGGGGCGGTGGTCCATCTCGACGGCCGGACCGCCGTGACGACCGACGGCTCGGTCGTCCGCCCGCTGTTCTTCCCGGGCGGCGATATCGGCACGCTGGCGGTCAACGGCACGGTCAACGACCTTGCCATGTGCGGGGCGCGCCCGCTCTACCTGACGATCGGCTTCGTCCTGGAGGAAGGGCTGCCGCTCGACGACCTGGCCCGGGTCGTCGCCTCTGTCGCCCGGGCCGCCCGGGCCGCCGGGGTGGAGATCGCGGCCGGCGACACCAAGGTGGTCGAGCGCGGCCGTGCCGACGGGGTCTACCTGACCACCACCGGCATCGGTCGCGTCGAGGCGCCGGAAGCGATCGGCCCGGCGGCCGTCGAGCCCGGCGACGCCATCCTCCTGAGCGGCGATCTCGGCCGCCACGGCATCGCGGTGATGGATGCCCGGGACTCCCTGGGGCTGGAGGGCCTGCCAGAAAGCGACTGCGCCCCGGTCGCCGGCCCGGTGCTGGCGCTGCTGGAATCCGGCGTGACGGTCCATTGCCTGCGCGACCCGACACGCGGCGGCCTGGCGAGCGCGCTTGTCGAGATCGCCGAGGCCGCGGGCGCGATCCTGTCGCTGGAGGAGGCGGCGATCCCGGTCGCCGAGCCCGTCGCCGCGGCCTGCGAACTGCTCGGCCTCGATCCGCTGCACGTGGCCTGCGAGGGCCGGTTCGTGGCCTTCGTGCCGGAGGCGGAGGCAGAGGCGGCGCTGCGCGTCCTGCGCCGCGATCCGCTGTGCGGGGAGGCCGTCGTCATCGGCCGGGTCGCCGAGCGCCGCGGCGCCGGCGCCGCCGGACGGGTCGAGATGACCGGCACCCTGGGCGGGCGCCGGGTGATCGATCGGCTGTCCGGGGAGTTGCTGCCGCGCATCTGCTGACGGGTCGCGTCGACTGCATGGCCGCTATGCCCTTGCCGCGGGCTCGTTTCTTCTTTTCGCGGTCTCGGGAGTGTGGTCGGCTCCCTATCCTCGCAGTAAACACGAACGCCGTGATTTGCCGATCGCCGCTTTCGGTCTAAGTGGCACTCCGTCGGCCGGCGTCGCCCATGCCGGAACGAAAGACAGCGGCGGGCGTGGCACATCGCTCGCGCCTACGCGATCGCGGCCGCGGCCTGTCCGGGAGATCCCCCCATGCTCCGTATCCTCCGCCCCATCCGCGCGCTCGCGCTCGCGCTCGTGCTGACGGCCGGCGCCGGCGCCGCGCTCGCCCAGGGCCAGCAGGGCGAGCGGCCGCCCCAGCCGGTCACGGTGGTCACCGTCCAGCCGGAAACGGTGACCCTGAGCTCGACCTTGCCCGGGCGTGTCGCGGCCTCGGAGCAGGCGGAGGTCCGCCCGCAGGTCGACGGCATCATTACCGACCGACTGTTCGAGGAGGGCGGCGAGGTCGCCGCCGGCGATCCGCTCTACACCATCGACGCCGCGTCCTACGAGGCGGCGGTCGCCCGGGCCGAGGCGGAGGTTGCCCAGGCGCGGGCCGAGTTCGGCGCCGCCGAGAAGGAGGCCGAGCGCGCCCGTGCCCTGGTCGCCCGCAACGTGGCGAGCGAGCAGAACCTGGATCAGGCGGCCTCGGCGCGCGACGCCGCGGCGGCGGCGGTCCAGGTCGCCGAGGCCCGGCTCCGCTCGGCGCGGATCGAGCTCGACCGCACGACCATCCGGGCGCGGGTGTCCGGCGAGATCGGGCTGTCGCGTACCAGCCGGGGCGCGCTCGTCTCCGCGAGCCAGACCGAGCCGCTGGCGGTGATCCGCAAGATCGACCCGGTCCATGTCGACGTCACGCAATCGGCGGCGGAATTGGTGCGCTGGCGCCGGGGTCAGGCCCAGGACGACCTGGGCGCGGCGAGCCGCGAGGTCGCGCTGACGCTCGCCGACGGCTCCACCTTTGCCCAGACCGGAACCCTGACCGCCGCCGAGCCCCATGTCGACGAGCAGACCGGCGTCGTCGTCCTGCGGCTCGAGTTCGCCAATCCGGAAGAGCTGCTGCTGCCCGGCATGTACGTCCAGGTGGAGATGCCCACCGGCACGGCGGAAGGCGTCTTCCTCACCCCGCAGGAGGGCGTGAGCCGCGACCGTCGGGGCCGGCCGACCGCACTCGTGGTCAATGCCGACAACGTGGTCGAGGAGCGCAGCCTGACCGTCTTGCGCGACCGCGGTTCCGACTGGATCGTCGGCGAGGGGCTCTCGGCCGGCGACCGGGTGATCGTCGCCGGCCTGCAGAAGGTCGCTCCGGGCCAGACCGTGGCGCCGGAGGAGCGCGCGGCGGGGCCCGAGGAGACCGCCGACGCCCGAGCGTCGGGCGCGACGATGACGGCCAGCGCCGCCGCCGACTGATCCGCCGCCGACTGAACCGACAAGCCGCGCCGTCGCGCGAGCGCCGCCGACCGCCCCCGCGGGGAGAGCCGCTTTGGCCCGATTCTTCATCGACCGCCCGATCTTCGCCTGGGTGATCTCGATCCTGATCATGGGGGTCGGGGTGCTCTCGATCGTCACCCTGCCGATCGCCCAGTACCCGCAGATCGCGCCGCCCTCGGTCCAGGTGCAGGCGAGCTATCCCGGCGCCTCGGCGGCGACGGTGGCCAACACGGTCACCCAGGTGGTCGAGCAGCAGATGACCGGGCTCGACGGGCTGCGCTACTTCTCCTCGAGCTCGACATCGGCCGGCCAGGCGACGATCACCCTGACCTTCGAGACCGGCACCGACCCGGACATCGCCCAGGTCCAGGTCCAGAACAAGCTCTCCCAGGCGACGACCCTGCTGCCCGAGCCGGTGCAGCGCCAGGGCGTTACGGTGCGCAAGTCCTCGACCGGCTTCCTGATGGTGGCGGCGCTGATCTCGGAGACCGGCGAGTACGAGGGGGTCGACCTCTCCGACTACCTGGTCAGCAACATCGTCGACGACATCGCGCGGATCGAGGGCGTGGGCAACGTCCAGGTCTTCGGCGCGCAATACGCCATGCGCATCTGGCTCGACCCGGCGAAGCTCGCCGCCTTCGGCCTGACGCCGTCCGACGTCGTCGCGGCGGTGTCGGAGGAGAACGCCCAGATCTCGGCCGGGTCGTTCGGCGCGCGCCCGGCGGTCGACGGCCAGCAGCTCAACGCGACCATCACCGCCCAGTCGCTGCTGCGCACGCCGGAGGATTTCCGGCAGATCGTGCTGCGCGCGGAGACCGATGGCGGGCTCGTCCTGCTGGGCGACGTGGCGCGGGTCGAGATCGGGGCGCAGGACTACGCCACCATCTCCCGCTACAACCGCGACCCGACGGCCGGCATGGCGATCAGCCTCGCGCCCGGCGCCAACGCGCTGGAGACCGGCAACGCGGTCAAGGCGCGGCTCGACGAGCTCGCGCAGTTCTTTCCGGAGGGGATGGACTACGTCGTGCCCTACGACACGACGCCGTTCGTCGTCATCTCGATCAAGGAGGTGGTCAAGACCCTGTTCGAGGCGATCGGCCTCGTCTTCCTGGTCATGCTCCTGTTCCTGGGCAACCTGCGCGCGACGTTGATCCCGACGCTGGCGGTCCCGGTGGTCCTGCTCGGCACCTTCGGGATCATGGCGGCGGCCGGGTTCACCATCAACACGCTGACCATGCTCGCCATGGTGCTGGCGATCGGCCTGCTGGTCGACGACGCCATCGTCGTCGTGGAAAACGTCGAGCGCATCATGGAGGAGGAGGGGCTGGGCCCCGTCGAGGCCACGCGCAAGTCGATGGGCCAGATCACCGGCGCGCTGATCGGCATCGGCATGGTGCTCTCGGCCGTGTTCGTGCCCATGGCGTTCTTCGGCGGGTCGACCGGCATCATCTACCAGCAGTTCTCGATCACCATCGTCTCGGCCATGGCGCTGTCGGTGATCGTCGCGCTGACCCTGACGCCGGCGCTCTGCGCCACGATCCTGAAGCGCCCGGGCGAGGCCAGGAAGCGCGGCCCGCTGGCGTGGTTCGACCGCGGCTTCGGCCGGGCCACGGGGCGCTATGCCGGGATCGTCGGCTGGTCGATCCGCCGGCCGCTGCGCATGGGCGTGATCTATCTCCTGCTGGTCGCCGCCATGGGCGCGCTGTTCCTGCGCACGCCGACCGGCTTCCTGCCGGAGGAGGACCAGGGCATCCTCTTCACCCTGATCCAGGCGCCGACCGGCGCGACGGCCGAGCGCACGCTCGACGTGGTCCAGCAGGTCGAGGACTACTTCCTGGAGGCGGAAAGCGACATCGTCGAGTCCGCCTTCGGCGTCGTCGGCTTCAGCTTCACCGGGCAGGGCCAGAACCTGGGCATCGCCTTCGTGCGCCTGAAGGACTGGTCGGAGCGCACCGAGCCGTCGGAAAGCGTCCAGGCGCTGGCCGGCCGGGCCTTCGGGGCGTTGAGCGGGATCCGCGACGCCATGGTCTTCCCGGTCGTGCCGCCCTCGGTGATCGAGCTCGGCAACGTCTCCGGCTTCGACTTCTACCTCCAGGCCCGCGGCGGGCAGAGCCAGGAAGAGCTGCTCCAGGCGCGCAACCGCCTGCTGGGCATGGCGGGGGAGAGCCCGCTGATCGCCTCGGCGCGGCCCAACGGGCTGGAGGACGCCTCGCAGTTCGATATCGACGTGGACTGGCGCAAGGCGGGCGCCATGGGCGTCTCCGCCTCGGATGTGGGCGACCTGCTGTCGGTCGCCTGGGCCGGGCGCTACGTCAACGACTTCATCGACGACGGCCGGATCAAGCGCGTCTACGTCCAGGCGGAGCCCGACGCCCGCGCGACGCCGCAGAACCTTGACCTCTGGCGCGTGCGCAACGCCAGCGGCGGGCTCGTGCCGTTCTCGAACTTCGCGGAGGGCGTCTGGACCTACGGGCCGCAGGGCGTCTACCGCTACAACGGCGTGCCGGCGATGCAGATCCAGGGCTCCCCGCCGCCGGGCGTGACGACGGGCGAGGCGATGGCCGAGATCGAGCGCCTCGCCGGCGATCTCGGCCCCGGCTACGACGTGGCCTGGACCGGGCTGTCGCTGGAGGAGCGGGAGTCCGGCAGCCAGGCGCCGCTGCTCTACGCCCTGTCGCTGGCGGCGGTGTTCCTGTCGCTCGCCGCTCTCTACGAGAGCTGGTCGATCCCCTTCGGCGTCATGCTCGCCATGCCGATCGGCATTCTGGGCGTCATGACCGGGGCCTGGGTCGGCGGGTTCGAGAACGGCGTCTTCCTGCAGGTCGGCCTGCTCACCGTCATCGGCCTGACGGGCAAGAACGCGATCCTGATCGTCGAGTTCGCGCGCGACCGGTACGCGGCGGGCGAGCCCTTGTTCGAGGCCGTTCGCGAGGCCGCGCGCCAGCGCTTCCGCCCGATCGTCATGACCTCCATGGCCTTCTCCCTGGGCGTGATCCCGCTGGTGCTGAGCTCGGGCGCCGGGTCGGGCGCGCGCACGGCGATCGGCTCGGGCGTCCTCGGCGGCACGCTGTCGGCGACGATCATCGGCGTGGTCTTCGTGCCCGTCTTCTTCGTCATGATCGCCCGGCTGGTCGGCGGGCGCGGCCGGCGGCGGGAGGCGGCGGAAGCCGGCTCCGCGGACGGGCCCTCGACGACGGGCGCGGCTTCCGGCGAACGGGCGCCCGGGAAGGCCTAGGCCTGCACCCATCGCCCTGAATCGCCCCGGAGCCGCCGTACTCTCGACACGCTGAGCCCGGCACAGTCCAACCTTCCGATGCGGGATGGCGGCCGGCGGAACCGATGCGGGCCGCCGGACGTCGAATTGCCGGCCGCGATGCGGCGCGGCCGGCGAGAGATCGACCGTATCCCCGCCTTCCGGGCGGAGTCGGGCCGGGCGGCGTTCCGGCCCTTGTCGGCGGGTCCTGACGAACCGACAGTGGATAGAGAGGTCTCCATGCCGACGCACACTCCCCGAAATCTCGTCCTCGCCGCCGTCCTGGCCCTGCCGCTGGCGGCCTGTGGCAACACGACCGGCGACCGGGCCGCCTCGGGCGGCGCCATCGGCGCCGGCGCGGGCGCGGCCGGCGCCGCGCTGACCGGCGGCAGCGTGCTGACCGGCGGCATCCTGGGCGGCGCGGCCGGCGCGGCTGCGGGAGCGCTCACCGACTCCGACGACTTCGACCTGGGCAAGCCGCCCTGGCGCTGATCGCGCGCCGTCCCACACTCGCCTGACCGTCCCCGCGCCGGCCGGCGCGATCCGGAGGCCCGACGGCCCGGATCGCCGCCGCCCGGTCGGGACGGCCGGCGGATTCACATCCCGGGCCCCGGCATGGCATGATCTCTGCTAGACCTTTGCGGCGGCGTCGACGCCGTCGACAGGGGAGGGGCCCGCCATGCTTCGTCTCGTGCTCACGGCGATCGTCGCCGCCATGGCCTGGGCAATGGCCGCGCCGGCGCCGGCCCTCGCCAGCCACTGCCTCGCCTTCGTGCGCGGCACGCCGGGAATCGTGCCCGTCGCCTTCACGCCGGTCCAGGCCTCGGCCTCGGTCGACATCACCTATGTCGGCCATTCGACGTTCCGGATCGAGACGCCCGAGGGCGTGGTCATCGCGACCGACTATGCCGGTATGGCCGGCCCCGGGCCGGTGCCGGACGTGGTGACGATGAACCACGCCCACGGCACCCACTACACCGACTTCCCCGACCCGGCGATCGACCACGTCCTGCGCGGCTGGAACCCGGAAGGCGGCCCCGCGCGCCACGACCTGCGCGTCGGCGACGTGGACATCCGCAACGTGCCGACGGACATCCGCGGCGTCGGACGGACGGTCGAGCCCGACGGCAATTCCATCTTCATCTTCGAGGTCGCCGATCTGTGCATCGGCCATCTGGGCCATCTGCATCACCGCCTGTCGGACTCCGACCTGGCGCTGATCGGCCGGCTCGACATCGTCTTCGCGCCGGTCGACGGCGGCTTGACCCTCGATCTGCCCTCGATGATCGCCGTGCTCCAGGACCTGCGCGCCAGCCTGGTCATCCCGATGCATTATTTCGGCCGCGCCTCGCTCGAGCGATTCCTCGCCGGCATGCGCGAGAGCTTCGACATCCGCGAGGCGCCCGGCCGGACGATCACGGTCTCGCTGGAGACCCTGCCGGAGCGGCCGACGGTGCTGGTTCCCGCGTTGCGCTGACCAGCTCTCGAACACTGACCACGGCGCAGGCACCTGGCGCGCGTTTGGGCAGTTTTTCGGGCATTTTCGACGCCGATGCCGGTCCCGTCCCGCGAGGGTCGGGCGGCCGCCCGACCCGTCGCGCGGTGGCACCGATCGTGCGGCACGGTCGTTCCGCCCTTGCTCGCCATGGCATGCGCGTTGCTATTCTGTGGCACCATCGGATCGGGGAGGGGAGACGCCGCCATGTCGATGATCATGACCGGGAACGGACCACGGGCCGCCTTCGCCTCGGGGCTGGCCGCCCAGGCGATCCCCTTCGACAGCATTCCGGTGGTCGACTTCTCCGCCATGGGGAGCGCCGATCCGGCGGCGCGCCGGGCGGTCGGCGCGGCGGTGCGCGACGCCTGCACCCGGGTCGGGTTCTTCTATTGCGCCGGCCACGGCGTTGACCCGGGCGTCATCGACCGCGCCTTCGACGCCGCGCACCGCTTCTTCGACCAGCCGATGGCGGCCAAGCAGGCGGTGTCGATCGACCGGTCGCCGATGCTGCGCGGCTACACGGCGCTGCTGGCGGAGAACACCAATCCGGAGAACAAGGGCGACCTGCACGAGGGCTTCGACCTCGCCCTCGATCTCGCTCAGGACGATCCCGACGTGCGCGCCGGGGTCTTCGGCTACGGCCCCAACCAGTGGCCCGACGACCTGCCGGGATTCCGCGAGGCGCTGGTCGACTACCACGGCGCGATGCTGGCGCTGGGCGGGCGGATCTTCCGCGCCTTCGCGCTCGCCCTCGATCTGGAGGAGGACTTCTTCGACACGCGCATCACCAAGCCGATGGCGCATATGCGCGTGCTGCACTACCCCAGCCAGGACGGCGAGATCGACGAGACCCAGATCGGCATCGGCGCGCATTCGGACTACGAGTGCTTCACGATCCTGAAGACCGACGACGTACCGGCGCTCCAGGTCCTAAACGCCGCCGACGAATGGATCGAGGCGCCGCCGATCCCCGACACCTTCATCGTCAATGTCGGGGACCTGATGGCGCGCTGGACGAACGACTATTTCCGCTCGACGATCCACCGGGCGATCAACCGCTCCGGCCGTGAGCGCTACTCGATCCCGTTCTTCTTCGGGCCGAACTCGCTGGAGCGGGTCGAGGTCCTGCCGAGCTGCCGGTCCGAGGACCACCCGGCGCGCTACGAGGCGATCGAGGCCGGGCGCTACATCGAATCTCGCTTCGACGACACCTACGCCCATCGCCAGGCCGAGGACGCGCCGGACGAGGCGTGAGAGCGACGACGGCGCGAGCGACGACCACACGTACGACCCAGGTACGACTACACGTACGACCATACGTACGACAACACGAAGACGCACGGGGTGCAGGAGGGGTGATGACGGGGATTGATGGGGGCCGCGCGGGCGCGGCCGTGAGGGGGCTGCGCGCGGCGACGATCGGCGCGGTGATGGCGGCGGCGGGGCTCGCCGGCGCGACCGCGGGCACCGGCAGTGCGGGCGCCTTCGAGCTGTCGGGCGAGCCGAAGATCGCGTTCATCTACGGCGCGACGGCGCGCGACGGCGGCTGGAACGAGGCGCTCGACAACGCGCGCCAGGACGTGGAGGCGGAGCTCGGCGTCTCCATCGCCGTGACCGAGAGCGTGCCGGAGGAGGCGACGGCGCTGAAGAACGCCATCGACCTCTACGTCCAGCGCGACTTCAACATCATCGTCGGCACGACCTACGGCTACAGCGACGGCATCCTGGAGGCCGCGCAGGAGCATACCGACGTCGCCTTCGTCAACGCTTCGGGCAGCACCAACGCCGACAACCTGGAGGGCTTCTACGCCCGCACCTATCAGGGCTGGTACCTCGCCGGCATGGCCGCGGCCGGCGTCAGCGAGACCGGCACCGTCGGCATCCTCGGCGGCTTCCCGGTCGGCGTCGTCAATTGGGACGTCAATTCCTTCGCGCTCGGCGCCCAGGCGGTCGACCCGGATGTCGAGGTCATCGTGGTCTACACCAACTCCTGGTGGGATCCCGCCAAGGAGGGCCAGGTGACCGAGGCGCTGCTCGACCAGGGCGCCGACGTCATCGCCAACAACCTGTCCTCGGCCGCGCCGTTCATCGCCGCCGAGGCGCGCGGCGCCCATTCCATCGGCTTCCAGCTCGACATGAGCCAGCACGCGCCGGAGGGCATCCTGACCTCGGTCATGTTCGACTGGAGCGAATACCTGGTGCCGACGATCCGGGAGATGGTCGAGGGCACCTGGGAGCCGAACGAGTTTGGTGCCTTCCCGGGCATGGCCGAGGGCGTGGTCGAGCTGGCGCCGATCTCCGACGCCGTGCCGGCCGAGGTGCGCGAACGGATCGAGGCGGTCAAGGCCGAGATCGTCGCCGGCGAGTTCTCGCCCTTCGACGGGCCGATCACCGCCCAGGACGGCTCGGTGGTCGTCGCCGAGGGGGAGTCGATCGACGACGGCGGGCTGTGGGCCATGGACTTCCTGGTCGCCGGCACGACGGGAACGCTCGACTGAGCGCCGGGCGCGCGCGGACAGCCGGCATGCCGGAAGACCACGCCCGGTCGGCCCCGGCCGCCCGCGCCCCCGCGGCGCCCGATTCCGCCGCGCCGGCCTCGGCGGGAACGGCCCCGGCGCTCGCCATGGTCGCCGTCTCCAAGGCCTTCGGCGGCAAGACGGTGCTCGACGCCGTCGACTTCGCTCTGGCCCCGGGGGAGGTCCACGCCTTGCTGGGCGAGAACGGCGCCGGCAAGTCGACGCTCATGAACATCCTGACCGGGATCTATGCCGCGGATTCCGGCCGGATCGAGATCGACGGCGCGCCCGTCGCCATTCGCGGGCCGAGCGACGCCCTGCGCCTGGGCATCGGCATGGTCCACCAGCATTTCCGGCTGGTGGGGACGTTCACGGGACTCGAGAACATCCGCCTCGCCGCCGGCGGGCGCGAGGGCGTGCCGGTCGGCGCCGCGCTGGGCGAGCGGGTCGAGGCGATCGCCGCGCAGACCGGGCTCGAGGCGCCGCTAGGCGTGCCGGTCGCCCGGCTCTCCGTCGCCGAGCGCCAGCGCATCGAGATCCTCAAGGCCCTGGCGCTGGGCGCGCGGCTGCTGGTGCTCGACGAGCCGACGGCGGTGCTGACCGACGACGAGGCCGAGCGCCTGCTCGCCCTGGTCCGCCGGCTCGCGGCCGACGGCCTGCCGATCGTCCTGATCACCCACAAGCTGCGCGAGGTGATGCAGGCCGCCGACCGGGTCTCCACCCTGCGCCAGGGCCGGCTCGTCATGGCGGCGCGCCCGGTCGCCGAGGTCGATCCCGACGGCCTCGCCCGCGCCATGACCGGCGATCTGGCCGGCGCGCCGGCGATCCGGCAGGCGCGCCCGGCGCCCGGCGCCGCGATCCTCGGGCTGGCGGGCCTGCATGTCGGCGGCGACGGGCGCGTCGGGGTCGAGGCGGTGGACCTCGCCGTGCGCGCCGGCACGATCGTCGGCATCGCCGGCGTCGGCGGCAACGGCCAGCAGCCGCTCGCCGAAGCGATCGTCGGGCTGCGCCCGGTCGCGGCCGGGGCGATCCGCCTGGACGGCGACGACCTGGCGGGGGCGAGCGTGCGGGCCCGGCGCGACCGGGGCCTGCGCTACATCCCGGCCGACCGGGCCGCCTTCGCGCTGGCCGACGGGCTGACGGTCAAGGACAACCTGGCGGCCGGCGATGTCGGCGCCGGACGCACCGGGCGCGTCATGGTCCCGAGCGGCCGGCTGGCGCGGCTGGCGGCCGAGCGCATCGCCGCCTACGCCATCGCCGGGGCGAGCCCCGAGCGCCCGGTCCGGCTGCTGTCCGGCGGCAACGCCCAGAAGGTCGTGCTGGCGCGCGAGCTCGACGCCGAGGCCCGGCTGGTGATCGCCCATTCGCCGACGCGCGGGCTCGACGTGGCGGCGTGCCGCTACGTCCATGCCCGGCTGGTCGAGGCCGCCGACCGGGGGGCCGCGGTGCTGCTGATCAGCGAGGACCTGGAGGAGATCATGGCGCTGGCCGACGAGATCCATGTCATGAGCCGGGGCCGCCTCGCCACCACCCCCGACGGACGTCCGGACCGCACGGCGATCGGCGCGATGATGCTGGGCCATGCTTGACGGCGTGGTCCTGGAGCGGCGCCAGGGCGTCGGCCGGGGGCGCCAGGCGGCCGTCTTCGCCGGCTCGATCGCGCTCGGCCTCGCGCTGTCCGCCGGCGTGCTGGTCGCCGCCGGCGTGCCCGCCGGCGCGCTGTTCGACGAGATCGTGGTCCAGGTGTTCTTCACCGCCTCCGGCCTGGCCCAGACGATCACCATGGCGACGCCGATGGTGCTGCTCGGCCTCTCGGCGGCGCTGGCGCTCAAGCACCGGTTCTGGAACATCGGCATCGAGGGCCAGATGATCCTGGGCGCCGTCGCGGCGACGGCCGTCGCTGTCGGCGGCGTCGGCGGCGCCGGGATGCGGCCGGCGATGATGCTGATCGCCGCCGCGCTGGCCGGCCTCGCCTGGATCGCCGTCCCGCTCGTCCTCAAGGCGGTCTTCGAGGTCAGCGAGGTCGTGGTCACGCTGCTGCTCTCCAGCATCGCCTTTCTCGGCCTGCAGCACCTGCTGTTCGGCCCGATGGGCGACCCGGCCCGCAACTTCCCGGTCTCCCCCGTGATCGACGAGGTCGCGCGGCTGCCGCTCTTCGGTTTCGGCGACGTCCATGCGGGGCTGGTGGTCGCGCTCGCCGCCGCGCTCGCGGTCGCGGTGCTGGTCGACCGATCGCGGCCCGGCTTCTTCGGCCGGTTCGTCGGCGACAACCCGTCGGCGGCCCGGGCGCTCGGCTTCCCGGTGGTCGCCACGACGGCGCTGTTCGTCCTGTTGTCGGGCGCGCTCGCCGGGCTCGCCGGAGGCTTGGTGATCGCCGGCACGGAGCATCGCCTGTCCCAGTACGTGGCGCTGCACGCCACCTTCAGCGGCATCGTGGTCGCGGTGCTGGCGCGCTACAGCGCGCTGGGCTGCGTCGTCGCCGCCTTCTTCGTCGCCGGGGTCTATGTCGCGGGCAGCACGCTCAAGGTCTTCTACGGCCTGCCGGAGGGGGTGATCCTGCTGGTCCAGGGCGTCGTCCTGCTGACCCTGATCGGCGGCCAGTTCCTGGCCCTCTTCCGGGTCCATCGCGAGGCGCGGCCGGCGCCGGCCCCGGCCCTGCCTGCCTCGACCGAGAGAGCGGCGTGATGGAAGGCTTCCTGACCGCCTGGCTGGGCGCGGTGCCGGTCTACATGACGCCGCTGCTGCTGGCGGCTACGGGGCTGATCCTGTGCGAGCGGGTCGGGATCCTGAACCTGGGCTCGGAGGGCATGATGGCCTTCGGCGCCGTTGCCGGCGCGGTGACGGTGCTGTCGGGCGGGGCGCCGTGGCTCGGCCTCGCCGCCGGGCTGGCGGCCGGGGTGGCGCTCGCCGTGCCGTTCTGGCTCGCCGTCGTGGTCTTCCGCGCCAATCATATCCTGGCCGGGCTGGGCGTCGTGGCGATCGGGCTGGGCGCGGCGGCGACCCTGGGCCGGGACCATGCCCACAAGCCCTTCGCCGGGCTCGGCAAGCTCGATCTCGCGCCGCTCGACGCGATCCCGCTCGTCGGGCCGTTCCTGTTCCGCCAGGACGCGATCGCCTATCTGGCCGTGGCGATCGCGCTCGCCGCCTCGGTCGTGCTCTCCCGCTCGATGACGGGGCTGCGCCTGCGCGCCATCGGGGAGGACCCGGCGACCGCTGACACCGCCGGCATCGACGTGCCGGCGACGCAGATCGCCGTCGTCACGATCGGCTGCGCCCTGGTCGGGCTCGCCGGGGCCTATCTCTCGGTGGTCGGCAGCAAGGTCTATGTCGACGGCATGGTCGCCGGGCGCGGCTGGGTCGCGATCGCGCTGGTCGTCTTCGCCCGCTGGTCGCCGGCCCGCGCCATCCTGGGCGCCCTGATCTTCGGCGCGGCGGAGGCGCTGATCCCGCGCCTGCAGGTCGTCGGCGCGGAGGTCCCCGTCTACATTCTGTCGATGCTGCCCTACGTCGTGACGATCCTCGCCCTCGTCGCCGTCGCCATCCTCGACCCGGCCCGCCAGGGAGAGCCGCGGTTTCTGGGGCGGGCCTATCTGCGGCAGGACCGGTAGAGCCGGTGCCAGCCCGTAGGTTGCCCACCGCGCAGCGGTGCGTGGGCGGCGCGGGCGGCGCCGTCGCGCACGGCCTTCGGCCGTGGGCGACCTACGACGGCCCGGCGTCGCCGTTCCGCCGGAAGGCGTAGGTCGCGTCCAGGCGCTCGGCCAGGTAGTCGGCGCCCGTGGTCGGCGGGTAGCGGGCCGGGCGGTCCGGGCCCCGGCAGGTCTCCAGGCACTCGATCCGGGCGTCCGGGTCCGGGTCAAAGAAGAAGGCGATGGAATAACGCTCGACGCCCGTCCGGTTGACCACGCGATGGGGCGTGGAGACGTACTCGTCGTTAGACCAGCGCATCAGAAGGTCGCCGATATTGCACACGAAGCAGCCCGGCACATGGGGGGCGGCGACCCACTCGCCCGAGCGCGTGCGCACCTCCAGCCCCGGCGCGCCGTCGGTGGCGAGGATCGTGACATTGCCGTAGTCGGTATGCACCCCGGCCCCGATCGCCCCGTCGGCGGCCGGCGGCTCGGCCGGGTAGTGGAGCAGGCGCAGGGTCGCCATCGGCCGGCCGATCCGCGGCTCGAAGAAGCCCGCCTCGAGGCCCAGGTCGAGGGCGATGGCTCGGTGCAGCCGATGGCCGAGCGCCCGCACCCGCTCGAAATAGTCGAGCATCGTCGCCCGCCAGCCCGGCAGGTCGGGCCAGACATTGACGCCGCGGAAGGGCGCGCCGGCGACGACCTCCGGGTCGTCCAGCGCCAGGTCGAGGCCGATGTTGAACGCCTCCTTCCGGTCCGCCGGGATCGCCGGGTCCAGGCTCTCCCCCGCCAGCGCGACATAGCCCCGATTGTGCGGCGAGCGGGTGATCGACAGGGCGTCCTTCTCCGTATCCGGCAGGGCGAAGAGCGCCCGGCTCGCCGCGAAGGCCTCCGCCATCATCGTGTCCGGCACGCCGTGGCCGCGGATGTAGAAGAAGCCCGTGCCCCGGCAGGCGCGCCCGATCGCCGCCGCCACGGCCGCTGTACCCTCGGAATCGCCTGAGGCGAGCGGGGCGACGTCGATCACCGGGATCTCCTCCGGACCGGCGGCGCGGGGCGGCGCCGGGAGCCCGGCGTCGGCGCTTGCGGCGGCGGCAGGGTCGGTCATGGCGGCATCTCCCCGGTGGGCCTGTCGGTTCGGCTGAATACCGCCGATCGAAGGCAATCGCCATGCCATCGTGCCACCGACCGGCGCCGGCGGGTCATTCGATCAAGGGCGCGACCTCCAGATCGACCCGCGTGCCTTCCTCGACATCCGTCCCGGCCCGGGGCCGCTGGTCGACGACGATGGAGACGTCGCCGCCCGGCGGGCCGGTGACCTTGCCGATGGCGAGCCCGCGGCGCCGCAGGATCGCCTCGGCCTCGGACAGCGGGCGCTGCACGACATCGGGCACGCGCAAGGTGACGGGCTCCGGCGCGCGGGCGACCACCAGCTCGACGCGGTCGCCGCGGCTGATCGTCGTGCCGGCCTCCGGATACTGGCGCAACACGGTGCCCGGGCGGGCGGCCCCCGTCGTCTCCTCGCGGGTGGCGACGCGCTCGATGCCCAGGGCGGCGAGCCGCCGGCGCGCCTCCTCGACCGGCACGCCGCGCAGGCCCGGCAGGGTCGGCAGCCGGGCGAAGTCGAACCGCTCGAAGCGCCGGCGCAGGTCGCGCATGCGCGAGGGCGGCACCGCGACGATCGCCGGCGGCCGGCCGCGCTCGACGATGATGGCGCGATAGGGCTCGAGCGCCGGCGCGAAGGGCCGCAGGGGCTGCAGCGTGCCGGATTCCAACACCGCCTCGAACCGGCCGCCGCCGGTCAGCACGTAGCCGCGGGAGAGGTAGAGCACCTCCGCGATCTCGTTGAAGACGCGCACGCTGAACTCGGCGCCGGTCTCCACCATCATCGAGCCGAAGGAGATCGAGACACTGACCGTCCGCCGCCCCGCCTCGACGACGCTCTCCCAGACCGGATCGGTGTCGGGGCCGAGCTGGAGCACCGTGCCGTCGGCGAACTCGATTCGTGCGCTGCTGCCCGGCCCGGTCGCCACCTCGACCCCGGGCGGTACGGCCATGCCGTCGCTGGCGGGCCGGCCGCCGAGGGTGACGTTCGGGCCGCTGACGCGCAGCGTCGCCTCCGGCCGGGCACCGGGGCCCGTGCCGGGTTGCGCGCAGGCGGCGAGCGCCAGCGCGATCAGCAGGATCGGCAGGGCGGCGAGCCGGGCGGTTCGGGACGGGGGCATGGCGGCGCCTCCTCCTCGTCAGTCCGTTGCGGGGGGCGGGCACGCGCCCGGGGCGAGGGTCTCCAGGACCGGGCGCGGCCGGCCGAGCGCCATCCAGTCGACCCCGCGCCGGTCGATCCAGCGCAGGCTCCGGTCGCCGGTCAGCCAGACGAGCACGCCGTCGGTGGCGTTGCGGATCAGCAGGGCATCGGCCTCGTTCTCTTTGGCTGTCTCGCCCGCGGCCGTGCCTCCGAGGGTCTCCCCGTCGGCGAGGCGGACGGTCACCGGGCTCCACTCGCCGCGCAGGACGAAGACGCCATAGCTCATCGGCAGGAGCAGGAGCGCCAGCGCCACGGCCGGCAGCAGCAGGAGGAGGCTTCGCGCCGGCGCCCGGCGGACGATGCCGATCCGCGCGCAGCTCCAGGCGGCGGCGAGCGCGACGAGCGCCGCGGCGGTCACCATGACGTGGCGCGTGCCCAGCGCCTCGCGATCCTGGCGCAGCAGGGCCGTGACGATCTCCGTGCCCTCGGCGCACAGCGCGCCCAGATCGCGGTAGAGCAGGTCGCCCGCCGCCAGCGCCGGCCGCAGCCCGCCGAGCAGGCCGGCCAGCACCGCCGCCCAGGTCGCCGCGATCAGCAGGCCGGCGAGCAGGGCCTCGCGCACGGGACGGGGCGTCGCTTCGGCCGCGGTGGCGGGGCGCTCACCCCGGAAAAGTCGCCACGCCAGCGAGCCGAGCGCGGTCGCGACGACCAGGACGGCGAGCGTCGGCACCAGCAGGACGAAGGCGTGCACCAGCGCCATGCCGCCGCGCGCGACCTGGACCGTGGGCTCGTGTGGGACGAGCGTCGGGCTCAGCCCCAGCAGACGCAGATGGGTCAGCGTCGCGACGAAGCCCAGCGCGTAGAGGATCGCCGTCACCCCGGCCAGCGAGCCGGAGAGCCATCCGATCAACCCGGCGATGCGGCGAAGCGTCGGCATACGGCATGCGTCCCCGCCCGCTCGCCGGAAAGGCGCTCCGGCGCTCGGGGCCGTGGTGATATCCCCTCTCCGTGCGGAAGAAGGGCCGGCATCGCCCGCCAGGTCGAGGACCGGGGCTGTCCTCACTCCGTTGTTCGGAGTCTTCGAAAAATATTACCGTATCATCAGGACTGATGCAATATTATGCCATTTTAAAGGGTCCCGGCGAGGGATTGAGGCCGTGAACGGATCGCCCTCTCCCCGAGGGAGAGGGACAGGGTGGCGACGGCCGTGCGTCGCTCCCTGCGATCGGGATACGATCATTGCCCGGGCCAACAGGGTCCCGCCAGCGCCCCCCTTACCGGAAATAGCCCGGCGCCTCCTGCGAGACCGTGGCGTAGGCGGCCAGGCAGAAGGCGAGCCAGCCGCGGATGTGGTCGCAGGCGAGGCGGCCGACCGCGTCGACCTCGTGATAGCAGCCGCCGCCGCACAGATAGCGCGCCCAGCAGCGCCGGCAGGGCTCCTGCCGGTCGACATGCCGCGCGGCGAGATGGGCGCGCCGGGCCTCGACATCCGTGCCGTCGGTGTCGCCCATGGCATGGGCCGGATCGTCGACCAGACGGTGGCAGGCGTAGAGGTCGCCCTCGGCATTGGCGCTCAGGTACCCGGCGCCCGCGCCGCAGGGATAGGGCCGGTGGGTACCGCGATGGATCTCCGCCAGCGCGGTGTGGAAGTTGGAGAAGGCGTAGCGCTCGCCGCGCAGGACCGCCGCCAGGGCCTTCTCCCCGCAGGCCGTCATCCAGGCCAGGAACCGCGCGAAGTCGGGCCGGTCGAAGGCGAGCGACGGGTCGGGCGAGCGGGTGACGGCGGAGAAGCCCACCTCGTCGAAGCCGAGGCCCAGCAGGTGGTCGAGGATCGGCACGAGCGCGCCGCTCTTCGGCGTCACGGTCGCGCGGGCGGCGAGCTGGCGCGGTCGGCCGACCCGCTCGATCGTCGTGAGCGCGTCCAGCGCGCGGGCATGGCTGCCGGCCCCGCCGGCGGTCGCCCCACCGCCGCGGCGCATGGGGCGCTGGCCGTCGTTGACCGCCGCCGGGCCGTCCAGGCTGACCTGGACCGCGAAGCCATGGTCGCGGAACAGGGCCGCGTCGTCCTCGGTCAGCAGCGTCAGGTTGGTGGTCAGGGAGAAGCCCAGCGCCCGGCCGGCCGCCGCGGCGCGGTCGGCGGCGTAGTGCGTCGCCGCGTGGACCAGGTCCCGGCGCATCAGCGGCTCCCCGCCCATGAAGCCGACGACGATCCGACCGCCCGGCTCGGACTCGGCGATCAGGCGGTCGATCACCGCCTTCGCCGTGTCGAGGGTCATTCCGCGCGCCTTGCCGCCGAACCGCCCCTCGTCGGCGTAGCAATAGCCGCAGCCCATGTTGCAGGCCTGCGCCACGTTGAGGGAGATGGCGCGCAGCGCCGGCGGCTCGGCGCTCTCGGGCCCGATATAGCGCCCGCCCGCCGGCGCGACCTGCGCCAGCAGCGCCTCCAGCCCGGCGGTGTCGCCGCCGGCGAGATCGCGCTCCAGCCGGTCGGCCAGGTCGTCGGGGATGTCGTAGAGCCGGCTGCCGTCGACGGCGAAGAGATGGCTGCCGACCGGGCTGCGCAGGACGCGCGCGTCCGGATGGCCCGGGCGCCCGTCGGCCATGAGGGGCGGGCCGGCGGCACCGGGTGATCCGTCGGTGGTCGTCGCGGTGTCGGTCATGGGCGGGTCTCCTCCACCATCAGCCCGGCCGCCCGCTCGGCCAGCGCGGCGATGGTCAGCGCGGGATTGCGGCCGATCGGGCGCGGGATCGTGGCGCCGTCGACGACGTACAGGCCGGGATGGCCGAAGACCTCGCCCCGGTGGTCGACGACGCCCGCCTCGGCGCTGTCGGCCATGGCGCAGCCGCCCAGCGGGTGGACGCTGGTCAGCCACTTGAACCAGCGCCAGAACGGCGGCGGCTTGGCGCGCCCCCCCTCGACCTCCGAGAGACGTCGATGGGTCTCGACGATGGCGTCGAAAACGGCGCGCGACGGCCCCGGATCCCAGTCGAGCTTCAGGGCCTCGCGCCAGGGGGCGAGGCGGGCGCGGCCCAGGCGCAGCCGACCGTCGCCGGCGTCCACCCCCTCGCCCAGCCAGAGCATCACCCGGTCGGTCGGGTTGAACTCGTCGAGCCCGCGCTCCAGCCGGTCGCGGAAGACCCGTGCCAGCCAGCCATTGCCCAGCCGCGCCGCCAGCGCGTTGAGCAGCAGGTTCGGGAACCCGTCGTCCTCGACATAGAAGCGCTGACCGTCGACCGCCCCGTCCATGAAGCTGAGCCCCGAGGCGATCAGCGGCCCGATGCCCTGATTGACCGCCACCGCCTCCGGATAGAAGGCGGGCGTCATGAAATTGGCGTTGGGGCTCCAGCCGTGGCCGAGGCGCGCGCTCACCCGAGGCAGGGTGCCGTGCCGGTCGCGCCCGCGCAGCAGCAGCTCGGTCGAGCCCAGCGAGCCGGCCGCCAGCACCACCCGATCGGCCGTCGCCGCGCCGGGAACCAGGCCGTCTTCGCCGTCGCCGCCGACCCGCTCCCACTCGACCCGCCAGCCGGTGTCGGCCGGGGCCAGGCGGCGCACGGCGTGCAGCGGCCGGATCTCGGCGCCCTTGGCCTCGGCGGCGGCCAGGTAGTTGAAGTCGAGCGTGTTCTTGGCCTTGACGTCGCAGCCGATATGGCAGTTGCCCAGATGCGCGCAGGTCGCCTGGGCGACGCCCTGGGCGTTGGTGAAGGGCTTGGCGTGGCGGGCGTCGATCGGGTCGGGGCGGTCGTAGGTGAAGTCAGGGTCGAAGGCGATGGCCAGCGGCACGCGCTCGTACCGGTCCTCGTAGCCGAGCTTCGCCGCCGCCCGGCGCAGGATCGCGGCGCGGTCGGTCTCCTGGCCCTCGGGCAGCGTCGCCGCGCCCAACGTCGCCGAGGCGCGGGCGTAGTGGGGCCTCATCGCCTCGGCGGTGATCTCGCGCGGCCAGCCGGTCGCGAATCGCTCGGCGTCCGCCGGCATGACGACGCTCGCGTAGCTCAGCGAACCGCCGCCCACGCCGGCGCCCTGGGCGACGGTCATGCCCGGGAAGAAGCGCAGGTCGAGCCAGCCGCTCGCCTTGTCCGGCCGGCGGTCGTCGAAGAACCACGGGTCGGTCAGGGTGCGTGGGTAGGTCTCCGGCGTCCAGCGGCGCCCGCGCTCGAGCACCAGCACCCGCGCGCCGGCCTCCGCCAGCCGGCAGGCCGTCACGGCGCCGCCGAAGCCGGAGCCGACGACGATGACGTCGTAATCGGGCATCACCGCTCCCCCCTCTCGCGGATCGTCTCCACCCTGGCACGGCGACCGGGCCGCACCCAACCCGCGGCATCGTGTCAGCCGAACAGGACGACCAGGAGCGAGCCGACCCCCGCGACGGCCGAGACCGCCAGCGTGACCACCGACAGGGCGGCGGCGGGCCACGGCACGGCGCTGTTCTCGCTCTGCTCCTCGGGCCTCGGCCGGCCGAGCTCGATCGCCAGCATGCGGCCGGGCAGGGCGGCGCGAAGCCGCGTCCGCCACTCCTCGGCGTGTGCCGGATCGGCGACGACCCAGACGGTCTGCCTGCCGGCGAGCCGCCCGGGCATCTCCGGGTCGGGGAAGGGCAGGGCCAGGTCGTCGACGATGACTGTATCGACCGACTCGGGCGTCACCGGCTCGGTGCGAGCCCGGTCGGTCGGGGGCGGCGCGGAGAGCACGTCGATCAGCGCCGCCTGGGACAGGTAGCGCACGCCCACGCCGCGCACGGTCAGGCCCGAGCCGATGCCGGCGGCCAGCGTCGTCTTGCGGCAGCGCGGCGGGCCGGAGACGATCAGGTGATCGGCCGCCCCGTCGTGGCCGTAAGTGACGGCCTCGACCGCGCGCACCGCGTCGGCCCGCCCTCCCTCGGCCGCCGCGGCGCCGTCGTCGGCGGGCAGCTCCGTGGCGCGCACCGGGTTGCCGGTGAAGTTCGGCAGGCGGAAGAAGAACGGCAGCCCCGCCTCGTCGAACCCGAGCTTGCGCGCCGTCCAGCGCCGCCCAGGCCCGAGGATCCCGCCGACCGTCACCGCCGCTGCCACGAGGGCGAGAGCGTAGAAAGCCGGGCCCTTCCCGCCCGCCGAGACGGCGAGGAAGGCGGCCAGCAGCGTGCCGATGATCCAGAACAGGTTGTCGGTCAGGCCGTCGGCGCGCATCTCCGCCCGGTGGGCGTCGGTGGTCGGGAAGATCGGGCCCGTCCGGGTCAGGTCGACGGCGTAGTCGGTCAGGTCCTTCAGCGCCGGGATGACCGCGAAGGCGAGCGCCCACCACGGATTCGCTCCCAGCGTGACGATGGCATGGGCCAGCAGCGTCGTCCCGGCAAAGCCCATCATCGCATGGGCCATCTGGTTCGACTGCCAGGTGTAGACGGCGGTGTAGTCCTCGTAGACGTCGGAGCCGAACGCGCTGGTCGGTTTCATCGGTCGCTCTCCGCGCTTCGGGGGCGCCTGCATCCGTATTCGCCCCGGCAGGATGGGCCCGGAAGCCGAGCAACATCCGGGAATTCGAGGCGAAACGAATTCCTGTTCATCATCACGTCTTTTTACTTCGAATTCTGTTCGATTTTTTATTGTGCGTACGCGGGGCCAATATTGACGATCCGTACTCGAATCGGCTAGGACTTTTATCACGTTGGCGGTACGGCGCGCCTCGCCTGGTCGGCCGCGCGACGGATCGGGTCCGTCTTCACGCCGCGGCCGCCGGGCCGGTTTCGAGGGAGCAGGCGCCATGCTGAAGCGGATCTGGCTGGTCCAGCCCATGGCCTTCGCCCGGGTCGGCGGATCGTCGACGCCGCTCGCCAACTACTACTGGACCACGCCGGATCTTTCGCCCCACGGCTCGGGCCGCACCCGCGTGGTGGCGGCGGAGAGCCTGGAGGTCGCGGCCGACGGCACGGTGACCGCCGTCCCGCCGCCCGCCGACGGCTCGATCGTCTTCAAGGACGACGAGGGCATCCGGCCGGCCTGCCCCTTCTTCGAGCTGCACGGCGAATGGGACGGCGGCTCGGGCGAGATCACGCCGGCGGTGCTGGAGGCCTGCGGCCTCACGCTCGACGACGTGACCTGGCAAGTGCACCAGGCCAATCACAAGGCCTTCCACCTGACCGGGGCGGAGGGCGACAAGATCGAGTCGCGCGTGGAGATCGCGGGCACCGACCACGCGATGCGCCGGCTGGAAGGCCGCCCGCCCGCCGGCGCGGCCGATCCGATCCTGCTTGACGGCCGTCACATCCTTCAGGGCCGGGTCCAGGTCACCAAGCCGAACGACGCCTTTCCGGGCCTGCGGCTGCGCTTCCATCCGCCGCCCGGCCACGCCTTCGCGCCCGCCGACTTCCACGAGCGGGTGGGCGAGCAGCCGAGCATCTTCCGCGACCCCGGACAATGGCTGCTGGCCAAGGCGCTCAACCGCTTCTTCGGCCGGGACTGGAGCGATTTCGAGATCCCGGACGACCGGCTGATCGTCAATCCGGCCTCGCCCTGGACCAGTTTCGGCCTCCTTGCCTTCGAGGACCTGCCGGAGCAGATCGTCGACCTGCTGCCGCACCTGGCCGATGCCCGCGCCGTCTCCAGCGCGGCCGACCAGAGCGAACTGTTGCGCCTCGTCGCCGGGCCGACGGCGGATGTCGGCAACCTGCCGCCGGGGCTGTTCGCCTACACGGTCGGGCCGAACGCGGTGCAGGACGGCCTGGGCATGGTCGACGACATGAGCGACGGGCTGATCACCTGCCGCATCCGGGGCGTCGAGCCGGCCTATGCCCGCGTCGCGGTCTCGCCGCCGCATTTCGCCCCGGACCGCCGCCAGCCCGTCTCGCTCGCCGACGGGCTGGCCGACCGGCTGCTGCGCGACGAGGTGCGCGACCCGGCCTGGACCGCCGACCCGGCGACCTGGCAGTCGACCCGCGCGTCGGTCGACGACCTCCTGGAGCGCGCCTACGAGACGGCGGGCCTCGCCAATATCGACGTCTGGAACGCCTGGTTCCGGGAGGAGAACGCGACCAACGCCGCCGAGCAGGACAGCCGCGTCACGCCCGAGCAGGCCGAGGCGATGCTGTGGAACAGCGCGGCCGTGCCCTCGGTCGAGGATCTGCCGCTGACCGCGATCGGCCGGCGGCGCCACCGGCGCAATTCGGCGACGGAGTTCTTCGACGACCTGGCGCGCGAGAACCCGGACCTGATCGAGCAGTGGATCCGCACGCCGGGCGAGCCCGAACATCTCTACGACAAGCGCATGCCGGCGGTGATGCGCGGCGCCGACCGCTATCCCTTCCACATCACCCGGCGCCAGTACGACGAGATGAAGGCCTGGGCCGCCAAGCTGCGCGCGGATGCCGCCGCCGCGCAGGACGGCGGCGCCGGGTCCGGCGACAACGACTGACCGGGAGGCCGGGGGCCGAGAATGAGCGACGATACCCGCGACCTGCCCTACAAGATCTACCCGCGCAACCTGACCGCCCGGGCGGCCGAGGTGGTGCGCGGCAACCCCGTGAACACCCGGCCGGAGAGCGGGGTCGACAACTCGCATCCCGGGCTCGAGTTCGACCAGCGGATGATGAACCGGGCCTTCTTCCCCGGCCTCGTCTTCGACTTCCAATACGGCATCGGCGCCAAGCTCGTGGCGATCCGGCCCGAGCTCCTGACCCATCCCTTCGACCTCTCCGCCGGCGACGTGCCGGCCGACAGCGCCGACGCCAAGAAGGCGCTGTGGCTCTGGTACATCGGCGGGCGCTTCGGCGCGAACCCGGACAAGACCGTGCTGAAGGACCTCTATGGTCGCGACGGCTACGACGTGGTTCGGGCGACCGCCGACCTGGAGGACGACACGGTCGTCGTCATCGTCGGCAAGCAGCCCGACGAGCTGGAGATGCCGAGCGCCAAGGTCTTCCTGCGCCGCTTCCTCGATCCGTCCCGGCTGATCGCCGGCTTCAAGGATTCCCTGTTCGGCGAAGACCAGGGGCCGGAGATCGGCGGCATCCTGCGCGACGCCGACGGGGCGGTGCAGATCGGCGTGCTGGTCGGCCCGCGCGCCAAGTATCTGACCGGCGAGGGCGTGATCGACCCGGACCTGGTGCCCGTGGGCGAGCTGACGCAGAGCCTGTGCTCGCCCTGGCAGTGGGATTTCGCCGATTGCGGCTGCTACTACTGGGCCGGCAGCAAGCCCGACATCGTCAAGCCGCCGCAGGACGAGGCGGGGCCCGAGATCCCGACCGACAGCCTGTGCCCGCCGCCCGACGGGGCGGGGCGCCAGGTGCTCAACTTCCAGCGCGACCGCTCCAAGCCCGTGCCCGACAAGCCGGCGACCACGCCGGAGGCCTGGCACGAGAACCAGATGACCCAGCCGGACATGATCCAGCACTGGGAGACGCTGCCCTTCGTGCTGGACGAGCGCGAGACCACGGTCTGGCGCCCCCATCCGCTGCCGCCGATCGAGGACGAGTGGGACCGGGAGCGGGTGCGCGACGAGCTGGCCGTGCTGGCGACGGCCGAGCACGCGCTGTGCGTCGAATACCTCTATGCCATGTACTCGCTCGACGCCGCGCCGATCCCGGCCGAGCGGCGCTACGGCCAGTCGCCGATCGACCTGCCGCGCGGGCTGGCCGAGGACGATCGTGGCGCGCGGACCTTCGCCGCCGCCCACGAGGTCCTGATGATCGCCGTGGAGGAGATGCGCCATCTGCGCTGGGCGAACGAGGCGCTGATGCTGCTGGGCGGCCACGCCACGCTCGATCGGGCGAGCGTGATCGGCCGCCGGCCGACCCAGCGCCAGCTTCCCTTTCTGCTGGCGCCGCTCACTCGTCGCCAGCTCGACGACTTCATTTCGGTCGAGAAGCCGAGCCCGTTCTTCGCCGAGCCGGACCCGACGAGCCTGGACGGCATCTACACCCACATGCAGATCAGCATCCTGAACCGGCCCCAGGACTATCCCGAGCCGGGGCTGCAGGAGAAGCTGCTGCAGCTGATCAAGCTGATCATCGACGAGGGCGTGAGCCACTACGAGCGGTTCTGCCGGGTGCGCCACGCGCTCGACGGCATCGACGAGTCCGACTACCTGGCCGTGACCAGCGGGCCGGAGCGCGCGACGGAGGAGCCCTACGCCGACCTGCAGGACCTGGCCGACGCCTATTACGACACGCTGCTGCGCGGCGTCTGCCTGACCCTGCGCCAGGGCAACGCCTCGCGCGGGGTGATGCTGGAGCAGGCGCGGCGGTCCATGTACAACCTGCATGACACGGCCTACCGCCTGTCGCGCGGCGGCTACGGCGTGCTGTTCACCCTGCCGCCCTGGGTGGCGGAATGCGGCCCCGACGGCGTGCCGCGGCCCTGCGATCCGGAAGGCGGTGCCGACGCCGCGCGCGAGGCCGAGGCGGTGGCCGAGCCGGCGCGCGCCCCGCTCGAGCGCCTGGCGCGCAGCGCCGATCCGGAGACGCGCAAGGCCGCCGAGCGGCATCGCAGCACCCTCGACGAGATGGTCGCCGGCCTGCGCCGCATCCTGAGCTGACGCCGGCCCGTGCGGACGAACCGTTGCGCACCGCTTCGCGGTGGGCAACCCACGTTCTTGTAGGTCGCCCACGGCCGCCAGGCCGTGCGCGACGGCACTGGCCTACCGGCTGGTGGCGCGAGAGGGCTTCGTCACCATCACGGGCGTCCATGGACGATCACGCGCTGACGATCGAGCCGATCGCGATCCACGGCCGCGGCCCCGCCGGGCTGACGGCGGCCCGTCTGCTGGCGCGCAGCGGCATCGAGGCCCGGCTGATCGGCGGCGCGCCGGCCGGTGGCCCGGTCCTGTTGCTCAACCCCGGCACCTGCCGCCTGCTGTGCGAGCTGTGGGACCTGCGTGTCGCCGACCTGCCGGCGCGCCACCGGCTCGCCTACCGCGCCGTCCATCCGCCCGCGCCCGAGCCGCCGGCGCTGGTCGAGCAGCACGGCCTGGTGGTCGACGGCGCGGCGCTGGCCGCCTTTCTCGACGACCGGCTGGCGGCGATGCATCCAGGCGTAGCCCGCGAGGACGAGCCGGACGCCGCGCCCGTCGGCTGGCGGCTGCTCGCCTCGGGCCGGGCGCTCGGCGACGGCGCGGCGGCGGCCGAGGCACGGGTCGAGCGTATCGGCCGGGCGGTCTGCGCCGCCGTCGAGGTCGCGCCCGGCGAAGGCTTTCGCGACGACCGCGCGGTCTTCGAGGCGGTGCCGGGCGGCTGGCTCTTCCTCCTGCCGCTCGGCCCCGAGCGCGCCCTGCTCCAGGCCCAGCGCGAAGCGCCGGCGCCGGGCGAGGACCCGGTGGCGGCCGATCTCGCGCACAGCCGGGCGGTCGCGGCGGTGATCGGCGACATGGCGGGCGCCCCGGCCCGGGTGTTCGAGGCGATGCCGCGGCTCGCCCGGCCAACGGCCGGCCCCGGCTGGCTCGCGATCGGCGACGCGGCGATGGGTCTGCCGCCAGTGACCGGCGACGGCGTCGGCAACGGCCTGCGCACGGCCATCCTGGCGGCGGCGGTCCTGCGCGCGCTCCGTCGGGGGGAGCCGACGGAGGCGGTGCTGGCGCACTACGACAGCCGGCTGGTCCAGGCTTTCGACGCCGTAACCCGCCGCACCGGCCATAGCGATGCGCCGCCGCCGGGCGACGCCGCGAGGCCCACCTACACCCTGCGCGGCCTGGACCTGGTGCGGTCGTAGGTCGGTCGTGCGGAGCGCGCCCCACAGGGGCGCCGGCGCCCCCCGCGGGGCCGGCGGGCTCGCGGCCCCGCCG
>JAVJUS010000051.1:0-31520 GCA_040220455.1 Azospirillaceae bacterium
GGCCGGCGCCAGCGCCGCCGCGCGCCGCACGGCCGACAACGCGCCGAGCGATCCGGCTGCGGCCGCGACCAGGCCGGCGGCAGCGAAGACGTCGGCGTGCAGCCGGTAGATCAGGAAGGGGAAACGGAAGAAGTCGGTATAGAGCCCGGTCAGACCGCGGCCGAGCTGGATGCCGGCGGCGAAGCCGGCCAGGATGCCGAGCCCGGTGATCGCCAGGACCAGCTTCAGGTAGTGCCCGGCGACCGCCCGGTCCGAATAGCCGAAGGCCTTGAGCAGGCCGATGCGCTCCCGGTCGAGCTCGATCGTCCGGCCGACCACCACGTGCAGCAGGAAGGCCGCGACGCCGAGGAAGATCGGCGGCAGCGTCCGACCCATGTTGGCGAGCTGCTCGAACTCGCTGTCGAGGATGCGGTGGGACGGCTGGTCGCGCCGGGTGACGGCGCCGGGCCCGCCATAGGGGTCGAGCAGCCGGTCCACGGCGTCGATCACCGGGTCGGGATCGGCGCCGCGCAGCAGGCCGATCGCCACGTCGTTGAACGCGCCCTCCATGTCGAGCGCGGCCTCCAGCGCCGGCCGCTCCATCCAGAACACGCCGAAGCGCCGGTCGTCGGGCACCAGCTCGCCGGGCGCGATGGCGTAGACGAATTCGGGCGACAGCGCGACGCCGACGATGGTCAGGTCGCGCAGCCGGCCGTCGATCACCGCCTCGACGCGGGCGCCGAGGGCGTAGCCGTGGGCCTCGACGAAGGCCTCGTGGGCCAGCACCTCGCCCGGATGGCCGGGGCGGGGCATCCGGCCGGCGCGCAGCACGATGTCGTTGATCCGGGCGTCGCCGGTCTCCGGCAGCGAGACGAGGCGGGCGCGCGCCGGCTCGACCAGGCCCGGCACCCGCAGCACGGCGTCGGCGACGACCCGGGTCGCCACCGCGCCGACCCCCTCGATCGCCGCGATGTCTCCGTGTACCCGCTCCGGCGCGCGGGTGGCGCCGGCGAAGATGTCGGCGAAGCGGTAGCGCTCGTAATAGGCCGCGCGCGTCTCGTCGAGCGAGCGCAGGGTGCCGACGCTCATGACGTAGAGCGCCACGCCGGCCGCGACGACCAGCGCGACCGCCAGCGCCTGGCCCGCCATGCCGCGCAGGTCGCGCAGGAGCTTCCGGTCGAGCGCGCCGATCGTCATCGCCGGTCCACCCCGCTACCAGGCGAGCTCGCGCGCCGGGCGGCGCGTGGCGTTGGTCCGCTGGCCGGCGATCCGGCCGTCGGCCATGTCGATCACCCGGTCGGCGATGTCGGCGATGGCGACGTTGTGCGTGATGACGGCCGTGGTGGTGCCAAGCTCGCGCGCCACCGTCTCGATCGCCTCCAGGACGACGATGCCGGTCTTGCTGTCGAGCGCGCCCGTCGGCTCGTCGCACAGCAGGACCTCCGGGCGCTTGGTGATCGCCCGGGCGATGGCGACGCGCTGCTGCTCGCCGCCGGAAAGCTGGGCCGGGAAGTGGTCGAGCCGGCCGCCGAGCCCGACCAGCTCCAGCGCCTCTGCCGGGGGCATGGGGACCCGCGCGATCTCGGCCACCAGGGCGACGTTCTCGCGCGCCGTCAGGCTGGGGATCAGGTTGTAGAACTGGAAGACGAAACCGACGTGATCGCGCCGGTAGGCGGTCAACGCCCGGTCGTCGAAGGCCGTCAGCTCCGCCTTCCGGAACCACACATGGCCGGCGGTCGGCGCGTCGAGCCCGCCCAGGATGTTGAGCAGGGTCGACTTGCCGCTGCCCGAGGGGCCGAGCAGGACCGCCATCTCCCCGGCGAAGAGATCCAGGTCGACACCGCGCAGCGCCTCGACCACCACCGCGCCGGTGCGGTAGACCTTGGTCAGCCCGCGCACGGTGAAGGTGGCGTCGTCCGCCGGCGTGCCGGTCGGCGTGCTGTCGGCCCGGTCGCTTTCCGTGGTCTCCCCCATGGGCCGATGGTAGGCGCAACCGGCGCCGGCGGTCCATGTCGGCCGGTCCGGCGCGGGCGGTCTCTGGCAACGGGGTGAGGCGCATGCGCATCGCGGTGATGGGCGCCGGCGGCGTCGGCGGGTATTTCGGCGGGCGGCTGTCGGCGGCCGGCCACGACGTGGCCTTCGTCGCGCGCGGCGCGCATCTGGCGGCGCTGCGGCGCGACGGGCTGAGGATCGCCAGCGAGGCCGGCGACCTGCACCTGCCGGCGGTCACCGTCACCGACGATCCGGCCGGCCTCGCCGAGTGGCGCGCGGATACCGGCGTGCCGCCGGCGGTGGTCGTCGTCGCGGTCAAGCTCGCGGACACCGAGGCGGCGGGCGCCGCGATCGCGCCGCTGGTGGGCCCGGAGACGGTGGTACTGAGCCTGCAAAACGGCGTCGACGGCCCGGCGCTGCTGGCCAGGCACGTTCCGGCAAGCGCGATCCGGGCGGGCGCGGCCTATATCTCCGCCTTCGTCGACCCGCCCGGCACGATCCGCCAGACCGGCCGACATGCCCGGCTGGTCCTGGGCGAGCCGGGCGGCGGGGCGGCACCCTGGCTCGACGCCTTCGCCAAGGCCGTGCGCGCGGCCGGCGGCGAGGTGCGCATCGCCGGCGACATCGAAGCCGAGCTGTGGGCCAAGTTCGCCATGCTCGCCCCCTTCGCCGCCCTGACCGCGGCGACCGGCCATTCCGCCGGCGTCATCCGCGCCGATCCGGAGACCCGCGCCCTGTTCGCCGAGGCGGTGGCGGAGGTCGTCGCCGTCGCCCGGGCCCGCGGCGTCGCCCTGCCGCAGGATGTCGAGACGCGGATCCTGGGCGACCTCGACCGTCTGCCGGAGGCGATGATCGCCTCCATGGCCCATGACCGGGCGCGCGGCGCGCCGCTGGAGCTGCCCTGGCTGAGCGGCACGGTCGCCCGGCTGGGCGCGGAGGCCGGCGTGCCGACCCCGGTCCACCGCGTCCTCGCCGCGACCCTGGCGCCGGATGTTGCGGGGAAGGGGTAGGGCGGCGCGGGCATCGGCGACTGCTTTAACAACTTGATCAAATCGCCGGCCGCTCCTCTCCTTAAGGGAGAAGTTCGGAAAGGTATTTTCGTGAGCAGGCTGAAGAACAGGTCGCCGGAGGGCGAAACGCTCGCCCGCGAGGCTCCGAATCGGAAGCCTCCCGCGTCGCGAAAGGCGCACAGGGCGGCGGCGTCGCGCGATGACGTCCGTTCGCTCTCCCGTCCCGCGGCCGAGATGCTTGCTCATCTCGAAACCAAGCTCGCCGCCCTGTCGGAGGAAGAGGCGACCCGCCTGCTCGCCCGCTGGCCCGAGATCGTCGCCCGGATCGATCGGCTCGCGGAGACCGCGCCGGAACGCGCGGGCCGCGGCACTGGCCGGCGGCCGACGCTGGACGACGCCCGCCGCCGCGCCCGCGAGGTGATCCCGGCGATCCTCTCCGGGCCGGACATGCTGTCCTCGCAGCAGGTTGGCGAGATCCTCGGCATCTCGGTCCAGGCGGTCAACGAGCGGCGGCGCAAGGGCAAGCTCTTCGCCCTGACCACCACCGGCTGGTCCTACCGCTATCCGGATTGGCAGTTTGCCTATCGCGAGGCCGTGCCGGGTCTGGACCGGGCGTTGGCGATCCTCGACGAGAACGGCTATTCGCGGTGGCGCATCCACCGGTTCATGACGACGCCGCAATCCGGTCTCGACGGCTGCACCGGTATCGAGTGCATACGGGCCGGCGACCTCGAGGTCCTGGAGCGTCTGGCGATCGGCGTGGGTCGCGGCGACTTTGGCTGAGCGATGGCCGGTCCTTGCCCACCGCTCCCTGCCCATGATTTCGTCCGAGATTGTTTCGAATACTTACTATCGTATTTCACTGAACCGGTACGCTGGGACGCCACTCGGCTTTCGCGAGGAGGCGGCATCGCGCTTTTCCGACCCCCGGATCGACGCTGGTGGGGTCGGTCTCGGGACCTATGCGATGGTCTACGCGGCTTCGGACCATACGACCGCCTTTGCTGAAACGGTCCTGGGTAACGATCACGAGTTCCGGTCGGGGCCGCTGACTCTTGACGAGACTGCGGATATCCGGGCGCATGTCGTCTTCGAAATCGTCGCCGAAGATCCGTTGCTCCTTGTCGATATGACCGATCTCGGCGCGTTGCGCCTCGGCATGCCGACCGATGCCCTGCGGGCCAGCGCACATGGCCCGGCGCGGGCCTGGGCTCTGGCGATCCATGATCATCCCGCGCGGCCCGACGGCATCGCTTATCCGTCACGGCTCACGAACCGGCCGACGATCGCCGTGTTCGACCGGGCTCTGGAGAAGCTGGACGCTGTCGCTACCACGCCGCTGGCCGACCACTCGGACCTATCTGGTGTGCTCGATGCCCTTGAATTCGTCCTGGCACCCTGACGTCGCAAGGCTTCCGGCACGCCCCCCTTTCCGCTGGACTCCGCTCCGCCGCCGGTGGGAGCATGATCGTCCTAGGGAGGACCAAGCGCCCCCTCGCGTCGCCGGCCGACACCGCCGGAGCGTGCAAGACCGAAGAACGGACGCGCGGGCCGGGCGCCTGGCGCTCTCTCGGTGCCCCGGCGGGGGCTCACCCGGAGAGGAGGCCCGCGATGTCCGTTTCCACCAGATCCACCCGTTTCCGTTCCGCCGTGTTCGCGCCGGCCGAGGCGGCCGGCGGCTCCCCCGACCCCGCGAGCGCGTCGGCGCCGCGCTGCGTCGCCCTGGTCGGCCCGCAGGGCGCCGGCAAGACCTCGCTCCTCGAATCCCTGCTCGCCGCGGCTGGCGCCGTCTCGCGCAAGGGCACGGTGGCCGCCGGCAACACGGTCGGCGACGCCGACGACATCTCCCGCGCCCGCGGCATGTCCACCGAGACGACGGTCGCCTCCTTCGAGCACGCCGGGGATTCCTGGACGGTGCTCGACTGCCCCGGCTCGCTGGAGCTGGCGCAGGACGCCTTCCACGCCCTGATGGCCGCCGATCTGGCGGTCGTCGTGTGCGAGCCCGATCCCTCGCGCGCGCTGGCGCTGGCGCCGCTGCTGCGCTTCCTCGACGGGCATGCGATCCCCCATCTCCTCTTCGTCAACAAGATGGACACGGCCTCGACCCGGATGCGCGACGTGCTCGCCGCGCTGCAGGCCCATTCGGCGCGCCCGCTGGTGCTGCGCCAGGTGCCGATCCGCGAGGGCGAGGCGATCACCGGTTATGTCGACTTGGTCTCCGAGCGGGCCTACGCCTACAAGGCCGGCCAAGCTTCCGATTTGGTCCGGCTGCCGGACACGGTGGCCGACCGCGAGCAGGAAGCCCGCCAGGAGATGCTGGAGGCGCTGGCCGATTTCGACGACTCCCTGCTCGAACAGCTCCTGGAGGACGTCCAGCCCGCGGCCGACGAGGTCTATCGCCAGCTCCACGCCGACATCGCCGACGACCTGATCGTGCCGGTCCTGCTGGGTGCTGCGGAGCGCGACGGCGGCGTGCGCCGGCTGATGAAGGCGCTGCGCCACGACGTGCCCGAGCCCGCGCGCACCGCCGAGCGGCTGGGCGTGCCCGACGGCGCGGTGGTGGCCGGCGTCTTCCGCACCCACCACGCGCCGCATGCCGGCAAGCTCTCCTTCGCGCGGGTCTGGCGCGGCACGGTGACCGACGGCATGAGCCTGGGCGGCGGCAAGGTCAGCGGTCTGCACCGCCATCTGGGCGACAAGCAGGAGAAGATCGCGTCGGCCGGGCCGGGGGCGGTCGTCTCGCTCGGCCGCATGGACGCGCCGCGGAGCGGCGACGTGCTGACCGCCGACGGCCGGGAGCCCGCCGCCCTGTGGCCGGAGCCGCTGGTCCCGGTCTTCTTCCAGGCGATCCATGCCGAGAACCGCAACGAGGAGGTCAAGCTATCCGGCGCGCTCCAGAAGCTCTCGGAGGAGGACGCCGCGCTGACCCATGTCCACGACCCGGACACTGGCGAGCTCGTCATCGGCGGGCAGGGGGACATCCATCTCCAGATCGCGATCGAGCGCTTGAAGCGCCGCTTCAATGTCACCGTCACCGGCCAGGCGCCGGCCGTGCCGTACAAGGAATCGATCCGGCGCGGCACCAAGCAGCACAGCCGGTTCAAGCGCCAGACCGGCGGCCATGGCCAGTTCGCCGACGTGCATATCGAGGTCTCGCCGCTGGGCCGGGGCGAGGGGTTCGCCTTCACCGACAGCGTGGTCGGCGGGGCGGTGCCCAAGCAGTACATCCCGGCGGTCGAGGCCGGGGCGAAGGACGCGCTGGCCCGCGGCCCCCTCGGTTTCCCGGTGGTCGACGTGGCGGTCGATCTGTCCGACGGCCAGTACCACTCGGTCGACAGCTCCGAGCAGGCCTTCCGCACCTGCGGCCGGCAGGCGGTCACGGAGGCGCTGGCGGCCTGCGAGCCGGTGCTGCTGGAGCCGATCGCCGAGGTCTCGATCTTCGTGCCGTCGGAGGCGACGCCGAAGGCCCAGCGCGTGCTCTCCCAGCGGCGCGGCCAGATCCTGGGCTTCGACGCGCGGCCCGGCTGGGACGGCTGGGACGAGGTCAAGGCCTACCTGCCCCAGGCGGAGATGCACGACCTGATCATCGAGCTGCGCTCGATCACCCAGGGCGTCGGCAGCTACATCGCCCGCTTCGACCACCTCCAGCCCCTCGACGGCCGCCTGGCCGACCGCGTGGTGGAGACCCGCCAGGGCATGGTCGCGGCGCAGTAGAGGTGCGGTGCGCGGCGGCTCCGGATCGTGGTTTGTTGCGCAGCATGCCAAGTATGCATGCAAGTATCGGGTAGTGCGAAGAATACCGCCTTGAAGAATCGGTGGCAGGGATTCAGGCATGACCGCTGCCACCCGCGTCCCCTCTCCCTCAGGGAGAGGGTCAGGGTGAGGGGTTGCAGACCGCCGGACAATGCTCCGCCGTCCGCAACCCCTCACCCTCCCACGGCCTGACGGCCGCGGGCCCCACCCTCTCCCTTTGGGAGAGGGAATTTACTCGTGCGTTCTTTAGCGGTGATAACGGCTTCCGCCCCTCACCCCCGCCACTGTTCCTGGAGCCAGCGGTAGCTGTCCTTGGGCGTGCGGGTCTGGGTCTCGAAGTCGACATGGACGAGGCCGAAGCGCTTGGCCGTCCCTTCGGCCCACTCGACATTGTCGAGCAGCGACCAGACGAAGACGCCCTCAACCTTCGCGCCGCCGTCGATCGCGCGGGCGATGGCGTCGAGATGGCTTTCCAGGAACGCGATCCGGCGAGGGTCGCGGATGCGGCCCTCGGCGTCCGGGCGGTCGTCGAAGGCCGCGCCGGTTTCCGTCACCATCAGGGCCGGGTCGCCGTAGTCGGCCTTGAGGCGCAGCAGCATTGCCTCCAGCCGGTCCGGCTCGATCCCCCAGCCCATGGCCGTGGTCTCCTGCGCGCCCGGCGCCGCCTCGGCGACGGCGAGGCCCAGCGGCGCGTCCCGGTCCGGCCTGGCGTAGAGCGGGTGGTAGTAGTTGACGCCGATCACGTCCGGCGGGCGGTGCATCCGCTCCAGGTCATAGGCGTCGTGGTCGATCACGCTGTCCATCGTCTCGGCGATCGCCTCGGGATAGCGGCCGTGGACCAGCGGGTCGAGGCCGGCGCCGTTCCACCAGGAATCGAGCCGGTGGGCCGCCTCCTCCGCGCTCTGGCTGTCGTCGCCGGGGCTGACCGGCGCCAGCGACAGGATGGTGCCCAGGCGCCAGTCCCGGCTCTCCTCGTCGAGCGCGCGCATCGCCTCGGCCGTCGCCTGGGTCTGGTGATGCATCGCCCGCAGGAAGGCGTCGGGGCGTACCACGCCCGGCGCGTGCACGCCGATCAGGTGGCCGAGCCGGGCATGGATGTTCGCCTCGTTCATCATGAAGAAGGTCGACACCCGGTCGCCCAGCCGGTCGGCGACGCGCCAGGCGTATTCGGCGAAGCGCGGTACGGTCTCCCGGTTCGTCCAGCCGCCGCGATCCTGCAGCGCCTCGGGCAGGTCCCAGTGATAGAGGCAGACGACCGGCGCGATCCCGGCCTCGGCCAGCCCGTCGACCAGCCGGTCGTAGAAGTCGAGCCCGTCCGGGTTCGGCCGGCCGCGCCCCTCCGGCTGGATGCGCGGCCAGGCGACGGAGAAGCGGTAGGCGTCGCAGCCGAGATCCGCGATCAGCGCGATGTCCTCGCGCCAGCGATGGTAGTGGTCGCAGGCCTTGTCGCCGGTCTCCCCGGTCCGGATGGCGCCGGGGCGGCGCGCGAAGCGGTCCCAGATCGACGGGCCGCGCCCGCCCTCGCGGGTCGCGCCCTCGATCTGCCAGGCGGAGGTGGCCACGCCGCGAAGAACGCCATGCGGCAGGGTCATGGTCCGGGTCTCGTCACGAGGGGAGAGAAAGCAGGGCTCAGTGGCGCAGCGCCGCGACGCCGGGCAGGGTCTTGCCCTCCAGCCACTCCAGGAACGCGCCGCCGGCCGAGGAGACGTAGCTGAACCGCTCCAGCACGCCGGCATTGTGCAGCGCCGCCACCGTGTCGCCGCCGCCGGCGACCGACATCAGCCGCCCGGCCTCGGTCATTGTCGCCACCTCCTTGGCGACGGCGGTCGTGCCGGCGTCGAAGGGCGGCTTCTCGAAGGCGCCGAGCGGGCCGTTCCACACCACGGTCCTGCACTTGGCGAGCTCGGCGACGAGGGCCTCGACCGTCTTCGGCCCGATATCGAGGACCATGCGGTCGGCCGGCACCGCGTCGATGGCCACGGTCTCGGACGGCGCGCCTTCCGCGAACTCCGCCGCCACCACGCCGTCGACCGGCAGCAGGATGGCCGAGCCGCGGGCCTCCGCCTTGGCCATGATCTCGCGCGCCGCGTCGGCCATGTCCGCTTCCATCAGGCTCTTGCCCATGGCAGTGCCGCGGGCGTTGAGGAAGGTGTTGGCCATGCCGCCGCCCAGGATCAGCTTGTCCACCTTCTCGACCAGGTTGCCCAGCAGGTCGAGCTTGGTGGAGATCTTGGCGCCGCCGACCACCGCGGCGACCGGGCGCTCGGGCTTTTCCAGGGCGGCCGTCAGCGCCTCCAGCTCCTCCTGCATCAGTCGGCCGGCATAGGCGGGGAGCTGGCGGGCGATCGCTTCCGTCGAGGCATGCGCCCGGTGGGCGGCGGAGAAGGCGTCGTCGACATAGATCTCGCCCAGCTCGGCGAGCCGGGCGGCGAAGGTGTCGTCGTTCTTCTCCTCCTCCGCGTGGAAGCGCAGGTTCTCCAGCAGGACGATGCCGCCGGGCTCGACCGCGTCCACGGCCTTCAGCGCCGCCTCGCCGACGCAGTCCTCGCCGAACGCCACCGATCGGCCGCCCAGCGCCTTTTCCAGCGCCGGCACCACCGGCTTCAGGGAGTATTCCGGCGCCACCTTTCCCTTGGGCCGGCCCAGATGGGACAGCACGACCACCTTGGCGCCCTTGTCCGCCAGCTCGATCAGGGTGGGGGCCAGGCGCTCCAGCCGGGTGGCGTCGGTGACCCGGCCATCGGCCATGGGCACGTTGAGATCGCCGCGCACGAGCACGGTCTTGCCGGCGACATCCAGGTCGTCGAGAGTGCGGAAGTCGGACATGGCGGCGGGGTTCCCGGTTGTCGGAGCGGTTCTCGGTCGAGCGTGTCGGACAGGCTTGGGGAAGGGCCGCTAACCAATCACACCCGGCCCCGGCTGGCAACGGGGCCGGCCAGGGGCCGGCAGGCCGTCACCAGCCCCGGGTCCCCGGGGCTCCCTTGAACGGACCCTCGATGTCGGACGTGATCCAGCCGCCGTAGAAGTCGCCCTCCTGCGCGGCGACGCGCTCGCCGTCGACGAAGCAGGCATCGACCTTGGAGGGATAGAAGCAGAGATAATCCTGGATATCCGCGAAGGCCGGCGTCGGGTCGGGGTAGCACCAGCACGCCATCTCGACCGTCCGGTCGGGCAGGACCAGGTCGAAATAGGCGGCCTTGCCCTTGAACTCGCACATCGTGCGGCGGCGGTTCGGGCGCAGCAAGTCGTCCGCTACGTCCCCCGGCGGCAGGTAGTAGGTCGGCGGGTGGCTGGTCTCGAGCACGCGATAGGCGGCCGTGGTGTCGGCGATCGTGCGGCCGCCCGCCTCGATCATTAGGCGGCGGCGCGTCGGCCCGACCCGGGGCGGGCGGGGATAGGACCAGACGGATTCGGCCATGGCGGGTCTCTCCTGGTAGGTCGGGCCGGACGGGACAGGGCTCGACGCGGGAGATAGGGCGAAGCCGCGCGCGCGACATCCCGGCCCGGCGCCGCGGCCACCCGGTCGTGCTAGGATCCGCGCGCGTTCGCCCTGAAAGCGGGACATGACAGCGGGAGCCGCGGCCACGATGACGACCCCTCTCGACCGGCTGAGCTACACGGTGGGCACGACCGCCCGGGTGGGCTGGTATTTCGGGCAGTACATGCTGGCCGCCCGCCTCTCGCGCGGCAGCTTCCCGGCGCCGAAGGTCAAGGCGCGCACGCCCGACCGCCAGGAGCTGCTGGCCGAACTCTACGCCCTGTTCCGGCGCGACTGGTCGAATATCGAGCGCGGCCTGTACCGACGCCCGCACGACCTGTTCCGCCGGCCCGAGCAGGCGATCGCGGAGGCGCGGGCCTATTTCGCCGACCTGCCGTCGGTCAACCGGCGCCGCGCCGATCGGGGGGCCGCCGAGGTCTTCCGCGCCCCGCCCGAGGGCTCCGAGCGCCTGCCACGCTACTATCGCCAGAACTTCCACTACCAGACCGGCGGCTACCTCACCGAGGAGTCGGCCCGGCTCTACGACCATCAGGTCGAAGTCCTGTTCGGCGGCGGGGCCGACGCCATGCGCCGCCAGGCCCTGGTGCCGATCCGCGAGGCGCTGTCCCGCCGGCCGGGCGGCACGGCCGGCGCCCGCCTGCTCGACGTCGCCTGCGGGACGGGCCAGTTCATGGCCTTCCTGCGCGACAATCACCCGCGCCTGGACATCACCGGCATCGACCTCTCCGTGCCCTATCTGCGCGAGGCGGCGCGGCGGGTCGCCGGCGTCTCCCGGCCGGCCGGGCGGCGGCGGGCCGGCGTCATACGCGTCGCCCAGGCCAACGCAGAGGCGATCCCGCTGCCCGACGCCAGCGTCGATCTCGTGAGTTGCGTCTTCCTGTTCCACGAACTGCCGCGCAAGGTGCGCGCGGTCGTGGCCGGGGAGATGGCGCGCGTGCTGGCGCCGGGCGGCCGGCTGGTCTTCGTCGACAGCCTGCAGCGCGGCGACCGGCCGCGCTTCGACGGGGTGCTCGACTACTTCCCGCAGGGCTTTCACGAGCCCTACTACGCCGACTACATCCGCGACGACCTGGGGGCCGTGTTCGCCGCCCACGGGCTCGTCCCGGTCGCGCGCGACGTCGCGTTCCTGAGCAAGGTGCTGGTTTTCGACAAGGACGGGTAGGCCGGCGCTTGAACTTCTCGCGGATCGTGCGAATGTTGCCGTCGGGGAAGACGTCCAGCGCCCGCATGACCCGTTCGCGCCGATTTCGCCCGATGGATCGCCTTGCGGTCCGGCATGCGCGGCATCAGGGTGTCGGGTCGGGGCCGTCCGGCGCCCTTGGACAGCGGTCGAGCCGACAGGACGATGGATACTTCGAGCGTCGATATCCCTCCCGCCGACACCGGCCACCGGGACACCGAGGTCGAGCTCAAGCTCACGGCCGAGGAGTCGGCGCTGAAGTCGATCATGGCCGCCGCCGCCATTACCGGCCGATCGGTGGGCAAGCCCCGGACGCGCGAGCTGGAGAGCGTCTACTACGACACCCCCGACCTGCGCCTGAAGCGGCGGCGGATCGCGCTGAGGGTCCGGCGCTCCGGCCGGTCCTGGATCCAGACGCTCAAGACCGACGGCGACGGCGTCACGCGCGACGAGTGGGAGGCGCCGGTCGCCGGCGCCCAGCCCGACCTGGGCGCGATCGCCGCGCCGGAGGCCCGCGCGCAGCTCGGCCTGGTGCTCCCCGACGAGCTCCGGCCCGTCTTCGCCACCCGCTTCACCCGCCGCAGCCGCGTGATCGAGGTGCCGGCGGACGAGGTGGATGGCCATGCGCCGACTCCGGCGGTTGACCCGGCGCGCATCGAGGTCGCCTTCGATCTGGGCAGTGTCGTCGCCGGGCAAAGGGAGCAGCCGGTCGCGGAGATCGAGCTGGAACTGCTCGCCGGGCCCCCTGCCGCGCTCTGGCACCTGGCGCGCGAGCTCCACGACGTCGCGCCGGTGCATCTGGCGCGGGCCAGCAAGGCGGCGCGCGGCTATCGCCTGGCCGGCGACGAGCGCCCGGCGCCGTACAAGCCGGCCAAGGCCTCGGTTCCGCGCGGCGCGACGGTCGACGAGGCGCTGGAGACGATCCTGCGGCAATGCTTCGAGCACTGGCTGGCCAACGAGGATGCCGCGCTCGACGGCAGCGATCCCGAGGGCGTGCACCAGATGCGCGTGGCGCTGCGGCGCATGCGCTCGGCCCTGAAGCTCTACGAGCCCGTCCTCCCGCCCGAGCGCACGCACCGCCTGGAAGCGGCGCTGAAGCGCGTGGCCGACGGGCTGGGGCCGGCGCGCGACCAGGACGTCTTCCTGGCCGAACTGGTCGGCCCGCTGGAAGCGGCGATGCCGGAGGAATCCGAGGCGCTCGGCGCGGTGCGCGCGGCGGCGGCCGAGGCGCGGGCCGCCGGCTACGATAGGGTGCGGGCGACGATCGCCGATCCGGACTACACCGCCCTGGTGCTCGAGCTCGGCGAGTGGATCGAGGCGCGCGGCTGGCGCGACGACCTCGCCCGGGCCGGCGACGCGGAGACGCTGGCCACGCTCGGCCGCCCGATGACCGAGCTCGCCGACAAACTGCTCGCCCGCCACCACAAGAAGGTGCTCAAGCGCGGCCGGCATTTCGAGCGGCTGTCGCCCGAGGCGCGCCACCGGCTGCGCATCGCCTGCAAGAAGCTGCGCTACGCCGCGGAGTTCTGGCGCGGCCTCTACAAGCCCAAGAAGGCGCGGGCCTTCGTCAAGGCGCTGTCGGGGCTGCAGGACGATCTGGGCCATCTCAACGACGTCGCGACGGCGCGCTCCCTGATCGCCGGGCTGGTCGAGGCGCGGCCGGGCGATCCGGCCCTGGCGCGCGGCGCCGGCCTGGTGATCGCCTGGCACGCCCGCGGCGCGGCGGAGGCCGAGCCGCGCCTCGCCCGCGACTGGCGCGCCTTCGCCGGCACCAAGCCCTTCTGGCACTGATCGCCGCCGCCGACACCGGATCGGCGGCCGCCGCCCGCCCTCCGATCGCTGACCTCCGACCCGCCGGGAACCCGCCCGCGATGCTGACCGTCCTCGTCGCCAACACCAAGGGCGGCTGTGGCAAGACCACGATCGCCACCAACTTGGCCGCCGCCTTCGCGCAAGGCGGGCTGACGACGGCGCTGGCCGATGTCGACCGGCAGAAATCGGCGCTCGACTGGCTGGCCCGGCGGCCGGCGGACCGGCCCGCGATCGCCGCGCTCGACTGGTCGAAGGAGCCGGGCGCGGCGCCGAAAGGCGTCGGCCGGCTGGTCATCGACGCGCCGGCGGCGATGAAGCCGAAGACGGCCGAGACGCTGATACGGCGCGCCGACGTGATCGTCCTGCCGGTGCTGCCCTCGCGTTTCGACGAGGCGGCGACGGCCCGCTTCGTGAAGCGGATCGAGACGCTGAAGCCGATCGCGAAGAACCGCACGGGAGTCGCCGTCGTCGCCAACCGCCTGCGGCCGCGCAGCCGGGCCGCCGGCCGGCTGGAGGCCTTCCTGGGCGATCTCGGCCACCAGGTCGCCGCGCGGCTGCGCGACAGCGCGCTCTACGCCGACGCCGCGGAGGACGGCCTCGGCGTCTTCGACCTGCCGGCCCGCCGCGCGACCGCCCTGCGCGAGGACTGGACCCCGCTCGTCACGGCGATCGAGACGGTGGAATAGGACGACGGGCCGGGCCGTCATGGTCATGAGGGCGGGCTCGGCGGTCTGACGTCGCGCCACGCCGGGACGGACCGGATCGGCGGGAATATGCCGAGGATTTTGGTCGAGTTCTTCGATTACTTTCGCGAATATTTTAGGCAACCCCAGCAATTTACGAATCGTTAAAAGATTCGATCCATCGATAGCGAAGTGACCCCCGCTTCACGGAGGCTTCGCCGATGTTCTCGCTCTTCGATCACCCCTATCGCCATCCGATCGCCCGGCGCCTGCTGATCCTGGCGACGGCCGTGGCGATGGCGCTCGCCGTCGCGGTCGCGCTGGTCGGCCCCGGCCACGCCGCGCCGCAGAAGAACGACACCCAGGCCGACACCAACCACCCGAACATCCACGACAAGGTCGGCCGGGGCGACGGCACGAACGCCAATCCGAATGGCGTCAACGCCAATGGCGGGAACATCCACGGCATCGGCAACAATCCGGGCCAGTCGGGCACGAACCCGAACGACGACGGCACCTCCGGCTTCGCCAACGAACTCGGCGGCGTCCACGGCGGCATCGGCGACGTGAACCGCAACGTGGACTGAGGCGGCGGCGTCGTCCGAGCCGGCGACCCTTTGAGGGAGTCGCCGGCTTCGTCGCTGCCGACCGGTCCGCCTCTACTCCGCCGCCGTGGCCGGGGCGGGGGTCGGGGCGTCGCCGTGGCGGAGCGGGCGGACGCGGTCGAACTGGGCGAAGATGTGCTCGGCCCAGTGGCCGATGTCGTACTTGCACACGTTCTCGTACATTGCCGCCATGCGGGTGCGCTGCTCGGCCGGGTCCATGGCCAGAGCCGCGTCGATCGACTCCGCCAGGGAGTCCGAGACATAGGGGTTGGTCGGCACCGCGTGCTGGAGCTCCGCCGCCACGCCGGTGAACTCCGAGAGCACGAGCACGCCGCCCTCGCCCTTGTGGGAGGCGATGTACTCCTTGGCCACCAGGTTCAGGCCGTCGCGCAGCGGCGTCGTCCAGCAGATGTCTGCCGCCCGGAAGTAGCAGACCAGCTCGTCGAACGGGATCGGCGTCGAGAAGTGCATGATCGGGCCCCAGTCCAGCGTGGCGTAGCGCCCGTGGATGCTGCCGACCATGCGGTCGATCTCCTCCTGGGTCTCGCGGTAGACGGTCATGTTCTGGTTGGCCTGGACCGAGGTCACCATCAGCTTGACCTTGCCGCGCAGCTCCGGCCGGCGGTCGAGCAGCCGGTCATAGGCGTCGAGCAGCTCCGCCGTGCCCTTGGTGTAGTCGGTGCGCCCGACCGACAGGATCAGCGTCTGGTCCTCGCCGATCTCGCGACGGATCTTGGCGATCCGCTCGGCGGCCTCCGGGCTCGTCAGGTGGCGGTCGATCAGGTCCGGGTTGGTGCCGACCGGGAAGGCGTCGATCAGGATGCGCCGGCCGTCGTGGGCGATCACCTCGGCCATCTCCGGCTCGCTGAGCGCCGTGCCGACCGGGCTCAGCGTGTCCTCGACCGCGACCGTCGACTCGATCTCCACCTGGCGCAGCGCCCGGGCGACGCCGACGAAGTTCTGGGCGTAGCGCGGGATGTGGAAGCCGACCATGTCGCAGGCCAGCAGGCTGTCCACGATCTCCTCGCGCCAGGGCAGGATGTTGAAGACGTCCGCCGCCGGGAACGGCGTGTGGTGGAAGAAGGCGATCTTGGCGTTCGGCTTGATCTCCCGGATCATCGCCGGGCAGAGCCACAGATTGTAGTCGTGGATCCAGATCAGCGCGTCGTCCTCGGCCTCCTCGCACGCCGCCTCGGCGAAGCGCCGGTTGACCTCGCGGAAGGTCTCCCAGTCGACGGCGTCATAGTTGAAGTTCTGCGGGAAGGAATGAAGGATCGGCCACAGCGCCTCCTTCGAGGTCACGTGGTAGAACTGTGTGACCTGCTCCTTGGTCAGGCCGAGCCGGCTGACCGTGTAGTCGCCGTGGCTGTCGGAAATCTCGACGCGGCGCTCGAAGTCCGGGTTGTCCGGGTCCTCGGCCTCCTTCCAGGCGACCCAGGAGCCGTGGTCGACCGAGCCGAAGAAGCTCTTGAGCGACGGCACGATGCCGTTCGGGCTCTTGTTCTCGCGGAACTCGGTCCGGCCGTCGACGACGACCTCCTCGTAGGGCTGGCGGTGATAGACGATCACCAGGCTCGATTTCATGCCGTCAGTCCTCCAGGGTCTTGCCGAAGCGGCGGATGGCGTCGGCGATGCCGGCGCAGCCGGGATGGGGGCTCCTGTGCACGCGGGGCCGGTCGCCCAGGCGCTCGAGCAGCGCGGGCTCCGAGTTGCCGACGGCGACGCCGTCGAGCCCGGTCTCGAACAGCGACAGGTCGTTGAGGGTGTCGCCCGCGACGATCACCGCGCCGGGGTCGAGCGCCAGCGCGTCGAGGAAGCGCAGCAGCGTCGGCCCCTTGGCGACGCCGCGGGGCATCACGTCGAGGAAGGTGCCGGCCGACAGGATGACGTCGAAGCCGGCCGCCTCCACGGCGGAGACCGTCTCGGGCCGCAGGGCGTCGGGATCGTAGTAGTAGCTGACCCGGCAGCCGCCGACGACGGGCTGCGGCCGGAGGCCCGGCGCGCCGTCGAGCATCGCCTTGATGCGGCCCTCGGAGTCGCCCCAGGCCCGCTCGATCGGCTCCTGCACCGCCGCGACCGGCGCGTGGGTCGCGCCGTGGACCACCGTCGTGCCGACGTCGCCGATGACGTAGTCGGGCGCCGGCACGCGGCCGTCGGCGGTCAGGTCGCCCACGAAGGCGAGATCGCGGCCGGTCACGAAGACCAGCAGCAGCCGCTCCCGCCAGGCCTTGAGGTAGTCGTAGAGGCGGTCGCGCTGGGCGTCGTCGCCGCCCAGGAACGTGCCGTCCAGGTCGGTCGCGAGGATCAGGCGGGGGGGCGCGGCCGTGCGCGCTCGCGTCGGCGCGGCAGGCGCGCCGGCATCGGCAGTCCGGTCGGGCATTGTCCGATTGTCGTGGTTGGGGGGAAGGGCGGGGGGAACGGCGCGGCGCCGTCGGGCGCGCGCCGGCAAACGGGATCAGGGCGCGGGAATGGGCGCCTCGTCGGGCTCGATCACGACGTGGTCGAGCTCGGCCGGCTCGGCCCTCAGGGGGCGGCCGGTCAGGGCCTCGACCGCCTGCTCGACGGACAGGCCGCCATTGACGACGGCGTGCACGGTCTCGGCGATCGGCATCTCCACGCCATGATGGCGGGCGAGCTCGACCACCTGGGCGGCGTTGGCCGCGCCCTCCACCGTGCCGCCGGCGGCCAGCGCCTCGGCGAGCGGCGTGCCGCGGCCGAGCGCGACGCCGAAGGCCATGTTGCGGCTCTGGGTCGAGCCGCAGGTCAGGACCAGGTCGCCCAGGCCGGCGAGGCCGGTCATCGTCTCCGGCCGGGCGCCCAGGGCCGCGCCCAGGCGCGTGATCTCCGACAGGCCGCGTGTGATCAGCGCCGCCTTGGTGTTGGCGCCGAAGCCCAGCCCCTCGGCGACGCCGCAGGCGATGGCGATGACGTTCTTGACCGTGCCGCCGATCTCCACCCCCGCCACGTCGTCGGTCAGGTAGGGGCGGAACGACGGGTTCGACAAAGCCAGCGCCAGCATCGCGCCAAGGCTGCGGTCCGGGCCGTGATGGGCGTCGGCGGCGTCGTCGACGGCGAGCGCGACCGCGGTCGGCTGGCCCTCGGCGACATCGGCGGCGAAGCTGGGCCCGGACAGCACGGCGAGCGGGCGGCCGGGCAGCTCCTCGGCCACCACCTCGACCATCGTCTTGTCGGTGGCCGCCTCGATGCCCTTGGCGCAGATCACGACCGGCAAGTCCGGCGCCGCATGGGCGGCCGCCAGGCGCGCCACGCGGCGCACCGCCTGGGACGGCACGGCCAGCAGCACGGCATCGGCGCCGACGATCGCGGCGGCCGGGTCGTCGCTCGCCCGGATCTCCGGATCCAGCGCGATGCCCGGCAGGGCTCTCGGATGGCAGTGGTCGCGATTGATCGCCTCGACCACGGCCGCGTCGCGGGCCCAGAGCGTGACCTGCGAGCCGGCGCGGCCGGCGGCGACGGCCAGCGCCGTGCCCCAGGCGCCGCCGCCGAGCACGCCGATGCGTGCCGGGCGGGGGGATGTCTCGGTCGTCGAATCCGGCATGGTTGCGAACTCCCGCAGCGGTTTTCGACAGCAGGGATCGGCGCCGGGCGCACGATCCTTCGGCCGCACACGGTTCACGCCAGCAGGCCCGGAGGGAAAGGGGGAGGGCCGTCACGTGCAAGGCGCGATCACCAGCCGGTCCCGGCCGGCGGCATGCGGTGCGACGGCCGCGCGATCTTTCGCTGAGCGGCGCGTCCGGTCGCTTTCACGACGTAACGGAGTCAGGATATGGGGCGATCCTGCCACATTTCAACGGTCGATTTGTTGCGCTGCGGAATCGCGGCCCGGTCGAAGCCGCGCAGGGTGGCGCGATAAACGGCATTGAACGAACTTAAAATAGTTTTCGTTCTAATTTGAAAGATTTTATGCGATAGTAAATGCGCAAATTTCTCGTAGTGATAGAGTTCACTTGCACGTTCAAGATTTTCCAACGCAAGGAGCTCGTCATGTTCGACCTGGATCGCTTCGTCGCGGACTGCCGTTCCGCGCTCGTCGAGAGCTCGCCGCGTCACGCCGTTCAGGAGGTCATGCATCGCGCCATGGCCGACCGGGCCGGCGTCACCCGTGCCCTGGGCACGCCCGAGCGGGCGGGGATGACCCCGCTGCACCATTCCCCGGAGCTGACGATCCTGCACGTGGTGTGGGGGCCGCGCATGGTCATGTACGCCCACGACCATGCCATGTGGGGCGTCAGCGGCCTGATCGACGGGCGGGAGGACAACATCCTCTGGCGCCGTGTCGCCGACGATCCGGCGGGCCATATCGAGGCGCGCGGCGTCAAGGCCCTGTCCTCCGGCGACGTTCTCAGCCTGGGTCCGGACGCCATCCATTCGGTGATCAACCCGCTGCAGCGGCTGACCGGCTCGATTCACATCTATGGCGGCGACTTCTTCTCGCGCCACAGCAGCGAGTGGCATCCCGACGACCTGGCCGAGCGGCCCTTCGACATCGAACGCGCCAAGGCCCAGTTCGCCGAGGCCAACGCGGCGATGGAGACCCGGGTGCTCGAGCCCGCCTGATCCGCCGCCCCGGCGGCGGGGCCGCGATCCCCCGCCGCCGCGGGTTCCCTCCCGTGACGACGATCGCGACGGCTGTCCTTCCCGTCTCCATTGACGATCCTGCCTCGGCCGGCCGGAACGCTTCTCCGGCCGGCCCCTTTTTCTGGGCCGAGGCGGCCGATTTCCCGGGCGGCGGGTCGCATCACGTTGCCGTGAAGCCGGCCGGCCGGTCGGCGACGAAGTCCCGGGCGCCATGGAATGATCCTGCCCATGTCCGGAGCTGCCGGCGCGACGCGCATGGCGGCCGGGCACGGACCAAGGGAGGACGACAATGGGCGAGACCGGTACGGTGCTGTGGAACGAGCTTTCGACCACCGATCCCGAGGCGGCGCGGCGCTTCTACGCCGCGGTGCTCGGGTGGGCCTACGAGGAAATGGCCGGCCCTGACGGCCCCTACACGATCTGCAAGGCGGGCGAGGCGATGGCCGGCGGGCTGATGAAGACGCCGGCGGCCGAGATGCCGTCGAAATGGGTCCCCTATTTCCAGGTGGCCGACGTCGACGCCACGGCCCGGGCGATCGAGCAGGCCGGCGGGCGTATCCTCTTCCCGGCGATGGATGTCGAGAATGTCGGCCGCATGGTCTGGGCCGCCGACCCGACCGGCGCGACCATCGCCTTCATGACGCCGTTCGCGATGCCGGAGGGCTGACCCGGCGCGGCAGGGCGGCCGGGTGGGGGGCCGCCCGGCCGGTCCGACCGGTACTCCGGGGCGATGAACATGGTTAATACTACACGATATCGTCAGCGATGTTTTCCTTTTGGGTTATTCAAAAGAAACCCGAATCACGGCCATTTTGATCAGCACGACGCTCCCGACGATACAAGTCATGTCTTCTAAAGAGCCATGCGTCGTTAAGATTTGGTCAGGAATAGGCGCTTCACTCTGGCGTCATCGCATCCGTGCCCAGGAGAGCCCCGATGGCCGTTACCGTCAGCACCCTTCTCCCCCTTCATGACGCCGCCTCGACCCGCCAGGCCGGCGAGGTCGTCAGCGCCATGATGGAGGCCGGATCGGCCGTGGGTGCCCTTCCGATGACCCTTGGCGGCCGTCGCTACCTCGCCGTTCTGGCCGAGGAGGACGCCACAGCGGCCGAGCGGCCGCCGCGGCGGGTCGCCCACGCCGCCTGACGCCGGCGGCGCGTCGGCCGGCCGCCCGGGCTTGCCGCGACGGGCGGGGCGCTCCATTCTCCGGCGATGCCTCGCGAAACCGCTCCCGGCCCCCGTCGCCGGACCTCCGCCGCCGATTCCGTCGCTCCCGACGCAGCCGCCGGCTCGACACCGGGAACCGGCGGATGGTCGGGCGGGCCCGTGGATGTCTGGATCTTCGATCTGGACAACACCCTGTATCCGGCGTCGTCGAACCTCTTCCCCCAGGTCAGCGCGCGCATGGCGGCCTTCATCGCCGAGACCTTCGCGCTGCCGCACGACGAGGCGCGGGCCCTGCAGAAGCGCTATTTCCGGGAATACGGCACGACCATGCGCGGGCTGATGTCCAACCATGCGGTCGACCCGCACGCCTTCCTCGCCTACGTCCACGACATCGATGTCAGCGTGCTGCCCGCTGCTACGGCGCTCGACCGCGCGCTCGACCGGCTGGACGGGCGCAAGCTGGTCTACACCAACGGCTCGGCCGATCACGCGGCCCGGGTGCTCGACCGGCTGGGCGTCGCCCGGCACTTCGAGGCGTGCTTCGACATCGTCGCGGCCGAGTTCGACCCGAAGCCGGACCGCGGGGCCTATCGCCGCATGCTGGCGCGCCACGGCATCGAGCCGACCCGCGCGGTGATGGTCGAGGACATGGCCGTCAACCTGGAACCCGCGCACGAGCTGGGCATGACCACGGTGCTGGTGCGCGGCGATGGCGGCGAGACGGTCGCCGACGGGCCCGGCGCGGACGAATCGGCGGACGCGCCGGCCCATGTCCATCACGTCACCGACGACCTGCCGTCCTGGCTGGCCACCATCGCCGACGCTCTGCCGCGGCGCTGAGCGGCGGTCGCGGGCCCGGCGACACCGGAGCCCGGGCGCGTGGCGCGCGTTGACAGGGGCGCGCCGGCCTCGCAAGGTCCCGCTTCCGCGCCGGCGCGACCCGCCACGGCGCGATCGCCGACAGATCGACACGCCCCGCATCCGGACCGACACGACCATGACCGACACCGCCCTGATCGAGACCATCGAGACCGCCTGGGACTCCCGGGACAGCTTGAGCCCGGAGACCGGCGGCGAGGTGCGTGACGCGGTGGAGACGGCGCTGGCCGGGCTCGACGACGGCACCTACCGCGTCGCCGAGAAGGGGCCGGACGGCTGGACCGTGAACGCCTGGCTCAAGCAGGCGGTGCTGCTGTCCTTCCGGCTCAACCCCATGACCGTGGTCTCCGGCGGGCCCGGGGGCAGCGTCTGGTGGGACAAGGTGCCGTCGAAATTCGCCGGCTGGACCGACGCCGATTTTCGGGAAGCCGGCTTCCGCGCGGTGCCCGACGTCGTGGTGCGGCGCTCGGCCTATGTGGCGCCGGACGTGGTGCTGATGCCGTCCTTCGTGAATGTCGGCGCGTATATCGACGGCGGCACGATGATCGACACCTGGGCCACCGTCGGCTCCTGCGCCCAGATCGGCCGGAACGTGCACCTCTCCGGCGGGGCGGGCATCGGTGGCGTGCTGGAGCCGCTGCAGGCCGGCCCGGTCATCATCGAGGACGGCTGCTTCATCGGCGCGCGCTCCGAGGTGGTCGAGGGCGTGATCGTCGAGGAGGGGGCGGTCCTGTCCATGGGCGTCTTCATCGGCGCCTCGACCAAGATCGTCGACCGGGAGACCGGCGAGGTGCTGACCGGCCGGGTGCCGCGCAACGCGGTCGTCGTGCCCGGCAGCCTGCCCGGCAAGCCGTTGCCGGACGGCTCGCCCGGCCCCAATCTCTACTGCGCGGTGATCGTCAAGCGCGTCGACGACAAGACGCGGGCGCGCACCTCGATCAACGAGCTCTTGCGCACCTGAGCCGGGGCGCCGTCCGGCGACCCGGGCGCGCGGCCCGCCGACCGGGCGCGCTTCGATACGAACGAGACGACCGAATGCCCGAGACCGTCGAGAGGCCGGCCGATCCCGTCGCGCTCGCGCGCGCCCTGATCCGGTGCCCGAGCGTGACGCCCGCGGACGCCGGCGCGCTCGACGTCGCCGAGACGGCGCTGCGCGACCTGGGCTTTTCCTGCCATCGCCTGGTCTTCGAGGCGGAGGGCACGGCGCCGGTCGACAATCTCTGGGCCCGGTGGGGCACGGGCCGGCCGCTGTTCTGCTTTGCGGGCCACACCGACGTCGTGCCGCCGGGCGACGTCGAGGCCTGGACGCGCGATCCCTTCGGCGCGGAGCTCGCCGACGGCGTGCTGCACGGCCGCGGGGCGAGCGACATGAAGGGCGCGATCGCCGCGATGATCGCCGCCGCCGGCCGCTTCCTCGACGCGCAGGGAGACCGCTTCGGCGGTTCGATCGGGCTGTTGATCACCGGCGACGAGGAGGGGCCCTCGGTCAACGGCACGCGCCCGGTGCTGGAATGGCTGGCCGAGCGCGGCGAGCTGCCCGACGCCTGCCTGGTGGGCGAGCCGACGAACCCCCGCGCGCTCGGCGACGAGGTCAAGATCGGCCGGCGCGGCAGCCTGACGGCGCGGCTCACCGTAACGGGCGTTCAGGGCCACACCGCCTATCCGCATCTGTCCGACAACCCGGTCAACCGGCTGGTCGCGATGCTCGCCGCCCTGCTGGCCGAGCCGCTCGACGCCGGCACCGAGCATTTCGATCCCTCGACGCTCGAGGTGACGACGATCGACGTGGGCAACCCGGCGACCAATGTCATCCCGGCCCGCGCGACCGCCGGCCTCAACATCCGCTTCAACGACCGGCACACCGGCGCGGACCTGGAACGCTGGATGAAGCAGCGGCTCGACGCGGTGGGCGGGGCCTACGCGCTCGAGGTCCGGATCAGCGGCGAGGCCTTCCTGACCCCGCCCGGGCCGCTGGTCGACACCGTGGCCGGGGCGGTGGAGGCCGTCTGCGGGCGGCGGCCGGCGCTGACCACTGGCGGCGGCACGTCGGATGCGCGCTTCGTCAAGGACTACTGCCCGGTGGTGGAGTTCGGCCTGGTCAACGCCACGATCCACAAGGTCGACGAACAGGCCTCGACCGCCGATATCGAGACGTTGACGCGGGTCTATGCCGGCGTCCTCGACCGCTTCTTCGCCGGGGAGCCGCGCGGTGCTGCCGAGCTTCGATGAGATCACGCGCGCGCTGTTCGGCGCGCTCCTCCTGGCGCGCGGCGACAAGCGTGGGCTGGACTTCTTCGAGCGCACGCCCGAGGGCGCGCTGCGCAGCTTCTATGCCGCCGTCATCATGCTGCCGATCTACGCGGTGGTGGAGGCGATCCAGCTCGCCGGGCAGGACTTCACCGCCGGTGGCCCGCGGCTGATCACCGTCGAGCTGCTGACCTACGTGATCGGCTGGACCGCGTTTCCCGTCGCCATGATCCCGCTGGCCAAGCTGATCGACCGGCCCGAGCGGTATTTCGACTTCCTGCCGGTCTACAACTGGGTCTCGCTGGTGCAGATGGGGATCTTCTTCCCCGTCCTGCTGCTGACCATGAGCGGCGTGCTGCCGGAGGGGATCGCCGGCGGGCTCGGCTGGATCGTGACCGTAGCCCTGATCCTCTACACCTGGATCGCGCTGAAGTCGGCGCTCGACATCGGCGGCGGCACGGCGGCCGGCCTCGTCGTCGTCGATCTGGTGCTGGGGCTCATGCTGTCCGGCGCGACGGACGCCATGCTCGGCGTCTCCCGGATTGGCTGACGGGGCGAGGGCCGGCGGCGCGAGGCCCGGGGCCCGAAAGACGTCGGGCCCGTCCGCGTCGGCGGTCCGGGCCCGTCTTGTTTCGGCTGGGTGATCCCGGCCTGACGGCCGGATCGCCCGATCCCGCGCTCACGCCGCGCCGACCGCGCGGTCGGCGTTGGCCGGCCGGTGCAGCGCCGCGTGGGGATTGACGGCGTGGATCGACTCCGGCCCCTGCAGGACGACGCTCTCGATCAGGGCCCGGGTGAGGCCGATATCCTCGAGCTGGCGGTCCGACAGGTTCATGAGCTCTTCGTAGGTGACCTGCTGGTCGCGGTTCAGGCCGCTGAAGCCGAACAGGCGGAGCAGGCCGGTCTTGATCGTGGTCATGGTCATTGTTCGTGTCCCTCGACATCGACGTCTCGAAGACGACCGCGGCGGGCTTTCAGGCCCTTCGGTCGCGATCGGATGGGCGCCATCCGTCCTCGGGTTCGCCTCCGGGCCCGGCCGTTTCATCGGCCGCGGTCGATCAAGAGTTGGGCGCGTGGGGCTGCCGCGGTCAGAGTCGGTTTTGCAGTGCAGCAACGCACCGGGCGCATGGCTCCTGGCCGGCCGGTTGCGGCCCAGCCGGTCGCGAAACCGTCATGGCGCCCCGGCCGGGACGGAGTGGTGTCACGCGGCCGCGCCGTGGACCACGCCGTCGAGGCCCGGGCGGCCCTCGGTGGCGAGGTGGCGGGCGGTCTCGCGCGTAAGGCCGATATCCTCGAGCTGACGGTCGTCGAGGTTCATCAGCTCGAGCAGGGTGACGTCGCGCGCTTCGAGTCGAGGATCGCGGCCGAGGAAGGCGGCGATGGCGGGCAGCGTGCGGGCGAGCGTGGAGCGGATCATGGCATGCCTCCGATGGCATGAGAGGGAAGGGCCGGCGGTCGATCGGGATCCGGGTCCGCCAGGCGGGCCGGGGCCTCTCGCCACCGTCGCCGGGCAACCGCCCGGCTGGGGCGGACGGCCGCTCGCGACCGCCATCCGCCTTGCCATTCAATCTAAGAGGCGATCCGCGCGGTGAGCAGTGGAATGTTGCGCCGCAGCACTGCGCGTGATGCATAGCTGCGGGCATGCCACCCGTGCCGGGCGCATGGGGCGTGGGCGGTGACAGATGTAGGTCGGGTGAACGAAGAGAACCCGACAGCCGCCCGTGCCGTCGCGCACGGCCTGTCGGCCGTGGGCGACCTACGGGGTCACAGCACCGACAGCATGCTCGCGACGAGAGGGTGACGGACAATGTCCAGGTCGCCCAGGCGCACCACCGCCACGTCGTCGAGCGCGCCCAGCCGGTCGCCGATCGGCCCCAGCCCGGAGAGTCCGGGCAGCAGGTCGCTCTGGTCCGGGTCGCCGGTCAGCACCATGGTCGAGTGCCAGCCGAGCCGGGTGAGCAGCATCTTGAGTTGGCCGTAGGTGCAGTTCTGGGCCTCGTCGATCACCACGAAGGCGTTGTTGAGCGTGCGCCCGCGCATGAACGCGACCGGCGCGATCTCGATCGTGCCGTCCGCGACCATGGCCTTGAGCCGCTTGGCCCCCAGCCGATCGGCCAGCGCGTCGTAGAGCGGACGGAGATAGGGGGCGAGCTTTTCCTCCAGGTCGCCGGGCAGGAAGCCCAGGCTCTCCCCCGCCTCGACGGCCGGGCGCGAGAGCACGATGCGCCCGACCGCGCCGGCCTCCAGCGCCTCCACCGCCCGGGCGATGGCGAGATAGGTCTTGCCCGTGCCGGCCGGGCCGAGCGCCAGGACCAGGTTATGGGCGTCGATCGCGTCGAGCAGCGCCTGCTGGTTCTCGCTCATCGGCCGGACGCGCCGGACATACTTGCGGTCGCGGCGCGCCTCCTCGGTGTCGAGCGGGTCCCAGCCGGTCGCCGGGAACAGGGTCTCGATCTTGCGGTCTGACGCGTGACGCGCGGATCGTTTCGCCATGGACGATCTCCTGGTGGACGGGCGCGAAACGGAAAGGCGCCCCCGCGGAGGGCGGAGGCGCCTTGAAAAAAGCCGGGTCGGTGAACGGGATCGGGGCGGCGTGGCGGGCCGGGGAGGAGGCGCCTCGCCGGCGGCGGGCGGTCGAGCCCCGCGGCGGCGGCCGGTCGAGTGGAACCGGAGCCATGGTCGGCGCCGTCGCTCCCTCAAGGAGGATCCGGACCGGCTCGCGATCCGGCGAATCACCATGGCAACAGCCTACCGCGCGTCCGGGTCTCCTGTCCCGGCCGACGGTCGATCGTCATCAAAGGATCATGCGGGATTGTCGCGATCGCCGCCGCGCGCTCCGGCCCGGGGCGCTCACAGCCACCGCCGCGTGCGCCCCCGGAAGCGGTGGTAGGCCACGCCGAAGCGGGCCTCCAGGTAGCGCTCCTCGCGCCGGATCACGCCGTAGTGCATCACGACCAGGACCGGGGCCAGCAGCGCCAGCGTGACCGGCGCGTCGGCCGCCAGCGCGATCGCGGCGTAGAGCGCGGTCAGCCCGAGATAGATGGGATTGCGCGACCAGCGATAGGCCCCCCCGACCACCAGGGCCGAGGTCGGCCGGTTGGTCGGGATCGGGGTGCCGACCCGACGGAACCGCAACGCCGCCGCGCCGCCCAGCGCGAGGCCGGCGAGACCCAGCGCGATGGCGGGCCCGAAGCGCCAGGGGCCGAGGCCGATATGCAGGGGCGTGAGCGCGTCGATCAGCAGCCCGGCGATCAGCGCCCCGCCATAGAGCACCGGCGGGTGCAGGACGACGCCGGCGGTCCGGGTGTCGCCGGGATCTCCGGTCGTCGAACCGGAGGCATCGGGCGCGGGCTGGGCCGGCATGGCGGGTCTCCACGCGATCGGAGTCCCGCAGTCAAGCCGACGGCGCGCCGCCCGTCAAATCCGCGTGAACACGGATGGGCGGGCGGCGCTCCGGAATCGGGAGTGTCGGGGCGGCAGACGGGCCGTCAGCCGACCTTCGCCATGGCAACGGCCGTGTCCGACATCCGGCACGAGAAGCCCCACTCGTTGTCGTACCAGGACATGACGCGCACGAAGGTGCCGTCGATGACCTTGGTCCCCTCGACCGCGAAGACCGAGGAGTGGCTGTCGTGGTTGAAGTCGGAGGACACCAGCGGCTCGTCGTACCAGCCGAGGATGCCCTTGAGGCGGTTGGAATCGGCCGCCTTCTTGATGGCGGCGTTGATCTCCTCCGCGTCGGTGGCGCGCTTTGCCGTGAACTTGAAGTCGACCAGGCTGACATTCGGCGTCGGCACGCGCATGGCCACGCCGTCGAGCTTGCCGGCGAGCTCGGGCAGCACCTTGCCGACCGCCTTGGCCGCGCCGGTCGAGGTCGGGATGATGTTGTCGGCCGCGGCGCGGGCGCGATGCAGGTCCTTGTGCATCGTGTCGACCGTGCGCTGGTCGCCGGTGTAGCTGTGGATCGTGGTCATGAACCCGGTCTCGATCCCGATCGCCTCGTGGATCGCCCAGGCCACCGGTGCCAGGCAGTTGGTCGTGCACGAGGCGTTGGAGACGATCTTGTGCTCCGGCGTCAGCTTGTCGTGGTTGACGCCGTAGACGACCGTGATGTCCTCGTCCGTCGCGGGGGCAGAGATCAGCACCTTCTTGGCGCCGGCGGTCAGGTGCTTGGCCGCCGCGTCGCGCTTGGTGAACACGCCCGAGCATTCGAGCGCGACTTCCACGCCCAGGTCGCCCCAGGGCAGCTTGGTGGGGTCGGACTCCTGGAAGACCTTGAACTCGTGGCCGTTGACGACCATCGCGCCGTCGCGGGCCTCGACCGTGCCGGGGAACCGGCCGTGCACGGTGTCGTACTTGAGCAGGTGGGCATTGGTCTTGACGTCGGCGAGGTCGTTGATCGCCACGACCTCGATGTCCTTGCGGCCACTCTCGTAGATGGCGCGCAGGACCAGGCGCCCGATGCGCCCGAACCCGTTGATGGCGACTTTCACAGCCATGGGGACTTCTCCAGCGTTTTTCGTCGGTCCCGACGAGCGGAGCGAACGATAGACGTCCCGCCGCTCGCGGGGGAATTACAATCGCGTGCGCGCCGCGTGGGCGACCGCGTCGGCCGTGATGCCGAAGTGCTCGTAGAGCTTGGCGTAGGGCCCGGACTCGCCGAACCCGGTCATCCCCACGAAGCCGCCCTCGGGCCCGATCCAGCGGTCCCAGCCGTGGCGCACCGCGGCCTCCACGGCCACGCGGACCGTGCCCGCCGGCAGGACCTCGGCGCGGTAGGCGTCGTCCTGGGCGGCGAAGAGCTCCCAGCACGGCATGGAGACGACGCGGGTCGGCACCCCCTCGCCCTGCAGGATGTCGCGTGCCGCCACGGCGACTTCCACCTCCGAGCCGGTGGCGAGCAGCACGGCCTTCGCCGCGCCGCCCTCGGCTTCGCGCAGCACATAGGCGCCGCGCGCCGAACGGTTCTCCGCGATGTCGCCGCCGCGCAGGGTGGCGAGGCCCTGGCGGGTCAGGGCGATGACCGACGGCCCGTCCGCCCGGTCGAGCGCGACCTGCCAGCATTCCGCCGTCTCGATCGCGTCGCAGGGGCGGAAGACGGCCAGGTTGGGGATCGCCCGCAGGGCCGAGACGTGCTCGACCGGCTGGTGGGTCGGCCCGTCCTCGCCCAGGCCGATGGAGTCGTGGGTCATGACATGGACGACCCGGATGCGCATCAGCGCCGCCAGCCGGATCGCCGGCCGGCTGTAGTCGCTGAAGGTCAGGAACGTGCCGGCATAGGGAACGATCCCGCCATGGGCGGCCATGCCGTTCATGATCGCGGCCATGCCGTGCTCGCGGACGCCGTAGCGGATGTAGCGCCCGCCATAGGCCCCCGGCGCGACGTCGACGTGGTCCTTGACCCGCGTGTTGTTGGACGGCGTCAGGTCGGCCGATCCGCCGGTCAGCTCGGGGATCGCCGGGACCAGCGCCTCGAGCAGCTTGCCCGACGCCTGGCGCGTGGCGAGCTTGGGGCGCTCCTGGTCGATGCCCTGCTTGTTGCGGGTGATCACGTCGGCGAGATCGGCCGGCAGGGCGCCGGCGACCGCCGCGTCGAAGGCGGCGCGGGTCGCGGCGTCGAGCGCGGCGTGGCGCTTGGCCCAGGCCTCCCGCGCGGCTCGGCCGCGCTGCCCGGCCGCCTTCCAGGCCGCACGGATCGGCTCCGGCACCTCGAAGGGCGGGTGGGGCCAGCCCAGCGCCTCGCGCGCGGCGGCGATCTCCTCGGCGCCCAGCGGGCTGCCGTGGGCCGAAGCGGTGCCCTGCTTGTTCGGCGCGCCGAAGCCGATCTTCGTGCGGCAGCGGATCAGGCTCGGCCGGTCGGTGGCGCGCGCCGCCTCGATCGCGGCGGCGACGGCCTCCGGGTCGTGGCCGTCGACCGCCGAGACATCCCAGCCATAGCCGCGGAAGCGCTGCTCGCTGTCATCGGTGAAGGCGAGCTCGGTGTCGCCGTCGATGGAAATGTGGTTGTCGTCATAAAGGACGATCAGCCGGGCCAGGCGCAGATGGCCGGCCAGCGAGCAGGCCTCGTGGCTGACCCCTTCCATCAGGTCGCCGTCCGAGGCGATGACGTAGGTGTAATGATCGACCACGCCGTCGCCGAAGCGCGCGTTCGTCATCCGCTCCGCCAGGGCCATGCCGACCGCGTTGGAGATGCCCTGGCCGAGCGGGCCGGTCGTCGTCTCGATGCCCAGATCCGGGTCGAACTCCGGATGGCCGGGCGTCAGCGAGCCGATCTGGCGGAAGTTGCGCAGCTCCTCGATCGTCATGCGCGGATAGCCGGTCAGATGCAGCAGCGAATAGAGCAGCATCGAGCCGTGGCCGGCCGACAGCACGAACCGGTCGCGATCCGGCCAGCGCGGATCGGCCGGGTCGAAGGCGAGGAAGCGGGTCCACAGGACGGTCGCGACGTCGGCCATGCCCATCGGCATGCCCGGATGGCCCGATTTGGCCTGCTCGACCGCGTCCATGGACAGGGCGCGCAGGGCGTTGGCCATGTCCGCGTGGGCGACGGGCGACTGATCCGCGAGGGATGGGGACGGCATGGGAGCGATGTTCCACGGACAAGCGGGACGGGGGAACAAGCGATATGGCGCGGCGGCGGGCCCGGCGCGGGCCGGCTCGCGATTCCCGGCGGACGGACGGGATTGTCCCTCCGCGGTGACGCGGCGGCCGCGGCGCGTGGCCCCCGCGTTCCCCCTCGGATACGGCGGAGCCTCGCCGCTGGCGTCGCCAGCCACGGCGCGACGCTCCTCGCGGCCGCGCGGCGCGACCTTGCCGCCGCGCCGACCGCCCGTCAACCGCTTCGCGACCCCGGAGGCGGCGTATCGGCCCACGGGGCGCGGCCGCCGCGGTGTCCGGTATTCCGGTATATTGACGCGCCGCGGGGCCGCCCGTAGGTTGCGGGATTGCGGTCCGGGCCGCCGCACGGTATGGGCCGCGAGAGAGGGGAGTGCGCGCGCATCATGTCGACCGACCCGGCATCGGAGCCGCAAGCGACGCCGTCGGCGGTCGCCGCCGCCCTGGAGCGGCTGGACCGGGCGCTCGACGGCCTGGAGACCGCGATCGCCGAGCGTGACCGCCGCTGGCAGGCGAGCCTGGAGGCCGCCGACCAGGATCTCGAGGTCGAGCGGTCGCGCCGCGGCGACGTGGCCGGGCGGGTCGATCACGCCATCAGCCGGCTGGAAGCCGTGCTGGCGGCCGACGGCTGACGGCACGCGCCCCATGGCGATCGCGCCCGACATGCCGTCACGCCCCTCGATAGCCTGCCGCGCCCCGCGGGGCCGGCCCCGGCTCGCCGGCCGGAAACCTCGATGCCAGCAGCCCGAACGGACGACGCCATGGCCCGGGTCGACATCCGCCTGAACGGTCGCCTCTATCCCATCGCCTGCGACGACGGCCAGGAAGACCGCGTGCGCGAGGTCGCCGCCTTCGTCGACGGCAAGCTGGAGGAGATCAAGGGAATCTCGCCCAACGCGACCGATATGCACCTTCTCGTCATGGCGAGCCTGATGGTCGCCGACGAGCTGATCGACACCAACGCCGAGACGGAGGCCCTGCGCGACCGCCTGGGCCGGGCCGGCGCGTCCGGCTCGAACGGGGCCGGCGGCGGGCACGGCGCGGGGCTGGAGGACGCGGCCGTCGCGGAGGCCATCGGCCGGCTCGCCGAACGGGTCGAGGATGTCGCCCAGCGGCTGTCGGAGACCTGAGCCGACGCGACCGCGCGCCGGGCCGCGCCCCTGCTCTCCATCTTGATTGCGTCCGGCCGGGGGCCATGTTATCGCCCGGGTGCGGGGCTGCGCGGTGCGTCAGGTCGCATTTTCCCGGGGGCCGATGCCTTCATCCCAAGGGAGCTGTCCCTGCCGGGACCCTGGTCCCGGCATTACGGCACCCACCTGCTAGCGCGGGTCCCAGAGGGAGAAGACATGACCAACGGCCGAGGCGGCTCCGTCCCTCATTCTTCCACGACGCGGTCTTCACCGCCGGCGCCGGCGGGGCATCGCGCGCTCGACCCGGTGCCGGGCCGGCCGGCCGGCGGGGATCCGCCCGATCTCGCCCGCGCCAAGGCGGCGGCGCGCG
>JAVJUS010000052.1:0-19125 GCA_040220455.1 Azospirillaceae bacterium
CGGCATCGGCCGGCGCCGGGCGGGGCGCCGGTCGCGGGTTGTCGCGGTCTTGCGCGCGGCGCCCTTGCCGGCGGACCTCTTGCCCGCCGTGACGGCGCGAAGACCGGCGAACAGGCCACCACCGGCGGCGGCGCTGCGAGAGGTGCGGGACGTCTTCGATCGCTCAGCCATGGCCCTCTCCCCTGGCTGCGGGCTCGCCGATGCGCCGGATCTCCCAGCGCAGTTCGATGCCCGAGTGAGCCTTCACGCGCCGGCGGACCTCCTCGCCCAGCGCTTCGAGATCGGCGGCGGTGGCGTCGCCCGTATTGATGAGGAAGTTGCAGTGCTGCTCGGAGACCTGCGCGCTGCCGACGGTCAGGCCGCGGCAGCCGGCGGCGTCGATCACCTTCCAGGCGCTGGTGCCCTCCGGATTGGCGAAGGTGGAGCCGCCGGTGCGCGAGCGGATCGGCTGGGTGTCGCCGCGCGCGGCCGAGATCTCCGCCATGCGCGCCGCGATCGCTTCGCCGTCGCCCGGCGTGGCGCGCAGCCGCGCCTCGGTGAGGATGTAACCCTCCGGCACTCCGGAACGGCGGTAGGCCAGGCCCATCGCGTCCGGCGTCAGGCGGTGCGCCCGGCCATCGCGGTCGACGAAGTCGGCATGGACCAGGATGTCGGCGAGCTCCCGGCCATAGGCCCCGGCATTGGTGCGCATGGCGCCGCCGATGGTGCCCGGGATGCCGACCAGGAACTCGAGCCCGGCGAGGCCGTGGGCCTGGGCCGTACGGGCCACGTTGACGTCGAGCGCCGCGCCGCCGGCGACGACCTCCTCGCCCTCGACCGTGATGCCGGCGAAGGCGCCGCCAAGACGGATCACCGCGCCGCGCACGCCGCCGTCGCGCACCAGCAGGTTGGAGCCGACGCCGATCACCGTCACCGGCACGTCGGCCGGGCAGCCGGCCAGGAACGCGGCCAGGTCCTCGGCGTCGGCCGGCTTGAACAGCACCTCGGCCGGGCCGCCGACGCGGAACCAGGTCACGCGCGAGAGCGGCGCCTCGGCGGTCAGCCGGCCGCGCACGGCGGGCAGGCGGTCGATCAGGGCGGTCGGGCGATCGAGCGCGGGCATCATCGCCGGGCCTCCCGCCGCTTGTCGGCGCCTGCGCCGCCGGTATCGCCGCCACCGGCCTCGTCGGCGTCGATCAGCGCCTGAAGCGCCTCGGGCAGGGTGTTGGCCCAGCGCGTGATCGTGCCGGCGCCCAGGCACACCACCATGTCGCCCGGCCGCGCGATCTCCCGCACGATCGGCGCCAGGGAATCGGCGTCGGGCAGCGGCACCGCCAGCCGGTGGCCGTGGCGGCGCAGGCCCTCGACCAGATGGTCCCGGTCGGCGCCCTCGATCGGCGCCTCGCCGGCGGCGTAGACATCCGCGACCACGACCGCGTCGGCGTCGTTGAAGCAGGTGCAGAAGTCCTCGAACAGGTTGGCGAGCCGGCTGTAGCGGTGCGGCTGGACCACGGCGACCACGCGATGGTCGGCGCCCACCGCGTCGCGCGCGGCGCCCAGCACGGCGGCGATCTCCACCGGATGGTGGCCGTAGTCGTCGATCACCGTGACGCCGCCGGCCTCGCCCGTCTTGGTGAAGCGCCGCTTGACCCCGGCGAAGCCGCCCAGCGCCTCCGCGATCAGGTCGCCGGACAGCCCCATCTCCTCGGCCACCGCGATGGCGGCAAGCGCGTTCTGGACGTTGTGCCGGCCGAACATGGGCAGGCGCAGGCCCTCGATCGTCTCGCTCTCGCCGGTCAGGCGGTCGGTGTGCAGCACGTCGAAGACCTGGCCGTCCGGCCCGGCGCGCAGGTTGATGGCGCGGATGTCGGCCTGCGGGTTGAAGCCGTAGGTCACGATGCGCCGGTCGAGCAGGCGCGGGATCATCGCCTGGACCTCGGCGTGGTCGATGCACATCGCCGCGAAGCCGTAGAACGGGATGTTCGAGACGAACTGCTCGAACGCCTCGCGCACCCGCTCGAAGCTGCCGTAGAAGTCCAGGTGCTCGGGGTCGATGTTGGTGACGACCGCGATCGTCGCCGGCAGCCGGGTGAAGGTGCCGTCGCTCTCGTCGGCCTCGACCACCATCCAGTCGCCGCTGCCCAGGCGGGCATTGGTGCCGTAGGCGTTGATGATGCCGCCGTTGATCACCGTCGGATCCAGGCCCGCGGCCTCCAGCACCGTGGCGACGAGCGAGGTCGTCGTGGTCTTGCCGTGGGTTCCGCCGACCGCAATCGACCATTTCAGGCGCATCAGCTCGCCCAGCATCTCCGCCCGGCGGACGACCGGGACCAGGGCGGCGCGGGCGGCGGCGATCTCCGGGTTGTCGTCCTTGATCGCGGAGGAGACGACGACGACCGCCAGCCGGCCGCGGGCCTCCTCGATCGTCTCGGCCTTGTGGCCGATCTCGACCGGGATGCCGAGGCCGCGCAGGCGCTGGACGTTGGCGGTGTCGGCGATGTCGCTGCCCTGGACGGCGTAGCCCAGGTTGTGCAGCACCTCGGCGATCCCGCTCATGCCGATCCCGCCGATGCCGACGAAGTGCAGCGTGCCGATGTCGAGCGGCATCTCCCTCATTCCGCCGCCTCCTGCCAGGAGTCGGCGTGGCCGCCCTTGCCGCTGCCCTTGCTGCTGCCCTTGCCGTTGCCGTTGCCGTTCCGGCCGCCGACGCGCTGGACCAGGTCGGCCAGCCGGCGCGCCGCGTCGACGACTCCGAAGCCGCGCGTCGCCTCGGCCATGCGCGCCAATTCCGCCGGGTCGCCCAGCAGCTTCTCGAGCTTGCGCGCCAGCGCGGCGGCGGTCATCTCCGCCTGGGGCTGGAGCAGCGCGCCGCCGGCCTCGGCCAGCACGCGGGCATTGGCGGTCTGGTGATCGTCGGCCGCGTGGGGGTAGGGGACCAGGATCGCCGGCCGGCCGGCCGCCGCCAACTCGGCGACCGTCGAGGCGCCGGCGCGGGTGATCGCCAGGTGGCACTCGGCCAGCCGCTCGGGCACGTCGGTGAAGAAGGCCGACAGGGTGTGGTCGACGCCCAGGCGCTCGTAGGTCGCGCGCACGCCGTCCAGGTCCTCCTTGCGGCACTGCTGGACGATGGCGAGGCGGCGGCGGAGATCGGCGGGCAGGGCCTCGACGGCGGCCGGCACGACCTCGCTGAACACCCGCGCGCCCTGGCTGCCGCCCAGGATCAGCAGGTTCAGCCGGCCGTCGGCCTCCGGGGCGTCGTAGGGCCGCTCGCGCAGGTCGGCGATCGCCTGGCGTACCGGGTTGCCGGTGTGCACCGCCCGCGCCGCGACCGCCGGGGAGAGGCCGGCCGAGGTCGGGAAGCCGAGCGCCACGGCGCTGGCGCCCCGGGCCAGGAAGCGGTTCACCTTGCCGGCGAAGGCGTTCTGCTCGTGGATCACCACGGGCAGGCCGAGGCGGCGGGCGGCGAACACCGTCGGCGCGGTGGCGTAGCCGCCGAAGCCGACCACGGCGGCCGGATTCAGGCTGCGCAGGATGCCGCGCGCCTGGCCGTAGGCGCGGACCAGCCCCATGGCCGTGCGCGCCTTGCCGGCCAGCCCGGCGCCCATCATCGGCGCGGCGACGCGCCAGACGTCCACGGCCTCCAGGTCGCGGCCGAAGGCCTGGCCGCGCCGGTCGGTGACCAGCACCACCTTCTCGCCGCGCGCGATCAGTTCGCGGGCCAACGCCTCGGCCGGGAACATGTGCCCGCCGGTCCCGCCGGCGGCGAGCACGAAGCTGCGGTAGTCCTGCTGGAAGGTCACGGCAGCACCTCCCCGTTGCGGTCGCGCAGGGGCCCGGCGCGCCGGCGCGTCAGGGACAGGACCAGCCCCATGCCGAAGGCGAGCGCGATGAGCGAGGAGCCGCCGTAGCTCACGAACGGCAGGGTCATCCCCTTGGTCGGGATCAGATGCAGGGTCGAGCCCATGTTGATCAGTGCCTGCAGGCCGAACTGGACCAGCAGGCCTGCCGCCGCGATCAGCACGAACAGGCTGTCGTCATGCGCCAGGCGGGCGAAGCCGCGCAGCACGACGAAGGCGAACAGGGCGACCAGCGCGATGCACAGCACGGCGCCGAACTCCTCGCCCGCAACGGCGAAGACGAAGTCGGAATGGGCGTCGGGCAGGGAGAACTTGACCGAGCCCTCGCCCGGGCCGGTGCCGAACAGGCCGCCGTTGCGGAAGGCCTCCAGCGAGCGGTCGATCTGGTAGCTGTCGCCGCTCGACGGGTCGAGGAAACGGTCGATGCGGCTGGCGACGTGGGGCAGGGTGTGGTAGCTGCCGATCAGGATCCCGACGCCGGCCGCCGCCAGAACGACCACCAGGATCATCGGCAGCCCGGCCAGGAAGAACTGCACCCCCCAGACGGCCGTCACCACGATCGCCATGCCCAGGTCCGGCTGGAGCAGCAGCAGACCGACGATCGCCGCCCACAGCCCGATCGCCGCGCCCCAGGCGCGCAGCTCGCCGATCGCCGCGGCGCGGGCGAAGAGCCAGGCGGCTACCACGGCGAAGGCCGGCTTGACGAATTCGGACGGCTGGACGGACAGCCCGGCGATCCTCAGCCAGCGCGCCGCGCCCTTGACCTCGGTGCCGACCACCAGCGTCGCCGCCAGGCCCAGCAGCCCAAGGCCCAGCAGCGCGATCGACGCCCGCTTCGCCCCGATCGGGGAGAGCAGGGAGGTCGCGATCAGCACCGCCGCGGCCAGCGGCAGATAGACCATCTGGCGGGTGACGAAGTGGAACTCCGAATAGCCGATGCGCTCGGCGACCGCCGGGCTCGCCGCGATCGTCAGGATGGCGCCGATGCCCAGCAGCAGGGCGACGGCGGCCAGCGTCCAGCGGTCGACGGTCCACCACCAGCGGGCGATCAGGGAGGTGTCGGTCCGCGCGAAGGTCAGCATGGCACCCCCTCCCGCGCGGCGCGCGCGGTGAGCGCCCTGACCGAGGCGCGGAAGGCCTCGCCCCGCGCCTCGAAATTGGCGAACTGGTCCCAGGACGCGCAGGCCGGGGCGAGCAGCACGACCGGTGCCTCGGCCGCGCCGCCGGCGCTCAGGCGGCCGGCCACCCGATCGGCGCGCGCGGCCTCGAAGGCGGCGGCCGTCGCCGCGTCCAGGTCGGTGCAGCGCTCCGCCGGCACCTTGCCGTCCAGGAAGGCGGCGAACTGCGGCGCGTCGCGGCCGATCAGGAAGGCCTTGCGGATGCGCGGCAGGAAGGGCGCCAGCGCGTCGAGCCCGCCTTCCTTGGCGAGCCCGCCGGCGATCCAGTAGACGGTGGAATAGCTGCCCAGCGCCTTGGCCGCGGCTTCGGCGTTGGTCGCCTTGCTGTCGTTGACGAAGCGGATGCCGGCGACCGTGCTCACGGCCTCCTGGCGGTGGGCCAGGCCGGGGAAGCTCTTCAGCGCGCCGGCGATCGCGTCCGCCTCGACGCCGGCGGCCCGGCAGGCGGCGTAGGCGGCGGCCGCGTTCTGCCAGTTGTGCCGGCCGGGCAGGGCGCGGGCCTCCGCCAGGTCCAGGATTGCGCGCGGGCCCGCGCCGGTCGCGTCGACCAGCGTGCCCTCCGCGGCATGGACGCCGGACTCCAGCGCCCGTCCGGCGGCGATCGCCACGGCGCGGGCGCCCCGCTCGGCTGCCACGCGCTCATGGACGGCCGCCGTCTCCGGGTCGTCGACGCCGATCACGGTGACGCCGTCCGGCGTCGTGCGGTCGAACAGCCGCGCCTTGGCGGCGACATAGGCGGCGCGGTCGGCGTAGCGGTCCAGATGGTCGGCGGAGATGTTCAGGAACACGCCGATCGACCAGTCGACCTCGCGGATCGTCTCGAGCTGGTAGGAGCTGACCTCCAGCACGTACCACTCGCCGGGCCCGAGCGCGTCGAGCGACAGGGCGGCGGGGCCGAGGTTGCCGCCGGCCGCCACGCGCCGCCCCGCGGCAGCCAGGACATGGGCGATCAGCGCCGTCGTCGTCGACTTGCCGTTGGTCCCGGTGACGCCCAGGAAGCGGCAGTCGGGTTGCGCGCGGGCCAGCAGGTCGATGTCGGAGACGAGCGGCACGCCCGCCGCCTCGGCGGCCCGGACCATGGCGTGCGGCGCCGGATGGCGGCGCGGCAGGCCGGGGCTGAGCACCGCGGCGTCGAAGCCGGCCATGCCCTCGCGCGCGAAGTCGACCAGCGCCACGCCGTCGCGCTCGGCGGCGGCGCGGCCCGCATGGGCGTCGTCCCAGGCGGCGAGATCGACGCCGGCGGCCTTCAGCGCCCGCGCCGTCGCCTGGCCCGAGGCACCGAGCCCCAACACCGCGATCCGCTGTCCCTTCAGGAAGCCGAGGTCGATCATCGCCGTCACCTCAGCTTCAGGGTGGACAGGCCGATCAGCGCCAGGATGGCGGCGATGATCCAGAAGCGGATGACGATCGTCGGCTCGTGCCAGCCCTTCTTCTCGAAGTGATGGTGCAGCGGCGCCATGGCGAAGACGCGCCGGCCGGTCAGCCGGAACGACAGGACCTGGACGATCACCGAGACCGTCTCCAGGACGAACAGGCCGCCGACGATCGCCAGCACGATCTCGTGCTTGGTGATCACGCTGATGGCGCCCAGCGCCCCGCCCATGGACAGCGAGCCCGTATCGCCCATGAAGACCATGGCCGGCGGCGCGTTGAACCACAGGAAGCCGAGCCCGGCGCCGATCAGCCCGCCGCAGAAGACGGCGAGCTCGCCCGTCCCCGCGACGTGATGGATCTGCAGGTAGTCGGCGAAGATCGTGTTGCCGGCGACGTAGGAGATGAAGCCGAACACGCCGGCGGCGATCATCACCGGCACGATGGCGAGCCCGTCGAGCCCGTCGGTCAGGTTGACCGCGTTCGACGCGCCGACCATGACGAACACGGCGAAGGGCACGAGGAACCAGCCGAGCTCGATCAGCACGTTCTTGAAGAACGGCAGGGCGAGGCCGGTGTCGAGCGGCGCCGGCGTCACCGCCAGGAACCAGACGGCGGCCGTCGCGGCGATGGCGATCTGGCCGACCAGCTTCAGCCGGCCCGGCAGGCCCTTGGTGTTGCGCTTGGTCAGCTTGAGGTAGTCGTCGCCGAAGCCGATCAGGCCGAAGCCGGCCGTCACCAGCAGCACGATCCAGACATAGGCGTTGGTCAGGTCGGCCCAGAGCAGGGTCGACACGGTGATGGCAATGAGCACCATCAGCCCGCCCATCGTCGGCGTGCCGCGCTTCTTGAAATGACTCTCCGGGCCCTCCTCGCGGATCGGCTGGCCGGCGCCCTGGCGATTGCGCAGTTGCTCGATCAGCCAGGGGCCGAGCACGAAGGCGATGACGAGCGCCGTCATCAGCGCCCCGCCCGTCCGGAAGGTCAGGTACCGGAACAGGTTGAAGGCGATGAACTCGTCGGCCAGGGGTACGAGGAGGATCTGGAGCACGGCCGGCTACTCCCCGCTCGCCAGGCGCAGCGCGTCGCCGCCGGTCGGGGGGCCGGGCAGGGGAGTGGCCGCCTCGGCGCCGGCCTCGTCGAGCGCGAGCAGCCGGTCGACCACCGTGTCGAGCCGTGCCGCCGCGCCGCCGGCGGCCAGGACCGCGTCGCCCGGCCGCACGGTCGCCGCGACCAGGTCGGCCGCGCTTTCGGAATCGGGGGCGTAGCCGCCGCGCATGCCGGGCGGCAGGGTGTCGTAGAGCTTGGCCATCAACGGGCCGCAGCACACGACCCGGTCGACATCGGCGGCCACGAGGGCCGACTTGAGCCCCAGATGCAGGCTCGTCGCCTTGCGCCCGAGCCCCGCCATGTCGCCCAGGACGGCGATGCGCCGGCCCCGGTCGCCGGTATCCGACAGCGCCAGGACGCCGAGCGCCGAGACGACGGAGGCCGGCGTGGCGCCCGCCGTCTCGTCGATCAGCAATAGGCCGCCCTGTTCGTCGTCCCGGGTGACCCGCACGCGGGAGCGGTGGCCCCGGCCGCGCGCCGGGCGCAGGCGGGCCAGCGAGCGGGCCGCCGCCACCACGTCGCCGCCGGCCGCCCGCACGGCGAGAAGCACGGCCAGGCTGTCGGCCACCCATTCGCGGCCCGGCGCGGCCAGGGAATACTGGATCGGCTCGCCGCGCACGACCGCAGAGACGGCGCTGGCCGTGGCGTGGAGCGAGCAGTCGACGAGCCGGGCGTCGGCGTCGGCATGCTCGCCGAAGCTCCAGATCCGGCCGATGCCGCGTGTCCGGGCATGGGCGACCAGGCGCGGAAACACCGGATCGTCGCGGTTCAGGATCGCCGTGCCCGCCGGCGACATGCCGGCGAAGACCTCCGCCTGGGCGTCGGCCAGGGCCTCGACGCTCTCGAACCGATCCAGGCGGGCCGGGCTCGAATTGGTGATGACCGCCACGTCGGGCTTGGCGCGGCCGGCCAGCACGGCGAGCGAGCCGGGGCGCAGCGGCGCCATTTCCACCGGTGCGAAGTCGCAGGCCGCAGGGAGGCGGGCGAGGGCGAGCAGCGGCGCCGGCGCCACCGCCCCGCGCGGGCCCGTGGCGGGCTCGGCCGGGGCAGGGGCCGTGCGTCCCTGGCCGGACAGCGCCAGGTCGAGGGCGGTGCGCACGCTCGTCTTGCCGACCGAGCCGGTCACGGCGATCACCCGCGCCGCGGTGCGCAGGCGCGCGAAGCTCGCGAGGTCGCCCAGGGCGTCTGTCGTGTCGTCGACCACCAGCAGCGGCGCGTCCGGCGTCACGCCCGGCGGCGCGCGGTGGACGACGGCCGCCGCGGCGCCTCGGGCGAAGGCGGCGCGCACGCGGTCATGGCCGTCGCCCTCGCCCCCCGCATCGCTGCCGCCCAGCGCGACGAACAGGGCGCCCGGCGTGACGGCCGCAGGATCGACGGCGACATCGTCGGCCTGCCAGCGGCCGATCGCCAGGCCGTCGGTGGCGGCGGCCGCGTCGCGCGCGGTCCACAGGGCGCTGCCGGTCATCGATCTGTCCTCGCGCGCACGGCGGCGACGGCCTCGCGGGCCTGGGCCGCGTCATCGAAGGGGCGGACCGTGTCGCCCACGATCTGCCCGGTTTCGTGTCCCTTGCCGGCGATCACCAGGACATCGCCGGCCGCCATCCCGTCGATCGCCGCCGCGATCGCCTCGGCCCGGTCGCCGATCTCGCGCGCGCCGGGGCAACCGGCCATCACTGCGGCCCGGATCGTCGCCGGGTCCTCGGTGCGCGGATTGTCGTCGGTGACGATCACCCGGTCGGCGAGGCGGGCCGCGACCTCCCCCATCTCCGGGCGCTTGCCCTTGTCGCGGTCGCCGCCGCAGCCGAAGACGACGACCAGCCGGCCGACGGCGTGCGGGCGCAGCGCCGTCAGCACGGCCTCCAGCGCGCCCGGCTTGTGGGCGTAGTCGACGAAGACGGGCGCGCCCTCGGCCGTCTCGGCCACTTTCTCCAACCGGCCGCGCACGCCCTCGAGGCTGCCGAGCGCCGCCACCGCCGCCGCGCGGTCGACCGCCGGATCGGCGAGCACCAGCCCCAGGGCGCACAGCACGTTGAGCGCCTGGAACGTGCCGACCAGCGGCAGGGTCGCGCGGTGCGCGGCACCGTCGATCGCGATGTCGAGGACGAGGCTGTCGGCGTGCGGCTCGAGGCCGGCCAGGCGCAGATGCTCGCCCGTCTCGCCATAGGTCGCGACGGCGCGCCCGGCCGCGCGCGCCGCCTCGGCGACCTTGCGGCCCTCGGCGGAGTCGACGTTGACCACGCCCGTGCCGTCGGGCCGGAGCACCTCGGTGAACAGCCGGATCTTGGCCGCCAGGTAGTCGGCCATGGTCGGGTGGTAGTCCAGGTGGTCGCGGCTGAGATTGGTGAAGCCCGCCGCGCCCACGCGCACGCCGTCGAGGCGGTACTGGTGCAGCCCGTGGCTCGATGCCTCCATCGCCAGATGGGTGACGCCGGCCGCCGCCAGGTCGGCGAGGCTGGCGTGCAGCGCGACCGGATCGGGCGTGGTCAGCCCGCCATAGGACGCCCCGCCGGGCGTGACGACGCCCAGCGTGCCGACGCTGGCCGCCTCGTGGCCCAGCGCGCGCCAGATCTGGCGGGTGTAGGCGGCGACGGAGGTCTTGCCCGCGGTGCCGGTGACGGCGGCGATCGTGTCGGGCTGGCGGGCGTAGAAGTCGGCCGCCATCAGGGCGAAGCGCCGGCGCGGATTGGCGTCGGCGATCAGCCGCGCTCCGGCGTCCGCGGCCTCGTCCGGCAGGGCCGTGCCCTCGGGCGCCAGGATCCAGCGCGCGCCGTTGGCCACGGCGTCGGCGATGAAGGCGCGGCCGTCGACACGTGTGCCGGGCAGGGCCGCGAACAGGAAGCCCGGGCGCACGGCGCGCGAATCGGCCGTCAGACCGGTCAGGTCGGACGGCGTCGCGGGGGCTCTGGCTTCCAGGTCGATCATCATTGTCTCGGGCGGGGTCCGCGGCGGTTGCGTTGGTCGATCGGGAGCGTGCTACTCGGAATAGGCGGCGAGGCGGCTTTCCGCCCGACCGGGGATGTCGACATGGAGGGCTTCGACGATCTCGGGGGCGGTCTCGTCGACCGGCATGCGGCCGATCATCGGGCCCATGCGCTCGATCACCCGGCGCACGACGGGGGCGGCGGTCCAGCCGCCGGTGGCGTAGCCGTAGGTCCGCTCGGTCCCCTTGGGCTCATCGAGCATCGCGAATACGACGAAATCCGGATCCGTCATGGGAAACGCTGCGACGAAGGACGATAGCCGCGCGTTTCCGTCGTAGCCGCGCGGCACCGACTTCTCGGCCGTGCCGGTCTTGCCGCCGACGACATAGCCGTCGGCATCGGCGTTCTGGCCCGTGCCCTCCTCGACGACGAGGCGCAGCAGGCGGCGCATCGTCTGCGAGGTCTCCGGCGCGATGACTCGCCTTCCGGCGGCCGGGCCGTGGTCCTCCAGCAGGGTCGGCGGATAGAGCACGCCGCCGTTGACCGCCGTGGCGACCCCGGAGACGAGCTGCATCGGGCTGACCGCCATGCCGTGGCCGAAAGCGATCGTCATCGTGTTGATCTCGCGCCAGGGCTCCGGGACCATCGGCGCGCCCACCTCCGGCAACTCGATCGGCGAGCGGCGGGTCATGCCGAAGCGCGAGAGGTAGTCGCGCTGGGTCTCGGTGCCGACGTCGAGCGCCATGCGCACCGAGCCGATATTGGAGGAGTGCAGCAGGATCTCCGCCGTCGACAGCCAGCGCTTCTCGGGATGGAAGTCGCGGATCGTGAACCGGCCGACGCGGATCGGGTCGGTGGCGTCGTAGCCCTCGCGCAGCGTCGTGGTGCCGGTGTCGAGCGCCATGGCGGTGTTAAAGACCTTGAAGGTCGACCCCATCTCGTAGACGCCGAGCGTCGCGCGGTTGAACCGCCCGTCGTCGGATTCCTCGCCGGCGTCGTAGGGATCGAAGGTCGGCAGCGAGACCATGGCGCGCACCGCGCCAGTGTCCGCCTCCAGGACGACGGCGGCGCCGCCGATGGCGCTGAACTCCGCGATCGCGGCAGCGAGCTCCTCGGTCACGATTTCCTGCAGGCGGAGGTCCAGGGTCAGGCGCAGCGGCTCGGCCGATCCGGTCAGCCGCGCCTCCTGGCTGCGCTCGACGCCCGCGAGGCCGCGGCCGTCGACATCGGTGAAGCCGACCACATGGGCCGCCAGGCGGCCGGCCGGGTAGATCCGCCGCTGCTCGGTCTCGAAGGCCAGGCCCGGGATGCCCAGCGCGTTGACGCGGTAGACCTCCTCCGGCGTCAGCCCCCGCTCGATCCAGACGAAGCGGCGCGGCTCGGCCAGCTTGCGGGCGAGCGTCGACTCGTCCAGGCGGGGCAGCACCGCGACCAGGCGGCGCGCGGCGCGCTCGGGATCGAGCACCAGCTTCGGATCGGCGTAGAGGGAGGCGCTCGGCAGGCTTGTCGCGAGGAGCACGCCGTTGCGGTCGACGATGTCGGCGCGCCCGCCCGGCACGGCGGCGGCCGCCGGCGCCGCGGCGGCCAGCGCGGGCTCATCCGCCCCGCGCAGGACGGCGACCTCGAGTGTCCGCCCGGCCACGGCCAGGAAGGCGAGCGCGATCATGATGCCGGCGAGCGCCAGGCGCCCGCGGCCCATGTCGAGCGCCCGGGCGGTGCGGCCGGTGAGGTGGACGGTGGCGCCGACCCGGCGCGATCCGGTCCGGCTCCCGGAAGTGTGGTGGGCGGCGGCGTGGCGGACGGCGTTCATGGGCGATCCTCCGTCGCGACGCTGTCGTCCGTCGCGAAGGTGGCGAGCAGGGCCGACATGGAGTCGAAGGCCGGATCGGCGGGCGCCGGCGTGTTCCGGTCGGAGGCGGAGGGCCTGTCGGAGGCGGAGGGCCGGTCGGTCTCCGCCCGGCTGCCCGGGCGGCGCGGCGGCAGGGGCAGGCGGTCGAGACCGGGGGCGTCGACCAGCGTCATCAGCCGGCGCACGTCTTCGGCATCGCCGACGCCGGGCAGCGGATACGGGATGCGGCTGGCGTCGTCGATCATCTGCGACGGGCCGAGGGGCTCGAGCTCGGTAGTGGCGGCGGCCAGGGCGCGCAGCCGGCCGGGCCGGGTCAGATAGGCCCACTCCGCCTCCAGCACCCGGATCGCGTCGCGCTCGGCGACGATCTCCCGGTTCAGCCCGGCGAGCTGACCTTCCAGGCCCTCCACCCGATAGCTGATGCGGAACAGCGCCGCGGCGGAGACGGCAACGGCGACGATCAGGATGACGGCGTTGAGGCGGGTCATGCCGCGGCCTCCAGCGGCTGGGGCGGCGCCTCGGTGCGCACGGCCGCGCGCAGGCGGGCCGAGCGGGCGCGCGGGTTTTCCGCCGTCTCCTCCGCCGTCGGCGTCACCGGCTTGCGCCCGATCAGCCGGAAGCTCGGCTGCCGGGCCGCTTCCGCCGCCGTCACCGGGCGGTGGCGCGAGACGCCGGCGGTCGTCCGGCTGCGCTCGGCCAGGAAGCGCTTGACCCGCCGGTCCTCCAGGCTGTGGAAGGAGACGACGACCAGCCGGCCGCCCGGGCGCAGCACCCGCTCCGCCGCGGCGAGACCGCGGTCGAGCTCGCCCATCTCGTCGTTCACGTGCAGGCGCAGGGCCTGGAAGGTGCGCGTCGCCGGGTCGATGCCGTCGCGCGACCGCGGTACGACGCGGCGCACGATGTCGGCCAGCGTGCCGGTGCGCTCGATCGGCGCCTTGGTTCGCGCGGCGACGATCGCCTTGGCGACCCGGCGGGCGTGACGCTCCTCGCCCAGCTCGCGCAGGATGGCGGCGAGCTCCGCCTCCGGCAGGGTGTTGACCGCGTCGGCCGCGCTCGGCCCCTCCGCGTCCATGCGCATGTCGAGCGGGCCGTCGTAGCGGAAGGAGAATCCCCGGTCAGCCGTGTCGAGCTGGGGCGAGGAAACGCCCAGATCCATGGCCACGCCGTCGACCGGCGCGGCGCCCAGCTCTTCCAGGATGGCGTCGAGCCGGCCGAAGCGACCCCGGATCACGGTCAGCCGGCCGCCCTGGCACTCGGCGGCGGCCTGCCCGGCGGCGACGGCGGCCGGGTCGCGGTCGAGCGCGACCACCCGGCACTCCGCCGCGGCCAGGATGGCCTCGGTATAGCCGCCCCGCCCGTAGGTGGCGTCGACATGTACCTCCCCGTCGGCGGGGGCGAGCGCGCCCAGCACCGCGCGCAGCAGTACCGGCGCATGGTCCCGCGACACCGGCGCCGGCGTGGCCGTTTCCGGCTCGGCGCGGGGGCGCGGGGCGCGCCTGGGTGGCCGGGTCATGCGTCCCTCCCGCGGTCGGGGCGGGGCAGGGTGACGCCCTCGGTGTCGTCCTCGTCGCCCTGGCGGGCCTCGAAGGCACCCGTCTCCCAGACGTGGAAGCGGCGGCCCAGGCCGACGAAGGTCGCGCTCTCGGCGATGCCGGCGCGCTGCATCAGGTCCTTGGGCAGGATGATACGGCCGTCGGTGTCGATCTGCAGGCTGTGGACGTTGGAGAAGTACCGGCGCTCCGCCTTGCGGCGCTCCGGGTCGTTGATCGGCATCGCGTCGATGCGGTCCTCGATGTCCTGCATGAACGCCTCGCCGAAGCCCTCGATCGTGCCTTCGTCCGGGTTCCAGGTCAGGTAGACGGTGCCGCCGCTGTTCTGCGCCTCCAGCGCCGCACGAAACGTCGCCGGAACGCTGACGCGCCCTTTCCGATCGACCTTGTTCGTGTGGTGGTAGGTGAAGCGGCGCATGCCATCCCCGGGCCCGCTGCGTGATCCGGGTCGGGAGTGGCCGGGCGCCGCCCCATGACGCCCATCCCCCGAACATCCGCCCGTCAGCGGGATGTCATGGGATATCATGGGATTTCATGGGCCGTCAACGCGCTTGAAGACTAAAGACTTGGGCGAAAAAAGAAAATTACCTCGAAATTCGTCGGACGTGACACGCCGGGCGCGTGGTCGCCAAGCATCTGTAAGATAGCGCAGAATCCCAACGACTTAAACCACTATCGAAGATTTGTTCTCTTAATGTTCCTATTAGAAGCGATGAATTCGATGCGATCCCGCCCCCCGGCGTTTCCGGGCCGATCCGGTGTCCATGGTGGGGCGCCATGGGATTTCATGGGACGGAGATGGTCTCCGGGCCGGCCATCGGGGCGCCGTGTGGGTCCTCAGGGCAGGGCGGCCGTGGCCGAGCCGGGGCCGAGCCGGTATTGCACCAGCAGCGGGCGCTGCCGGTCCGAGCGGTTGTCGTCGCTCACCAGGAAGAGGTCGACCGTGCCCTCGGGTCCGGCGTCTGCCGGCGCCGGCGCGACGGCGAGGCCTTCGAAGTTGTCCATGCCGACCGGCGGGTCGAGCTCGGCCAGCAGCCGGCCCTCGATTGTCGGGACCGTGTCGGCGCTCGAGCCGTCGGCCGCGCTCGCGGCCGCCGCGGCGCGCGCCAGCTCGGCCGCCGGGATCACGGCCAGCCGGGCGCGGAAGCCGAAGATCGGCAGGTACCAGCGCTCCAGCACCAGCACGTCGCCGTTCGGCAGCGTTGCGGCATCGGCGGGCGAGAAGCCGCGCGCGGCGCGATAGTCGAGCCGCAGCCAGTCGCCCCCGTCCGGATCGCCCCCGTCCGGATCGCCCCCGTCGGGGTCGCCCATAAAGGCGGGGTGGGTCAGCGCCTGCCCGGCCTTGGCCTCGGCCAGGGCGAGCAGGCGTCCGTCGGGCAGGGCCGCCAGCGCCTCGATGCCCGAATTGCCGGGCAGGGTCTCCATGACCGGCGGCAGGGCGCGGACCGTCGGCGCGTCGAACAGGCCGTCGGCGCCGGCGGGATAGATCTGCAGCCGGTGCCGGCGCTCGAAGGCCACGACCGCGCGGCCGTCGGGCAGGCGGGCCAGGGCCTCGGCATCCGCCGCCCCCTTGCCCGACTGGCGCGGCGGCCCGCCCAGCCGCGCGCTCGTCGTGTCGCGCAAGTCCGTCAGGGCACCCGTCTCGTCGAAGACGGGCCGCGCCGACCACACGTCGCCGAAATCGGTGACGGCGACGAGCCGGCCGTCGGCGCCGACGCTCGACCCGGAGAGCCCCGAGACGCCCGCCCGGCCGGACAGATCGAGGCCGGCGACGTAGGCGAGGTCGCGTGCGGTGGCAACGGGAGCGGCCTGCGCGGGTGCGGCACCTTCGGCGGACCGGCTGCTGTCCCCGGCTCGGCTCGCCGATTCGTCCGACTCCGCTGCGCCGCAGGCGGCAAGCAGGAGGGCGCCGACGAGCAGGTTGGCGCACGACGCGGCGGATCGAGGGGCGAAGAGCAAATTCGGGCTCCAGAACAGGCAGCGGGCACTGGCGGTGCGCCGGGACGATGGCGAACCCGACCCTCCGCCCCCCTGGCGGCGGAATTCGGGCAAGTCGGTCGCAGCGTCACACGACGGCGACAGATGGCTGCTCCGATGTCGATCCTGGAGGCAATGCGGACAAACGATGCGCTTCGTCGGCGGTCGGATCGGGAAAATACGGTTCTTGGGGAGATATCACGCCCACCGTGACCAGCATGGAACCGATTGGATGACTGGCCGGGATCGGCGCTGTGCGGGGCTGCTCGGCCATTTGTGTCCCAAAATGGGGGGGCTTCGGGTCGCAAGAGAGATAGCAGTCAATATCTGATACTCAAACTTCTTTGTGTCCCGAATGGGCGAGATTTTGGGACGCAACTTGACAGCCCTGAGCTTGGCTTCTATCATCTCGACGACTCGAATCAAAGAAAGACGCTCCAAATAGGCGGTAGCATGAGATATCCGCTTGATCGCTACGGTTTTGAGCATGCAGTAAGCTATCATTATGGAAAGTTTCCTCCAAATAACCTTGAGTATAGTAGAATAATTGGCCCATTGACACAGGCGACCGAGGCTCTTGCCCGATATGATCAAATGTTACAATCTCTTCATAATAGTGAACTATTATTGACACCACTGAGAGGTCAGGAGGCCGTTGTCTCTTCCAGAATGGAAGGGACAATATCGACGCTCGACGAGGTTCTGAGAGTCGAAGCAGATACCGACGATGGTGAGGCTGCGGCTATCGGTGTGCGTCATGAAGCCATCGAGGTGGCCTTGTATTCGAGCGCATTGCGTAGGGCGCAACAGGCGCTGCAAGAGGGTCAGCCAATATCGGAATTCCTGATTCGACAGGCGCACCGTCATTTGCTCAGCTTTGGGAGAGGGGCATCTAAATCTCCAGGAATTTACAAGACTGAGCAAAATTATGTTGGTGACGATTCAAATGAAGAAATATATTTTATTCCAATATCTCCTGACCAGCTCAAACCAGCGATGGAGTCTCTTATGAACTTCATCAATAGTGACAGCATGTTGCCAATGCTGACAACGTCGGTAGCGCATGTCGAATTTGAGGCGTTGCATCCATTCAATGATGGAAATGGCAGAATCGGTAGAATGCTCATTACATTGATGCTTTGGAAGAAAGGCCTTATATCGCGACCACATTTCTATCTGAGTGGATACTTTGAAGAAAAGAAAGAGGAGTATGTTGAACGGATGCGCCAGGTCTCTTTGTCTGATGATTGGACTGGGTGGATTGAGTTTTTTATGATCGCTCTTTCCGAGCAAGCAAAGCAAAATCTAGATACCGCTCAAAAGATAAGTGCTTTGTATGAAGATATGAAGCCTGTTTTTCGGAGCGCCCTTGCATCGCAATGGGCTACAAGTGCTCAAGATTTTATTTTCACCCAGCCAATTTTTCGCAACAATAGATTTACCGGGCGCAGTGGAATCCCGAAGCAAACTGCCGCACGGTTCACACGAGCGTTGGTGGAGCGCGGTCTTCTAATCGAGTTGCAGCCCGCATCCGGACGGCGGGCGGCGCTCTATGCTTTCGAGCCACTCATGGCCTTGGTCCGTGCATAGGGAGTGTCAGAGGACGGATCTCGCCGCCGATGGACGAAGCGCCATGAAATCCGTGTCATGCTCGCGCGCTCCGAGCCCCAGGCGTCGAAACCGGAGGATCGGACGAACGGGTCAGACGGTCTGTAAGCCGGGTTCTGTGCCCCCGGGCCTCGCGGTCCGGGGCGATGGCCATTCATCTGGGACGCCCGTCGCCGGACGCCTCGCGCGACCAACCCGGGCGGCGGCCGGAAACGGCCGTGGGCGCGCACCGGCGCCCGTCCGCCCCTATTCGGTCTTGCTCCCGGTGGGGTTTGCCGTGCCGGGCCCGTTGCCGGGACCGCGGTGCGCTCTTACCGCACCCTTTCACCCTTGCCCCGGCCGGCCGGGCCGGTACCGGGGCGGTCTGCTCTCTGTGGCACTTTCCCTGGGGTCGCCCCCGCCGGGCGTTACCCGGCACCGTGTTTCCGTGGAGCCCGGACTTTCCTCCGCCGGCGCGCGCGCCGACGGCGGCCATCCGACCGTCTGACCCGGCCGCATAGGTAGGACGCGGGGTGCGCGAGGGCAAGGTGGCGCGGACGGGTCGTGCCGCCTCGTGTCCCGGTCAGGTATCCTTGAACATGCCCACGGTCAGCTTCGGCCGGCGGATCACGATGATGCCGACGCCGACGATGGTGAACAGCCCACCGACCAGCAGGTTCCAGGTCACCGGCTCGCCGCGGATCGTGATGCCGCCCAGCACGCCGAAGATCGGGACCAGCAGGGTGAACGGCATGACGTTGTTGACCGGGTAGCGCCGGAGAAGGCCGTACCACAGGCTGTAGCACAGGATCACGACGATGATCGCCTGGTAGCCGACCGCGCCCCAGGCAATCCAGCTCGCCCCCGTGATCGCCTGCCACTGGCCCTGCTCCAGCACCAGCGAGGCGGCGGCGAGCTGCGGTGCCGCGAACAGGCCCAGATAGGCGTTGATGGCCAGCACGTTGACCTGGTCGAGCTGCTTCATCTGGATGTTGGCGATCGCCCACACCATGGCGGCGCCGACCACCAGCCCGACCGCCCAGAGCGCCGAGCTCGTGCGCGGCTCGCCGGCCAGGATGCCGACCCCGGCGATTGCGACGACCATGCCCAGCGCGCGGCGCCACCCCAACTTGTCGCCATAGGCCACCGCCGCCAGCAGGGCGGCGAAGGGCACCTGGATCTGGATCGTGATCGAGGCCACGGCCGCGTCGACGTACTGCAGCGCCGTGAACATCATCGAGAAGTGGATGAGCCCGAGCGTCACCGACAGCAGCCCCAGCTTGCCGAGATAGCCCCGGGGCAGGCGCACGATGGGCAGCAGGATCGCCGCCACCAGGACGAAGCGCATCGAGACCAGGATCAGCGGCGGCAGCTCGTCGAGCGCGGTCTTGGTGATCGCGAAGTTGAGGCCCCAGAGCAGCGCAATCATCACCGCCAGGGCCACGTCGCGCGGGCTCATCCTTCCCCCAGGTCCTCGGCCTTGACCGCCAGCTCGAGCCACGCCTGCTCCAGCCGCTCCTTCTCCGCGCGCCGGCTCGCCAGCCGCTCGGTGTCGCGCGTGGCGCCCGCGGCGTCGCGGGTGAAGCGCTGCGGATCGGCGAGCGCGGCCTCCAGCGCGGCGATCTCCGCGTCCAGGCGCTCGATCTCGCCGGGCAGGGTCTCGAGCGCCCGGCGCTCCTTGTAGGAGAGCTTGGCCCGGCGAGCGCCGCGCGACGCCGGCGCGGAAGCACCGGCCGGGGCCGCGCG
>JAVJUS010000053.1:0-18413 GCA_040220455.1 Azospirillaceae bacterium
GCCGCGCTGCCGGCCCCGTCTCCCACACCGTCCCGCGCGCCGGCTCCCGCGCCCCCGGCCGCCCCGCCGGCGGAGAGCGGCGGCTCGGGCACCGGGTCGGCGAAGGCACAGATCGCGGCCGTCACCCCCGCCTGAGCCAACACCTCCGCCCACCCCACCCACCGCTCCTCCTCCACGATGGTGAACCCGATGTCGCCCTGCGCCGCCGTAGGCAACGGCCCCAGGAGTGCGGCGAGCAGCGCGGAGAGGAGGGGGAGTGGGGGGAGGCGGCGGCGTGGGGGCATGGCGGGGGAACCTTTCGAGGGTGAGGACACTAACAAAACGATAGCATCAGGTCTTACGAAAGGTAAGTCGCCTCGTGCATGCCGATGCCCACAAAATGAGAGCATGGACGGTTTCGGAGAACGCCTGCGCGCCCGCGCCCAGGATCTCGGCCTCAGCGACGCCGAGGTCGCGCGCCGCGCCGGCCTGTCCGTGAACCGCTACGGCAACTACGTCCGGAACACCCGGGAACCCGACTTGGCCACCCTCGTCCGCATCGCGAAGGTGCTGGGGACGACGCCCGACGGGCTGCTCCAGGTCGGACAGGGGCGGGGACCGGAAGCGACCGGTGCGCGCGCCGCCCTGACCGCCCACGCGCACCCCCTGAACGACAAGGGCCTGGCCATCGCCACCGCCCTCGTCTCCTCCCTGACTACCTTCGACGACCTGACCGACCGGTGACGCCGGCCGCCGAGCCGTAGGGCGGCCGAGCGCCAGCGATGCCGACGTTGCGGCCGGTCCGACGCCGACCGTGGGGCGAAGGGCGCGGTACGGCGGGAAAGCGGTGTGGGGGAGAGCGGGTCCAGGCACGAGACGGCTCCATTGCCATGCCCATAATGGGCTCAATATCGAGCCCGTAAGGTACATGGCGAACCGGTCTCGCGCGAGAACAAAATGGAGTCATGGATGGCTTCGGCGAACGCCTGCGCGCCCGCGCCCGCGAACTCGGCCTCAGCGACGCCGAGGTCGCCCGCCGCGCCGGTCTGACCCAGCGCCGCTACGGCCATTATGTTCGCAATACCCGAGAGCCGGACCTCGCGACACTGGTGAGGATCGCCGGCGTCCTCGGAACGACGCCGAACCGCCTGCTCCTGCCGGCTGACCAAGCGCAGGCCGACCCGGCGGCCGAGAACCGTGTGGAGAGAGCGCAGATCCTCCTGGCGACCCTGGACGCCAGAACCGTCGACGCCGTCATCGTGCTGTTGGAGAAATGCGTCTTCGGCTTGACGGCCGCCGATCCGGATCCCGACATCGGCACAACGTAGGTCGGCTGAGCGAAGCGAACCCGACATCGCGCCGCTGCCGCAATCTCGACGACCCCCAAGATCGGCCGCCAAGGGGATTCATTGTGGACGCGCGATCCGGGTCTTGCGGCGCGGGGCATCGATGGGGTTCCGTCTCATTGATCGCTGGCCCATGTGCGGATCATGCGCGAAACGCATAGTGTGGCAGGCAACTACCCGACGAGAGGTCGACAAGGGTGGATTCGGGGAACAACACCAGATCCAACGCGCCCGAGACTCGGCCTGAGCGATACGGAAGACGCTCGGTGCTGCGGTCTCATCCAGCATCGCCACCCGCTTTGCGTGTTCAATACGCGGTAGGCGGGCAGGAGACCTTTGTCCGGAATACGTAAAGGCTCACTTCAATTCCAGACGCATTATCTCATGCTGCGTAGGACGAGGAACTGGCCTATATGCCAATCATCAAAAATAGGAAAAATATCCTGTAGAAAAATAGTCAAAATGATTTCCAGCATCAGGAAAATTGTTTGATAAAGCCCTAATATAAAGAAAAAGCATAACCAGATGATAGCATAATATGATCACCTACATCCATATAGCTTGATAGACGACATCACGTATGCGTCTAAGATATGTATCGCCAATAGTTTGTATGCTCTTGATATCTGTATCTGATGCCTCAGCAACTCTGCCGACCGTATCAAATCCAGCATCTCGCAACCTCTCAATCTTATTCTCAGTAAGACCGTAGGGATATGCGGACGAACGTTGGAGAGTTGAAATATCCATTTCAAGAATAGATAGATCTCGATCTTCGTTTAAATCGGGAAGAACAATTGACTGCAACTCGGAACTTGAGCGATGAATTTCGCTCGGATCCTTTGGAGAGACGATCCATTCGTCCAGTTTCTCAGAAGTAAATCTTGTACCAGATGTGCGCTCTAACAGGTTACATAGATTTAGCGAGAAAACGGTCCCGCGCCCACCTGATTTGAGTGCACGCGATGCCTCTCTCCGAGAAATAAATCCAACATACTCTAGTATCTCAAAGACCTTTGAATAATGCTGTACGATATCCCTATGTATCAATAAGCTCTCCGCATTCCTTGCCGCTGAAAAACCGAATAGCTTTTCACCCATCTCTCGCGTCGGCTCAACAAACGGCTCATATGATCCTAACTTTGGCGAAACTTCATCTAGAAGAGGCCAATAGTATTCCTCGGCAAGGCGGACAAATCCCTCGCCAAGTTCGCTCAGCCCAATAGAGTCGCGCTCTCTGAACCGGTTGCATGCAAATATAAAAGCCCTCATGTTACCAACGACAGCTCTTCCGACGATGCCGGCGAATCGCTCTGGGTCAAAGCCTGTGCGAAACGACTTCCTAGAGAACTGTGGATACCTCTCTTTTAGTACATTATGAAAGAACTGATTGAAATCCCCATGACGATCATTCCTCACAATATCTATTACGGTGGCATCGTTGTAAACATCAAATCTTTTTCCAAACTCGGTGACCCCGGGATATATCGATGCTTTACAAGAAACCGTGCTAGTAGATAGCGCTCGAAATATATCAAAGAACTCAGTCAGTGGTTTTTCGCGCCCAATATGGGCAGCATCATCAAACAAGAGAACTATACGCTTACCAATTCTCTCGCTTAGCTGAAGAATAGAAGTTTGCAGTGAAGTTGAGTCGTCAACATTAGGGAATTCGATATCGATATTCTGGTCTGCGAGTTCCGATCGAATTTTACCAGTCAGCCAAATCGAAAAATGACGGTCATAGTCAGAACCCTGAGATCGTAGAAGCGGAAGATAGCGCAAGCTAATGTAGAAACTCAATATCCTTTCACCGTAGAACTCTTTCATCCGGTGATGGGCGGCAATCATTAAGGCACTCTTGCCACTTCCGCGACCACCGCGGAGTAGAATAGGTCCGTGTGCAACCAGTTTCCGGATGATTGATTCATCATGTTTTGAGAATTTATGCTTCTGGTCAAACTCATTAGGTGGCCAATCTTCGGCAGCAAGGATGAAGCTATCGTCGAATTCGTCATCAATCACACTAGTCATTGATCAAGCCTTTCATATTCTCGAGATTCCTAAGCACCCTACTCTGTGGGATTTTATACTGAGATACCTCGATCCAATGAGAGACGAGTCCAAGCTTCGCAACTAACTGTATACTTTCGCGCAGACTCTCTTGAACGGTACTCGTATCATATAAGGTCTCGATCGGCAACAGGACTTCGCCATGAACGCCCTTCGATAGAGAGGGATAGAGTTGCATCGCACGTCCACGAATCGATGTAACAAATTTCTCAGGATCGATACGATGTATTTCGCTTATTAAAGTGAATTTATCTATCTCAGTACTGCTATCAATGAAATTTTCTACCGCTGGTCTCCAGTAAATCTCGCTGAATGTTTCCGATAATAGCGCTCTGCTGAAGCCATCTTTTTTCGCCGTTACCGACCAAATTTTAGAAGAGTCAGAAGCCTGCCCACCGCCCTTAGGTGAATTGTTGCCAATGATGTCGCCTGCCCACTCAATTCGACTTGGAATCGATAAATTGAGATCAAAATCTGGCTGTTCCTGTATCTTTCGCACAACCAGAACTCTAAACGGATCAATTCGTGCCAGAATCGCGGTTGAAGAAAGTTCAATCATTATCCTGCCCAAATACGGGCCAAACTCTGAAATAAGAGACTTTCTTCTTCCATTGATAAAATCTGATGCGACACTATAATATTTATCGATATTTGAGCCAATATTATTTAAGGTTTCTGAGAGCGCTCCGCTCCCAGATGGGCGGCCGCAAGCGAGTTGCGCTAGTGGCGAACGAGCCATATCGAGAGACTCTCCATGCTTTATTACTCTTTAGGTTGTCACAGGAGATTCGCTATATGCAAGTGTCATAGCCGCTGACTTAGGTCCACCTAAGCCGCCTCCCTTCCCCGCCGCACCAACCCCATGATCTCCGCCGCCGCGTGGGGGATGTTCGTGCCCGGCCCGTACACGGCCGCCACGCCCGCTTCCCGCAGCATCGCGTAGTCCTGGGGCGGGATGACGCCGCCGCAGACGACCAGGATGTCGTCTCCAGTGCCGGCGCCGGTGCCGGCGGCCCCCTCGGCGCGCAGGGCCTCGATCAGGCGGGGGACCAGGGTCTTGTGGCCGGCGGCCTGGCTGGAGACGCCGACGACGTGGACGTCGTTCTCGATCGCCTGGCGGGCGGCTTCCTCCGGCGTCTGGAACAGCGGGCCGACATCCACGTCGAAGCCGATATCGGCGAAGGCCGTGGCGATCACCTTGGCCCCCCGGTCGTGGCCGTCCTGGCCCAGTTTGACGACCAGCATGCGCGGCCGGCGGCCCTCGGCCTCGGCGAAGGCGGCGACCTCCCGGCGGATGCGCTCGAAGCCCTCGTCGCCCTCGTAGGCCGAGCCGTAGACGCCCGAGACCGAGCGGATCACCGCCCGGTGGCGGGTATAGACCCGCTCCAGCGCGTCGGAGATCTCGCCCACCGTCGCCCGGGCCCGCGCCGCGTCGACCGCCAGCGCCAGCAGGTTCGGCGCGTCCGGCCCCTCCTTGCCCGCGCCCTCGGTCAGGGCGTCGAGCGCGGCGCGGCACGCGGCCTCGTCCCGGCTCTCGCGCACGCGCTTCAGCCGGGCGACCTGGCGGTTCAGCACGTCGGTGTTGTCGACGTCGAGCACGTCCACCTGCTCCGGATCGTCGGGGACGTACTTGTTGACGCCGACGATCGTCTCCTCCCCCCGGTCGATGCGGGCCTGGCGGCGGGTGGCGGACTCCTCGATGCGCAGCTTGGGCATGCCGGACTCGACCGCCGCGGTCATGCCGCCCAGGCCCTCGACCTCCTCGATCAGCGCGCGGGCGGCGCGGACCAGCTCGTCGGTCAGGCTCTCCACGTAGTAGCTGCCGCCCAGCGGGTCGACGACCTTCGGCACCCCCGTCTCCTCGGCGAGGATGAGCTGGGTGTTCCGCGCGATCCGGGCGGAGAAGCGGGTCGGCAGGCCCAGCGCCTCGTCGAAGGCGTTGGTGTGCAGGCTCTGCGTGCCGCCCAGCACGGCGGCCAGCGCCTCCACCGTCGTGCGGACCACGTTGTTGTAGGGGTCCTGCTCGGTCAGGCTGACGCCCGAGGTCTGGCAGTGGGTGCGCAGCATCAGCGACTTGGGGTCCTTGGGCGCGAACTCCTTCGCCATGAGATCGGCCCACAGCACCCGGGCGGCGCGCAGCTTGGCGACCTCCATGAAGAAGTTCATGCCGATGGCGAAGAAGAAGGACAGGCGCGGCGCGAAGGCGTCCACGTCGAGCCCGCGCGAGCGCGCCGCGCGGACATATTCCAGCCCGTCGGCGAGCGTGAAGGCCAGCTCCTGCACCGCCGTCGCCCCGGCCTCCTGCATGTGGTAGCCGGAGATCGAGACCGAGTTGAAGCGCGGCATCTTCTCCGCCGTGTAGGCGACGATGTCCGCGACGATCCGCATGGAGGGGCCCGGCGGGTAGATATAGGTGTTGCGGACCATGAACTCCTTGAGGATGTCGTTCTGGATCGTGCCGGACAGCTTCTCCGGCGGCACGCCCTGCTCCTCCGCCGCGACGATGTAGCCGGCCATCACCGGCAGCACGGCGCCGTTCATGGTCATCGAGACGGACATCCGGTCGAGCGGGATGCCGTCGAACAGGATCTTCATGTCCTCCACGGAATCGATCGCCACGCCCGCCTTGCCGACATCGCCCAGCACGCGCGGATGGTCGGAATCGTAGCCGCGATGGGTCGCCAGGTCGAAGGCGACCGACAGCCCGGCCTGCCCGGCCTTCAGGTTGGCGCGGTAGAAGGCGTTCGACTCCTCCGCCGTGGAGAAGCCGGCGTACTGGCGCAGCGTCCAGGGGCGGTTGGCGAACATCGTCGCCCGCACGCCGCGCCGGAACGGGGCGAAGCCCGGCGGCCGGTCCACAGCGTCGATGCCGTCCAGGTCCTCGGCGGTGTAGAGCGGCTTGACGGCGATCCCCTCCGGCGTGTGCCAGACCAGGTCGTCGGGGGACCCGCCCTTGAGCTCGCCCTCGGCGAGCTTGCGCCAGTCCTCCGGGGACTTGTCCTCGAACCGGCCCATGGCCGCCTCCTCCCGCCAACCGCGCGAACCGGGCCGCAACCCGTCGGGGAGCGACTATAGCCCCGCCGGCGGGGCGCTGCCAAACGCGGCGGGGCGGGGGGGGGGGGGCGACGCGCAGGCCTCGCGGCGGTCGGCGACCTGCGGGGCGGGTGGTCTCGGGGCTCGGGCGGCGGGATGAGCAAGGGTGGGGCGTGTGCCCGGCTGCGGGTCACGATCCGACCGGCTCATCGTGGATGGTCGGACCCGGAGTCCGCCGGAGCTCGCCTCTGAAAAAGAGTCCTTCCATAAGAAAACTAAACAGTATAGCGATTATACGCGCAATTATCGCGAGTTAATTGGCGACGGAGCGAGCAGATCATGACGCCCACAGCCGAACGCGCGCCCATCGCCGCCCCGGCCACCGGGCGCGGCTTGGCGACGCCGCTCGATCAGATCGACGAGCTTCATACCCTTGGCCCGACCGGCACCAACTGCGAGGCCGCGGCGCATCACTGGTTCGCGCTCAGGGGTCGGCCGGGGCGGATCGCGCTGCACGATACGTTGGAGCGGGCGCTGGAGGCGATGCGAGGCCGGTCCGGCGCGGCGCTGTTGGGCTGCGCCGTCTACCCGGAACTCCACACGCTGGTCTTTTCCCATCTCGACCGTGTCGCCCTGGCCGACAGCTTCCTCATGCCGACGTTCGAGATGGTGTTGGCGGCGCGCGGTCCGGACGTCCGTCCCCGGACCGTGGCGACCCACCCCGCGCCGCAGGGCCTCGTACCGGCGGGGTCGGCGAAAACCCTGGTCGATTCCAACGCCGCCGCCGCGATCGCCTGCGCCGAGGGCCGGGTCGACGGCTGCATCACGACGGGCAAGGCCGCGGCCGCTCACGGACTGACGGTGCTCTGGTCGGCGGGGCCGGTGCCGATGGTCTTCACCGTGCACGCGCCGATCGCCGCCCCCGAAGCCGCGGAGGCCGGATGACAGCGGCGGCCACCGTGACCGGCATGTCGGTGTTTCCGGAGCCGGCCGGTCACGACCTGCCGTCTCTCCGGCGCCGGCTGGGTCCGATCACCGAGGCCGCGGCGCGGGCCGCGGCGGCGTTCGACGCCCTGCGCCCGCTGCAGGACGCCTCGGGGGCGGTAACCGGTGATCGGGCCAAGGCCGCGGAGCTCCTGGAGACGGCGGTCGACGGGGTTCGCCAGGCGGCTCGGCTGCTGGACCAGGAGGCGTTCGCCAGCGCTCTGGCCGCCGATGTCGCGGCGTGGCGGTCGACCGGCTTGGCGACGCCGCCGCTGTTCGACAGGACGCGCGACGCCTACCGGCCACCAGCCGGCAACGGACCGACGCTGTTCGCCGGGCCCGTGCTCGCGACGAACGGGCCGGCGCCGCGCGGGCATTTCCTGGAGCTCTTCCTGGCCTGGCGAGACGAGCCCGCCGAATGCGACGCGGTCGCCGGGGACTGGCCCCATCCGAAGAACAAGTGCCAGTCGACGCGGTTGATCCTCGCCAGCCGTGGCTTCTCGTCGGGCAACTGCATCGTCTTCTTCCCGGAAAACATCGCCGCCGCCGGGGCGCCGACCGGCCAGGACTACGCCCTGTTCTTCTTCAACAAGTTCCACCGCATCTACCACGAGCAGACGCTGCCGGAGTTGCGGCGCCTGTTCGGCCCGGCCGATCGCTTGACGGGCGCGGGCAATTGGGTCTCCGGCACCCTGGGGGAGGCGGCGTGCTACCGCGCGCGGTGCGTCTGGGGCTATCTGCACGACTGCTTCCATCATCGCGGGCCGCGGCCGCTCGACGCCCATCTCCACGTCAAGCTCAACTGGTTCACCGGCCTCCTGGAGGAGATCAAGGTCGACGCCGAAACGGCGCTGGCCTGCCTTGACGGCGCCGTGCCGCACGGCGAGGCCATCCTGCAATTCGTGCTGTTCGAGCGGATGCTGCGTTATCCGCGGCAGCCTGACGCCACGCGCAATTTCGACTCGGCGACGGGCGTCCTTCTCTACGAATGGCTGCGCGACAAAGGGGCGATCCACCCCGCCGAGGAGGGCCGCCTGGCGATCGACCGGTCGCGGTTGGCCGACGCGCTCGCCGCCCTGGTCGACGAGGTTCTGCGGCTGGAAATGATCGGCGACGATTCCCGTTACAAGACGGAGGCCCGGACCCTGGTGCGTGGTCTGCTTCCCGAAGGCGCGTCGGGCGAGCGGTTCGCCGTACCGGCGCGCTTCGCCGCCGATATCGGACTGACCGCCCGGCCCGAAACGCTCGACTTCGAATCCCTCGCCTATTGACCCGGCCGCGCGGCCCGCGACCGACCGCGCTCCGGCCGCCCCTTCCCCTCACGCCATTCCGCGAGCGCCCTTGCGATGACCGTGCCTTTACCGTCGCCGCCCGCTCGGCGGGCCCGCCTTCTGGCGCTGACCGGCGGCATCCTGGCCTGCTTCACCGCCAGCTGGGTGCTCGCCAAGCATATCGTCGACGGGGCTCCGCCGGAGGTCTCGGCCGCTGGCCGGGTGCTGGCGACCAGCGTGCTGCTGTGGGCCGTGTTCCTGGTCCGTCCCGGCGCCCGGGCGAAGCCGTCGGCGGTCCTGCGACGCTGGCCGGCGGTGGTGCTGCTGGCCCTTCTCGGATTCTTCCTCTATTCGCTGCTGACCTTCCTGGCGCTGACGGTGCTCGACCCGTCGGAGCTGGGCATGACGCTGGCGCTGATCCCGGGTTTCACCTATCTCCTGGCGCTCGCCTTCTTCGGCGACCGGCTTCATCCACTCAAGTTGGTCGGCGTGCCGCTGGCCACGGGCGCGGCGCTGTATTACACGACCGACGGGTTCGCCGGTATCGCGGCCGGCGACGCGTTCGGTATCGCCGCGGCGGCGGGCGCGGCGCTGAGCTACGCGCTCTACGGTCTGTTCTACAAGCGGTTGATGGGCGATTTGCCGATCACGGGGGTGCTGCCGTTCGTCACCGCAACGGCGTTCCTGATGTTCCTGCCCTGGCTCGCCGTCCTGGAGCCGGCGGCGCGGGCGATCGACCCGGCGACCGCGCTCCAGCTCCTGCTTCTGGGGGCCGGGCTCTCGGCCCCCGTGTTCCTCATGTACCACGCGGTGATCGTGTCGGGCGGCGTGCTCTACGCCAACTCGATCGGCATCCTGTCGCCCTTCGCGATCCTTCTGGCGGAATGGGCCGTCGGCTACCGCGACGGCGTCGCGGCTGGCGAGCTCGCGGCCATGGCTGCCTGCGCAGCCGGGGTGGCGCTGATCTTCAGCCATGCGACCCGACCCGGGCGGGCCGCCGCGGCGCCGGTCTCGGACTTGGCGTCCGGGCCGCCGGTCGGCCCGATCGGGCGTTGACGGGTGGCGCACGGGCAAGAATCGGGGAATGCCATGGGCCTCAGGCTCGCGCTCGTTTGCCAGCGCAACAACAACGTCCCGTTCCTGTTCGAGTCGGCCGCCGCGGCCGGGCACGAACTGGTCCTGATCCACGCGCCGGGAGAGTCCGCGCCCGGCCATCTGCCGGCGGCCGGCCCGCTCCTGGAGCTCGACGTCTTCGACGCTCCCGATGCCGCGCTCGACGAGCTGGAGGCGGCGGCGTCGGCGTTGGCGCTCGACGGCATCCTGACTTGCCGGGAAGAGGCGGTGCCTTGGACAGCCCTGGCGGCTCGACGCCTGGGCTTGCCGGGCATCGATCCGTCGGCGTCGCTGGCGGCCCGCGACAAGGCGACGATGCGCGCCCGGTTCGCCGCCGCCGGTCTGAACGTGCCCCGACATGTCAGGCTGGGGCCCGAAGACGCGATAGCGCCGCCACCCGGCCTCACGTTCCCGGTCGTCGTCAAGCCGACCGGCGGCTACTCGAGCCAGGGCGTGATCCGCGTCGACGGCCCGGGCGGGCTGGCCGACGCGGTCGAGCGGGTTCGGGCGATCAACGCCGACGACCTCCGCGCCTATACCCGCGACCCGGTCGCCGACGGCGTCCGGGGTGAGGGCTGGGGAGCCGTGATCGTCGAGGAATTCATCGATGGCCCGGAATACGTGGCCGAAGCGTTCGCCGTCGACGGTCGCGTCCACGTCCTTTCCATAGGCTACAAGGGGGATCCGAAAGGGCCTCATTTCGAGGAGTCGGTGTACCTGGCACCGCCGCCGCTGCCGGCGGAGGCGGTTTCCGCCGTGGTCGAGCAGGTGGCCGGCGGCATGGCGGCGCTCGGGCTCACCGAGGGGCCGGGGCATTGCGAACTCCGTCTACGGGGCGGAAAGACGCCGGTCCTGCTCGAGATCGGGGCGAGGATCGGCGGCTCGGGCGTGAGCCAGTTCGTCGTGCAGGAAAGTACGGGCATCGACTATGCGGGGCTCCAGTTCCGCCAGGCCGCGGGCGCGCCGCTGCCGGACCTGCCGCCCACGCCCGAACCGCACGCCGCCGCCGGCAATTGGATCATTCCGCTGGGTGGCCACGGCCGGTTGGTCGAAATAGCAGGGCTGAGCGCGGTGGCGGCCCATCCGGATACGCGGCGGATCCTGACGTTTCTCGATCCAGGCGCCGTTGTGCGGCCCTACCCCGCGTTCACTGGGTATCCCGGTTTCATCCTGTCGCGCCATGCCGATTGGAGGGCGGGCGTCGACTATCACCGATGGTTGGCCTAGACCGTTTCCGTGTGCTGGGCGCCCCGGTGATCGTGGCTACCCCTCGATAGAACGGATACGCCGCGATGCTGCCCATGGACGACCGCGACGGAACGATCTGGCTGGACGGCGCCCTGGTCCCGTGGCGCGAGGCTCGCCTTCACGTGCTGAGCCACGGTCTGCACTACGGCACTTCGGTTTTCGAGGGCGAGCGGGTGTATGGCGGCCAGGTGTTCCGCCTGAACGCGCATTCGCGGCGGCTGATACGCTCGGCCCGGTTGATCGCGATGCCGTTCACCTTGAGCGCTGACGCCCTGGACGCCGCGACCCGCGCGGTCGTAGACGCCAATGGGATCGCCGACGGCTATGTCCGTCCGGTCGCCTGGCGCGGCGCGGAGGACATGGGACTGTCGGCGCCGGACGCGCGCACACATGTGGCGATCGCCGCTTGGCCTTGGCCGGCGGTTTTCGGCGCGGCCCAGAGGAAGCGCGGGATCGCGCTCGTGCTCTCACGATGGTCACGGATCCCTCCCGCCGCCATTCCGATACAGGCCAAGGCGGCCGGGACTTACCTGAATGGCGCGATCGCCCGGCGCGAGGCGGAGGCGGCCGGGGCGGACGACGCTCTGCTCCTGGACGACCGTGGCGACTTGGCCGAAGCTACCGGCGCCAACCTGTTCCTGGTCCGCGACGGCGGTTTGGCGACACCAATCGCCGATCATGTGCTCGACGGCATCACTCGTCAGACAGTCATCGACATCGCCCGGCGGCTGGGCCTCCGGGTCGAGGAGGCGCGATTGCCGCCCACGGCGCTGGAGACGGCCGACGAAGTCCTCCTGACCGGGACTGCCTACGAGATCACGCCCGTGTCGCGGATCGGTGAACTGCGCTGGCCCGTAGGGCCGGTGACCCGGCGGCTGATCACGGCCTTCGACGCCGAAGTACGAGACGAGCACGCAACCTGATCCTCGGCGCCGCACGGTCGTGATACCGGTCGGCAGGCGTGCGGCGGACACCGGCATTCGAAGCCCGCCGCGCCGCCACGCGCCTGTCGACGGGCCACCCTGCGTTCACTTCGTGGCGCCTCAGGGCTTGGGCGGCGGGGTGTCCTGGCGCAGGACCTGGATCAGGCTGGAGGTGTCCCAGCGGTTGCCGCCCATGGCCTGGACGGCGGCGTAGAACTGGTCGACCAGGGCGGTGACGGGCACGCGGGCGCCGTTGCGCCGTGATTCGGCCAGGACGATGTCCAGGTCCTTGCGCATCCAGTCGACCGCGAAGCCGAAGTCGAACTCGCCGCGCAGCATGGTCTGGCCGCGATTGTCCATCTGCCAGCTCTGCGCCGCGCCCTTGGAGATGACCTCGAGCACCTGCTCGCCGTCGAGCCCGGCCTTCTGGCAGAAGTTCAGCGCCTCGGCCAGGCCCTGGACCAGCCCGGCGATGCAGATCTGGTTGACCATCTTGGTGAGCTGGCCCGACCCCGCCGTGCCGAGCCGGACGCAGGACTTGGCGAAGCAGTCGATCGCGGGCTTGGCCGTGTCGAAGGCCGCCTGCTCGCCGCCGCACATGACGGTCAGCGCGCCGTTCTGCGCGCCCGCCTCGCCGCCCGAGACCGGGGCGTCGACGAAGCCCAGCCCGCGCTCCTTGCACGCCGCGTCGAGCTCGCGCGCCAGCTCCGCCGAGGCGGTGGTGTGGTCGACCAGGATCGCGCCCTTGTCCATGCCGGCGAGCGCGCCGTCCTCGCCGTACATCACGCTGCGCACGTCGTCGTCGTTGCCCAGGCACGCGAAGACGATCTCCCGCCCCGCCGCGGTCTCGCGCGGGGTCGGGGCGTGGCCGCCGCCGTGCTTGTCGGCCCAGGCCTTCGCCTTGGCCTCGGTGCGGTTGTAGACCACCACGTCGTGGCCGCCCTTGGCCTTCAGGTGGCCGGCCATCGGCGCGCCCATGACGCCCATTCCCAGAAACGCGACCTTCATGCTGTCCCCCGTCGGCGCGGCGCGGTTGCGCCGCCTGGCTTGTCCGTCCCGGCGTTGTCCGCCTGCTCGGCGACCGCAGCCGTGAAGGGAATACCGACGGCGCGACAGGAATCACGACCGCCGACATCCGCGTTCCCTCTCCCTCAGGGAGAGGAGCCGCTTCACGGCCTCGGCCCGGGGGACCATACCGGCGCGGGGGCCGCTTGACACCCCCCGGCGCGCGCGTGGCGGGGCAGGAGCGGCGGGGCCGGGGTTTCGGGCGGGGCGCGGCTGCGCTATTTACCCGACATGACCACCTCCACGACCTCCCGCGCGCCCGGGCGCCGCTTCTCGGGCGAGACCCTGATCATCGCCAGCCACAATGTCGGCAAGGTACGCGAGATCGGGGCTCTGCTCTCCGACCACGTCCCCCGTGTCGTCTCCGCCGGCGAGCTCGGCCTGCCCGAGCCGGAGGAGACCGGGGAGAGCTTCATCGACAACGCCGTGCTCAAGGCGCTGGCCTCGGCGGAGGACGGCGGCGCCCCGGCGCTGTCCGACGACAGCGGGCTCGCCGTCGACGCGCTGGCCGGCGCGCCCGGCATCCATTCCGCGCGCTGGGCGGTCCAGACCGACGGCACCCGCGATTTCGGCGCGGCGATGGAGCGGGTCATGGCCCGCCTGGCGGAGACGGCGGATGGCGGCACGATCGACCGGCGCGCGCGCTTCGTCTGCGCCCTGGCGCTCGCCTGGCCCGACGGCCATGTCGAGACGGTCGAGGGCCGGGTCGAGGGCACTCTGGTCTGGCCGCCGCGCGGCGATCACGGTTTCGGCTATGACCCGATCTTCGTGCCCGACGGCTTCGAGGAGACGTTCGGCGAAATGGATCCCGCCGTGAAGCACGCCATCAGCCACCGCGCCGACGCCTTCGCCAAGCTGCGCGCCCGGTGCTTCGGGCCGTGACGGCGGAGCTCGACATCGCGACGGCGGGGGACGTCGCCGAGGAGCCGCGGCGGTTCGAGGACCGGGGCTTCGCGCTCTATGTCCACTGGCCGTTCTGCCTGGCCAAGTGCCCCTATTGCGACTTCAACAGCCATGTCCGCGACGGCGTCGACCATGCCGCCTGGCGCCGGGCGCTGCTGGCCGAGCTCGATCATTTCGCGGCCGATACGAGGGGCCGTCGCCTCGACTCGGTGTTCTTCGGCGGCGGCACGCCCTCGCTGATGGAGCCGGCGACGGTCGGCGCGATCCTCGATCGGGCGGCGGCCCACTGGACGCCCGCGCCCGATCTCGAGGTGACGCTGGAGGCCAATCCGACCTCGGTCGAGGCCGGGCGGCTCGCGGGCTTTCGCTCGGCCGGGGTGAACCGGGTCTCGCTCGGCGTCCAGGCGCTGGACGACGCCGATCTCGCCTTCCTCGGGCGACAGCACGGCGCGGCGGAGGCATTGGCGGCGGTCGATCTGGCGCGCGGGCTGTTCGAGCGGGTCTCCTTCGACCTGATCTACGCCCGCCCCGGCCAGACGCCGGCGGCCTGGGCGGCGGAGCTGGGCGCCGCGCTCGACCGGGCGGCCGACCATCTCTCGGTCTACCAGCTCACCATCGAGGCGGGGACACGCTTCGCGGCCCTGCACGCGCGCGGAGACCTGGCGGTCCCGGACGAGGGCACGGCGGCCGCCCTCTACGAGACGACGCAGGCCGTGCTCGACGCCGCCGGGCTGCCCGCCTACGAGGTCTCCAATCACGCCCGGCCGGGCGCGGAGGGCCGGCACAACCTGGTCTACTGGCGCGCTGGCGACCATGTCGGCATCGGCCCGGGCGCCCATGGCCGGCTGACGCTCGGGGTCGAGCGCCTGGCGACCCGCACCCACCGCGCGCCGGAGGCCTGGCTGGAGCGCGTCGCCCGCCACGGCCATGGCGAGCATCCGCGCGAGGCCGTCGGCCCGGCCGAGCGGGTGGCGGAGGCGGTGATGATGGGCCTGCGCCTCACCGAGGGCGTGCCGCTCGCCCGGCTCGAGGCCGAGGGCGGCGCGCCGGCCGACGCGCTGATCGATCCCGCGCGGCGTGCGGCCCTGGTCGAGGCCGGCTACCTGACCGCGGAGCCGGACCGGCTGCGCGCAACGGCGGAGGGCCGGCAGCGCCTGAACGCCGTGATCGCCCACCTGTTGCCCTGAGGCCGCCGGCCGCCGCGCGGCCGCGAGCGGGTGAGCGCTGGGGGTGGACTCGCACCGGAAATGCGTGTCAGTTTCTCTTTCGTTCATTTTCCTTCGTCATCCCCGCGAAAGCGGCGATCCAAACGGCCAGTCGCCCTGGATTCGCCACAGGCCTTTTACTGCGGCGGTTCGGCCGGGGAGCGCCCATAGATCCCCGCTTTCGCGGGGATGACGGAATCGGGGGCGTTCCGAAAGACTCTCGATAGGCCCTGGCACCGCGCCTTGATGGCGGCCGCGGCAGGCCTATTCCTTGCTGCATGAGACGCCGGGAATTCGCGACGCTTCTGCTCGGGCTGTCGGCCGCGGGCGCGATCGGGGGAGGGGCGATGGCCGAGGACGCGCCGCTGGCCCCGCATCGCTGGGCGGATCGCGTGATCGTGGTGGTCGCGCCCGGCGAGGAGTCCGATGCCCTGGCCGAGCAGGACCGCCGCTTCGCCGCCGACCCAACGGGGCTCGCCGAGCGACATCTGGTGGTCTATCGGGTTGCCGGGGAGGCCGTGAGCCGGCGGTCCTTCGGCTGGTCCTCGGCCGCCGACGGCGCCGATCCGCCTTCTGCCGCCGACCTGCGCGCGGCAATCGACGCCCCGGCCGACGCCTTCCGGGTCGTGCTGATCGGCAAGGACGGCGGCGTCAAGCTGCGCGCCGACGCACCGCTGGCCCTCGACCGGCTCTACGCCACCATCGACGCCATGCCCATGCGCCGCCGCGAGATGCGCGAGCAGGACCGCGAGCCGTAGCTCGTCCTTCCGTAGGTCGCCCACGGCCGAAAGGCCGTGCGCGACGGCGCGGGCGGTGCCGTTGCGCAGCCGCCTTCGGCGCTGGGCAACCTACGCCGGGTCGCCCGTGAGGTCGGTCGTCGCCAGGCGGCGGGCGCGGTGGGCGGGGAGGCGGTAGGTCCAGGCGTCCAGGCGGCGGCGCAGCGCCTCGGCCTCGGATCGGGCGGCCGGGCTCGCCTCCGGTGCCGTCTCGACGATGAAGCGGCACCATCGACCGGCCGGATCGTCCGCCGCGCCGGTCTGACGCGCCTCGACCGCGAGGCCTTCCGCGGCCGTTGCCCGGGCGACGGCGACCAAGGCCGCGTCGGGCCCGCCGTCGCCTGCCGGGCGGACATCGGCCAGATCCAGCGCCTCGAAGGCGTCGGCCAGCAGGCTCACCGCACGCGGATCGGCCGGCGCGCCGCCGGGCAGCGGCGTGGCAGGGGCGAGTGTGCCGTCTGGTCCTCGCGCCAGCGTCACGGCCGCCCCGTCCGTGCCTTCGACCGTCAGCCGGTCGAGACGTGCCGCCGGCAGGTCGACCAGGCGCCGGTCGAGCCAGTCGAGCGCCGCGCGCGGCAGGTCGACCGCGCCGCCGGCCCGCCAGGCCCGCTCCCCCGCGACGAGACGGGCGTAGAGCGCCGGCCCCCGTCCGCCGTCGGGCGTCGGCCGGGGCGGCGCGGCAGGACCCAGGATCACGTCGGCCAGGACCGTGCCCGTGGCATCCCGCAGGGTCACCCGCGTGCCAGGCTCGTTCTCCCGCTCCACCGATCCTTCACGCTCCGGCCGGGGAGTGCCCGGCTCGCCCAGGCCGAGGCGGGGCCAGAGTTCGGGCCGGGCGGTCAGCGCGGTCTCCCGGGTCAGGCGGGCGAGGCTGTCGAGCAGGCCGGCCACGCGGGCGTCGTCGGCGGGATAGCCGTGGCGCGAGGCGACGGTCCAGCCCTTGCCGGCGCGGGCGAGGCTCACTTCGCCGCGCGGCCTGGCCACCGTCACGCTCGCCACCCGGTCGAGCCGGTCGACGAGACCGGGCAGCAGCGGGCCCGCCGCCGCCGGCACGCGCCCCGTCCCCCGGTCGGCGCGCAGGCTCCCGACCGCGCCGACCACCGAGAGGGCCGCGCCGGCCGTCAGCAGGCCGAACCCGCGTCGGCCGATCACGGGCCACGCCCCGCTGCCCGCCGGCGCGGCACGCGCCGGCGCCAGGCCACGGCCAGCCCGGCTAGCGCCACCAGCAGTGGCACGCCCGCGATGTTGGCGACGGTCAGCCGGCGCTCCAGCGCGGCCACGTCCCGGTCCAGGTCGCGGCGCACGGCCCGCAGTTCGGCGCGCAGGTCGAGCGCCCGGTCGCGCAGCCGATCGAGCGCGGCGTCCCGGTCTCCGGCGTCGGGCCCGGCGCCGTCCCGCAGCCGGGCGAGCTCGGCCTCCGCCGCGTCCAGCTCGGCCAGCAGTCGCTGCTCGGTGGCGCGCAGGCGCCGATCGGCCTCGGCGCGCATCGCCTCGATCCGTTCGAAGGGCCGCCGGGTGACCGTGCGGCCGCGCAGATCGGCGAGGTCTGGGCCCCCGGCCAGGATCTCGATCGCGTTGACCAGGAAATCCGCGTTGCCGGAGAAGGCGTCGAGGGTGCCGTCCGGGGCGCGGCCGGAGAGCCAGAACCGGTCGTCGAGCAGGTCGGTATCGGCGACCACGACCAGCTCGGCCGGCCCGTCGCTCGCCGACCGGTGGCCGCTTGCCGGCGTTGCCGCGCCCTCGGGCGGGCCTTCGGGAAAGGCGCTGGCGATCGGCCCGCGGAGCCGGACGGCCAGCAGAAGGGGCTCCCCGCTCGGCTCGAAATCGGCGATCAGGGCGCGCGGGTCCGGGCCTTGCGCGATCCGGTCGGCGTCCACGCGGGCGGAGTCGGGGCTGGTCACGACCAGCGGGGTCACCGTGCGATCCGGCCGGGCGGCGGGCTCCAGCACGCCGGCCGATCCCAGCGACAGGCTCTCCAGCCGGGCGGTGATCGGATCGCTCCGGTCGAGATTGGGCCGCGACAGGGCGAGCCAGGCGAGATAAGGCACGGGGCGCTGCCCGGCCGCGCCGCCGCCGACGCGCACCGGCGCGGCGGCCCGGGCGTCGAGCGCGACCCGGTCGGGATCGAAGTCGAGGCCCCAGGCTCGCGCGAACGGGCCGAGATCGGAATGGCGCGGCCGGAAGCGCTCCTGCGCCGGGGCGCGCCGGGCTTCGGCCTCCGAATAGGGATCGACGAGGACGACGGCCCGCCCGCCGCCGGTCAGGTACCGGTCGACGGCGTAGAGCGTCGCCGGGGACAGGCCGCGCGGATGGATCAGCAGCAGCACGTCGCTTGCCGGGTCGATCACGGTCGCGTCGAGCGGCACGGGGGAGAGCGCGAAGGACGCGGCCAGACGGTCCCGGATCGCGAAGGGCGGACGCGGGGGGGCGGCGCCCGGCGCCGCGCCCCCCGCCCCCCGCGGGGGGGGGGGGCCCGCCCCCCCCGGGCGCGCGA
>JAVJUS010000054.1:0-3575 GCA_040220455.1 Azospirillaceae bacterium
GTGGGGCGGGGGGGGGGGGGGGGGGGGGGGGGGCGCCCTCGACCGGTTCGGGGGCCTCCTCCTCGGCGATCTCCTCATAGGAGCGCGTCGGCTGCTTGCGCAGCCAGCCGGCCGACGGAGTCGCCGCGGCGGCGGGCTGGCGGGCCGGCTCGGCCGGCGCCTGCTCGGTGGCCGGACGGGCCTGCTGGCCGCCGGCTCCGGCCAGCGTCACCGGACGGGCCTGGCGCGGCGCCTCGTCGCCGGCATGGGCGGCCGGGCGCTGGCCCTGGCCGCCGGCGGCCACGCGCGGACGCTCGCCGCCGATCGCCGAGAAGCCGCCGAAGCTGCGGCCCTGCTCGCGCGCCTCGAGCTCCAGGTCGATGCCGGTGGCGACGACGGAGACTCGGATCTTGCCGTCCATGGACTCGTCGAAGGTCGAGCCGAAGATGATGTTCGCCTCGGGATCGACCTCGTCGCGGATCCGGTTGGTGGCCTCGTCGACCTCGTAGAGGGTCATGTCGAAGCCGCCGGTGATGTTGATGAGAACGCCCTTGGCGCCCTTCATCGAGACGTCGTCGAGCAGGGGGTTGGAGATCGCCGCCTCGGCCGCCTCGATCGCCCGGCGCTCGCCCTCGGCCTCGCCGGTGCCCATCATGGCCTTGCCCATCTCCGCCATGACGGTGCGGATGTCGGCGAAGTCCAGGTTGATCAGGCCCGGCATGACCATGAGGTCGGTGACGCCGCGCACGCCGGAGTGCAGAACCTCGTCGGCCATCTTGAACGCGTCGGCGAAGGTCGTCTTCTCGTTCGCCACCCGGAACAGGTTCTGGTTCGGGATGACGATCAGCGTGTCGACGTACTGGTGCAGCTCGTTCAGGCCGGACTCGGCCGTCTTCATCCGGTGCGCGCCCTCGAAGTGGAAGGGCTTGGTCACCACGCCGACGGTGAGGATGCCCTGCTCGCGCGCCGCCCGGGCGATCACCGGCGCCGCGCCGGTGCCGGTGCCGCCGCCGAGACCGGCGGTGATGAACACCATGTGGCTGCCTTCGAGGTACTCGACGATCTGCTCCATCGCCTCCTCGGCGGCGGCGCGGCCGATATCCGGGCGCGAGCCGGCGCCGAGGCCCTGGGTGATCGTCGTGCCGAGCTGGAGCTTCTTGTCGGCCTGCGAGCCCTGGAGCGCCTGGGCGTCGGTGTTGGCGACCACGAAGTCGACGCCTTCCAGGCTCGACCGGATCATGTTGTTCACGGCGTTGCCGCCGGCGCCGCCCACGCCGACCACCGTGATTCGGGGCCGGAGCTGGGTTTCTTCCTGTGGAATGCTCAAGTTGATCATGGCGGGTCTACTCCCTCTCACTGGCCCGTATCGCGCGAAGATCGGCGGTGCCGGGGCGGTGCGGCGCGCCCGGCGATGCCTCGGAATTCCTGTTGCGCCCGGTCGGCGGGCGCGGACGGGGGCGTGCGGCGCGGGGCGGGCGGCATCGCCGCCGGGCCTCCCGCGCGCCTGCGTTCCTGTGGTCGATCAAAGGTTGTCACGCAGCCACCCCCCCAGTTTCGTCCAGAGCCCGCTGACGGGCTCCTCGTCGGCCGCGCCCAGCGCCAGGTCCCCCGGCGCCCGCACGGCGTGAAGCAGCAGGCCCGAGGCCGTGGCGAAGGCCGGCCCGCCGGTCGCCTCGGCGAGGCCCGGCACGCCCATCGGCCGGCCGAGCCGCACCTGCTTGTCGAGAACGAGCTGCGCCAGCTCGCGCACGCCCGTGAGCTGGCTGGCGCCGCCGGTCAGCACGACCCGGCGGCCGGCCGCCTTGGCCACGCCGCTCGCCTCGATCCGGCCGCGCACCAGCTCGAAGACCTCCTCGATGCGCGGCTGGATGATCCCGGTCAGCAGCGAGCGCGGCACGTGGTTGGCGTGCGACGGCTCCTCCTCGCCGACCTGGGGGACGTCGATCAGCTCGCGCTCGTCGGAGACGCTGGGCGTGCACGAGCCGTAGAGCGTCTTCATCCGCTCCGCCTGGGCGACCGGCGTGGTCAGCCCGCGCGCGATGTCCTTGGTGACGTGGATGCCCCCGACCGGCACGCAGTCGGCGAAGACCATCCGGCCCTCGACGAAGACGGCGATCCCGGTCGTCCCGCCGCCCATGTCGATGACGGTGCAGCCGAGCTCCATCTCGTCGGCGACCAGGGCCGCGAGGCCGGAGGCGTAGGGGCTGACGACGAAGCTCTCGACCTCCAGATGGCCGCGATGGACGCAGGTCTGCAGATTGCGCACGGCCGCCTGGGCGGCGGTGACCACGTGCAGGTCGACGGCCAGGCGCTCGCCGACCATCCCGCGCGGGTCGCGGATACCGCCGTTGCCGTCGATGGCGTAGCCGATCGGGATGGCGTGGATGACCTGGCCGTCGGTCGGGACCTCGGCCTGGGAGTGGGCGCGCAGGACGCGGCGCAGGTCGCCGTCGCTGACCGCGTGGCCGGCGATCGACACGTCCACTTTCAGCATCTGGCTCGCCGGATGGCCGCCGGAGAGGTTGACGATGACCTCGCGGATCGTCTCGCCGGCCATCTGCTCGGCGGCGTGCACGGCGTGGGCGATGGCGCTCTCCGCCGCCTCCATGTCGACGATCGTGCCCGCGCGCAGGCCGTGGCTGACCTGATGGCCGATGCCGGCAATGCGCGGCTCGCCCGCCTCGTCGATGCGCGCGATGAAGCACACGACCTTGGACGTGCCCACGTCGAGCGCCGCGACCAGCTCGCCCCGCGGCTTGGACTTCAGCCTTTTGACCCCGTTGAAGCCCATGGTCTCAGGTATTCTCCTCGGGCAAGAGACGCAGTTCGTTGGCGACCGGCGTGGTGCGGATGACCAGCCGGCCGGCGATGCGCAGGTCGATCGAGCGGATGTCCCGGTCGAGCAGGCCGTCGTCGCGTTCCACCGCGGCCAGCCGGGCGAGCGCGCCGGCCAGTCCGGCCTCGGGCAGGCGGACGGTCACGCCGTTGTCCAGGCGCAGGTTCCAGCGCCGCTGGCCGACGCGGATCGCCGCCTCGACCCGGTCGGCGACCGCCGGCACGCTGTCGAGCACCTCGAGCAGGGCGCGGGCGTTCTCCGGCGCGTCGCCGCCGACCACCATCGGCAGGTGGTCGAAGCGATCCAGGCCGCGCTCGGTCAGCACCACGCCCTCGGCGTCGATCACCTGGAAGCGGCCGTCGTGCTGCCACAGCGCCAGCGGCCGGCGCTCGACCAGCGAGACGAAGACCGTGTCGGGCAGCCGGCGCTCCACCGTCGCCGTCCTGACCCAGGGCAGGGCCTCGATCGCGTCGCGCGCCCGGTCGGGATCGAAAGCCAGGATCGGCGCGCCGCGATCGACGTCCAGCGTCTCCAGCAGCAGGTCGCCGTCGGTGGCGTGGCGCCCGGCGACCAGCACCTCCTGGACGGAGAAGCCGAGGCCGGCGGTGGCGTCGAGCGCCGCCTCGCCGGTCCGCGTCCAGGCGTCGGCCGCCGCGCCGCTGGTCACGGCCCACAAGCCGCCGACGATCAGCGCCGCGGCCGGGCCGCCGAAGCCGCCCCAGCGCAGCGCCCGGGCGGCCGCGCGCGGCATCGGCCGGCG
>JAVJUS010000055.1:0-127652 GCA_040220455.1 Azospirillaceae bacterium
GCGCTCCTGACGCACGGCGGCCGGAAAGGCCCGAGCATGTCGGAGGTCAGCGCAACCCTGCCGCGCGCCGAGGCGCCGCCGTCTCGCCCTTCGGAAACGCCTGCCTCGATGGAAACGGCGACGGCGGCGCTCGCCTTCGTCATTCCGGCCCGCGACGCGGCCACGACTCTGGGCGCGACGGTCGCGAGCCTGCGGGCGCAGACCCGGCCGGACTGGGAGGCGGTGGTCGTCGACGACGCCTCGACCGACGGCACGGACGGCCTCGCCGAGCGCCTCGCGGTCGAGGAGCCGCGCCTGCGCGTCGTGCGGCGAAGCCGGGCCGGTGGCGCGAGCGCCGCGCGCAACGACGGCGTGGCGGCGACCGGGGCGCCGGCGGTCTGCTTCCTCGACGCCGACGACACCGTGACACCCCACTTCGCCGCACGGATGCTGGACGCCCTGGAGAGCGATCCGTGCGCGGACGCGGCCTTGTGCGGCTATGTCCGGACCGATCCGGACGGCGCGCCGATCGCCGCCTACACGCGTCCCGATCCGGGCGACGACGCCTTCGAGACCCTGGCGCATCGCCAAGTGACGGCCATCCATGCCCATGTGGTCCGGCGCCGCGCGCTCGACGCCGTTGGCGGCTTCGACCCGCAGCTCACGACCTGCGAGGACTGGGATCTCTGGCTCCGCCTGGCGCGAGCGGGGACGCGCTACGCCATCATCGACGCGCCGCTCGCCATCTACCGTTGCGCGCCGGGGACGCTCAGCCGGAACGGCGCACTACTGGTCGCCGATGCCCGAACGGTGCTGCGCCGGGCGCTCGGCTCGGACGCGCGCGTGCGCGCGCCCGCCCACGACCATGTCGAGGGAATCGCGGCCGACCGGGTCGAGGCGACCTGCCGCTGGATCGCGCTGTGGGCCGGGGCGATCGCGCTGGGCGCCGGCGGCGATCCGGGACCCTGCCTGGCGGAAATCCGGGAGGCGCCGCCCGATTTCCTGACCCCGGACGCTCTCACCGGCGCGGTGCTGGACGGCCTTGTCATCGGCCTGTGCCGACCGGAGAGCGCGCTGGCCGACTGGTGGCCGGCCGGTGAAGCCGGCCTCGACGCCTTGCTCGCGGACTTCGCCCGGCGGGCCTGCGACCCGACGCTCGCCGAAGGAATCAAGCGCCGATTGGCGCTCCGCGCCTGCACCGCTGGCGAACCTGCCGACCGGCGTCGGTTCGGGCCGGTTCTTGCGGTCCGGGGCGGCGTCTCGCCGCTGCTGCGCCGGATCGTTCCGCCGCCGGGGGTCGATACCCTGGCGCTGAGGCGAGGGGCCGGCCGGGTGGTCGCGCTGCCCATGGCGGGGCCCGTGTCGCGCCTCGCCTGGCTGCGCCTGATGGCGGCCTTCGCCGTCCTGCGCGTCGAGGCCGCCTTGCGCCCCCGCGAGATCGGGCGCCTGCCCCCCGATCTGGCCCGCCGCCGCCCCACGCGGCTGGCGCGCCGGGCGCTGCGCGCGGCAGCCGCCCGCCTGTCCGGCGGCCGGGCCGCCGACAGCGTCGACGCCCTCTCCCCCCTGCCGCCGCCGCGTCCGCCGCCGGCGGGCGCGAAAGGGCATACGGGTTCGCCGCCGGGCTCCCCGGCCGCGGCGGAGACGCGGGGGACGTTCTGGGAGGCGCATTTCGCCGAGCCGGACCCGTGGCAGTACGACAGCCCCTACGAGGTCGAGAAATACGAGCGCACGCTCTCGCTCCTGCCCGACGGCCCGATCGGCGACGCGCTGGAACTCGCCTGCGCGGAAGGCCACTTCACCCGCCGCCTCGCCCCGCGGGTCGCCCGGCTGGAAGCGGTCGACATCTCCGAGCGGGCGCTGGCGCGGGCGCGCGAGCGCTGCCGCATGGCGGGCATCGACGGTGTCCGCTTCGCCCGGGCCGACTTCTTCGCCGAGCCGATCGCCGGCGACCGCAACCTCATCGTCTGTTCGGAGGTGCTCTATTATCTCGACGACCCGGCGCGCCTCGCCGATCTGGCCGCGCGGATCGCGGACGCCCTGGCGCCGGGCGGGCTCCTGCTGACGGCCCATGCCAACCTGCTCGCCGACGACCCCGCGCGCACAGGCTTCGACTGGGATCACCCCTACGGCGCCGATGGGGTCGTCCGGGCCTTCGAGGGCGTCGAGGGCCTCGCCCGCGTCCGGACGATCCGCACGGAGCTCTACCGCATCGACCTGTTCCGTCGCGCGCCGGCGGACGGGCCGGCAGAGGAGATAGGCCTGCCCGTCACCGCGCCGCTGAGCCCGGCGGTGGAGGCGGGTCTGGTGCGCGGCGGCGCGCTGGCGCGGCGCGCCGCGGTCTGGCGGAGCGAGACGACGGCCCGGGTGCCGGTGCTGATGTATCATCGCGTCAGCGACACCCCGGTGCCGGCCCTGGCGCGCTATGCTGTCTCGCCCCGGGAGTTCGAAGCCCAGATGCGCTTCCTGCGCCGGCGCGGGTTCCACGCGATCGCGCCGGACGCGCTGGGGCGGGCCCGGCGCGACGGCGTGGCGCTGGCCGGCCGGCCGGTGCTGATCACCTTCGACGACGGGTATCGAGACTTCGCCGAGACAGCCTGGCCGATCCTGGAGCGGCACGGCTTCACCGCCCATGTCTTCGTGGTCACCGGATCCGCCGGGGGAACGGCGGACTGGGACGCGGCCCACGGTCCGCCGGCGCCCCTGATGGACATGGAGGCGATCCGGGCGCTTCATGGGCGCGGCGTGACCTTCGGCAGCCACATGGACCGGCACATGGCCGTGACCTGCCTTTCGATCGAGGCCCTCGCCCGCGCCGCGGACCGCGCCCGCCGGACGCTGGAGGACGCCCTGGGCACGGCGATCGACACCGTCGCGCCGCCCTACGGCGATCACGACGACCGGACGGTCCGGGTGCTGGCCGCGGCGGGCCACCGGCTCGTCTTCACCACCGTCTCCGGCATCGCGGACAGCCGGGCGGCGACGATCCGGGTGCCGCGGCTGGAGATCGCGGGCGGCATGGACCTGGACGCCTTCGCCGCCGCCGTCGCGCAGGGACTGCCCACCCCCGAGGACGCGGATCGTCCGTGAGGAGCAAGCTCGCCCTGCCCCGCCCGACCATGCTGCGCGACCTGCGCGCGCTGTGGCCGGCGATCGCCGACAAGAAGCCCTGGCTCGCCGGCATGGTGGTGCTGGGCTTCGTCGCCTCCTTCGTCGAGACGCTGGGCGTCAGCTTCGTCGTCCTGCTGCTCTTCGGCGCCATCCGGGGGCCGGAGTCGATCGGCGGCGACGGCGCGACGGCGGGCCTGCTCGACACGATCTACGGCGTGGCGACCTGGGTCGTCGGCGACAGCCTGATCGGCCTCGCCGTGCTGATCGCCGCCGCCGTGTTGATCAAGAGCCTGGTGGTCGGCGCCTATTCGGTGCTCGCCGCCTGGGTCCAGTACACGGTCCACCACCGGGTGCGCGAGGCGATCTACGCCCGCTACATGGAAGTCGCCTACGACGACATCGCGCGCCAGGACTACGGCACCCTCGCCAACACGCTGATCGGGGAATCCTGGGAGGTCTCGTCGGTCGTCCAGGCGCTGTCGCGCATCCTGATCAACCTCGCCTCGATGACCGTCTACGGCCTGTTCGTCCTGGCGCTGTCCTGGCCGCTCGGCCTGATGGCGGCGGTCGGCGGGTTGGTCGTGGTCGCCGTGCTGCGTCTGGCGCGCGACCGGCTGCGCAGGCTCGGCCGGCGGGCGACGGGGCTCAACGAGGCCCTGACCGAGAGCGCCTTCTCCGGCCTGCAGGCCATGCGAACGATCCGGGCCTTCGGGGCGGAGGCGCGGGAGGTGGCGCGCTTCGCCACCGTCTCGCGCCGGGTCTCGCGCGTCTTCGTCCGGCTGACCGCGCTCGACCACCTCATTCGGCCCGGCACGGAGATGCTGTCGCTGGTCATGCTGGGCGCCGTCATCGCCCTGTCCTTCGCCATCGGCAATACGACGGCGGTGACGGTCGCCGTCGTCGCCCTGCTCTGGCGCCTGCAGCCGCAGATGCGCGAGATCGAGCACAACCTGGTGACGCTCGCCGGCAAGGAATACGCCGTCGGCGTCGTCGCCCGGGCGATCGACCGGCGCGGCAAGCGCTTCCCGCCCGAGGGCACGGTCCGCTTCGAGGGGTTGCGCGAGGCGATCGTGGCCGAGGACCTGGGCTACACCCACCCCGGGTCGAGCGAGCCGACGCTGACGGGCCTGTCCTTCACGATCCCACGCGGCGAGACGGTCGCCGTCGCCGGGCCCAGCGGGGCCGGCAAGTCGACGCTGGTCAACCTGCTGCTCAAGCTCTACGAGCCGGCGGCCGGCACGATCCGGGTCGACGGCACGCCGCTGCCCGAGATCGAGCGGTCGAGCTGGCTGGCCCGGATCGCCCTGACCGGCCAGGACGTCGACCTGATCGAGGGCACGATCGCGGAGAATCTGCGCCTCGGCTCGCCGCTCGCCGGCGACGCCGTGCTGCGCGCCGCGCTCGCCGAAGCCGACATCCTGGACTTCGTCGACGGTCTGCCGGACGGCATCGAGACCCGGGTCGGCGAGCGCGGCCTGCGCCTGTCCGGCGGCCAGCGCCAGCGCCTCGCGCTCGCCCGCGCTCTGGTCGGCGAGCCGGAGATCCTCATCCTCGACGAGGCGACCAACGCGGTCGATGCCGGATCGGAAACACGGATCATGGAGCGGCTGCGCCGGTCGCGGCCGTCCCTGACCCTGATCGTGATCGCCCATCGCGGCACGGTGCTGGATCTCGCCGATCGCCGCATCTTCCTGGAGGCCGGCCGGCAGGTGCCCGCCGCCGGGCGGGCGAGCGCCATGGGCTGAACCGGACCGCCGGCGCGGCGGCCGTCAGGCGATCCGCGCCGCGGCGCCGGTCTCCCGGGCTTCCACGGGCCCGCCGGCGCGCGCCGGGCGGTAGGGATCGTCGCCGCGCGCCGCCGCCGCATGATCGAGAGCTTCGAGTGTGCGCAGGCTGATCCGACCTTCGTCGGGATCCTTGTGGGCCGGCGCCTCGTCGATCGCGAAGTCAAGGAAGGCGCGATCGACCACGTCGGGACGCCGCCCGAGGCGGGCCAGCTTCGCGGCGCCGCGCACGCCGCGCAGGCGCAGCTTCTCCCACGCCGCCCCGGCGGCCGCAGCGCCGGCGGCGCGCGGATGACGCCTCAGCGCCGCGAGCAGGACCGCGCGCCCGTGCGCCCGGTAGCCCCGGCGGAACAGCAGGCGCTCGGCGAAATCCATCGCCAGCCGGTCCGCGCACAAGCGGATCGCCGGGTCGATGCCCGGCCCGATCCAGTCGCACAGGTCGTCGAGCACCAGGAGATGCGCCAGGCTCATCCGGGCATCGTCGGAGGACATGTTGCCCGGCAGTTCGCGATAGCCCACCAGGTAGTCGGGCACGCAGACGAAGCGGTGGTCGACCGCGAGCTTCAATTGCAGCAGCAGGTCCTCGCAGCCCTCGCCGCCGCGCGCGCGCAGGCTCGCGTCGTAGCCGCCCAGGGCGACGACAGGATCGCGCCGGACCAGCATGCCGCTGCCATTGCCCACGAAGTTGAACCCCATGTGGCGGAACAGGACCCGGCCCTCGCAGCCATAGACCGGCGAGCGACCGATGACCCGCCCCTGCCCGTCGATCCGGCGATAGGGCGAGTACGCCACGGCGACGTCCTGACCGGCGGCCTCGAGCGCGGCGACCTGGCGCTCGGTCTTGAGCGGATGCCAGTGATCGTCGGCGTCGAGCGGCGCGACATAGGCGCCGCGCGCCCGTTCGATGCCGAGATTGCGCGCCGAGGCCACCCCGCCATTGGCCTTGCGCAGCAGCACGACGCGTGGGTCCCGTTCACGATGGGCCTCGACGATCTCGACGGTCGCGTCGCGCGAGCCGTCGTCGACCACCAGGATCTCCAGGTGCCGGTAGGTCTGCGCCGACGCACTCGCCAGCGTTTCGGCGATGGTGGCGGCGGCGTTGTAGGCGGGAACGACGACCGAGACGAAAGGCGCCATGGGCTCTGAACCGGGATTGCGCGGCATCGATCGCGAGAGGGCCACGGCCGGCGAGCCCCCCGCAACGGGTCATTCGGGGATGGGATCGGCGCCGACGGAGGGGCGGGACGCCCCGTTCGGTCGCGATCCCACGATCGTGATCGCCCGCGACCTCCGCGGCGCCGGCCGAGACGATGGCGCCGGCCGGCGAAAGGCCCATCTACCGGACGCCGGAACGCACCGCGCGGGCCGGCCGAAACGAAGGATGACGGACATGCTTTCCCGACAAATCCTCACCATGCTGATCGCCGGGGCGATGGCCACGGTCGCGTTCGACTTCTTCGGCCAGAGCCTGAGCCCGATGCTCGGCTTCGCCAATCTGGCGCCGGTGCCGCTCGCCAATCAGGTGATCCAGACCTTCACCGGATCGGCCTGGCCGCCCGGCGCGCAGTTCCTGCACTATTTCGCCGGCATGGTGGCCTATCCGCTGGGCTGGATGATCGTCGCCGAGCCCCTCGCGGCCCGCGCCGCGCCGCAGCTTCCCTGGTGGCTCGTGGCGGTCGCCTACGGCGTCGTGCTCTGGGTCTTCGCGCTGTTCGTCATGGCCTCGCTGATCGCGGGCAACCCACCCTTCCTGGGCTTCACCGGGATCACCTGGGTCGCGCTCGTCGGCCACGTCATCTTCGCGCTCGTCGCCGCGTGGGCGGTGCGCTGGCGGCGGGGATAGGAAAGAGGGTCAGGCACGCTCGGCGGCGGGGATGATGTCGCGCGCCACCAGGTCCCGGAGGTCGCCGACATGCCCGCCCGACCGGGCCGGCCGGGTCGGGTCCGACGTGATCGCGACGACGAGTTCCAGCGCCGGGACGACGAACAGCATCTGGCCGCCATAGCCGCGGGCATACGCCGCCTCCTGCCCGCCGATCCGGGTCAGGAACCAGCCGTAGCCGTAGTCGTCGCCGGACCAGGGGGAGCGGGTGCGCGCCGTCCACGAGGCGTCGATCCAGTCCCGCGGGATCACCCGCCGGCCCTCGAAGGTCCCGCCGGTGCGCCACGTCTCGCCGAAGCGATAGAGCGCCATCGGCGACAGCGCCATGTTGTTTCCGCCCATGTAGAAGCCCTGCGGATCGCGCGTCCAGGGCGGCACGACGACGCCGAGCGGGTCGCCCAGCCAGTCGCGCGCCAGGGCCAGTAGGCTGCGCCCGGAGGCGTGCGCCAGCGCGGCGCCCAGCAGGTGGTAACTGCCGGTCGAATACTGCATCCGCGCCCCGGGCTCGGCGACGAAGGGCCGTGTCAGAGCGTGGGCGACCCAGTCGCCGCTCGCCACCCAGGCCCCGTAGTTGGCGCCCGAGGTCCGCTCCAGCCCGGCCTGCATGGTCAGCAAATCGGCGATCGTGATGTCGCCGACACGCCGATCGGCGTCGGCCGGCACCAGGTCGGGCGCGACCTCGGCGAAGGGCGCCTCCACGCCCGGCAGGACGCCGCGTTCGATCGCGATGCCGGTCAGCGTCGCGACGATCGTCTTGGACACCGACTTGACGTTGACCGGCCGGTCGACCGCCGGCCCGCGATAGGCCTCGGCCAGCGCGACCGCCCCCCGGCGGGCGACGACCAGGGCGTGGAGCTGGTCGAGCCCCTCGGCCCGACGGCCGGCCCGGACGAGGAGGCCCGGATCGAGGCCGGCCTCGGCCCCGGCCATCTCGGCCGCCACCGCGCGCGCGGGGCTGCCCGGCCCGGCCAAGCCGAGCGCGAGCGCCCCGAGGCCCGCGGCCACCACGCCGCGCCGGGTCGCGCCGCCCGTCTCGCCTCGCCCATTGGCCGCTGCCATGGTCGTTTTCCCGCCGTTGCCCGAAACCGATCGCCATCCGGCCCGATGCATATGGCGCGCCGAGACCGCCCGACCAGATCGAGCCGTTCCGCCGACGCGAGAAGTCCAGTCGCCCCACTCGTGACACGATCTGTTCGTTCACAGGACTTCAACCTTTACAGACCAACGTAGGCACGATTCCCTCGCCCCCGATCGCATCCCCGAGTCGCCGGCCCGCGGAGCCGTCCGCCCGCATGATCCGACAGCCGCTCGCCCTCGCCCAAGCCCTGGCGCCGTACGTCGCCGCCGCGCTCGTCGCCCTGCTTGTCGCCGCCGGTTCGCCCACCGTCCCGGCGGCCCGGGCCGGGGAGATGCGCGAGACGGCGGTCGGGCCGGTCCCCGTGCCGCCGATCGCTCTGGACCGCGCCGTCGGTACCGCGTCCCCCGATGCCGGAAGCTGGACCCGGCGGCTCGACACCTGGGGCCGCACCGTGTCCCTCTCGCTCGAGAGCGCGGTGCGCGAGGACGGCATGGCGGGCTCGGTCGCCCTGGCCGCCCGGCCGGTCGGCCCGGAGATCCCGGCGACGATCCGGCTCAGCGCCGAGCATGCGGCCGAGCCGGGCGCCGCCGACCGCCGCCTCGGGCGCTACGGCCTGGAAGCGGACATGGTGGCGCCGGTGCCGGGGACGTCGCTCTCGCTCCGCCCCGGCCTGCGCATACGGCGCCGGCCCGATGCGCCGGAAGGCACGGCCCTGACGGAGACCATGGCGATCGAGGCGGCGCGCGGCCGGACGGAGCTGCGGCTGGGCGGCGCAATCGGCCAGGCGACGGGACTGCGCGCCGGCCACACCCCTGCACAGGCGAGCGCCGCGATGCGTCTGGCGCCGGCCGACGGCCTCGCCGTCGACGCCCGGGCCGAGCTCGGCTCCCTCGACCGGGCCGACGACCGCGCGCACCGCCGCGCGGCCGAGGTCGTCGCCCGCTGGCAGGCGCGCCGGTCGCTCGACCTCGAGGCCCGGGCGCGGGTCGAGACGGCGATGGCCGGCCGGGCGGAGCGTCGGGTGGACGGCCGCCTGGCCGCCGGCCTCGACTGGCGGCCGGCGCCGGCGCGCGTGCCCTTGACCATACGGATCGACGCCGCCGCCGACCGCCGCGATCCGGAGGCCGACGGCCGGACGCTCGACGCCGCCCTCGACATCGGCATCGATCTTCGTTTCTGATCGGCGGGCGACGGGCCGGGCCGCGCCGAGGCTGGAAAGCGGGGCCGCGCCTGCGCCATTCTGACCCGATGACCGCTCCCGCCCACGACCCGGCGCCCACGCGCCGCCTCAAGCTGCGGCTGACCCTGGACGACGGCGCGATGCTGGGGCCGGGCAAGGCCGACCTGCTCGCCGCGATCGAGGAGACCGGCTCGATCGCCGCCGCCGGCCGGCGCATGGGCATGAGCTACAAGCGCGCCTGGATGCTTGTCGAAACACTCAACGCCGCCTTCGTCGCGCCCCTGGTCGAGAGCACGCGCGGGGGCAGCCGGGGCGGCGGTGCCCGCCTGACGCCGACCGGCGCCACCATCCTCGCCCACTACCGGCGCATGGAGGACCGGGCCTCGGCGGCCGCCGCGCCGGACATCGACGCCATCCGCCGGCTGTCCAGGGGGCCGGGGGCCGGATAGGCCGCCGGAGGGCGCCACGGGCGAGACGCGAGCATACGCCAACCCGAAATCCGGGGTGACGTGCCCACCGGATAGGCAGCCCGCTCACCATGCCATCGTCTTCGGCGGCATGGCCGAGAAGCGAGACGCGCCGTTGCGGGCTTTTGGTCGGCAGAAAACTTTGATATCGAATTGATCGATTGGCTAACGGCCGCCGACGTGGCATAGCCGGTGCATTCCCGCGCTCCCGGTTCCCGTCGACGAGGATGCCGGCCGTGCCGTCACTGACCAGTTTCCTGGAGACCCTGCCCGAGGACGAGATCCTGCGGATCGAGGAGCCGACGCCGCTGGATCATGTGACCACGGCGCTGGTTCTCGAGCTGGAGCGGCGCAAGCGCTCGCCCGTGGTCCGGGTCGAACGGCCGGAGGGCTTCGACTGGCCGGTCGTCGCCAACCTGTTCGGCGACCGGGGCCGCATCGCCCGCATGGTCGGCGACCCGCCGGGCGGCTTTCACGCGGCCTGGGCGCGCGCGTCACGGAGCACCCTGAAGCCTCGCCTCGTCGACGAAGGGTCGGTCCATGAGGTGATCGAGGAAGGCCCGGCGGTCGATGCCGGCCGCCTGCCGATCTGCCGGCATTTCGAGCAGGACGCGGGCCGCTACATCGGCTCCGGCATCCTGATCTGCAAGAACCCGGACACCGGCATCCGCAACCTCAGCTTCCAGCGGATGATGCTCAAGGGACCGGACCGGTTCGGCGCCAGCCTGCATTCCCGCGGCGACATCTGGGACCACCTGGCGCGCAGCCGGGCGCTGGGCCGAAACCTGGAGGTCGCGGTCGTCATCGGTGCCCATCCCGCGATCTATCTGGCCGCCGCCGCCAAGGTGCCGCAGGACGTCGACGAGCTCGACATCGCCTGCGGCCTGCTCGACCAACCGGTCGACCTGGTCGCCTGCCGGACGATCGACGTCGAAGTGCCGGCCGAGGCGGAGATCGTGCTGGAGGGCGAGATCCTCGCCGATGTCGAGGAGGACGAGGGCCCCTACGGCGAATACACCGGCTACTCGACCAGCCGGTCGACCCGCAACGTCTTCGTGGTCAAGGCGATCACGCGACGCCGGAGCCCGGTCTTCCTGGACGTCATCCCGGGCTATTCGTCGGAGCACCTGCTGCTCGGGCGCAGCGCCAAGGAGGCCAACGTCGCCGCGCGGCTCAAGGACGGGGTACCGGGGCTCAAGGCGCTCAACTACCCGAAGTCGGGCACGCATTTCCACGCCTACCTGTCCTTCGAGAAGACGGCGGAAGGCCAGGCGCGCCACGCGCTGATGCTGCTCTTCGGCCTCGACCCGTATCTCAAGTTCGCGGTCGCCGTGGACTCCGACATCGACGTCTTCGACGAGCAGGACGTCCTCTGGGCGCTCGCCACCCGCTTCCAGGCCGACACCGACATGTTCGTGGTGCCCAAGGTCTTCGGCAACCGCCTGGACCCGTCGTCGCCCGACGGCACGGCGGCGAAGCTCGGTCTCGACGCGACGCGGCCGCTCGACTGGGACGTCGAGCGCACATCCATGCCCGCCGACGCCCTGGCGCGTGCGCGGGCGATCCTGACGACCCGGCAAGGAACCTGAGGGGGACAGCGAGCATGATGGCGACGACACGGATTCGGGCCGCCGCGGCGGCGACGGCCCTGGCGACGGCGGCGGCCACGGCGCTCTGGGCGGGCGGCGCGACGGCGCAGGACGGCGACGAGCTGACGCCGGTCTCCTTCCGGCTCGACTGGCGCGCCGGCGCCCAGCACGCGCCGTTCTACCTGGGCGCGTCGGAAGGCTTCTATGCCGAGGAGGGCATCGACCTCGAAATCATCTCGGGCTCCGGCTCCTCCGACGCGGTCAAGCAGCTCGGCTCCGGCGCGATCGAGATGGCGCTGGTCGACGCCCTGGTCATGGTCCAGGCGGTCTCCCAGGAGGTGCCGGTCCAGGCGGTCGGCGCCTACTACCAGCGCTCGCCGATCGTGGTCATGAGCCCGGAGGAGGACCCGGTCACCTCGGTCGACCAGCTCCTGGGCGACGTCAAGCTGGGCTCGAAGAAGGGCAGCGCCACCTATCAGGGCCTGATCGCCCTGCTCGGCGCCAACGACCTGGCGCTCGAGGACGTCACGCTGGTCGATATCGGATTCGGCGTGCAGCCGCTGCTGGTCGGCCAGGTCGACGCCATGATGGGCTTCGCCATGAACGAGCCGATCGAGGCCTCGACGGCCGGCATGCCGGTGACGGTCATGAGCATCGCCGATGCCGGAGTCGACACCTACGGCCTGACCCTCGCCTCCAATGCCGACTTCATGGCCGAGCACGGCGACGTGGTCGAGGGCTTCGTCGCCGCCACCAAGCGGGCGATCGAGGCGACCAAGGCCGATCACGCCGCCGCCGTCGCCGCGCTCGACGCGGCGGTCGCGGAGATCGACACCGAGCGCGAGATGGCGGTCCTGGAGGCGACCCTGCCCTACTGGGAGAGCGCGGACACCGCCGAGGCGGGGGTCCTGGCCCAGACCGGGGCCCACTGGCAGCAGACCGCCGAGATCGCCGCGGCGCTGGGTCTCGTCGACGCCGCGCCGCCGGCCGACGCGCTTTACACCGGCGCCTTCCTGACCGCGTCGGAATGACGGCCTCGCCGACGACGCAGATGCGGCACGACCCGCCCGCCGCCACCGGCGACGGGCGGGCGGCCTCGCATATCCGCCTCGACGGGGTCTCGATGACCTTCGACGGGGCGGGCTCCGGGGCGGGCTCCGGGGCGGGCGGGCCGGTCGTCGCGCTGGAGCATGTCGACCTGACGGTGGCCGAGGGCGAGTTCGTCGCCCTGCTCGGCCCCACCGGCTGCGGCAAGAGCACGCTGCTGCGCCTCGTCGCCGACCTGATCCACCCCTCGGCCGGGGCGGTGACGGTCGGCGGCGCGCCGGCGGCCCGGGCGCGCCAGGCCAACCGCTTCGGCTTCGTCTTCCAGGAGCCGGCGCTGCTGCCCTGGCGCACCGCCCTCGACAACGTGCACCTGCCTCTGGAGGTCGTCGACTACCCCGACCAGCCGCCGCGCCAGCGCTGCCTGGATCTGCTGGAGTCGGTCGGCCTCGCCCGCTTCGCCGACCACTATCCGCACCAGCTGTCGGGCGGCATGAAGCAGCGCGTGGCGATCGTCCGTGCGCTCGCCTGGAACCCGCCGATCCTGCTCATGGACGAGCCGTTCAGCGCGCTCGACGAGCTGACCAAGGCCCAGCTCCAGGACGACCTGCTGGCGCTGTGGACGCGCGAGCGCAAGACGATCCTGTTCGTCACCCACAACATCGCCGAGGCGGTCTATCTGGCCGACCGTGTCGTCGTCATGTCGCCCCATCCGGGCCGGATCAAGCAGATCCTGCCGGTCGCCCTGCCCCGGCCCCGCGAGCCCGCGATGCGCGAGACCATGGAATTCCTGGCGATGGTGCGAGAGGCGCGGGAGACGCTGGGCCGATGACCGCCGACGCAACGACGCTCGCCCGCCGCCTCGGCCGCGCGACGGCGTCCAGCCGCATCGGCCCGCCGATCCTGATCCTGGCGGCCGTGCTGGGCAGCTGGGAAGTAGCGGTCGCCGTGCTGGACATCCCGCTCTGGCTGCTGCCGCCGCCGAGCCGGGTCTTCGCCCGGCTGGTGACGCTCGACACGCTGTGGTTCCACACCAGTATCACGCTTCTGGAGGCCGCCTCGGGCTTCGCCGTGTCGGCGATCCTGGGCATCGCGCTCGCCGCCGGGATCGTGCATTCCCGGTTCCTGGAGAACGGCGTCTTTCCCTACATCATCGTCTCCAACGCGATCCCGATCATCGCGATCATCCCGCTGCTGACGATCTGGTTCGGCTTCGGCATCACGCCGAAGATCATGATCGTGGCGATCATCACCTTCTTCCCGATCGTCACCAACACGACGCGGGGCCTCAAATCCGCCGATCCCCGGATCCTGGAGTTCATGCGCTCGATCAACGCGCGGCGGCGGACGGTGTTCTTCAAGGTCCAGCTGCCCAGCGCCCTGCCCTACATCTTCGCCGGCTTCAAGATCGCCGGCTCGCTGAGCCTGGTCGGCGCGGTGGTGGGCGAGTTCTACGGCTCCGATCGCGGGCTGGGATATCTGGTGATCACCTCGGCGACGCAATTGCGCACCGACCTGCTGTTCGTCGCGATCTTCATGCTCGCGGCGATCGGCGTGTCGCTGTTCCTGCTGTTCGCGCGGCTGGAGCGCTGGGTGGTGCGCGGCGACCCGGGGCTGGAGGGCGGGCCGTGACCGACGGGGTCGCCGACCTGTTGGTGCGCGATACGCTGATCGTGCCGGGCGGCGGGGCGTCGCCGCGGACCGGCTGGCTCGCCATCGCCGGGACGACCATCCTGGCGACGGGGACCGACGCGCCGGAGCCCGAGGCCAGGGCGGTGATCGACGGCCGGCGCCACGCCGTGATCCCGGGCCTCGTCAACGCCCACGCCCACTCCCATTCCAGCCTGACCCGCGGCTCCGCCGAAGGTCGCACCCTCGATCCCTGGATTGCGGCGATCGAGCGCGAGCAGGCGATCCTGACCGAGGACGATGCCCGCGTCGGGGCCTTCGCGACCTACGCCGAAGCCCTGTTGTCCGGCACCACGGCGATCCTCGACATGACGCTGGCGCCCGAGGTGGCGGCCGAAGCGGCACGCGCCATAGGCATCCGCGCGGTGATCGCGCCCTATGCCGCCGATACCAAGCCCTTCGCGCCGAGCCTCGCGCGGACCGCGGCCCTGCTGGAGTCCCGCGACGACAGCGCCGGCCGCGTCACGGTCTGGGTCGGGCTCCACGACCTCGAGAGCTGCACCGACGCCCAGATCGCCGAGGGCGTCGCGCTGGCCGCCGCCCACGGCACCGGCCTGCACCTCCACTGCTCGGAGACCGCCGCCTCGGTCGAGCGCACGCGGGCCCGCACCGGCCGCACGCCGGTCGCCCATCTAGCCGCCCTGGGCGCCCTCGGGCCGAAGACGGCACTCGCCCACGGGGTCCATGTCGACGCCGCCGACCGGGCGCTCCTCGCCGAGACGGGATCCGGCATCGTCCACTGCCCGCACGCCAACATGAAGCTCGGCTCCGGCATCGCGCCGGTGGCGGCCATGCTGGACGACGGCGTTCAGGTCGCGCTGGGCACGGACGGGGCGAAGGCGAACAACCGGCTCGACCCGTTCGACGTGATGAAATTCGCCTCGCTCGGCGCCAAGGGCGTCGCCCGCGACGCCTCGCTCCTGCCGCCGGCGAGCGTGCTCGACATGGCGGGTCCGGCGGGCGCGCGGATGCTGGGGCTCGGGACCGAGCGGCTCGAGCCCGGCGCGCCGGCGGACCTGGTCATGGTCCGGGTCGACCGCCTGCACATGCAGCCGGCCGAGCCCGCCACGATCGAGGCCAACCTGGTCCATGCCGCCCGCGGCGGGGACGTCGACACGGTGATCGTCGACGGCCGGGTCGTCGTCCGCGAGGGCCGGCTCGCGACGCTCGACGAAGCGGCCGTGCTGGCCGATCTCTCCCGGGTCGGCCGCGCCCTGCTGGCCCGCGTCGACAGCGCCGGTGCGGCGGCATGACGGGCGCGCCTTCCGCCCTCGGCCCTTGGGCCTTCGCGCTGGGCCTCTACGAGCGGCCGGGCGTGGCGGACCGTTGCCTGCATCTCCAGGACACCCACGGCGCCGACGTGCTGCTGGTCCTCCACGGATTCTGGCGCGCGGTCGACGGCATCGCGATCGACGAGGCCGGCGCCGCTGCGGCGGTGGCCCGCGTCCGGCCGTGGCGGGAGGCGGCGATCCGGCCGCTGCGCGCAGTGCGCCGCAGCCTGAAGCCCGGCGTGGCCGGCATCGAGTCCGAGCGCGCGGCGGCCTTCCGCGAGCGGGTCAAGGCGCTGGAGCTCGAGGCCGAGCGCATCGGGCTGGAAGCGCTCGCGGAGGACTCACCGGGTCGGCCGGACGACGCGGCGACCGATGCCCGGGCGCTGGCGGTGGCCAATGTGTCGGCCCTGCTGCATGCCGACGGCGTGGCGGTCGACGCGGCGGTGGCCGACGCGCTGGCCGGCCTCGCCCGCGCGGCGGTGACGTGACCCGGCGCAGCGGGTGCAAGGGAGGCATCCTGGAATGGCCGAAAGGCTGATCATCGGAATAAGCGGCGCCTCGGGCGCGATCTACGGGGTGCGCCTGCTGGAAGCCCTGCGCGGCACCGGTATCGAGACCCATCTGGTGGTCAGCCGGGCGGGCGCGCTGACCCTGCGTCACGAGACCGGGCTGCGCCCGGCCGACCTCGAACCGATGGCCGACATCGTCCATCCGATCAACGATGTCGGGGCGGCCTGCGCCAGCGGGTCGTTCCGCACGCGCGGCATGGTGGTCGCGCCGTGCTCGATGAAGACGGTGGCGGAGATCGCGACGGGCCTGTCCTCCACGCTGCTCAGCCGGTCGGCGGACGTCGTGCTCAAGGAACGGCGGCGCCTCGTGCTGCTGGTCCGGGAGTCGCCGCTGACCAGCGTCCATCTGCGCAACATGGCCACGATCAGCGACATGGGCGGGATCATCTGCCCGCCGGTGCCCGCCTTCTATACCGCGCCGGCGAGCGTCGACGACATCGTCGACCACACGGTCGGCCGCGTCCTCGATCTGTTCGATATCGACAGCGGGCGGGTTTCCCGCTGGGCCGGCCTGAAGACCCCGCCCCCGCCGCCTCCCGAGCCCGCGGAGGAGGACGGGTCCGAGCCGGATCAGTAGCCGGCCGCCGGGTCCACCACGTTGGCGAGCGGCCGGCCGTCGAGCGTGCGGGCCAGGTTGTCGAAGACGATGTCCAGGCAGGCGGGCAGGAAGCGGTCGATGTCGTCCATGCAGACATGGGGCATGACCACCAGGTCAGGCGTCTCCCATTCGGGCGCCTCGGGCGGCAGGGGCTCCGGGTCGAAGACATCGGCGATCATGCCGGCGAGCCGCCCCTCGGCAAGGGCCGCGCGCGCCGCCGCCATGTCGACCACCCCCGCCCGCCCGGCGCTGATCAGGCTCGCCCCCTCGGGCAGCCGGGCCAGGGCGTCGGCGTCGATCAGGTGGCGGGTCGCCGCGGTGAGAGGCAGGGCGGAGACCAGGATGTCGGCCTGGGGCAGAAGCTCGGCCAGCCGGTCCGGCGTGACCATGGTCTCGACCGCCGGATGGGGCGCGCCGGATCGCCGGACGCCCAGCACCCGCATGCCGAGAGAGCGCCCGGACTCCGCGAAGGCGCCGCCGATATCGCCGACGCCGGCGACGACCAGCGTCCGCCCGGCGATCCCGGGGGTGAACAGGGAATGCCAGTGCCGCGCGCGCTGGTTGGCGGCGATGCGCGGCACCCGGGCATGGGCCATCAGCAGCAGCATCAGCGTGCCCTCGCGCGCCTTGTCGGCGTGCGCGCCGCTGGCGTTGACCAGCGCAGCCCCCGGCGGCAGCCAGTCGAGCGGCAGCAGCTTCTCCACGCCCGCGCTGGTCACGAAGACCCAGCGCAGCCGGGGCGCGGCGGTGGCGAGCCGGTCCCGGGGAAAGCGGGGATGAGTGATGACGTCATAGGACGTCACCAGCACCTCGACCGTGTCGAGCGCCGAAGGCAGCGTTTCCAGATCCGCGCTTTGACTCACGTCGAGCCGGGCGTCGACGGCCGGATGACGGGCCCGGGCGGCGGCGACGCGCTCCGGCGTCAAGTGGAAGACCGGCGGCTTCGAGGTCAGGTTCTCGAAGTGGACGCGCAGGCGACCCGACGGCGGCGGGGCGGCGCTCACGACGCCGGCTCCCCGACCTTCAGGGCGCGGAGGCGCTCCTCGACGACGGCGCGCCGCCGGTCCGGCGGCTCCGACCCGCTCTCGATCACGATCGCGGCGATGCGCCGGCCGAAGTCCCGGCGCTGGGCGATGTCGTCGCCGTCCTCGGGCGGCGGGACCGTGACCACGATCTCGTGGATGTAGGTCGGCGTCGTCTCGCCGGCACTGAAATCGGGGCAGTCCGGCGCCTCGCCCCGGCCGACGGCGCGGATCTGGGCGCGCAGGCGGCGGCGCAGCATGGCGATGCCGCGATCGGTGGTGCCCAGATGTTCGGAGGCGTGGCTCGTGATCGCGCCCTGGCTGACCTGGGCGTCGTAGTCACCCGGCTCGCGCTGGCGCTCGGCGTAGGGCCGGTCGCCGGTCTGGCCGGGCAGGTCCACCTTGCCGAGCCCGATCGCCGAGCGGTCGCTCTCCCCGCGCGGATCCATGACCTCGTTGATGTGGCGCAGGCCGATCGTCCAGCAGTGGGTGTCGTCGATCGGCACGATCCACCGGGTCGTCCAGGCGGAGAAGGCGAGCTTCTCGTAGGTGCCGTCGATATAGCCCGAGCCGAACTGCGCGAAATTGGGCAGGAAGACGTCACTCGCCCGGACATAGAGGTTGGGCCCCCAGCGGCGCACCGCGATCGCCAGCACGCCCAGCGGCGTCTCGAAGAAGTCGATCACCGGCAGGGCGCCGAAGACCGGCGTGAAGCTCTGGCCCAGATCGGCATGGAGGAAGGCGGAGTGGATCGCGTCGGCCCCGTTCTCGTGGGCCTGCAGCCAGTTCGACGGCTGCTCGAGCTTGTAGGGCACGAGCTCGTTGCCCGCCGGGTACACGAAGCTGTCGAGCACCGGCATCGGCGGCATCGCCTCGGGCGGGCCGAGATAGGCGAAGACCAGGCCCGCGAATTCGCGAACCGGATAGGCGCCCTGGCAGAAGGCGGTGCGGATCTTGCTCGACGGCGGCTCGGCCGGCGTCTCGAGGATCGTGCCGTCGATGTCGAATTTCCAGCCGTGATAGCAGCAGCGGATCCCCTGGTCGGACGGGATGCCGAATTCGAGAGACGCGCCGCGATGCAGGCAGTGCCGGTGCAGCAGGCCGAGCCGGCCGGCCAGATCGCGGAACAGGACCAGGTCCTCGCCCAGCACGCGGATCGCCAGCGGGCGTTCGCCGATCTCCCCGACCAGCGCGATCGGGTGCCAGTAGCGGCGCAGGTATTCGCCGCAGGGCGTGCCCGGGCCGACGCGGGTCAGCTCGGCATCGTCGCGGCGCTCGACGGTCGCCGCGTGATAGCCCGAATAGGGGGCCGCGACCCGCTCGGTCTTGCGCCGGCCCGACCCGGCCTCGCCCGCCTCGTCCGCCCGGCTCATCGCCCCCCTCCCGCCGGCGCGGCGGCGCCGGCTTCGGCCATCTCGCGCATGCGGCGCAGCTTGCCCATGAAGTGCTGACCGGACGTGACGGGTGGATAGAGCGGCCCCGCGCCCGGCGCGAGGCAGCTCGGCAGGCATTCGATGCGGGCCTCGTAGTTGGGCTGGTGGAAGAAGGCGACCGAGATGCGCCGCCGGCCCGCTTCGGCAGGATCGGTTCCCGGATTGACCACCCGGTGCAGCGTCGACACCCAGCGATCGTTGGTCCACTGGGCCATCAGGTCGCCGATATTGACGATGAAGCCGTCCGGGACATGGGGCACGTCGGCCCACGCCCCCGACGGCCCGCGCACCTGCAGGCCACCCGGCGCGTCGTCGGTCATCAGGATGGTCAGGCTGCCGAAATCGGTGTGCGCCCCGGCGCGGAGCTGGCCGGGCGCCGGCGCCTCGGCCAGCGGCGGGTAGTGGCGCGCGGACAGCCGGCTGACATGGCGGTCGATCTTGTCCTCGAAGAACCGCTCGGACAGGCCCAGCGCGGCGGCGAAGACCCGCAGGATCGCCGCCGAGAGGTCCGACATGGCGGCGTAGTACTCTTCCCAGACCGCGCGGAGGTCCGTTGGCTCGGCCGGCCACGGCGTCGGGGCGTAGAACGGCCGCGCGCCCTCGACCTCGTAGTAAGGATCGCCCGCCACCGGCGCCGGCCCGGCGCTCAGGCTTTCCTTGAGATCCGCCGGCGTGACCTCGCCGCGGGTCCGGGCCAGGTACTCGGTGGCGAAGGGGGTATAGCCGTTGCCGGCGCTGTCGGGTCCGCGCGCCGCCGTCATCTTGGCCGCCTCCGGCAGATCGAAGAACGCCGCCGTCACGGCGTACATCCGGCGCATCAGGGCCGTGTCGACCCCGTGCCGCGCGATCACCAGGAAGCCGATCTCCCGGCAGGCGCGATCCACCGTGTCGGCCAGGGCCGGATCGGGCGGCGCGCCGGCCTGAACGGCCGCGATGTCGATCATCGGTATGGACGCGGTCATGCCCCCTCTCCCTCCTGTTCCTTCGCTCGGCCGGCGCCAGGGCTTGCAATCGTCATGCCGGGCGCCGTGGCGCAGGCCGGGCATCCCTGGCGCGGCTCTTGCGTACCGGCACGCGAAACACCCGCGTCACAGCCCCGAGGGAGAGACCCGCCATGGCGGAACAAGCCCGCGTCATCCGCGACGGACGACTGCTCGACATCGCCGCGCGTACCGCCGAGCCGGCGGACATCCTTCTCGTCGACGGCGCCATCGCCGAAATCGGGCCGCCCGGGCTGGCCGCGCCGGAGGGCGCGGAGACCTTCGACGCCGCCGATACGCTGCTGCTGCCGGGCCTCGCCAACGGCCACACCCACGGCAACGCCAGCCTGGGCAAGGGCCTGGGCGACCGCTGGACGCTGGAGCTGCTGCTCAACGCCAACCCGCTGACCGGCGCCGGCTTCGTCCAGGAGGACAAGTACCTGGCGGCCAAGCTGGCGGCCTGTGAGATGGTTCTGCACGGCGCCACCGCCTGCATCGACATGTTCGCGGAATTCCCGCTGCCCACCCGCGACGGGCTGGAGGCGGTCGGCCAGGCCTACGCCGATGTCGGCATCCGGGCCGTGGTCGCGCCGATGATGGCGACCGCCGCGCTGTGGCACGCGATCCCCGGACTCTACGACGCCCTTCCCGCCGACCTGCGCGACGCCGTCGACGGCATGCGCCCGGGCAGCGGCGCCGACGCCGCGGCGGTCTGCCGGGAGGCGCTGCGGGCCTGGCCGTTCGACCGGAACCGGGTCAAGCTGGGCCTGGGTCCGACGATCCCGCATCACTGCGACGACGCCTTCTGGATCGCCTGCCGCGACCTGGCCCGCGACCACGACACCGTGATCCAGAGCCATCTGGCCGAATCCAAGCTGCAGGCGCTGGCCGGGCCCAAGCTCTACGGCCGGACCCTGGCCGCGCATCTCGACTCGCTGGGCGTGCTGGGCCCGAACTTCTGCGCCGCCCACGCCATCTGGCTGACCGACGACGACATGCGCCTGCTGGCCGACCGCGGCGCCTCGGCCTCGCACAATCCCATGAGCAACCTGCGTCTGGGCTCCGGCGTGGCGGCGACGGCCGCCATGCGCGCGGCGGGGATCGATCTCGCCATCGGCACCGACACCTGCACCTGCGCCGACGCGCTCAACATGTTCGAGTCCCTGCGCCTGGCCTGCGGCCTGTCGCGCGTCCACGGCCCCGACTACGAGGCCTGGCTGTCGAGCGCCGACGTCCTCGCCATGGCGACCGAGGGCGGGGCGCGGGCCATGGGCTGGGAGGGTCGGATCGGTCGGATCGCGCCGGGCTACCGAGCCGACATCGTCATGCTCGACCTCGGCCGGATCGGGTACTGGCCACTCAACGAGCCGGTCAACCAGGTGGTCTTCGGCGAACCCGGCAGCGGCGTGCGCCATGTCCTGGTCGACGGCCGCCCGGTCGTCGTCGATCGCGAGGTCGTGACGGTGGACATGGCCAAGCTGCGCGCCGAGGTCGCCCGCGCCGCCGAGCGCCAGGCCGCCGCACGGTCCGAGATCCGGCCCCTGGTCGATCGCCTGGGCGGCGTCGTCGGCCCCTTTTGCGCCGGCTTCGCGCGCGAGCCCTTCGCCGTCGGCCGGTTCGTCGGAGGCGGGTGACAGAAAGGTCCGACGTCCGAGGTCTTTGCCTCCATCGCGGTCATTCGATGTCTAAATTTCGAGCACGACCGAAATGGAGGCGATATCCGTCGCCGGCGAAGGCAAGGAACGGTGTGGACCGGATCGCGGCTCCGGGAATGTCGGAGGTGGCCCGTCGTTTGCAGACCCGATACCGACGGGCCGGAATGACGGTCCTGGGGCCGGGAATACGCGAAACAGGGCTCCCTAATACAAGAAGGCTCTTATCGATGGGCCGCGCGTGACTGCACGGACCCGTGCGTTTTCTGGGAGGCTACAGACAATCTCGGAGGGGACACACGTGATTCAGGACCGATTCGCCAAGTGGACGGCCACCGCGGCCTGCGCGCTCGCCATGACGGCCGGCACGGCCGGCGCGGCCGAGTTCCGCTGGTCCTTCCAGTCGAACATCGCCGGCCTCGACGCCATGTCGACGGGCGACACCTCGACCCGCAACTTCCTTCGCAACGTCTACGAGGGCCTGGTGATGCTCGGGCCCGACATGCAGCCGCAGCCGGCTCTGGCCACGTCCTGGGAGACGGTCTCGGAGACCCTGTGGCGGTTCGAGCTGCGACCGGACGTGGTGTTCCATGACGGCTCGGAATTCACGGCCGACGACGTCGTCTTCTCCTTCCAGCGAGGCAATGCCTCGACCTCGGACATGAAGTCCCGGATCGCGATGATCGCGGACATCCGCAAGGTCGACGACCTGACCGTGGAGATCGAGACCGACGGCCCGGCGCCGACGCTGCTGATCGGCCTGACCTACATGGACATCTTCGACGAGGGCTGGGCGACGGAGAACGAAGCCGCCGAACCGGTGCTCGGCACCTCCGACAACGAGAACTACGCCAGCCGCAACGCCAACGGCACCGGACCGTTCCAGGTCGTCTCGTTCGACACGGCGACCGGCGCGGTGATCGAGCCGCACGAGGCTTGGTGGGGCGAGCCCGAGCACAACATCACGCGCGGCTACTTCCAGCCGATCTCGACCGACGAGACCCGGGTCGCCGCCCTCCTGTCGGGCCAGGTCGACATGATGTTCCCGGTGCCCCAGCAGGACGCGCCGCGCATCGAGGCCTCCCCGGACCACCGGATCATCCAGAGCCCCGAGGACCGGGTCATCTTCCTCGGCATGGATCAGGCGCGCGACGAGCTCCTCTATTCAAACGTCGAGGGCGCCAACCCGTTCAAGGACATCCGGGTGCGCCAGGCGGTCTACCAGGCGATCGACACCGAGCTGATCCGCGAGAAGGTGATGCGCGGTGCCGCCGGCCCGATCGGCGCCCTCGTGACGCCCTTCGCCTTCGGCTATCACGAGGAGAACGACACCCGCCTGCCCTACGACCCCGAAGCGTCGAAGGAACTGCTCGCCGAGGCGGGGTATCCGGACGGCTTCGAGGTGACGATCGACTGCCCGAACGACCGGTATCACAACGACGAGCAGATCTGCGTCGCGCTCGCCTCCATGCTGGCCGAGGTCGGCATCGAGCTCGACGTGCTGGCCCAGACCCGCAATCTCTACTTCTCCAAGATCGGCAACCGCGACACGAGCTTCTACATCCACGGCTGGAGCTCGGCGCCGGACGCGCTGTCGATGATGCGCTTCCTGCTCCACTCGCCGACCGAGGACGCCGGGTCCTGGAACGTCGGCAGCTATGCCAACGAGCGCGTCGACGAGCTGATCGACCAGCTCGGCCGGGAAATCGACCAGGACAAGCGCAACGAGATGTTCAAGGAGGCCTTCGCGATCCATCGCGAGGAGATCGGCGTCATCCCTCTGCACACCCAGATGCTGACCTGGGGCGTACGGGAAGGCGTCGAGGTGCGCCAGCGCGCCGACAGCTTCCTCGACCTGCGCTACGTGATGGTCGACTGAGGCGACTTCGCCGACCCGCCCGCGCCGACAACGCAACGGGAGAAGCCCATGACCACGGCCACCATGGGGCGCACGGAGCTGCCGTTCGCCCCGGCCCCCCTCTCGCCGGTGCTCGGCGCGGAGGTGGTCGATTTCGACATCCGGACCCTGGACCCGCAGGCCGCCCCCGCTCTCAAGGACTGCCTGCGGGACCACCAGGTCCTGGTGTTCCGCGACCAGGACCTGACGCCCGCCGACATGGTCGCCTTCATCAACAAGATGGGCGAGCCGCAGTACCACGTCCTCGACCGCTTCCTGATGGAGGAGGCGCCGGAGATCTATGTCATCTCGAACATGAAGGACGACAAGGGCGAGCCGATCGGCAACTCCTACGAGGGGTTGAGCTGGCACACCGACCTTCAGGGCCAGGAGAAGGTCACGGCCTACACCGTGCTCTATGGCGTCGAGGTGCCCGAGGAGGGCGGTAAGACGCGCTTCGCCAGCATGTACAAGGCCTTCGAGGCGCTGCCGGACGAGCGCAAGCGCGCGCTCGAGCCGATGAAGTTCATCTACAGCTACGAGACCCAGTACAATGTCCGCCTGAAGTACCTGGCGGAGAAGGGCATCACCGATCACCAGTACGACCGGCCGATGACGCCCGAGCAGCTCGAATACGCGCGCAAGCGCCACCCCCTGCCGATCGTCGACGTCAACCCGCACAACGGCCGCAAGTGGATCCACGTGGCGACCATGGGCTGCGCCGGGGTCGAGGGCATGTCGGACGAGGACGGCATCGCGCTGGTCAACGAGCTGACCGACTACGCCACCTCCGGGCCCTTCCGCTACGACCATCAGTGGCGCAAGAGGGACCTGCTGCTGTGGGACAACCGCGGCCTCTTCCACGCCGCCGGCGAATACGACCGCGCCTCCCAGAAACGCCTGATCTGGCGCGGCTCGATCGCGGAGGACGCGCCGGCCGCCTGACCGGCCGCGGCGACGGATCGAAATCGGGGGCGGGCCGGCGGGCCCGCCCCACTCTCGTGGTTTCCCCCGGCGCGCATTCCCGTTGCCGATCGCATGGCCGCCGACGATACTGGCCACCCGCCCCGATCGAGGCCCGACTTGGCGGGCGCGAAGTGGGGAGTGTTGCCTTCATGAAGCTCTTGCGGATCGTGGCGATCGCGGCCCTGATCGGTGCGTCGGCGCCGGCCACGGCGCAGGACGTCGCCGACCGGATCTGGTCGGGCGGCCCTGTGCTGACGATGGTCGACGGGGCGATGCGCGCAGAGGCGCTGGCCGAGAAGGACGGCGTCATCCTGGCGGTCGGCGACCGGGCGAGCGTGATGGCGCATGCCGGTCCCGGAACCGAGATGATCGACCTCGCCGGGCGCGCGATGGTCCCCGGCTTCGTCGATGCACACGGTCACGTCTACGCCATCGGTGCCCAGGCGCTCTCGGCCAACCTGCTGCCCGCGCCCGACGGCCCGGTCAACGACATCGCCGCGCTGAGAGCGGCCCTGACCGAATACGCCGCCGCCCATCCCGACCGGGTCGAGCGTGCCGGGCTCGTCATCGGCTTCGGCTACGACGACGCCCAACTCGCCGAACTGCGCCACCCGACCCGCGACGACCTCGACGCGGTGTCGACCGAGATCCCGATCTACGTCATCCATCAGTCGGGCCATATCGGCGTGGCGAACGCGCGCGCGCTGGCGGCCGCGGGAATCACGGCGGCGAGCGACGACCCGGCGGGCGGCGTGATCCGACGCCGCGACGGGACGCGGGAGCCCGACGGCGTGCTCGAGGAAGGCGCGCATTTCACCGCGCTGATGCGGCTGCTCGCCAATCTCGACGCCGAGGCGGGCCGGGCGATCTTCCGAGCGGGGACGGAGCTCGTGGCCACCTTCGGCTACACCACGGCCCAGGAAGGGCGCACGACACCGGGCGCGGCGCGTCTGATGCAGGCCGTGGCGACCGAGGAAGGGCTCGATATCGATGTCGTCGCCTACCCCGACGTATTGGCCGACCGCGACTTCATCCTGGAGACCCGGTCGCGCGACTACACCGACGGATTCCGCATCGGCGGCGCCAAGCTGACCATCGACGGCTCGCCGCAAGGCTTCACGGCTCTCAGGGACAGGCCCTACCACGATCCGCCGGCGACGTACCGTGCCGGCTACAAGGGCTATGCCGCGGTCACGGAGGACCAGGTGTTCGACGCCGTGGACTGGGCGTTCGCCAACGATATCCAGATCCTGACCCACGCCAACGGCGAGGGCGCCTCGGACATGCTGATCGCCGCGATCGAAACCGCGACGGCTGCCCACGGCCCGGCCGACCGGCGACCCGTCCTGATTCACGGCCAGTTCCTGCGCCCCGACCAGGTCGAGGCCTACGACCGGCTCGACGTCTTCCCGTCCCTGTTCCCGATGCACACCTTCTATTGGGGCGACTGGCACCGGGAGCGCACCGTCGGCCCGGTCGCCGCCGAGCACATCTCGCCGACGGGATGGGTGCGGGCACGCGGGATGATGTTCTCGACCCATCATGACGCCCCGGTCGCGTTTCCGGACTCGATGCGCGTCCTCGACGCCACGGTGACCCGGCGCTCGCGCTCGGGCGACATCATCGGCCCGGCCCAGCGGGTCGACGTGATCACGGCGTTGAAGGCCATGACGATCTGGCCCGCCTACCAGCATTTCGAGGAGGACCGGAAAGGCTCGCTGGAGCCCGGCAAGCTCGCCGATCTCGTCATCCTCTCCGAGGATCCGACGGCCGTCGATCCGGAGACGATCGACCGCATCCGCGTGGTCGGGACGATCAAGGAGGGCGAGACGATCCACGCCGCCCGGCCGGGGGAAATCCGGCGGGGCGATCTGGCCCCCGGCCGGAGTGACGTCGATCCGTTCGGCGCCTTCATCCGCGCGGCCGGCGGGGGGCATTCCCACGAGGGGCTGGAGCGGCTGCTCGCCGCGCTCTGGCAGGGTGCGGAGGCGCGCTGACGCACCTCGGAAAGCTTCCGGATCAGGCCTCGCCCGGCCGGGCGAGGCCGCGCGGCGGTGCCGGGGCCGGTGGCTCGGCGTGGTGGCAGGCGGCGGCCCGCCGCCGGTCGTCGGCGTAGACCGGCAGGTCCGGGCGCTCGCGCCGGCAGCGATCGTCGGCCATCGGGCAGCGCGGATGAAAGGCACAGCCGGCCGGCGGGTCGATCGGGCTCGCCACCTCGCCACGGACCGGCGGCCCCTCATTCGCCGGGCGGGCGTCGTCCATGGACGGCACGGCCGACAGCAGCATCCGCGTATAGGGATGCACGGGCGTCTCGAACAGCGCCTCGGCCGGCCCGGTCTCCACCAGCCGGCCCAGATACATCACCCCGACCGTGTCCGCGACCTGACTGACCACGGCCAAGTCGTGGGAGATGAACAGGTAGGTCAGCCCCATCCGGCGCTGGAGATCCTGCATAAGGTTGAGGATCTGGGCCTGGACCGAGACGTCGAGGGCGGAGGTCGGCTCGTCGCAGACGACGAAGTCCGGCTCGTCGGCCAGCGCCCGGGCGATCGAGATGCGCTGGCGCTGGCCGCCGGAGAACTCGTGCGGATAGCGATCGCCGTCCGCCGACGTCAGGCCCACCATATCCAGCAGGGCGTCGACCCGGCGCCGCATCGCCGCCCGGTCGCGGGCCCCCGAGGCGCGCATCGGCTCGGCGATGATGCGCCGGACACGCCAGCGCGGGTCCAGGCTGCGCGCAGGGTCCTGGAACACGATCTGGATGCGGCCGTCGCGCCTGCGCCCGGCGACCTCCTCCCCGTCGAAGCGGAAGCTGCCGCCGGTCGGGCGCTGCAGGCCGACGGCCATGCGCGCGATGGTCGACTTGCCGCAGCCGGACTCGCCGACCAGGGCGAAGGTCTCGCCCCGCCGGATCGTGAAGCCGACCCCGTCGACCGCCTTGACCACCCGGTTCTCGCCCCGCTGGGCCAGGCGCTGGACAAGGGGGGTCGCCACCGGATAGTGGCAGAACAGGTCGTAGGCCTCGACCAGCGGCCGCTCCGGCGCCGACCGACGGCCGTCGGCGTCGCGGCGGGCCTCCAGCTCCCTAGGCATGACGCGCCACCGTCGGCCGCCGAGCCGCCACGGCCGCGCCCGCCTCCGCTGGCGAGGCCGTCACCGAAGCCGCCGGGCCAGGAGCCCGCCAGCACGCCGCCGCCCCCGCCCCGTCGGGCAGCACCTCCGGCTCCGGACGGTCGACCCGGCACCGCGCCTCCGCCGAGGGGCAGCGCGGGTGGAAGGCGCAGCCCGGCGGCACCGCGTCGAGGCGCGGCATCGCCCCCTCGATCTGGTCGAGTCGGTCGCGCCGGCGGGCGATCCGCGGGATCGTGCGCATCAGGCAGGCGGTATAGGGATGGGCCGGCCGGTCGATGACCCGGCGCACCGGGCCCACCTCCGCCAGCCGACCCGAATACATGACCGCGACCCGATCGGCGGCGCGCGCGATCACGCCCATGTCGTGGCTGACGAGCAGGAAGGCGGTGCCCCGCTCGCGCCGCAGTCGGGTCATGAGGTCGATGATCTGGGCCTGGATCGAGACGTCGAGCGCGGTCGTCGGCTCGTCGGCGATGATCAGCCGCGGCTCGGTGCACAGGGCGAGCGCGATGACCACGCGCTGGCGCATCCCGCCCGACAGCTCGTGCGGCAGGCAGGCGAAGCGCCGCTCCGGCGCCGGAATGCCGACCTCGTCGAGCAGGGCGACCGCGCGCCGGCGCGCCTCGTCGGCCGTCACGGGCAGATGGGTCCGGATCGTCTCGACGATCTGGGCGCCGATCGGATAGAGCGGATCGAGCGCCGTCAGCGGGTCCTGGTAGATCGACCCGATGCGCCGGCCGCGGATGCGGCGCAGGGCGGCGGCCGGCAGGCCGTCGATGCGCTCGCCGTCGAGCCGGATCTCGCCGCCGGCGACGCGGATGCCGGGGTCGAGCAACCCGACGATCGCGCTGCCGAGCATCGACTTGCCGGCGCCGGACTCGCCGACGACGCCGAGGATTTCCCCCTCGTCGATCCGCAGGCTGACGCCTTCGACGGGGACCAGGATGCCGTGGCGCGTGGCGATCTCGACCCTCAGGTCGATCAGCTCCAGCAGCGGGGAAGCGGCTGACATGGTCTCGCTCCCGATGGGGATGCGGCGGCTTTCAGTGCGCGATCCAAGCAATATGCATGCCGGCGGAGAGGCGACATGAGACGGGCCGTCGACCCTCAGGGCGCCGCGGCGTTGCCTGCCGCTTGGTCACATGCCTGCGTGTACGGCATCCGGCGGGCCACCACCCCGCCAAACGCAGCCCGGGCGGCGCGGACGGCCGCCGCCGGTGCGTCGCGACGGCTTCGGGGGGCCAGGCCGAAGCACCGGCCGGCACCCGCCCTCGATGGCAAGACCCTTGCATAGCTAAGTGATGCCGGCGCCTGCCCGGCGCCCCCCAGGCCGGAGCCCCCGCCATGGCCCTCCTGTCGCTGCTCGTCAACCGCGCCCTGCACGCCATCGCGACCATGGTGGTGATGGCCTTGTTCGCCTTCGCGCTGATGAACACGCTGGGCGATCCGGTCCAGAACATGGCGGGGCCGGAATTCTCCGCCGCCGACCGGGAAGCGCTGCGCGCCGAACTGGGCCTCGACGACCCGGTGATCGTGCGCTTCGCCAGCTTCCTCGCCGACGCGGCGCGCGGCGATCTGGGCATGTCGTTCCAATACCGCCGGCCGGTGGTCGACCTGCTGATGGAGAGGCTGCCCGGGACGCTGGAGCTCGTCATCATCGCGGCCGGCATCTCGATCGGGATCGGCGCGGCGATCGGCATCTACGCCGCCGTGCGCCCGCGCAGCATCGCGACCCGGCTCATGCTGCTGGGCTCGCTGATCGGCGTGTCGCTGCCGACGTTCGCGACCGGGACGCTGCTGATATTCGCCTTCGCGGTCGTGCTGCCGATCTTCCCCGCCTTCGGGCGCGGGGAGACGGTGACGATCGGCTGCTGCTGGGAAACCGGGTTGCTGACCGCGAGCGGGCTGAAGGCCCTCGTGCTGCCGGGCATCACGCTCGGGCTGTTCCAGCTCGGCATGGTGCTGCGCCTGATGCGCTCGGAGATGCGCGAGGTCCTGCGCTCGGATTTCGTGCGCTACGCCCGTGCGCGCGGGCTCAGCGAGCGCTCGGTCGTCTTCGTCCACGCCCTGCGCAGCGCCTCGCTGCCGCTGATCACGGTGGCCGGCATCAACCTCGCCGGCCTGATCGCCTATTCGCTGATCACCGAAACCGTCTTCCAGTGGCCGGGGTTGGGTCTCCTGTTCATCCAGGCCGTCCAGTTCGCCGACGTGCCGGTGCTCGCCGCCTATCTGGTCTTCGTCTCGTTCCTCTTCGTCACGATCAACCTGGTCGTCGATACCCTCTACGGCGTCGTCGATCCGCGCATCCGGGCCGGCACGCGCGCCGGCGCCGCGGGATGAGCGCGATCGGCCCGCGGGAGCGCCTTGCATGACCGACACGCCTCCCTTGCCCCGCGCGGCCGCCGCGCCCGAGCCTTCCGTCCACGCGACGCCGGGGCGGCTCGCCCGGCTGCGCCAGTCCGACTTCGTCTACGAACTGGAGCGCTCGCCGGGCGCGCTGATCGCGGCCCTGGTGACGCTCGCCTTCTTCATCCTGTGCTTCGGGGCGCCGCTGTTCGCCCCGCACACGCCCTTCGACCCGGCGACCGTGTCGCTGCGCGACTCGCTGCTGCCCCCGGCCTGGATCGAGGGGGGGCGCTGGGAATTCCCGCTTGGCACCGACGATCAGGGCCGGGACATCCTGTCGATGCTGCTCTATGGCGGGCGGATCTCGCTGTTCGTCGGGTTCGCGGCGATCGGGCTGGGCGCGGCCTTCGGCATCGCCGTGGGACTCGCGGCCGGCTGGCTGGGCGGCCTGTTCGACAGCCTCGCCATGCGCCTGGCGGACATCCAGCTCTCCATGCCCGACGTCATGCTGGCCCTGTTCATCAGCGGCATCGCGCGTGCCGCCCTGCCGCGCGAGGCCCATGCCGACATCGCCGTCTGGATCCTGGTCTTCGCCATCGCCGCGGCCAACTGGCCGCAATACGCCCGCGTCGTCAGGGCGGCGACGCTGGCGGCCCGCGACCTGGAATACGTCCAGGCCGCCCGGGTCAGCGGCGTCCCGGTGCTCAGCCTGCTGGTCGGCCACGTCCTGCCCGGCGCGCTCAGGCCCGTTCTCGTGATCGCGACCGTCGGCCTCGCCTTCGCGATCCTGTCCGAGGCGGCGCTGTCCTTCGTCGGCGTCGGCATGCCGCCGACCCAGCCGACGCTGGGCGCGCTGATCCGCATCGGCAACAGCTATCTCTTCTCGGGCGAGTGGTGGGTCAGCCTGAGCCCGGCCTTCGGCCTGCTGGCCCTGGTGCTGTCGGTGAACGTCTTCGGCGACTGGCTGCGCGACCGCCTCGGCCCCTCGGCGCGCTAAGGGCGGGGTCCTACAGCCCGACCCGAGTCACCATCCCCGCATCACGGGCGGCCTGCCAGGTCCAGTGGGCGAGGGCGATGTCCTGGCTCGCCATGCCTTCGGTGCGCACGACGATGACCTCGTCGTCGCGCTCCCGGCCCGGGACCTCGCCGGCGACGACCGCGGCCAGCTCGGCGTGCAGCCGGTCCTCGCCGAACGTCCCCGCCTCGATCAGCGGCGCCATGTCGTGGGCCGTCGCGGTCTGCGACCAGTCGTCGACCAGCACCTTGTCGGCGTCGCGGTAGATCGCCCCGTCGAGCTCGAAGCTGCCCAGCGCGCAGTAGAGCGTGCCCGGCCGCATCGCCGTACGCGGGATCAGCACCGACTTGGTCGTCGTCGCCGTGACCACGAGGTTGCAGGTCTCCAGGACGGCCTCGATCGAGCCCACGGCCTCGACCGGGCAGGCGACGCAGCCGCGCGCCTCGGCCGCCAGCGCCTCCCGGCTCTCAGCCCGGCGCGACGTGATCGCGATCCCCTCCAGCGGCAGGACCGCGGCGAACAGCCGGATCACCGCCTGCGCCACGCCGCCCGCGCCGATCACGCCCAGCCGGGGCGCCGGCGGGCACAGCGCCCGGGCGGCGACGGCGACCGACGCGGCCGTGCGCAGGGTGTAGTTGTAGTGCTCGTCGACCAGGGCGATCGGCGCGCCGGTGGCGAGATCCATCAGCAGGACCAGCCGCGTCGTCCCCGGCGCGCTCGGCCCCGAGCCATCCTCGGCGACGGCGTAGCCCACGCAGCGCAGCCCGGCGATGCCGAGCGGCGGCAGGATCACCGCCTTGGCGTGGCTCTTGAACCGGGGCGCGTCGAGCGCCATGCGCATCGCCGTCGGCCGGGACGTGACCAGCGCGCCCTCGGCCGTCCAGCGATAGACCTGCTCGATCCGGTCGATGACGGCTCGCTCGTCGACGAGCCGCTCGGCCGCGGCCAGCGGCACGAAGTCGAAGCCGCCGCCGTGGCCACCGCCGGGCCCGGGCCCGGTCACGCGATCACCGCCAGGGTGCCGGCGCCCTCGGTTAGCCGTTCGCAGCCCGTCTCGGTCACGGACACCACCTCCTCGATATGGACCTTCTCGCCGGTCGACAGGTTGAAGCGAGGCTCCGGCGTCAGGACCATGCCGGGGCGCAGCTCCGTCGTGTCCGACAGCCCGAGCGACGGCACCTCCGAGGCGCTGAGTCCCAGCCCGTGGCCGACCCGCTTCTTCGCCCCGAGCGGCGGGTAGCCGGCGCGCTCCAGCGCGTCGCTCACCGTACGGGCGACGTCGCAGGCCCGGATGCCGGGCCGGATCGCCGCGATCTCCTGCTCCAGGATCGCGGTGATCGCGGCATGCGTGTCGAGATGGGCCCGGGTCGGCTCGCCGAAGACGGCGCGGCGCGCCACGTCGGCCTGATAGCCCTGGAGCGTCCCGCCGAAATCGGCCCAGACGGTCTGGCCCGGGTCGTAGGGCGCCTCGCCATGGACGCCGTTGCCGACGGTGACGTGACCGGCGATGTCGAAATCGCTGCCGCCGGCGGAGAGCTCGGCCGCCAGGATTCGCTTGAGATCGGCGTTGGTCATGCCCGGGCGGAAGGCCGGCACGGCGCGGTCCCAGGCGGCCAGGGAGCGCGCGCAGGCCTCCCGGATCACGGCGATTTCCGTCGGCGTCTTGATCAGCCGGAGCTCGGCGAACACCGCGTCGCCATCGACCAGCGAGACGCCTGGCACCGCCGCTTCCAGCTCGCGCAGCTGGCCGATCGACAGGCCCAGGCGCTCGTACTCGCCGAACTCCATGCCGATGCGGCCGCGGCCGAGCCCGGCGGCCGACAGGGCCTCGGCGATCAGCGGCACGGGAAACGGCACGTCCTCGTAGGTCAGCACCGTCGCCGGGGCGGACAGGCGGGCCGCCGCCTTGGCCTGCTGGGCGTAGACGACGGGGATGACCGCGCCCGAGGCCGGCACGAGGCACAGGGTCGGGCGCATCATCTTGTCGAATTCCCGGCTCGTATGGCCGGTCAGGTACCAGTAGTTGTATTTCTGCGTGACCAGGATGCCGTCGAGGCCGGCCGCGGCGATCAGCCGGCGAGCCCGCGCCTGCCGGGCCGCGATCTCGGCGGCGTCGACGCGCGGCGCGACCGCGGTCTCGCTTGCCTCGGTCATTCGCCCGCCACCCGGTCGGCATGGGCGACGAACTGCATCTCCACCCGCTTGGCGGGATCGCTGAGCGCCTTGACCTCCACCGTCGCCCGTGCCGGCGGGGCATGGGCGAAGGCCTCGCGGAAAGCGGCGTCGAGCGCCTCGCGGTCGCGCTCCTGGTCGGTCAGGTAGACCGTCACGGACACGACGCGATCGAGCGAGGACCCGGCCCGCTCCAGGTTGGCGCGGGCCTTGTCGAGGATCAGGCGCACCTGCGCGCCGAAATCCTCGGGCACCGTTCCGTCCGTCTCGAAGCCCGTGTAGCCGGCGGTGTAGACCATGTCTCCGGCGCGCACGACGGCAACGTAGGGACGCCCCTTCCGGGGGCCGGGAAACCTCTTCAGCATCGATCGATCCTGTCCGTGCTCTCTGACGTGGCAGCGCTCATTCCTCGGCGAAGAGCGGCGCCAGATCCTCGACCTGGGCGGCGACCTTGCCGGCCTCCTCCTGCAGCGTCGCCCCGTCCATCGGCTGGAGCGCGCGGCCGGCGGCCTCCAGCTCCGCGGCGTAGGCGTCGCTCGTGAACACCGCCATCAGCGCGTCGCGCAGGAAGGCGACCCGGTCATCCGGGGTGTCCGGCGGGGCGACGAAGGACCGCTCCAGCTTGTAGATGTTGGCGAAGGCCTCGAGCTTGGCCGTCGTCTCGGCGTCGAGCCCGGTATCGCCCAGCGTCGGCAGGTCCGGGGCGCGCGGGTCGGCCTCGGTGTCGAACAGCACCAGGATCTTCAACGTGCCGTTCTCGACCTCGGGCAGCAGCGTGTCGATCGACTCGAACCGGGCGTCGACCTCGCCGGCGATCAGCGCCGCCGAAATCTCGCCCGGCCCGCCATAGCCGACGATCTGCTCGACCGGCATGCCCAGCAGGTTCGCCAGGAACACGGTGCCGTAATAGGCGTCGGAGCCGCGGCCCTCGAGCCCGAAGCGCACCGGCTCGGCCGAATCGATGGCGTCGGCCAGGCTCTCCAGGTCCGAGTCCGCCGACACGGCCAGGGCGGGCGGCACGCCGGCGACGCGGCCCAGCCATTCCCAGTTGGCCACGTCGTACTGCACGCCCGGATGGCCCTGGATCTGGTTGAAGACATGGCCGGGGAAGTTGATCAGGCCGATCGTCAGCCCGTCGGGATCGGCCATGTAGAGCTGGTTGTCGCCGATCGTACCGCCGGCGCCATCGACGTTCTGCTCGGCGACGTCGATGCCGAAGATTTCCTCCAGATGCTTGCCGGTGGTGCGCATGTAGAAGTCGAAGCCGCCGCCGGGACCGTTCGAGGTCATGATCCGCAAGGTCTCGTCCTGATAGACCTCGGGCACCTCCTGCGCCGTGGCGGACAGGGCCGCGAGGCCGCACGCGATCGCCGCCGCCGGGGCGGCCAGTCGAGCCAATCGTGAAGTCATCGTCCCGTTCTCCCTGTTTGTCGTTGTCGGTCGATCCGATAGGGGCGCCCGCGCCGGCTCATCCGAGGAGACCGCCGGCGAGCGGCAGCTCCATCAGGCCGACGAAGACGCCATAGGCGACGGCGAAGGCGACCGCCGTCGCGACCGCGAGGAACACCGGCCCCGGCCGCCCCAGCGCGCGCAGGGCGATCGGCACGAAGGCGGTGATGCCGAAGACGATCCCGCCGAGCGCGACCAAGGCGAACAGCCCCGCCACGGCCGCGATGGCGGCGCCGGCCCGGGCCCATTCGCGAACGCCGGTCGGCCGGTCGGCCGCGCCCGCCTCGTCGCGCTCGGCGACCAGGGGGCGCAGCGCCTGCACGCCGCGCGCGACGAGCTGGAGCGCGGCGACCGCGACCAGGCCGGCGCCGACGATGGTCGGCACCAGGCGCGCGCCCGGCGGATAGCCCGACGCGATCGCCACCGCCGCGAGGCCGAGGGCCAGCAGGGCGAGCGTCGTCGCGATGTCGGCGGCCCGGGTCACGGCCGCGCCTCCTCGCGGGCGGCCGCCCGCCGACGCCGCGCCCGGCGGATATACGGGCCGAGCACGATGACCAGGCTGACCGCCGCGATGGCGAGGACCAGCGGCCGGGCGACGAAGCCGCCGCCATAGGCCTGCAGCGACAGGAACAGGTACTTCTCGACCAGCGGGCCCATGACGAAGCCGAGGATGACTCCGGCGCAGGAATATCCCGTCACCCGGAGCCAGAACCCGACGACGCCGGCGACCGCGACGACGGCCAGCGTGGTCAGCGTCTGGGTGTCGAGATAGGCGCCCAGGAAGGCGACCGCCATCAGCACCGGCGCCAGGACGGCGACCGGCAGGTAGGCCGCCCGCGCGATCACGGTCGCCGAGGCGAGGCCGACGACGCTCGCCACCACGCTCGTCGCCGCGATCGCCAGCGCGACGAAGTAGGTCACGTCGAGCTGGGTCGTCAGCATCTTCGGCCCGGGCTCGATACCCAGGATCAGGAAGATGCCGATGAAGATCGCCATGCCCGAGCTGCCCGGAATGCCGAAGGCGACGGTCGGCACGAACGATCCGCCCTCCTTGGCGTTGTTGGCCGCCTCCGGCGCGATGACGCCGACCACCTCGCCCGTGCCGAAGCGCGACGGGTCGGGCGCGCGCTGGCGGGCGCGGGCGTAGGAGAAGACCATCGCCACCGTGCCGCCCATGCCCGGCAACATGCCGGTGAAGGCGCCGATCAGACCGCCCTCCGCCACGGTGCGGAGGTTGCGCAGCGCGTCTCGGATGCCGGTGAAGACGCCCGCGCCCGAGGCCGCCGCGGCGCCTTCCGCGCCGCGCTCGGCGATCGACCGGCCGCGGGCGTAGAGGAAGATCATCTCCGCCACCGCGAAGAGACCGAGCGTCATCGCCGTGATGCCCAGCCCGTCGAACAGGGTCAGCGCCCCGCCGGTGAAACGGGGCACCCCGGTGATCGGGTCGTAGCCGACGAAGGACAGCACGAGGCCCACCAGGCCGGAGATCAGGCCCTTGGTCACGCTCGACGCGCTGACGACGCCGATCGCCGCCACGCCCAGCAGCGCCAGGGCGAACATCTCCGGCGGGCGGACCAGGACGATGATCTGCTTGAAGACAGGCGCGGCCACGATCAGCAACGCCGCGCCGACCAGGCCGCCGAGCGCCGAGGCGGTGGCCGAGGCGCCCAGCGCCCGCGCCCCCTCCCCGCGCCGGGTCATCGGGTAGCCGTCGAAGGTGGTGACCACCTGCTCGCCGGTGCCGGGCGTGTTGAACAGGATCGCGGTGATCGAGCCGCCGAAATAGAGGGCGCTGTAGGCGCCCAGCACCAGGCCCAGCGCGGGAAACGTGTCGAGCCCGTAGGTGAACGGCAGCAGCAGCGCGAGCGTCGCCAAGCCGCCCAGCCCCGGGACCACGCCGATGACCAGCCCCGCGGCGACGCCCACCGTCATCATCACGAGGACATCGAGAGCGGCCAGATGCCCCAGCGCCGCGACGAACTCGACCACGCCACCTCCCCTTCCGGCCGTCCCCGCTCTTCGAACCGGCCGGTCCGGCGGACCCGGCAGCAAGCCGCATGCCAGGGCTCGGCGCTCGATCGACCGCCCGACGGCCCTTGCCGCACGCGGGCGGTGCGTAAGATCTGCTCACTGATTAAGCATCTTCGATATGCAGATGCGTGGCAATCAGACAATAATCTTTCTATTTATGGGCAAGGTATTGTCGAAGGTCTCGGCGAGCCGACGCGTCCGCCACTTCCCGGTCAACGGGACCGTACGGTCGCTGGAAGGCGCTTGAAGAGCGTGCGCGGGCTACCCCGCCGCGAGGACACCGATGCCCCCGGGTCGAGCGAACTCTCGCTATCGATGATTTCCAGCCGCTACATCCGCGAAAGCGGCCTTCATGCCCCCTCTCCCGGAGGGAGAGGGAGGGGCCCGCGGCCATCAGGCCGTGGGAGGGTGAGGGGTTCCAGACGGACGAGCATTGCCCCGCCATCTGCAACCCCTCACCCTGTCCCTCTCCCACCGGGAGAGGGGACGCGGGTTGCGACGTTCATACCTCGGGAAGCGGAGCACCGACCGCGCCGTTGCGCACCGCCTCCGGCGGTGGGCAAGCTACGGCTTGGCGATGGACCGGAGATCGAAAGCCGCCGCTCAGTCCCGCTCGCCCATGAAGATGCCCGCCGCGCGGTAGTCCGGGGCGTCGGCGTGGAAGTCGCCCGCCACCCCGGCGGCCGGATCGACGCCGTCGGTGAAGAACGACCCGCGTAGCTGGCCGTCGCCCGGCAGCGAGGCGTCGAGCGGGATCTGGAAATCCCGGCCGTTGGCGCTGTCCGAGCCCGGAATGTTGTAGAGCAGGTCGATATCCCCGTCGAAGTCGTCGATCCGGGCCTGGCCGCTGCGGAAGCGGAAGTCCCAGAACATCGAGAAGTCGCCCCCGGTCAGGTAGCGCTGCTGCACGCCGTCGATCACCCTGGCGATGTCGCCCACGGCATGGCCCGACCACCGTCCGATCCCGGTCGTCGGCAGGTCGGCGGGATCGGGCAGCCGGCCGGCGACCCAGGGCTCCAGATGCATGACGTCGAGCCGATCGGCGGCCAGCACCGGGTCCCGATAGGACGAGGAGCCGCCCCAATACCCCCACTCGAGGAAGTCGCAGGCGCATTCCGTCACGCCCGGCGGCAGGAACGGCACGCCGCCCGCGAGGTCGCCGGAGAGGAGATAGCTCCCCGGCCCGTCGTCGTCGGCGATGGCCCTGCCGGGCGCCCCGTCGGCGAAGAAGCGGGTGAGCGCCGTGTTCTCGGTCGTCGCATAGCGGTCGTCGTCGACATAGGCCGAGCCCGCGGCCTGCCCGCCGCCGGGGCCGAAGGCGAACAGGCGCCGGGCGATCGTGTCCTCGTCGCGCGCATCCTCGAGATCGAGCCGGGCCGCTAGGCGATTGCCGCGGCGGGTGCCGAAATCGAGAGTCAGGAACTCCGCCCCCGGATCGGCGACGGTGACGTCGACGGTCCTGAGCGTCCGGTAGACGATCGGCGCCGTCGGATTCACCGCATCCCCGGCGAAGGCGTGCCCGCCGGCCGCGGCGGCCACCGCGTCGGCGGAATCGGTCTCGAGCAGGAAGGCCGTGTAGCCCTGCAGATCGCCCGTCCCGCCGTCGACCCGGTCGAGGGTCCGCTCCAGCCCGGCGCGGCCGGCGGTGCCGGTCAGCGAGGCCACGTGGCGGGTCGAGGGCACGGTCGCGCCGGCGTTGAACGGTCGCGTCGCCGAGGCCCGGCCGAAGCCCTCGCTGTCCCGGAACTCGGCCGTGTCGGCCGGGTCGTCGCCGAGCACGAAATAGCCGCCGTCGCCGCCGAACAGCGCGGCGTCACCGGCCCGGACCGTCGCCACCGTGCCGGAGTACGAGACCGGCAGCCGGTCGCTCGCCAGCCGTCGCACGCCGCCCAGGCGCGCGCCCTCGGCCACCGGCGCGTCGCCGCCGAGGAGGCCGAACTCCGTCGCCAGCAGGGTGATCGCCGAGACCTGACCGGGCCCGGTGCCGTCGAGCTTGACCGCGGCCTGGAGCAGCACCGTCGCCTCGCCGTCGGCGCCACCGCCCAGGACGCCCGATTCCGGCTCCAGTACGAGGACCGGTCCCGCCGTGACGCCGTCGTCGTCGAGACCGTAGAGATCGGCATTGGTCATCGGCAGGGCCGAGCCCTCGCGGGCATCCGGCGACAGGGCGTAGAGGCGCAGGCTGCCATCCGCCGCGCGGCCGGCCGCCGTCGCGTCGAACGGCCGGCCGCCCTGGAGCAGCAACGGCCGGTCGGCGTCGCCACCGAGGAACAGATTGTAGGCGAAGAACGCGGAGCCCGGGGCGACGAAGGCCGAGCCGGTCAGCGGCACGCTGGTGCCCCCCAGGTTGACCGCCGCCGCGCCGTCGACCGGGAAGGCGCCCACCCGGTAGGGGAGCACGATCCGGCCGCCGCCGGCGAAATCGACGATCAGCCGGTCGCCGTCGAGCGCGATCCGCGTCGCCGTGCGGATCAGGTCGCGGTCGGCCGTCGCGCCGGAGCCGAGCAGGCCGAGCGTCCCGGGCTCGGCCAGCAACTCGCCACGCGCGGTGCGGTAAAGCTCGCCCGAGGAGGCGAAGCGCGCGATCGTCCCGGGAATCGGCGTGCCGGGATCCGGCGTGCCGGGCTGCGGGAACAGGAGGCCGGCGAGCGCGCTGTCGACCGAAGCATTCTTGATGCCCGAGGCGACGTCGCCCGGTTCGCCGGGCGACTCGCCGCCGCTGCCGCCGGAGACGGTGCTCAGCGCGTCCGGCGCCTCGCCGGAACCCAGGCGGACGATGTTCGCGCGCTCGAAGACCTGGTCGATGGCCTCGCCGGGCGCGCTTCCGTCGGGCAGCTCGGGCACCGCGCCGGTGAAGGCCTGGATCGAGCGCAGCAGCGAGTCCGGATCGGCGCGACGCGGCGCGATGCTGCCGCCGTCGAGACCCACCGTGACGCCGTAGCCCGGCTCGAACAGTCGCTCGACCGTGCCGTCGGGCAGGGTCACCGTATGATCGCCGAAGGCGTTGTAGACCCGCGTCGCCCCCCCGGCCTCCACGGCGATAGTCACGATGCCGCCGCGCACGCCGACGGTCGCCGAGGGCGTGTTGATCGTCACCGCCCCCTCGTTCTTCGACAGCGCGCCGCCGACGAAGCGGAAGACGCCTTGCGAGATCGAGGCGGTGAGACGCCCGGTCGAGGCGTCCGGGTCGTAGACGAACTCGTCGAGCACCATGCGCGCGCCCGGCCCGACCGTGAATGCCGACTGGTCGAGCAGCAGGACCTGCGCCCGGCCGTCGGACCCCGTCTCGATGGTCTCGTTGAAGACCACCTCGTCGCCGAGATAGAGCGCCCGGGTCGGCCCGTCGGGCGGCGTGCCCGTCGTCGCCGGGTTGACCGCCGAGGTCACGCCGACCGCGTCGGCCGAGGCCGGCACCGGGCCGGCGAGGCCCGCCAACAGGGCCGCGCCCCCGGCGATGGCCCACCGCATCCCGTACCCCGCCATGACTCTCCTCCCGTTCTGCGTCCGCGCTGCCGGCCCCCGGCTCAGAACCGCACCGTCAGCGCGGCGGTGACCGCGATGTTGTCGAAGGCCTCGATGTCGTAGTTGCTGGTCCGGCTGCGCCGCTCGACCTGCGCGCCGACATCCACGTCGCGGGCCAGCGGCACGGCGAGCGCCGCGCGCAGCACGATTTCCCGGTCGCGCTGGCGCTCGTCGGCGGTGATGAACGGATCGGGCTCGTCGTAGCGTGTGTACCGGTAGGCCCCGGTGGCCGAGGCGCGCCAGGGCAGCACCCCGATCGGCGGGTCGATCAAGAGCCGAAACCCGCCGCCACCGCCGATGCTCCAGGCGCTCTCGTAGGCCGCGCGCGCGTCGACCCGGTCCGCGTCGAACTCGGCCAGCAGGGCCAGCCGCGGCGTCAGCCGCCAGGTCGCCGCGGTCCGCGCCGAATACCGCCAGCCGTCGCGCTGGCTGTTGAGCGGGCTGGTGTCGGTGTCGAGGAAGTCGCGCCAGCGCGCCTCCAGGCCCGCCTCGAGCCGCAGCGGGTCGGCCACGACGACGTCGCCCTCGACCCCGCCGCCCAGGCTGACGAGATAGCCCTCGCGGTCGAGTCGGATATGGTTGGCCAGCGCATAGGGCGACACGCTCGCCGCCGCCAGCCCGAAGCGGCGCAGGTCGAAGCGGGGACCGACGCTGACCTCGATCACCTCGCTGTCGACCTGGTGCTGCTCGAACTGGCGGGTGGCGTAGGCGATCGCGCTCGCCTCGATGGCATCGCCCTGGGACTCCAGGTCGTAGCGGTAGTCGGCGCCGAGCGCGGCGAACAGGTTGACGTCCTCCTGCTCGGTGTCCTCGGGCCGCAGCTCCAGCTCGAAGCCCCGGATCGTCACGTCGCGCGAGGCCGGGCCCAGATTGGCGTTGGTCTGGTAGCGCACGCCGCCGGTGGCCGTGAGGTCGAGCGCGTGGCGCGCCTGTCGGTCCTCGATCTCGCCCAGGAACACCTCGACGCGCTCGCGCACCGCGTCCGGCACGTCCTCGCCGGCGATCGCGTCCTCCAGATAGGCGCGCGCGATGTCGTAAGACTCCAGGCGGTAGTAGAGGACGCCCAGCTCCAGCTTCACCCGCGGCAGATCCGGCGCCAGGATCAGCATCCGCTCCAGCGCCGTGATCGCCGCCTCGATGTCGCCCAGGCGCGTCGAGACGCGGGCATAGGCGAAGGTCGTGTCGAGATCGGCGGGATCGGCCAGCATGCGCTGGAAAAGGTCGCGCTGCTCCTGTTCGAGCGCCTCCCGCTCGGCCGCCGTCAGGCCCGGATCGACCTGCGCGGCGACGGGGGACGGCGTCGCCAGCGCGCCGAGAACGACGGCCAGCAGTCCCGCCAGGATCCACCGCGACCACCCGACGCCCATGCAAGACGCTCCCGCGGCCATTCTTTGTTGGCCAATCCTCAATGAGACACGAGCTCTCGCAGCGGTCGAGTCACTCGCAATGATCTTTCTCTGAATCGTATGCATCTACACCGAAAGAACGCCGACAAGGCCCCCTTCAGCCTTCTTTAAAGCCCGACGCCTAGGCTCGGCCCGGTCCTGGTTCGGGTTCGGAGACCCCGCCTTGCTGATCCGCGAGATGCTGCGCGATACCCTGTCCGCGGCCGTGCCCGCATCCGGGTCGGACCGCCTGGTCCTGCGGTTCGGCGGCACGCGCGTGGCCACGGCCGACTGGTCGCCGGGCGGCGTCCGGCTCGATCGCCCGGTCGCGCGCCGCCTGGCCCCCGACAGCCCGGTCGCCGGGGAGATCGAGGGCTTCGGCGTCGCGGGGCCGTTCGAAGGCCATATCAGCCACGCGGACGAAAACGGCGCCTTCCTGCGCTTCGACAGCGTGCCGACGCCGCTGTTCCTGGAGATGCTGCGCCGGCGCGGCGCCTGACCGGGCCTGGCGCGGGCCTGGCCCCTTCGCAGGCGCCCGTAGCGCGGAAGGGGCCGCTCGGGCTACGCTGGTATGGCCGGGCGCGGGGTCCCGGCGGGCCGGGACAGGTTCGTGGAGGGGATGCGGCGCAACGGCACGGTGATCCTGATCGGATGCCTCGCGCTCGCCGCGGCGCTCTTGCTGCGGCTCCACGACCCCGCGCCGATCCGCCAGATCCGGCTGGCGCTCTTCGACACCTACCAGCGACTGGAGCCCCGGGCCGATGCGCCGCTGCCGGTGCGCATCGTCGACATCGACGACGACAGCCTGGCGCGCCACGGCCAATGGCCCTGGCCGCGTACCGTGCTGGCCGAGCTGGTCGACAAGCTGGTGGCCAACGGCGCCGCCGCGATCGGGCTGACCATGATCCTGGCCGAGCCGGACCGCACCTCCCCCGGACGGGTCGTCGAGGTCTGGCCGGACTCGCCCATGACGGGGATGCTGGCGGAGAGCGCGCGGCGCCTGCCCGACCACGACGCGATCCTCGCGCGCGCGATATCGGGGGCGCCGGTCGTCCTGGGCTTCGCCGAGACCACGGCCACCGACCGCCCGGCCCCGGCCTTCACCGGCGGCTTCGCCTTCGCGGGCTCCGACCCGACGCCGTTCCTGCCCCGGCTGGACGGGGCGCTGACCAGCCTGCCGGCGATCGACGCCGCGGCCTGGGGGCGGGGCAGCTTGCTCCTGCCGCTCGACGCCGACGGGGTGGTGCGTCGGCTGCCGCTGCTCGTCACCGTCGGCGACGTGATCCTGCCGGCCCTGTCGGTCGAACTGCTGCGCGCGGCGCAGAACGCGACGACGCTCGTCACCCGGACCGCGAGCGCCAGCGGAAGCCTCGCCTTCGGCGCCGATTCAGGACTGACCGCCGTCAAGATCGGCGCCTTCGACGTGCCCACGACCCGGTCGGGCGAGATCTGGCTGCGGTTCCGTCGCGGCGTTCCCGGCGAGGCGGTGCCGGCCTGGCGCGTGCTCGACGCACCGGCCCCCGCACCGGGGCTGCAGGACCGGATCGCCGGCCACGTCGTGCTGGTCGGGACCTCGGCGGCCGGCCTGTTCGATGTCCACGCCACGCCCCTCGACCCCGCCATGCCGGGCGTGGCGATCCATGCCCAGGCGCTGGAGCAGATGATCGCCGGGTCGTTCCTGCGCCGGCCCGACTGGGCGACGGGGGTCGAGGCGGTCTCCCTGCTCGCCGTCGGCTTGGTCCTGATCCTGCTGATGCCCCGGATCGGCGTGCTGGCGGCCGCGGCCATCGGCTTCCTGATGGCGGCGGCGAGCCTCGGCGGCTCCTGGCTCGCCTTCTCGCGCGCGGGGCTGCTGCTCGACCCGGTCTATCCGGCGCTGGCGGTGCTGCTGATCTATCTGATGACGTCCCTGCTCGTCTTCCTGCGCACCGAGCGCGAGCGCGGTAAGGTCCGCCAGGCCTTCGGGCGCTATCTCTCGCCCCAGCTCGTCGAGCGCGTGGCCATGCAGCCCGACAGCCTGCGCCTCGGTGGCGAGAGCCGGGAACTGACCCTGCTCTTCAGCGACATCCGCGGCTTCACCGGGCTGTCGGAGACGATGACGCCGCAGGAGCTCACGCGCTTCATCAACCGCTTCATGACGCCGATGACCGGCATCATCCTCGAGCGCCAGGGAACGATCGACAAGTATATGGGCGACGCCATCATGGCGTTCTGGAACGCCCCCATGCCCGATCCGGACCACGCCGCGAACGCCTGCCGCGCCGCGCTGGCGATGCGTGCGCGCCTCGCCTCGCTCAACGCCGACTGGCGCCGCGAGGCCGAGGCCCAGGGCCGCGACTGGCGCGACGTCGCCATCGGCATCGGGCTCAACACCGGCGAGTGCGTGGTCGGCAACATGGGCTCCGACCAGCGCTTCGACTATTCGGTGCTGGGCGACACGGTCAACGTCGCCTCCCGCCTGGAGGGCCTGACCAAGGAGCTGGGCGCCGACATCCTCGCCGGGGAGGCGACCCGGGCGGCGGCCCCCGACAACGCCTGGCTGGAGATCGAGGCGATCGCCGTGCGCGGCCGGGCCCGGCCGGTCCGGGTCTACACTCTTCTTGGCGACGCGGGGCTGGCCGAAAGTCCCGGTTTCCATGCGCTGTCGGAGGCCCATGCCGCCCTCGCCGATGCCCGGCACGACGGCGACGCGGAGCGGGCTCGCCATGCGCTCGATCAGTGCCGGCGGGCAGCCGCGGCGCTCGACGAGGCGGGCCTGCTCGGCAGGCTCTACGACGCCCTGGACTCCCGGATGCGGACCGGCGAGCCCGCTCTCGCCCGCCCCCTGCCCGCCGCCGAGCCGCCCTGACGGGCGGCCCTCCATGTCTTTCGGCGGGCCCGACCGCGCGCTAGGATCGCCGCTCTACCATCGTGTGGCAGCCGCCGGCGCGGCGCCGGGCAGTCCAACGAGAAGACCCCAGGAGGCGAAATGGCTAAGGAAATTCTGGTGGCGTACGGCATCGACGTCGACGCCGTGGGCGGATGGCTCGGTTCCTATGGCGGCGAGGACAGCCCCTGCGACATCAGCCGCGGCATGTTCTCCGGCGAGGTCGGCGCGCCGCGGCTGCTGCGCCTGTTCGAGCGCTGGGGCATCAAGACCACCTGGTTCATCCCGGGCCACTCGATCGAGAGCTTCCCCGACCAGATGAAGCAGGTCGCCAATGCCGGCCACGAGATCGGGATGCACGGCTACAGCCACGAAAACCCGATCGCCATGACGCCGGAGCAGGAAGAGGCGATCTTCGACAAGTGCATCGACGTCATCACCGGCCTGTGCGGCAAGAGCCCGCGCGGCTACGTCGCCCCCTGGTGGGAGTTCGGTTCCAAGACCAACGAACTGCTGCTCAAGAAAGGCATCAAGTACGACCACTCTCTGATGCACAACGACTTCCATCCCTACTACTGCCGGGTCGGGGACAGCTGGACCAAGATCGACTACTCCAAGCATCCGAGTCACTGGATGAAGCCGATCCAGCGCGGCGAGGAGACCGACCTGATCGAGATCCCGGCCTCCTGGTACCTGGACGACCTGCCGCCCATGATGTTCATCAAGGCGGCGCCGAACAGCCACGGCTTCGTCAATCCGCGCGACATCGAGGACATGTGGCGCGAGCAGTTCGACTGGGTCTACCGGGAGTACGACTACGCCGTCTACACGATGACGGTCCACCCGGACGTCTCCGGCAAGCCGCAGGTCCTGACCATGCACGAGCGCCTGTTCGCCCATTTCAACCGCCACCCGGGCGTGAAGTTCGTGACCTTCGAGGAGATCGCGGAGGACTTCGCCAAGCGCTACCCGCGCAGCAAGCCCGATCGGCCGGTGTCCTGACCGGCGAGCGGACGGAGGAGAGAGCGCGCCATGTGCGGGCTGTGCGGCATTCTGGGCGTCGCCGAGCACTGGACGGACAGTGCCGGCGGCGCCCCCGGCGCGACGGCGAGCCGGCAGGCCGACCGCCAGCACCGGGCGCGCGTCGCCAACGCGGTGCTGGGGGTCTTCGGCCTCAAGCTCTCGGACTGGATGAACCGCTACACGCTGACCGGCCCGACTGGACGCAGCGCGGTGATCGACAATCTGGGCGCGGTCTGGCCCATGGCCGAGCGGCTGACCGGGCGGCCCTGCGATCCACTCGACCCGGCGGTCATCGATGCGATCGAGGCGCGGGCCGGTACCGACCGGGGGGAGCCGGGATGAGTCCGGAGGACGGCCGCCCCACGCCGGCACCGGCGCCCGACCCGGAGGCTGGAAGCGCCCCGATCACGGTCAATGTGCTCACCGGCTTCCTGGGCAGCGGCAAGACGCTGCTGCTCAAGCGCCTGCTCGCCCTGCCCGACCTGTCGCGCACGGCGGTGCTGATCAACGAGTTCGGCGAGGTCGGTATCGACCAGATGCTGGTCGAGACCGTCGACGAGGACGTGGTCCTGCTCCAGAGCGGCTGCGTGTGCTGCACCATCCGCGGCGATCTCAAGGACTCCATGGTGGCGCTGCACGGCCGGATGCAGCGCGGCGAGGTGCCCGCCTTCGACCGGCTGGTGATCGAGACGACGGGCCTCGCCGACCCGGCGCCGATCGTCGCCACGCTGACCGCCGATCCGGTGCTGCGCTACCATTTCCGCCTGGGCAACGTGGTCACCGTGGTCGACGGTATCGACGGGGAGAGGACGCTCGACACCTATGCCGAGGCGCTGCACCAGGCGGCGGTCGCCGACCGGCTGGTGATCTCCAAGACCGATCTGGCCGACCCGGCGCGCGTCGCGGCCCTGCGCGAGCGGCTGGCCGCGCTGAACCCGACGGCCGAGCTCCGCCTGTCGACGGAGACGAGCGCGACGCCGGCGGGCCTGCTGCTCGACGACATCCACGATGCGCGGGCGAAATCCGCCGAGGTCGAGCGCTGGCTCGCCGCCGAGGCGACCCATGGCGTGCACGGCCAGACCGGCGGCGGCGATCACGAACACGACGCCGTGGACGTCAACCGACACGGCGACATCCGCGCCTTCTGCCTGACCGCCGAGGCGCCGCTGGACTGGGCGGCCTTCGGGCTGTGGCTGTCGATGCTGCTCAACCGCCACGGCGGCGAGATTCTGCGCGTGAAGGGGCTGTTGAACATCACCGGGATCGAGGCGCCGGTGGTCGTGCACGGCGTCCAGCACACCGTCCACAAGCCCGAGCACCTGGCCGCCTGGCCGGACGGCGACACGCGCACGCGCATCGTCGTCATCGCCCGCGGCCTCGACCCGGCGACGGTCGAGCGCTCCTTCCGGGCCTTCAACGATCTCGGGTCGGGTCAGGCCGCGTCGACGCCGTAGGGCTGGGCGCCGGAGCCGCCGGCGCGGTCCTCGTCGAGCAGCAGGCCGGTATCGGGTCCCCAGCTCGCGACCACGGTGTCGCCGCGCTCGACCGGGGCGGCGAAGTAATCGGCCTCCGGCTCGTTGGCGATGAACTCGTCCTCGCCGATGCCCGAAAGGGTCACCTTGACGAAGGTGCCCTGGTACTCGACCCCCTCGACCCGGCCCTCGACCGCGTTCTCCGTCAGCCGCTCGTCCGGGGCTTCCTTGTGCAGCCGGATCAGGTCGCGACGGACCGAGAACCAGGCCTCCTCCCCCGGCTGGAGCGTCTTGCCCCGCAAGGCCAGCCGGAACGTGCGGTCGTGCGGGCCTTGCAGGACGGCGTAGCCGCCCGCGATTTCCTTGACCGCCCCGTGCATGACGTTCTGGGCGCTCATGAACCGGGCGACATAGGGGCTGCGCGGGAAGGCGTAGACATCGCGCGCCGTTGCCGCCTGCTCGATGATGCCCTGGTTCATGACCACCAGCAGGTCGGCGAGAGCGATCGCTTCGGGCTGGGTGTGGGTGACATGGACGAAGGTGATGCCGAGATCGGCCTGCAGCCGCCTGAGCTCGCCGCGCATCTGCAGGCGCAGGAATTCGTCGAGCGCCGAGAGCGGCTCGTCGAGGAGCAGGACCTTCGGGTTGGTGATCAGCGCGCGGGCCAGCGCCACGCGCTGCTGCTGGCCGCCGGATAGCTGGGCCGGCATGCGGTCGGCGAAGGCCTGCATGTGCACCAGCTCCAGCATCTCGTCGACGCGGCGGTAGCGCTCGGTCTTGGGCACGTCGCGCATCTTGAGATTGAACGCGACGTTGTCGCGCACGCTCAGGTGCGGAAACAGGGCATAGCTCTGGAACATCAGCGCGGTGCCGCGCCGGACCGGCGGCAGGCCCACCACGTCGTGGCCGCCGATCAGGACCGACCCGCTCGACGGCGTCTCGTGCCCGGCGATCATGCGCAGGATCGTCGTCTTGCCGCAGCCCGAGGGCCCCAGAAGGCAGCAATAGGTGCCGGCCGGGATCGTCAGGCTGACGTCGTCGACCGCCCGGTTCGGGCCGAAGTCCTTGGTGACGTTGCGGATCTCGATCTCGCCGGATTGCTGCTCGGCCATTCGGGGTCTTCCTTCGGGACTCGGGCTCTTGTCGGCTCTCCTTAGGGCAATTTCCGAACTGATGGCGTCGTCAGTTCGGAAATTGCCCTATCTTCAACAACATAGAGCATCTTGTCTGCGCCCGGTGGGGCGCAGGATGCTCTAGCGAGCGGCTCAGGACAGGCCGCCCTTGCGCTTGCGCTGCACGCGGGCGAGCGAGGTCAGCGCCACGGCGATGATCACGAAGGATATCCCCGTCGTCAGCGTGCCGATCGCGAACAGCGCCGGCGAGGTGACGGTGGTCGTCATGGCGTAGATCTCGAGCGGCAGCGTGTTGCTGGCACCGACGGTCAGCAGTGAGCGCGGGAACTCGTCATAGGACAGGGTGAAGCCGAACAGGCCGACGGCGATCAGGCCGGGCACCAGGATCGGCAGCACCACGTTGGTGAAGATTCGCCAGCGCGTCGCGCCCAGATCCAGCGCCGCCTCCTCGTAGGACCGGTCGAAGCGGTTGAACACGGCGAACATGATCAGGACGCCGAACGGCAGGGTCCAGGTCAGGTGCGCGCCCAGCCCGGAGAGCCACCAGCGGGTCTGCATGTCGAGGAGCTGGAACAGCAGCGCGATCCCCAGCCCGACGAACAGGCCGGGCATCACCAGGCTCATGATCGTCAGGTAGAAGACCAGCGACGAGCCGAAGAACCGCCGGCGGAAGGCGAGCCCGGCGGCGACCGAGAAGGCCAGCGTCAGCGCCATGGCGAGGAACGCCATCAGGATCGATCGCTGGAACGAGCCGCCGAAATCGCCCGTGCGCTGCTGCTCGAACAGCGCCCAGAACCAGTGCAGCGACACGCCGCGCATCGGGAAGGTCAGCCCGCCCGTCTCGCCCTGGAAGGACAGGATGTAGATCGCGGTCATCGGCCCGTAGAGGAACAGGACGAAGAGCGCGAAGAAGGCCGCCAGCAGGTAGAAGGACAGCGGCCGGCCGCCGTTCTTGCCGGTTTTCATCGCTCGGAGCCTCCCGTCCTCAGCGGGCCAGTTCGCGCCGCACGTCGACGACGCGCAGGATCGCGGTGACCATCAGGGTGACGATGACGAGCAGGATCACCGCCCCGGCCGCCGCCGAGGGGTATTGCAGCAGCCCGATCTCGTTCTGCATCGCCGAGGCGACCGTCGAGGACTGCCCGCCGCTCATCACGCGCACGACGAAGAAGTCGCCCATGACCAGCGCGATGACGAAGATCGAGCCCAGCGCGATGCCCGTCTTGGACAGGGGCAGCACGACCTCCTTGATCACCTGCCAGGGCTTGGCGCCGCCGTCGACCGCGGCCTCCAGCAGGCTCGGGTCGATCCGGGCCATGGAATTGAAGATCGGCACGATCATGAACAGCGTGAACAGGTGGACATAGGCCAGGATCACCGCGAAGTCGGAGAACAGCAGGAAGGCGTATGGCTCGTCGGTGACGCCGGCGCCGACCAGGATCGAGTTGAAGATGCCTTCCTTGCCGAGGAACGGGATCCACGAAATCATCCGGATGATGTTCGAGGTCCAGAACGGCACGGTGCACACCAGGAACAGCGCGATCTGCCAGATCAGGTTGCGGACGTGGAAAACCAGGAAGTACGAGATCGTGAAGCCGATGACGAGCGTGATCGCCCAGGTCACGGCCGCGTAGTAGATGGTCTTGAGATAGACTGAGTAGGTCACGCTCGACGACAGGATCCAGGCGTAGTTGTCGAGCGTGAAGTCGGGGTAGATCGAGAATTCGTCGTAGCTCCAGAAGCTGACGGCGATGATGACCCCGACCGGAACGGCCAGGAAGACGACCAGAACCAGCGTCAGCGGTCCGACCTGGAGGTAGGGCGCGAGACGGCGAAGCATCGTTCGATCCGGGACTTGCGGGCGCCCGCGCGAGGGCTCACCCGCGCGAGGGCGAAAAGGCGACGGGCGCGGCGTTCCCGCCCGCGCCCGCCCCGATCGGAACCGCGTCGCCTAGTGTGATGATTCCGAAGTTCGGCATGCTTCGCATGACGAACTTCGGAATCATCACACTAGGTTCATACGGTTGGTGTCCCGATTCACGCGAAGTGCGCTATCGCGCACTTCGCGATCGGGACACTGCGGCTGGGGGAGGTGCTGCCGCATCGCGACATCGAGGTCCTGCGCGGCATCTCGACATCGCGGACCTGTTCCGCGACGAGGTGACCCTGCCGATCGCCTTCGAGGCGGCACGCGACGCCGGCCGGCGCCACGACTGGACCGTTGACCGCCGGGTGCGCTGGACCGCCGGGCGGCGGTTCCGCGACGACAAGGTGATCGACCGAATGATCGGGCGGATCAAGGCGCTGTTCGACCTGGACGAGGACTCGGCCGCCCCGGCGCCCGCCCCGGCCGCCGGCACCGCCTCGGGACCCGCCGCGCCGTCCGGCGACGATGGGGCCTCTGGTGACGATAGGGCCTCCGGCGACGGCGGGGCGGCGGGGCGGCCGGCGGCGGGCCGGCGCGCTGAGGGGGCCCGCGATGCCGATGACCGTGGTGGTGACCCGCGACGTGGCCGACCGGTTCCGCGGCTTCCTGGCGTCCTGCATGCTGGAGCTGGCGCCCGGCGTCTACACCGCGCCGCGGATGACCAAGCCCGTGCGCGACCGCGTCTGGCGCGTGATGGAGGACTGGTACGCCACCCTGGGCGGCGGCGCCATCGTCATGACCTGGCGCGACCCGCACAGCCCCGGCGGCCAGGCCGTCCGCACCCTGGGCACACCACCCAAGACTCTCGTCGAGCATGACGGTATGATACTCGTCAAGCGCGATATTCCTGAGAATTAATTCGCGTTGGATTTCTTGGACAATCGAATAGGATCAGGACCTTAAGGCCCAGGGGTTCCCCCGCCCGCGCGGGGATGGGCCCCAGACCTTCATCCTGCCGCCAAGCCGGGCGATGGTTCCCCCGCCCGCGCGGGGATGGGCCCACCTCCGGGACCTTGGCGACCGCGCGCTGCTGGGTTCCCCCGCCCGCGCGGGGATGGGCCTTGCGGCGCGTGGGCGGTCAGGGCCTGAGGCGAGGTTCCCCCGCCCGCGCGGGGATCGGCCGGCACGCGGCCGGCCCGGCAGTCCTTGACCAGGGGTTCCCCCGCCCGCGCGGGGCGCAGGAGCCAGAATTCTCGAAGGCCGGCAGCAATGGCGTCACGGTGGACCGGGAGAGTTCGGCGCCGCGTCGGGGGTCGCGGTAGCTGCCTTCGGGACCGGGATCATGGCATGCTGTCCCGACACGGGAGGCCGGCCCGATCCCGAGCCGGCGGCACGGAGGGGGATCGGCGCATGGGGAGATTATCCGGCCTGGCGTGGCGGCGGCTGGCCGCCGGTCTCCCGGCGATGCTCGGGACGGCGCTCCTCGCCGTACTCGTGGCACTGGGCGGGGCCGTCGAGCGCGGCCACGCGGCCCAGGTCGAGGCCGGCCCCTCCTTCGACTGCGCGGCGGCCGTCAGCGACGCGGAGCGCGCCGTCTGCGCGAGCGCCGCGCTGGCCGACCTCGACCGACGGCTGGCAACGCGCTACGCCGACGCGCTGGACGTCGCCGGCGGGCTGGACGCCGGCGCAGAGGCCGCGCTCGCCGAGTTGCGCGCGACCCAACGCGGCTGGGTCAAGGGCCGCGACGACTGCTGGAAGGCCGAGGACCTCGAAGCCTGCGTCGCCGACGCCTACAGCCGGCGGATCGGCGCGCTCGTCGCCCTCTACATGCTGGAGACGCCGGCCGCCGTCACCACCTGGCAGTGCGGCGAGAGCCCGGCGAACGAGCTCGTCGTCCACCACTTCGACCTGGAGCGCCCGGCCGTCCGGCTCGAACGCGGCGATTCGATCGAGGTCGGGGTGCAGGTGCCCGCCGCCTCGGGCGCGCGCTACGAGGCGTCCTTCGGGGTGAGCCTCTGGACCAGGGGCGACGAGGCGCGGCTGGAATGGCCCGAGGGCACCGTCGCCACCTGCCGGCGTCGGTGAGCGGCGCCTCCGGTCGCCCGCCCCGCCGCCGCCCCGGGTGGGCCTGCCGGATCGCGGTCGTGCTCTTCGCGCTCGGCTGGCTCGGGGCCGGCTTCGTCTTCATGCTGGGCACGACGGGCCTTTTCGGCGTCCCGCGCGATCCGCTGTCGGGCGTCTACCTGGTCGTGCTGGGCCTGCCCTGGACTGCCATCGCCGCGCCGCTGCCCCTCGGCCCGCTCGGCCCCGTCATCGGCGTCGCGGCGCCGGGGGTGAACCTGGCGATCCTGGTCGCCCTGTGCCGTCTGAGGCACCGCCGGCGCGAGGGATACCTGACGTAGCGTGGAACCGACGGGCGGATATGCCCATCGGGAGTCCCCGCATGGCCCCGTCCGCGCCAGGCATTCCCCCTTGTGCCATTGAAGGGTCGCGCGGCCGGTCCCTAGACTCACCTCGGTTCCTCTCCCCCGCCCCGCGCCCGCCGCGCCGGCCGACGCCCAGCGGACCGCCATGCCCGACGCTTCCCGTCCGCCCGCCGTCAGCATCGGCATGCCGGTGTACAATGGCGCCGACTATGTCGCCGAGGCGATCGAGAGCGTCCTGGCGCAGAGCTTCGGCGACTTCGAGCTGATCGTCGCCGACAACGCCTCGACCGACGCCACGGCCGCGATCGCCGCGCGCTACGCCGAGGCCGACCCGCGGGTCCGGCTGATCCGGCACGAGGCCAATCTGGGCGGCGCGCCGAACTTCAACTTCGTCTTCGGCGAGGCCCGCGCGCCCCTGTTCAAATGGGCGGCGCATGACGACGTGCTCGAGCCGGACTACCTGTCCGAGACCACGGCGCTCCTCGCCCGGCGGCCGGACGCGGTGATCGCCCACTGCGCCTCCGCCGTGATCGACGAGACCGGGACGCGCCTCGCCGGCCCGGACCCGCGCCGGCTCGACGGGCCGAGCCCGTCGGCGCGTATCCGCCGCCTCGTACGCATGGGCTATTTCACCGAGCTGTTCGGCCTGTTCCGGGCCGACGCGCTCGCACGAACCCGGCTCATGGGCCGCCATGTCAGCGCCGATCGCGTGCTGATGGCGGAGTTGCTGATGCTGGGCGACGTCGCCTATGCCGAGCGCTGCCTGTTCCTGCGCCGCGACCACGCCGCCGCCTATGTCCGCCAGAGCAACGACCCGCTCGCCCAGGCGAAGTGGTTCGACGTCCGGGCAAAAAGGGGCCGCCGGAATCGGTGGCTGAAACGCTCCGCCCGGCTGATCGGCGCGGTCGCCGCCGCCCCCATCCCGCCGCTGGAAAAGGCCCGCGCCACGGGGGGCATCCTCGCCTGGCATGGCCGGGTTGTCGTGGGCGGCCTCCTGGGGCCGGCGCGCCGGGGAGGCCCGGCGCCGCGCTGAAACGGGCGCGTGCGGCGAACGGGGCCCGGCCGATCAGTCCCCGCTGCCGGCGACGGAGCGCAGATGCGCCGGCCGCGGGGCGCAGCGCCCCTCGTTGATCGCCCGGGCCCAGAGTTGGGCAAGGTCGCCGCCGGTATTGATGTTGACGAAGCCGATCCGCGCCTCGGCAAGGCGGACCTCCGCGTGGTCGAGCGCCGCGGCAACGACCGATTCCAGGATCTCGTCGGCGGCGTCGGCGACGGCCCGGCGCAGCAGGTCGGTCTCCAGCCGCATCATGCCCGACCAGTTGGTGTAGTGCCGGTCCGGCGCGACAGCCAGGTCCTCGCGCCGGTAGACCGCGTCGGTCACCCGGCCGTCCACGCTCTCGATCACGCCGCCCTGGCCGGGCACGAGCTCGGAGGTGACGACGACGTTGTCGCTGCCGGCCGGGTCGCCGGTCGGGGCGAGCGTGTCGAACGGGTTGCCGGCAAAGACGATGTCGCCCAGGCACACCGCGCAGGCCGACGTCTCCACGGCCTCCAGGGCCCGGCTCAGCGCCGTCACCGGGCCGATGTCGTGGGCCGGATTGGCGATCACGCGCGGCGCCGGGTCGATCGACCGTTCGGCGGCGCAGCGGGCGACGAAGCGCTCGATCAGCGGCGCGTCGTCGAGATTGGTCGACACCACCGACGGCAGGCCGTGGCCGTCGACATGGCCGAGCAGCCGCGACAGGGAGGTGTCGTCCGGGCTGATCGAGACCAGCGATTTCGGCAAGACACGGCCCAGCGCGCCCATGCGCGTGCCCCGGCCTCCGGCCAGGACGACGACGGTCGTCGGATGTCGCGACATCAACGGCCCCCTTACGGCTCGAACGAACAATCCCGCAGCTTGACCCGCCGTAACGGTGACCCGCTCCCCGAAGCCGGCCTTGGCGGCCGGACGTTTTCGGTTGCGTACCTATCCTCCGTGCCCCGCCCTCGGGGCACAACCGGCGCATTCGGGCGACGGACCGGCCATCGGGGACGCGCCGGCGGCCGTGTGGGGCACACCCTTCGCGCCCGGGCGCTTTCCTAGGGGGATACCCCGGATGGCGACGATCGGTCGGGCAGACCGATCGCCGGAGGAGGCTCGCCAAGGAACCCTCGGCCGCCCCCGGTCGTTGCGCGGATGGAAGCGCCGGCGAAGGTTGTGGCGGCCCGTGTCATTGATCGGAAATCACCGAGCCGGCAGCCGGCCTTTTCGCGATGACATTGATAAGACTTCAAATCTTGGGAGCGATATAACACGGTGCGGGAGAGACTCCCCCTGACTCACCGGCAATCCACGAGAAAATGTCCGTAAAGCCGCTCAAGATTGTCGAATACCATGATATCGCCGCCCATCGGATCGGGGACGGGACGCGCTTCCGTTCGGCCAAGACGCGGCAGCTCTACGACTGGTGGGCTTTCGTGAGCCGGGATCACCCGCCCCGGCGGCGGGACTTCGATGTCGTCGACCACGCCGATCTGGCGGAGAACCTGTTCCTCGCCAAGGCCCTGGACCGCGAGCGCTTCCTGATGAAGCTGCACGGCGAGGCGGTGATCGCCATGTTCGGGCACAACCCGACCGGCCACATCGTCTCCGCCGCCGATACGGTGGAAACCTTCGGCCATGCCCTGCACGAATACTACCGCAGCGTGCTCGACGACGGTTGGCCGCATCTCTGCGTCGGCGATCTCAGCCATGTCGACCGCGGCTTCATCGTGTTCGAGAGCATCGACTGCCCCCTGATCGACGAGAAGACGGGCGAGTTCCGCTACATCATCGGCGTGACCGAGCCGATCGAGGAGCGCGGCTGAGCCGGAGTCGTAGGGTGCCCGGCGCCCAAGGCGCTGCGCAACGGCTCGGTCGGCGTCGTCGCGCACGGCCTGGCGGCCATGGGCGACCTACGGTTTCCGGTCCGCTCTTACCGCCATAGCCGCAGCATCGGCCCGTCCGGCCCGGCTACCGGATCGATGTCGGGCAGCGGCACGGCCGCGACGGTGGCCGCGGCGCGATCGTGGTCGGCGGGGTCGTCGCGATGCATGTCGACCGAGGCGCCGGCCGGGTAGCCGCCGACGACACGGAAATCGCCGCTGGAGCCCAGGTTCTTGTGGCCGACGCCGGCCGGGATGACGACCACGTCGCCGGCGGCGACCGTGGCCTCGATGCCCCCTTCCCCGCCCAGGCGCAGGCGGGCCTCGCCGCCGATCACGCCCAGCACCTCGTGGGTGCCGGCGTGGTAGTGGTGATAGGCGAAGACGCCGTTGACCCAGCCGCCCTCGCTCCAGCCGTTGCGGGCGAAGAGCGCGCGGCAGCCCTCCGCCGTCGCGCGGTCGCCCTCGAGCACGCCGCGATAGACCAGCAGCGGCAGGCGCGGATTGTTCGGGATCGTGCCGTCGCCGGGCAGCAGGTGATGCTCGAGCCGGGCATCGGCACCGTCGCGGGCGTCGTCCATGGGCGTCATGACGGGTCCTCCCCTTCCTCGGCCGGGTCGCGCCCCTCCGCCGGCGCCGCCGCGTCGTCGTCGGCGGCGACCGGGATCGCCACCTCGTTGCGGCGCAGGAACGGCAGCGTCCAGGGCGGGTCGTAGAACCAGGCCACCGCCGGCCCCTCGGCGCGCCAACCGCTGCCATCGAGCGCGTCGCGCAGGATCTGCGCCTCGCGGGCGACGGCCTGCGGCGACCGACTGCCGGAGAACTTGCGCACGGCCACCGTCTCGTCCGGCACCTCGACGATCGCCACCTGCGGGTCGGTCGGCACGGGCAGGGTCTCGGCCGTATACTCCGCCGGCATGAAGAAGCGGATCACCCAGCCGCCCGCGTCACCCGGCGCGGGTTCCTGAGCCACCGGGGCGGTCATGGCGATCTTCTCGGAGCCCACGGCCTCCTGGGCGACCGGCGCGGTCATGGCGATCGTCTCCGAGGCCCGGTTGTCGCCGAAGATGTATCCGGCGAGGCGGCGGAAGCCGACATTGCGCGCTTCCTCCTCGCCGCCCGCGACGACCGTCTCGGCGGCGAGCCGCGGCGCATAGCGGCGGATCTCGACCCCCTCGACCCCGCGCACCCGCTCGACGACGGAATAGCGCGGCTCCTCGGTTCCGCTGCGCACGCCCACGACCGAACACCCCGCCAGGACCAGCGCCGCCAGGGCGGCCAGAATACCCACGACCGGACGCATGCCCGTTGTCCTTCCCCTCGGCGCCGGCCTCCGGCCGGCCTCACCCGTGGTGACATGGCCGCCGATCCGCCGTCCGGCAATGGCCCGGGCCGATACCGTGCCGATCGGAGCGAGGCGGCGCCCCTACTCCGCCACCGCCTCGGCCCCGAGCTCGCGCGCCTGGGCCTCGAAGCGAGCGGCCGCGGCGTCGAGCCGGGCAGCGTCGGTGCCGCGCAGGACGACCGCGACGCTCGGCTTGCCGTGCAGGAAGGCCGGATAGCTGCCGATCGAGACCTCAGGGAACTCGGCCACCAGCGTCGACAGGGCCCGGGCGATCGTGCCCTCGGGCAGCGGCACCCGGCGGGTGCGCGACAGCAGCGGCGGCCCCCCGGTGATCGCCGGCGCCACGCTCTCCAGCATCGCCTGCATGATGCGCGGGATGCCGGCCATGACATAGACGTTGCCGATGCAGAACCCCGGCGCGGCGGAGACCGGGTTCTCGATCAGGCAGGCGCCCTCCGGCACGTCGCACATCTTCAGCCGGGCCTCGTTGAGCATCGAGGGATCGGCGTAGTAGGCCTCCATCCGGCGCACCGCCTCGGGGTCGCGGACCAGCGGCACGCCGAAGGCCTTCGCGACCGAGGCGGAGGTGATGTCGTCATGGGTCGGCCCGATGCCGCCCGTGGTGAAGACGTAGGCGCATCGGGCGCTGAGCGCGTTCACCGCCTCGACGATCGCCGCCTCGTCGTCGCGCACGACCCGGACCTCGACCAGCGGCACGCCCCGCGCGCCCAGCCATTCCGCCAGATAGGGCAGATTGGCGTCGTGCGTGCGCCCGGACAGAATCTCGTCGCCGATGATGATGAGGCCGGCCGTCGGATCGGCAGGGCGGTGTCCGGCATGGGGATCGGAGTCGCGGCTATCGGTCATCGGCGCGGGGCCCGTCGTCGGTGAAGCGGCTGTCAGGGCACCATGGTAGCGGGCCGCGCGCCGAGGCGGGAGTCCGGCTTGTCGACCGAGGCCGGCGCGGCTAGCGTGCGCGCGCCATGCAGTTCCCCGCCCCGCTGATCGAAGGCCGGCTGGTCCGCCGGTACAAGCGCTTCCTCGCCGACGTGGCGCTGGCCGACGGCACCGTTGTGACCGCCCATTGCCCCAATCCCGGGGCGATGACGGGGCTCGACATGCCCGACCTGCCGGTCTTCCTCGCCCGGTCCGACGACCCGAAGCGCAAGCTCGCCTACACGCTCGAGGTCGTCCGGCTCGACTCGGGCCATGTCGGCATCCATACCGGCCGGCCCAACGCCCTGGTTGCCGAGGCGATCGCGGCGGGCCGGATTCCCGAGCTGGCGGGCTATGCCACGGTCCGGCGCGAGGTGAAATACGGCAAGGCGAGCCGGATCGACCTGCTGCTCGACGGCCGGCCGGACGATCCGCGCCCGTGCTATGTCGAGGTCAAGAACGTCCATCTGCGCCGGCCGGAAGGCGCCTTTCCGACCGCGGCGGAATTCCCGGACAGCGTCACCGCGCGCGGCGCCAAGCACCTGGCCGAGCTCTCCGCCATGGTCGCGTCGGGGGCCCGGGCGGTCATGGCCTACTGCATACAGCGGGAGGACTGCGATCATTTCCGCGTCGCGGGCGACATCGACCCGACCTACATGACGGCCCTGGCCGCCGCGGTGGAGGCCGGGGTCGAGACGCTGGCCCATGCCTGCCGGGTTTCGCCGGAGGGCATCTCGGTGGAAAAACCGGTGCCCGTGGTGCTATAGCCTGGAGCCGTCGCGCGATCGCTACCGGCGCGCGGCCCGCGTTCGTCGAGAGATTTCGTCGAGAGATGAGGACCGTCGTTTCGTGACCGAGACCGCCGAAGCCGCCGACAGCGGCCGTATCGAGATTCACGACGCCGAGGATTTCGAGGGCATGCGCCGTGCCGGCCGCCTGGCGGCGGCCGTGCTCGACTACATCACGCCGCATGTCGTGCCCGGCGCCACGACCGGAGAAGTCGACGCTCTTTGCGAGGCCTATATCCGCGACCACGGCGCGGTGCCGGCGCCGCTGGGCTACCGCGGCTTCCCCAAGGCCACCTGCACCTCGCTCAACCACGTGGTCTGCCACGGCATCCCGGGCGACAAGCGCCTGCGCGACGGCGACATCGTGAACATCGACATCACGGTGATCCTGGACGGCTGGCACGGCGACACGAGCCGGATGTTCCTGGTCGGCGACAAGGTGCCGATCAAGGCGCGCAAGCTGGTCGACGTCACCTATGACGCGCTGATGCGCGGCATCGCGGCGGTCAAGCCGGGCGCGACGCTGGGCGATATCGGCTGGGCCATCCAGGAGTTCGTGGAGGGACACCGCTTCTCCGTCGTGCGCGACTTCTGCGGCCACGGCCTGGGCCGGGTGTTCCACGCCCCGCCCTCGGTCGTCCACTACGGCCGGCCCGGCGAGGGCACGATCCTGCGCGAGGGGATGTTCTTTACCATCGAGCCGATGATCAACAGCGGCCGGCCCGAGGTGAAGATCCTGTCCGACGGCTGGACCGCGGTGACCCGGGACAAGAGCCTGTCGGCCCAGTTCGAGCATTCGATCGGCGTGACGGCGGACGGGGCGGAGATCTTCACCCTCTCCCCCGCTGGTCTGACCAAGCCGCCCTACACCCCGCCCGCGACCGCCCAACCCACCACCGCCCAAACCACCACCGCCCAAACCACCACCGACTGACACGGGGGCCGACGATGACCGGCGATCCCGACGACGATGACGCGCGCCCGTCGATACCCGGAATGGGCGAGGAAGGAGACGATAGCCACTACCGCGGGCATCGCCGGCGTCTGCGCGCCCGGTTCCGGGAGGCGGGGCCGAAGGCATTGGCCGACTACGAGGTGCTGGAGCTGCTGCTCTTCGCGGCGATCCCGCGGCGCGACGTCAAGCCGCTGGCCAAGCAGCTCATCGACCGCTTCGGCTCGCTGGGCGCGGTGCTGGCGGCCGATCCGCGCCGGCTGGAGCGCGATGGCGGGCTGACGGAGCCTGTGGCGGTCCACCTCTCCGCCGTCGCCGAGGCCTCGCGCCGCATGCTGCGGGAGAAGGCGGCCGAGAAGCCGGTCATCGGCGGCTGGCACCAGCTTCTCGACTACCTCACCGTCGCGATGAAGTACGAGACGGCCGAGCAGGTCCGCCTGCTCTTCCTAGACCGCAAGAACCGGCTGATCGCCGACGAGGTCGCCCAGCGCGGCACCGTCGACCACGCCCCGATCTATCCGCGGGAGGTCGCCAAGCGCGCGCTCGAGCTCTCCGCCAGTGCGCTCGTCCTGGTGCACAACCACCCGTCCGGCGACCCGACGCCGAGCCGTGCGGATGTCGACATGACGCGCGACCTGGTCAAGGCGCTGGGGGTCGTCGGCATCACGGTCCACGACCACGTCATCATCGCGCGGCGCGGCTATACGAGCTTCAAGACCGAAGGGCTGCTGTAGCGCGCCCTCTCCCGCCGGGGCTCGCGCGGCGGGGCGCTTGGCGCTATTCATGGCGCCCGTTCGAGACTCCGAGACCCGCCCGAGGACGCGCCGCTCCATGATCCCGCGCTACAGCCGCCCCGACATGGCCCGCCTGTGGGAGCCCGAGACCCGGTTCGAGATCTGGCTGGAGATCGAGGCGCTGGCCTGCGAGGCCCAGGCCGAGCTGGGCGTGATCCCGAAGAGCGTGCCGAAGGCCGTGCGCGAGCGTGGCGCCTTCGAGATCGCGCGGATCGACGCGATCGAGAAGGAGACGCGGCACGACGTCATCGCCTTCCTCACCAACCTTGCCGAGCATGTCGGCGAGGAGGCGCGCTTCGTCCACCAGGGCATGACCTCGTCGGACGTGCTCGACACCTGCCTGGCGGTCCAGCTCTCGCGGGCCTGCGATATCCTGCTCGCCGATCTCGACCGGCTGCTGGTCGCGCTCGAGACCCGGGCGCGGGAGCACGCGCACACGGTCTGCGTCGGGCGCAGCCACGGCGTCCATGCGGAGCCTACGACCTTCGGGCTCAAGCTCGCCGGCCACTGGGCCGCCTTCGACCGGGCGCGAGGGCGCCTCACCGCCGCCCGGGCGGAGATCGCGACCTGCGCCATCTCCGGGCCGGTCGGCACCTTCGCGACCATCGACCCGCATGTGGAAGCCTATGTCGCCGACAAGCTCGGCCTGACGCCGGAGCCGGTCTCGACCCAGGTGATCCCGCGCGACCGGCACGCCATGCTGTTCTCGGTCCTGGGCGTGATCGCTTCGTCGGTCGAGGCGCTGGCGACGGAGATCCGCCACCTCCAGCGCACCGAGGTGCGCGAGGCGGAGGAGGCCTTCGCCAAGGGCCAGAAGGGCTCCTCGGCGATGCCGCACAAGCGCAACCCGATCCTGTCGGAGAACCTGACCGGGCTGGCGCGGATCGTGCGCGCCGCGGTGACGCCGGCGCTGGAGAACGTGGCCCTGTGGCACGAGCGCGACATCAGCCACTCCTCGGTGGAGCGGGTCTTCGCGCCGGACGCCACCATCGCCCTCGACTTCGCCCTCGCCCGCCTGGCCGGGCTGATCGAGGGCCTGGTCGTGCTGCCCGAGCGCATGCGCGCCAATCTGGACAGCCTGGGCGGCCTCGTCTTCTCCCAGCGCGTTCTGCTCGCCCTGACCCAGGCCGGGATGAGCCGGGAGGACGCCTATGCCGCCGTCCAGGCCGCCGCCATGGCGACCTGGGACACCGGCCGGCCGTTCCGCGAGACCCTGGGCGCCGACGAGACCGTGACCCGGCACCTGGACGCGGCCGCCCTGGATGGCCTGTTCACGCTCGACTACTACACCAAGCACGTGGACACGGTGCTCGCCCGGGTGTTCGGGCGGGGGTGAGGGCCGGTGTCGGAATTCGAGGCACGAACGCCGCCATCCGCGTCCCCTCTCCCGGCGGGAGAGGGACAGGGTGAGGGGGTTCGGGCATCGGGGCAATGCCTTGCCGTCCGCACCCCCTCACCCTGCCACGACCTCCCGGTCGCGGGCCCCTCCCTCTCCCGCCGGGAGAGGGTTTCGCTGGAAGGACCGGCATGACGGAACCGGACACGCCCCCTACCCCGCCGCTTCCGACATCGCGGCGAGGAGGTCGATCAGGCGGTCGATGACGGCAGGGTCGTCCAGGCCCGGGTCGGGCATGGTCGTGCCGGGGGCGATCGCGTCCGGATCGTCCAGGAACCGGGCCAGGCGCTCCCGGGTCCATCGCCCTTCTACCGCCCGCAGCGCCGGCGAATAGGTCGCGAAGGGGGTCCCCGCCACCGGCGCGCGGAAGCGGCCGGCGAGGCTCGGCGCGCCGGCATGCTCGCCGGGCTCGAAGGAATGGCATTCGCCGCACTGCCGTGCGGCCGCCAGCACGCGCTGCTGCACCGAGTCCGGGTCGGGCGCGTCCTCGAAATACGAGGCGACGAAATCGACACCCGTCGCCAGCGGCTCGGCGGTGACGAAGTAGAGCGAGTGGCTGTCGGCCCAGAGGACGAGCCGGCCGTCGGTGTGCTGGTGGACGTAGCGGATGCGCTCGCCGACGGGGATCGGCTCGACGAAGACGACCCGGCCGTCGCGCACCCGCATACGGTAGAGCGTGCCGGCCTTGAGCGAGCCCATCAGCAGGTCGTCGTCCCAGGCCGGGTGAAAGCCGTCGACGACCGTCAGGCCGGAGGTCGCGACCGACGGCACCCAGGCATGCACCGGCGCGGCGAAGGCCTCGTGTCGGCCGTAGGAGCGGGCGACCGGGATGGGCTCGCGATTGTAGAGCGTGCCCAGCGATTCGAGCGGCCAGCCGTAGTTCGCGCCCTCGACGATCCGGTTCAGCTCGTCGCCGCCGCGCATCCCGTGCTCGGCGGCCCAGAGCGTGCCCTCTCGGTCCACCACCATGCCCTGGATGTTGCGGTGGCCCAGCGAGACCGTGCGCACCGCCCCGTCGTCGAGGTCGATGGCGAGCACCTTGCCGTACTCCATCGCCGGGTCCTGGGCGGCGATCGGCGCGCCGTGCAGCCCGTCGAGATGGTAGTCGCCCTGGCCGAGATAGAGCGTGTCCGGCCCCCGGAAGGCCAGGCGCCCCCCGGCGATATGGCCCTCGATCGCGCGGTGGGTGGCCTTCGGGGACAGGCAGGGGCGGGTCGTGTGCAGGATTCGCCAGTCCTCCGGTCCCGCCGCCGTCCCGAGAGGATCGGCCGGATCGAGCGCCAGGGCGGCGACCCGGGTCGCGTAGCACGACGCCTCGCCGTCGAACCACGTGAAGGACAGGGCGAGACTGGGCCCGCCCTCGCCCTCGAAGGCCAGGATGTCGTTGTAGCGGAAGGTTTCGAAGGAATGGTCGAGGCCGTCGAGCGGCGGCGCCGCGGCCGCCGCGCGATAGGCCTCGAAGCCGTTGTCCGGCGGCGCGATCGCCGTCCGTCTCAGGTCGTCCGGCCCTGTGGCGGCGAGGATGCGGCCGTCATGGGTGATCAGCAGGACCGTGTCGCCCAGGGACGTCAGCCCGCCGCCGGCGCCGTCTCGCGCCCGGGGCACGGCGGCCGCGTCCAGCCGCAGGCGCAGGAAGGCGGTCGGGATCGTGCCGCTCGTCAGCGCGTCGCGGCGCGCCGCGGTCTTCCAGCGGTCGTCGAAGACCGTCCACTCGACGGCCTCGACCGTCTCGAACGGCGCAATCCGGTACTTGCCGACGATGAAGCCCGCGAATCCGGCGAGCCCCGCCGCGCCGGCCAGCGTGCCCGCGCCCAGCAGCCCGATGAGGAGGATTCCGAAAAGCCGCCCGTGACGCCGCAACCGCCCGCCCTGACCCGCCGTTATTCCGACCGCCGCTCAGGATCGCCATACCGGCGATGCGGGCAAGCGGCCGAATGGCACAGGGGAAGACGGATATGGGGGATCGCCACCGACTCCCGATCGCGTCGTCGCCGATCACCCGCGACGAAATCGGAACACCCGTAGGTCGGCCGAGCGAAGCGATGCCGACAGGGCCGACCCCGGAGCGCCAGGCTAGGTCCCGGCTTCCTTCATGATCTGGTCATGGGCGACCTGAAGAAGCTCGTCCATCTTCTTGCGAAGACGGTGATCCGAGAGGTCGACGCCGTGCCCGCTCAGGTCCTTGTGGACCTTGTCGTGGACGTCCTGGTCGCCCGGCTTCTCGAAGTCGGAGATGATGACTTCCTTGGCATAGGCTTCGGCCTGGTCGGCCTTCAGGCCCATCAGCTCCGCCGCCCAGAGACCGACGAGCTTGTTGCGCCGGTTCGTGATCTTGAACAGGAGCTCCTGGTCGTGCTCGTACTTCGCCTCGAAGGACTTCTTGCGATCGTCGAAGGTCGTCATGCCCGGCCTCGGTCCTGCCCGATGGTGGTCGTGTCCGCGCCCGGCGACCGGGCGGCGCTCGGTGCCCGCGCGCGGCCGGCGCCCGATGGCGCGACTGGATAGCGCGTCCCATATAGCGCACGCAATGACCCAGATCACCCCCGCCGCGCCCGGCGGGGCGATATCTCCCACCCGCCGACGACCGAACAGTCCGCCCATGTGCTCCGTCGTGATCCTGCGCCGCCCCGACCATTCCTGGCCGGTCGTCATCGCCGCCAACCGCGACGAGATGGCCGATCGCCCCGCGGCCCCGCCGGACCGGCACTGGCCCGACCGGCCGGAGATCGTGGCCGGGCTCGACCGGCTGTCGGGGGGAAGCTGGCTCGGCCTCAACGACGCCGGCGTGGTCGCCGCCGTGCTCAACCGCGCGGGCACGCTCGGCCCGGCCGACGGCAAGCGCAGCCGGGGCGAACTTGTGCTGGAGGCGCTGGAGCACGCCGACGCGGTCGACGCGGCGAGCGCGCTGGCCGAGCTGGAGTCGCGCGCCTGGCGACCCTTCAACCTGCTCGTCGCCGACGACCGCGACGCCTACTGGATCGCGGCGCCCGACGCCGACGATCCGCGGCCGGATCGGCCCGTGCGGGTGCGCCCGGTGCCCGAGGGCGTCTCGATGCTGACCGCCCACGACCTGAACGACCGGTCGAGCCCGCGAATCGCCCGCTATCTGCCGAAGTTCGAGGCGGCGGTCCCGCCCGACCCGGATACCGGCGACTGGGCGGCCTGGGAGGCGCTGCTGGCCGAGACCGGGGCGGAGCCCGGGGCCGGGCCGCTCGGCGGCCTCGCGGTGGTGACGGACACCGGCTACGGCACCGTCTCCTCCAGCCTGATCGCCCTGCCGGACACGGGCCTCGCGGAGCGCAAGCCGGTCTGGCGATTCGCCGCCGGCCGGCCGGGAACGGCCCCGTTCACGCCCGTGACCCTGGGGTGAGCGCATCCGGCGAAGACGCCCCGCCTCGATTGTGGATTGCCCGTGGCGTTGCTATATGCCCTAACTTGGTCGCTCACGGACCGGCCCCGGGGCCGGCCCACCCGTCACCACGGGCGACAGGATCACCGATGAGCCTCTTACCATGACAAGACGACGGCGGATTTACGAAGGCAAGGCCAAGATCCTCTACGAAGGTCCGGAGCCGGGCACCCTCGTCCAGTATTTCAAGGACGACGCCACCGCCTTCAACAACCGCAAGACCGGCACGATTTCCGGCAAGGGCGTGCTCAACAACCGGATCTCCGAGCACCTGATGCTGCGCCTCGGCGACATGGGGATTCCGACCCACTTCATCCGCCGGCTCAACATGCGCGAGCAGCTCGTGCGCGAGGTGGAAATCATCCCGATCGAGGTGGTGGTCCGCAACATCGCCGCCGGCTCGCTGGTCAAGCGCTTCGGCCTGGCGGAGGGCACGCTGCTGCCGCGCTCCATCCTGGAGTACTATTACAAGTCCGATGAGCTCGGCGACCCGATGATCAGCGAGGAGCACATCACCGCGTTCGGCTGGGCCACGCCCCAGGACATGGACGACATGACGCAGCTCGCGCTGCGAGTGAACGACTACATGTGCGGGCTGTTCCTCGGCATCGGGCTGAAGCTGGTCGACTTCAAGCTCGAATTCGGGCGCATCTACAACGACATGGGCGATGTCCGCGTCGTCCTGGCCGACGAGATCAGCCCGGACAACTGCCGCCTGTGGGACGCGCAGACCGGCGAGAAGCTGGACAAGGACCGGTTCCGCGAGGATCTGGGCCGGGTCGAGGAGGCCTATCGCGAGGTCGCGCGCCGGCTCGGCATCCTGCCGGAGGGCGGGGTCGTCGACCTGCAGGACGCCAAGGACGCCAAGGACGCAGTCGACAACGACGAGGGCGGGCCGACCGGCTACGGCCCCTCGGCCGGACGCCCGCGCGGCCGGCCCAATCGCGGCAAGCTGCACTGATCCACCGGGCGGCGAGCGACCGCCGTCGTCGGCCGCCGCCCGAACGTGTCTTTCCCGGCCGGCCGCTCTCCCTCCCACCCGATCGCCGGAGACCGAATTCCGTGAAGGCGACCGTGCGCATCACGCTCAAGTCGGGGGTCCTCGACCCCCAGGGCCAGGCGATCAATCACGCGCTGGCCGGGCTCGGCTTCGAGGGGGTCGGCGATGTCCGCCAGGGCAAGCTGATCGAGCTCGATCTCGCCGACACCGACCGGGATGCCGCGCGCGAGCGGGTGGACCGGATGTGCCGGACGCTGCTCGCCAATCCGGTGATCGAGACCTACGCCATCGACATCGTGGAGTGATGAGCGGAGTGATGGGCGGAGTGATGGCGGCCAGCGATCCGGCGGCCGGCGCGCCCGACGAAGGCGCCCTCGCCGCGGCGGTCGAGGCCGACGCCGCCGCCCTGGCGGAGGCCGAGCCGCGCTTCGCCCCCGCCCTGCCCGATCTCGTCCACTTCCCGGTCCGCCTGCGTCCGCCCGGCTTCGCCGCGCTGGTGCGCATCATCCTGGACCAGCAGGTCTCCACGCGCGCGGCCGAGGCCATGTGGGGCAAGCTCTCGGACCGGCTCGACCCGGTCGAGCCGCCGGGCTTCCTCGCGCTGGACGATGCGACGCTCAAGGCCTGCGGCTTCAGCCGGCAGAAGATGCGCTACGCCCGCCATCTGGCCGAGGCGCTGGAGGCGGGCGAGCTCGATCTCGCCGCCCTGGCGGCGGCCGACGACGCGACGGTGACCGAGCGGCTGGTCGCCCTGCCCGGCCTCGGCCCCTGGTCGGCGGAATGCTTCCTGATGTTCTCGCTCGGCCGGCGCGACGTGCTGCCGGCCGGCGACCTGGCCGTCCGGGTGGCCTGGCAGCGCCTGGCCGGGCTCGACGCGCCGCCGGCGACGCGCGAGCTCGCCGCGATCGGGCAGGACTGGGCGCCGCGCCGCACGGCCGCCGCCTATCTGCTCTACGGCCGCTACCTGGGCGACCAGGCCCGGGCGCGCGCCGGCTGACCGATCCGCCTTTTCTCCCCCTCCCGAGTCCCCCGCGAGACCCCGATGATCGCCGACATCGCCCGCGAACCCGCCTGGCTCCAGGTCTGGATCTGGTGGCTGGCCGGGATCAACCTCGCCTCGATCCTGTTCCTGCGGCGGCCGGAGGCGCGCTGGGTCGCGCTCGCCTTCGTGGCGCTCGTGCCGCTGATGGCGATGCTCTACCAGGTCTTCGGCTACAGCCGGATCCTGGGCGTGGGACACATCGCCGTCTGGCCGCCGCTGCTGGTGTACCTCGCCTTCCGCTTCCGCACCTGGTGGCCGCCGCGGCGGCTCAGCTCGATCTATCTGGGGCTGCTGTTCGTGACGAACGCGATCTCGCTCGTCATCGACTATGCCGATCTGGTGCGCTACCTGCTGGCGCGGCTGTAGGGGCGCGCCCTGGGGAGTGTCCCGCCGCCCCTTGCATCGCGGGGGCGGCGGGGCTACACGGGCTCCCATGCGCGCAGTCGTCATCGTCTTCCCCGGCTCCAACTGCGACCGCGACGTGGCGGTGGCCCTGCGGGCCGCCACCGGGCGCGACCCGCTGATGGTCTGGCACCGGGAAACCGATCTGCCCGAGGCCGATCTGATCGTCCTGCCCGGCGGCTTTTCCTATGGCGACTACCTCCGCGCCGGCGCGATGGCCGCGCATTCGCCGATCCTGCGCGACGTCGCGGCGCGGGCGAAGGCCGGGGTGCCGGTGCTGGGCATCTGCAACGGCTTCCAGATCCTGGCGGAGACCGGGCTGCTGCCCGGCGCGCTGGTCCGCAACGCCGACCTGCGATTCGTCGCCCGGACGGTGACGCTGACGGTCGAGCGCGCGGACACGCCCTACACCGCCGGCTACCGCGCGGGGGAAGAGATCCGGATCCCCGTCGCCCATCACGACGGCAACTACACGGCCGACGCCGACACCCTCGCCCGGCTGGAGGGCGAAGGCCGCGTGGTCCTGCGCTACGGCGAGCCGGTCAACGGCTCGGCCGCCGACATCGCCGGGCTGGCCGACCCGACCGGCCGGATCATGGGCCTGATGCCCCACCCCGAGCGCGCGTCGGACCCGGCCCTCGGCCCGGCCGATGGCCAGCGTTTCTTCACCGGCCTGGCGGCGGCGCTGGCATGAGCGCGGGCACCGCCGACGCCCCCGCAGAGGCGCCGCTTCCCCCGGAGCCGGAAGTCACCGAGGCCCTGGCGTCGGAGTTCGGGCTGACTGCGGAGGAATACGCCCGCGCGATCGAGGTCGCCGGCCGCGTGCCGAGCCTCACCGAGCTCGGCATCATCTCCGCCATGTGGTCGGAGCACTGCTCCTACAAGTCGACGCGGCGCTGGCTCAAGACCCTGCCGACGGAGGCGCCCTGGGTGATCCAGGGGCCGGGGGAGAACGCGGGCGTCGTCGACATCGGCGACGGGCTGGCCGCCGTCTTCAAGATGGAGAGCCACAACCACCCGAGCTTCATCGAGCCCTACCAGGGCGCCGCGACCGGCGTCGGCGGCATCCTGCGCGACGTCTTCACCATGGGCGCGCGGCCGGTGGCGAACCTGAACGCCCTGCGTTTCGGCAGGCCGGACCATCCCAAGACGCGCCACCTCGTATCCGGCGTCGTCGCGGGCATCGGCGGCTATGGCAACTGCATCGGCGTGCCGACCGTGGGCGGACAGACCGGCTTCGATCCGGGCTATGACGGCAACATCCTGGTCAACGCGATGACCGTCGGTATCGCCCGGGCCGATCGGATCTTCTATTCCGCGGCCGCCGGCATCGGGAACCCCGTCGTCTATGTCGGCGCCAAGACCGGGCGCGACGGCATCCACGGCGCGACCATGGCCTCGGCCGAGTTCACCGCCGGGAGCGAGGAGAAGCGCCCGACCGTCCAGGTCGGCGATCCGTTCACCGAAAAGCTGCTGCTGGAGGCCTGCCTGGAGCTGATGGCGAGCGACGCCATCGTCGCCATCCAGGACATGGGCGCCGCCGGGCTGACCTCCTCCTCCGTCGAGATGGCGAGCAAGGGCGGCTGCGGCATCGAGCTGGACCTGGATCGGGTGCCCCAGCGCGAGGCCGCCCTGTCGGCCTACGAGATGATGCTTTCCGAGAGCCAGGAGCGGATGCTCATGGTCCTGAAGCCCGGCCGCGAGGACGAGGCGCGCCGGGTCTTCGAGAAGTGGGAGCTGTCGATGGCGGTGATCGGCGCGGTCACCGACACCGGCCGGCTCGTTGTGCGCCATCGCGGGGCGGTGAAGGCCGATCTCGCCGTCGATCCTCTGGTCGAGCGCGCGCCGAACTACGACCGGCCCTGGACGCCGACCGCCGCGCCGGCCCCGCTCGATCCGCCGCCCGCGCCGAACGACCCGCCGGGCGTCGTGCTCGAGCGGTTGATGGCGAGCCCCGAGCTCTGCTCCAAGCGCTGGATCTTCGAGCAGTACGATTCGACCGTCATGGCCGACACGGTGGCCGGGCCGGGCGGCGACGCCGCCGTCGTGCGTGTCCACGGCACCGACAAGGCGCTGGCGATGACGACCGACTGCACGCCGCGCTACTGCGCCGCCCATCCGGCGACCGGCGGCGCCCAGGCGGTGGCGGAGGCCTGGCGCAACCTGACCGCGGTGGGCGCGCGGCCGCTCGCGGTGACCGACAACCTCAATTTCGGCAATCCCGAGCGGACGCCGACCATGGGCCAGATCGTCGGCTGCCTGGAGGGGATGGCGGAGGCTTGCCGCGCGCTCGACTTCCCGGTCGTCTCCGGGAATGTCTCGCTCTACAACGAGACCGAGGGCCGGCCGATCCCGCCGACGCCGCAGATCGGCGCGATCGGCCTGATCGACGACCTGGCGCGCCGGGCCGACATCGCGTTCAAGCGCGGCGGCGACGCTCTGGTGCTGATCGGCGAGACGACGGGGCACCTGGGTGCCTCGCTCTATACCCGCCTGGCGACCGGCGCGGATTCCGGCCCGCCGCCGCCCGTCGACCTGGCGGTGGAGCGGCGCAACGGCGACCTGGTGCGCGCGCTGATCGCCGAGGGCGCGGTCGATACCTGCCACGACCTCTCCGACGGCGGCCTGTTCGTCGCCGTGGCGGAGATGGCGCTGGCAGGCGGTCGCGGCGCCGGCCTCGTCCCGCCGGACATGCCCGACATGGCGCCATGGTTGTTCGGCGAGGATCAGGCGCGCTACCTTCTGGCCGTTCCGTCGCCGGACGCGATTCTGGCGCACGCCGCCGCCGCGGGCGTGCCGGCGGCGGTGGTGGGGCGCACGGCGCCGGAGACGGACGGCGATGACGGCGGGGCTTCGTTGAAACTCGACGGAGAGACCGCCATATCGCTGGCAGCCTTGCGCCGCGCTTTCGAGGGTTTCCTGCCCGCGCTCATGGCGGGTGAGCTCTAGAGCATCCCGCGCCCGAAAGGGCGCAGATAAGATGCTTTAGGTTGTTGAAGATAGGGCAATTTCCGGACTGATGCGTCGATCGGTTCGGAAGTTGCCCTAGAGTGATCAGGCAGCGCGGGGCCGGCCGGGTCGTCTCCGCGCCGGTGCGGCCCGCAATCGAAGGATGCGCGTTTCATGGCGATGGATCCGACGGAAATCGTCCGGCTGATCAAGGAAGGCATTCCCGATGCGGAGGTCCAGATCGAGGATCTGCGCGGCGACGGCGACCACTACGCCGCGATCGTGACCAGCCCGTCCTTCCGCGGGCGCTCCCGGGTCCAGCAGCACCAGATGGTCTACCAGGCGCTCCAGGGCCGCATGGGCGGGGAGCTCCACGCCCTGGCGCTGCAGACCGGCGTGCCCGAGGACGCCTGATCCCCACCTCCGGGGCTTCCCCCGAAGGCCAGCCCCTGTCGACACGAGGACTTCCGCTATGGCCGACACTTCGATGGACAACCCGGTCTTCGACCGGATCCGCAACGAGACCGCCGAGACCGACGTGGTGCTCTACATGAAGGGCACGCCGGTCTTCCCGCAGTGCGGCTTCTCCGCCGCCGTGGTGCAGGTGCTCAACCACCTGGGCGTGGAGTTCAAGGGCATCGACGTCCTGACCGACCCGGGCCTGCGCCAGGGCATCAAGGACTTCTCGAGCTGGCCGACGATCCCGCAGCTCTACGTCAAGGGCGAGTTCGTGGGCGGCTGCGACATCGTGCGCGAGATGTACCAGACCGGCGAACTGATGGAGATGTTCAACACCCGCGGCGTCAACGTCCAGCCGGGCGCCTGACCGCACCCTCTCGACCGCCGCATCGCGCGGGCCCCCGCGCGCGACGGGGCCGCTCCCGAAAGCCGGGGGCGGCCCCGTTTCGTCGGGGCCCGGCGCGAGGACCCTCGACCGATGGCCCGCTCCTACCCGACCGACACGCAACCGCGGGGCGCCGATACGAGCGCCGGCGGCGTCGCACGGCCGGCCGAGGGACAGAGCCAGGGGCTGGGGCAGGGCCAAAGCCAGGGCCAGGGTCTCGCGGCCGCCTTCGGCGCCTTCCTGCTCTGGGGCCTGACACCGGTCTATTTCCCGCTGCTGGGCACGACCGATGCGGTGGAGATCCTGGCCCACCGGATCCTCTGGACGGCCCTGATGCTGGGGGGCCTGGTCCTGGCGCTGGGGCGCGGCGCGGAGGTGCTGGCGATCCTGCGCCAAGGCGTGCGGGGCCTGCGGCTCTACGCGTTGACGACGCTGCTGGTCTCGACCAACTGGGTCGTCTTCATCTACGCGATCTTCTCCGGCCACCTGCTGCAGGGCAGCCTGGGCTACTACATCAATCCGCTCGTCCACGTCCTGCTGGGGGTGATGTTCCTTTCGGAGCGGATGACCCGGCTGCAGGCCGCGGCCGTCGCGCTCGCCGGCGCCGGCGTGGCCGTGCTGGTCGTCGCCGAGGGCGTCGTGCCCTGGATCTCCTTCATCCTGGCCTTCAGCTTCGGCTTCTACGCCCTAATCCGGAAGAAGAAGCAGGTCGACCCGCTGGTCGGTCTGCTGGTCGAGGCGAGCCTGCTCTCGCCGCTCTGCCTCGGCTTCGTCGCCTGGCTGGCGATCCAGGGCACGGGCAGCTTCGGCCCGGCGGCGATCGGCGGCGACGGTCTGGCGGCCTCGCTCCTGCTGGTCGGCACCGGCCTGGTCACGGGCGCGCCGCTGCTGCTGTTCATGATCGGCGCACGGACGCTCAAGCTCGCGACCATCGGGCTGATGCAGTACCTCGCCCCGACCCTGCAGTTCATCATCGCCGTCACCCTGTTCGGCGAGACTCTGACGACCGCCCACCTGGTCACCTTCGCCTGCATCTGGACCGGCCTCGCCCTCTACACCGCCGAGGCCTATGCCGGGCGAGCGCGGCCGATGGGGTGAGAGCGTAGGTCGCCGACGGCCGCAAGGCCGTGCGCGATGGCCCCGGCCGTGCCGTTGCGCACCGCTGCGCGGTGGGCAACCTACATGTCCGAGCCGAACGAAAACGGCCGGGCCCCGAAGGACCCGGCCGTCGCCGTAGTGGCGCCTCGCGCGCCTCGGAGCGAATCCCCGCGTCAGCGCGAGTAGAACTCGATCACCAGGTTCGGCTCCATCTGAACCGGGTACGGCACGTCCATGAGCTGCGGCAGCCGGACGAACTTGCCCTTCATCGAGGAGTGATCGACCTCGATATAATCCGGGATGTCGCGCTCCGGCGACTGGACGCCGTCGAGGACCAGGGGAAGCTGCTTCGACTTCTCCTTCACCTCGATCGTGTCGCCGTCCTTCACCTGGTAGGAGGGGACGTTGACCTTCTTGCCGTTGACCAGCACGTGGCCGTGGCTGACGAACTGGCGCGCGGCGAAGACGGTCGGCACGAACTTCATGCGGTAGACGACGGCGTCGAGCCGGCTTTCCAGCAGGCCGATCAGGTTCTCGCCCGTGTCGCCCTTCCGGCGCACCGCCTCGTCATAATACTTGCGGAACTGCTTCTCGCCGATATTGCCGTAGTAGCCCTTCATCTTCTGCTTTGCCATGAGCTGGATGCCGTAGTCGGTCGGCTTCCGCCGCCGCTGGCCGTGCTCGCCGGGGCCGTATTCGCGCTTGTTGACGGGGCTCTTCGAGCGTCCCCAGAGGTTGACGCCCAGACGACGGTCGATCTTGTGCTTGACCGCCACGCGCTGCTTGGCCATCGCGCGCATCTCCTTCGCTGTCGCCGGGCCTGTCGCGCCGCCCGGTCGTGAGGTTGTCCCGATAGGCCCGCTCCGTCGCGAGAGACGGAAGCGGACGGGGCGCCGGCTTGCGGCCCGGGGCGTCGCGCGACGACGCCGGATAGGCCTAGCCGGACCCGCGTTCTCGGGAATGAGGCGCGGGTTATACCCGATGGCGCGGCGTTGTCAAACGTCGCGGTTCGCGGCCTTGCGTGCGCCCTCGCCCGTCCGCTCCTCCCCCGCCTCTACGGTTGGCCGGCCGCGCGGGCGGCCGTCCTTGCGCCGGCCGGTCAGCGCGGTGACGATCCCGTGCAGGATCCCGATCTCCGCCTCGGTCGGCCGGGCGCGGCCGATCAGGTTGGCGATAGTGCGTAGCATCCCGGCCCGCTTCTCCGGCACGCGGAAGAAGGCCGCGGCGTCCAGCTCGCCCTCCAGATGCTCCAGGAAATTGAGCACCAGCGCGCGCGGCGCCTCCGGCGGGCCGGCATCGGCCTCCGCCGCCTCGGGGGGCGGCGCGGCCTGCCACCACTCGCTGGCCACCAGCAGGACAGCCTGGGCCAGGTTGAGGGAGGAGAAGCCGGGGTTGAGCGGCGCGGTGATCACCGTGTCGGCGCGCGCCACGTCGTCGTTGTCCAGGCCGGCGCGCTCCCCGCCGAACAGGATGCCGACCGCCCGGCCGCCGCCGATCGCCGCGCGCATCTCCGGCGCCGCCTCGCGCGGGGTCTGGACCGGCTTGATCAAGTAGCGCGGCCGCGCCGTCGTGGCGTAGACGCGGTTGAGGTCGGCGATCGCCGCCTCGGTCGTCTCGAACACGCGCGCGGCGTCGATCACGACATCGGCGCCCGAGGCATTGGCCCGGGCCGTCTCGCTCGGCCAGCCATCGCGCGGGGCGACAAGGCGCAGGTCGGTGAGCCCGAAATTCAGCATGGCGCGCGCCGCCGCGCCGATATTCTCGCCAAGCTGGGGGCGGACCAGCACTACCGCCGGCCCCGGCCCCGCCCCGGCTGCCGCCGCACGCGAGCGATCGGTCCCCGCCATGGCCGCTCTCGCCTCCCCGCCCGTTGCGCCCGCCGCCGGCCCGCTCAGCCGAGCCCGCGGGCGCGCAGGCCGTCGCGCTGGGCGTCCGACAGCCGCTCGGCCACGTCGCCCGGCAGTACGGTCGCCGGGTCGAGGCGCGCCGCGCCGGGTCCGCCGGCGGGATCCGTCGGCTCCGGGAACAGGGTCGTGCCGAACAGGCTGGCGTCCGTGAAATCCGCGCCGGAGAGGTCGGCTCCCCGGAAGTCCGCGCCCTCCAGGTCGGCGCCGGTGAACTTCGCCCCGGTCAGGTCGGCGCCGTTGAGCCGCGCGCCGGACAGGTTCGCCTCGTCGAAGCGCGCGCCGGCCAGCCGGGCGCCCCGGAAGGAGGCGTTGCGCAGCAGCGCGCCGCGCGCGTCGAGCCCGGTCAGGTCGATGCCGTCGGCCTCCACGCCGAGCAGGTCGAGCCCGGCGAAGCGCCGGTCGCTCATCGCGCGCGCGACCGTGAGCCGGTCCAGGTTGCGGGCGACGAAGCGCTCCTCCGCCCAGGGGTCGGCGTGGTTGTGGTAGCCCGACTCCGACTCCCAGGTGCCCAGCCGGTCCTCGGCCAGCAGCTCGATCGTCTCCAGCCACTTGATCGACTTGTAGAAGTACTTGCCGGGCACGACCATGCGCACCGGGCCGCCATGCTCCGGCGCCAGCGGCCTGTCCTCGTGGGCGAAGGCGACCAGCGCGCCGGCGGCCAGCGCCTCGTCCAGGCGCAAGGACGTCGCGTGGCCGTGCTCGCTGCGCGCGCCGAACCACACGAAGCGCGCCTCGGGCCTGACGCCGGCGCGCTCCAACACCTCGCCCAGCGGCACGCCGGTGAAGGCCTGGTCGAGCTTCGACCAGCGGGTCACGCAATGGATGTCGATCCGTTGCCGGGCATCGGGCAGCGACTGCAACACGTCGAGGGAGAAGACCTGCGGGCGCTCGACCAGGCCGCCGATGCTCACGGTCCAGGGCCGGTCGTCGGCGCGTGGCGCCCGCTCGCCGACCACCGGCCACTTGGACGGCGAGGCCAGCGCCTGGTTTGGCGGCAGGCGCGAGGCCCGGTCGGCCCCGGACCTGTCGCCCCCGGACGGATCGTCGCCGGAGCGCTCGCCCCCGGGCGGGTGGTGGTCGGACGGATCGGTCATGGTCGCGTCGTTCCGGTGGCGGGGGCTCCGGTCGCGGGGCTCACGCCTTGGCGATCCCGTCGCAGAAGAGCTTGTAGGTGAAGCTGTCGCCCAGCGCGTCGAACGAGGCGTCGATGATGTTGGTCGACACCCCCACCGTCGCCCAGCGCTCGCCCGAGCCGTTGGCGCTCTCGATCAGGACGCGGGGCATGGCGCCCGACGCCTCCGTCGCCTTGAGGATGCGCACCCGGAAATCCACGAGCTTCATCTTCACGAGATCCGGGTAGCTCGGCTCCAATGCCTTGCGCAGCGCCCGGTCGATCGCGTTGACCGGGCCGTTGCCGTCGGCGACCTCGTGGCGCTGGGTGTTGCCGACCTTCACCTTGACCGTCGCCTCCGACTCCGTGACGAGCTGGCCGCGCGCGTTGAAACGCCGCTCGTCGACGACGGAGAAGCGCTCCAGCGTGAAGTATTCCGGCACCTGGCCCAGCATACGCCGGGCGAGCAGCGCAAAGCTCGCCTCCGCGCCGTCATAAGCGTAGCCGTCGAACTCCCGCTGCTTGACCAGTCGGACGAGCTTGTCGACGTTCGGATGCTTGGGGTCGACCTCGATCCCCAGCTCCGCCAGCCGGGCCAGCACGTTGGACTTGCCGGCCTGGTCGGAGACGACGATGTGGCGCCGGTTGCCGACGATCTCCGGCTCGATGTGCTCGTAGGACCGAGGGTCCTTGGCCATCGCGGAGGCATGCAGCCCGCCCTTGTGGGTGAAGGCCCGGGTGCCGACATAGGGCGCGCTCTCCATCGGCGCCCGGTTCAGCAGGTCGTCGAACCAGCGCGAGACATGGGTCAGCGAGGCGAGCCCGTGGGCGTCGATCCCGGTATCGAGGCCCATCTTCAGTGCCAGCGTCGGGATCAGGGCGATCAGGTTGGCGTTGCCGCACCGCTCCCCCAGCCCGCCCAGCGTGCCCTGGACATGGCGCGCGCCGGCGCGCACCGCGGCCAGGGAGTTGGCGATGGCGTTGCCCGTGTCGTCATGGGTGTGGATGCCCAGCCGGTCGCCCGGGATGCGTTCGGCGACGCGGCGCACGACGGTCTCGATCTCGTCGGGCAGCGTGCCGCCATTCGTGTCGCACAGGACGACCCAGCGCGCGCCGGCGGCGTAGGCCGCCTCGACGCAGGCCATGGCGTAGTCCGGATTGGCCTTGTAGCCGTCGAAGAAGTGCTCGGCGTCGAACAGCGCCTCGCGCTTGCGCGCCGCGGCCTCGGCCACCGACTCCCCGATCGCGTCGACATTCTCCGCCCGGGGCACGCCCAGCGCCACGTCGACGTGGAAGTCCCAGGTCTTGCCGACCAGGCAGATCGCGTCGGCGGCGCTGTTGACCAGGGCCTGCAGGCCGGGATCGTTGGCGGCCGAGCGGCCGGCCTTGCGGGTCATGCCGAAGGCGGTGAAGAGCGCGCGGCCGAGGCCCGGCGACTCCGCGAAGAAGGCGTCGTCGGTCGGGTTGGCGCCGGGCCAGCCGCCCTCGACATAGTCGATGCCCAGGCGATCGAGTTCGCGCGCGATCGCCCGCTTGTCGGAAACGGAGAAATCGACGCCCTGGGTCTGCGCGCCGTCGCGCAGGGTGGTATCGAACAGGTAGACGCGGTCTGACAAAGCGGAAATTCGGTCTGGCGGTTACGGATTTCGGCGGCCCTCGCCGATCACGCCGTCTTACAGGAGGCCGCGCGGTGTCGGCAACACCGCTGCCCGGCGCCGGTCGCCCGGGGCCGGTCCGAGCCCCTTCAGCCGGCGGCGCAGTCGATGCAGGTGGGCACGCTGGGATCGTGTTCCAGGCGCTTGAGGGCGATCGGCTCGCCGCAGGTCACGCAGTAGCCGAACTCCCCCTCGGCGAGGCGGGCGAGCGCGGTCTCGATCCGCTCCAGCTCGGCGGCGCGGCGGCGTTGCTGGGCCTGGCTCATCGCCTGTTGCTGCAGGGCGTCCATCCGGCTGAGCCGGCCCTGCACCTGGGGGTCGAGCTCGACCGGCCGGCGGCTGTCCTCGCCGACGGCGTCGACGGCGAGGAGGTCGTCCCGCCGCTGCTCCAGTCTGCGTCGCATCGCCTCGGCATCGATATCCTCGCGGTCCGTCATGGGACAAAACCCTACGACGCGGGCGGCGGCAGTGTCATCCGTCCATCCGCGTCCAGCGGCGCGTAGGGATTGTAGGCGATCTCCCAGGCATGACCGTCGGGATCGGCGACATAGCCGCCATAGCCGCCCCAGTGCTTGCGCTCGGCCGGCTTGATCAAGCTGCCGCCCGCCGCGACCGCCGCCGCCAGCGCCGAGTCGACCTCCGCCTCGCTGTCCATGTTGATCGCGACCGTGACGCCGGAGAAGGCGTCGGTCTTCTCAGGCGGCAGCCCCGCATCTTCGGCGAGCATGTCGCGGGGATGCAGCCCGAACACCACGCCGCCCATGTCGAAGAAGACGACCTGCGCGTTGCTGGCGGCCGACGGCCGCCAACCTAGGCCATCGACATAGAAGACGCGGGCCCGATCCATATCGGCGACGCCGAGGGTGACGAGGGTGAGGCGCTGGGGAACCGGCATGCCGCCGACTCTGCTCCCGGGTCACGGCCGTCGCCAACTCTTTTCCGGCACCGGCCGCGCCCCTACAGTTAGGCCATGCCTCGGTTGTCCTGCTCCACCGTGCCGCCGCGCGCCGGCCTCGCCGTCCTGCTCGCCGTCGCCGCGGCGCTCGTGCTGTCGCCGCCGGCCCGCGCGGCGGAGGCCGTGCCGGAGAGCGAGCAGCAGATCAAGCTGACCTTCGCGCCGCTGATCCGCGAGGCGGCGCCGGCGGTCGTGAACATCTACACCACCCGCCAGGTGCGCGAGCGCCAGGTCTCCCCGCTCTTCGACGACCCGTTCTTCCGCCGGTTCTTCGGCCGCGACTTCCCCTTCGGCCCGGAGCGCGAGCGCCGGCAGAACGCGCTGGGCTCGGGCGTCATCGTCAGCGGCGACGGGCTGGTCGTGACCAATCACCACGTCGTCGAAAACGCCGACTCGATCAAGGTCGTGCTCAACGACCGGACCGAGTACGCGGCGGAGACGGTGCTCAGCGACGAGCGCACGGATCTCGCGGTGCTGCGCATCGCCGATGCCGGCGACCGCTCCCTGCCGGCGCTCGACCTCGCCGCGCCGGATTCGCTCGCCGTCGGGGATCTCGTGCTGGCGATCGGCAACCCGTTCGGCGTCGGCCAGACGGTGACCATGGGCATCGTCTCGGCGCTCGCCCGCACCTCGGTCGGCATCAGCGACTACAGCTTCTTCATCCAGACCGACGCGGCGATCAATCCGGGCAACTCGGGCGGCGCGCTGGTCGACATCCATGGCGATCTGGTGGGCATCAATACGGCGATCTTCAGCCGCGACGGCGGCTCGCTCGGCATCGGCTTCGCCGTCCCGGTGGACATGGTGCGCGCCGTCGTCCATGCCGCCGAGACCGGGCGACCCCTGGTGCGCCCGTGGCTCGGCGCGTCGGGCCAAGGCATCACGGCGGAGATCGCGGAGGGCCTCGGCCTCGACCGGCCGGCGGGCGTGCTGGTCAACGCCATCCACCCCGGCGGGCCGGCGGCGACAGCGGGACTCGACGTCGGCGACGTCATCGTTGCCCTCGACGGCCGCCGGGTCGACGATCCGGAGGCCCTGCGCTACCGCATCGCGACGCTGACGCCCGGCGACGAGGCGGTGCTGTCCATCCTGCGCGACGGCCGGCCGCGCGACCTGACCTTCCCCGTCGCCCTGCCGCCGGACGAGCCGCCGCGCGACGAGACCGTCATCGAGGGCCGCACGCCGCTGGCCGGCGCGACCGTCGCCAACCTGAACCCCGCCCTGGCGCAGGAGCTGGGCCTCCAGCCGCCGGCGGAACCGGAAGTGGTCGTCCTCTCGGTCGCCCGGGGCGCGCCGGCCGCGCGGGTCGGCCTGCGCCCCGGCGACCGGATCGTCGCGCTCGACCGGCGGGCGATCGGCTCGGTCGCCGCGCTCGGCGACGCGCTCGACGGCAGCGGCCCGCCCTGGCGGCTGACGATCCGCCGCGACGGGCGGGATCTGACCAGCGTGATCGGGGGCTGAGCGGTGGCGGCGGCCAAGCGCGGCGGCGCGGCCGGCGACGGCCCCGGCCTGTTCGAGAGCCAGAGCCCGAGACCGCTGGCCGACCGCCTGCGCCCGGCCCGGCTGGCCGACGTGGTGGGCCAGGAGCACCTGCTGGGCCCCGAAGGCGCCATCGGCCGGATGGTGGCGCAGCACCGGCTCGCCTCGATGATCCTGTGGGGGCCGCCGGGCTGCGGCAAGACGACCATCGCCCGGCTGATCGCCGAAGGATCGGGGCTGCATTTCGAGCCCCTGTCGGCCGTGTTCTCCGGCGTGGCGGAGCTGCGCAAGGTTTTCGAGGCCGCCCGCGAGCGCCGGCGCGACGGCATCGGCACCCTACTCTTCGTCGACGAGATCCACCGCTTCAACCGGGCCCAGCAGGACGCCTTCCTGCCGGTGGTCGAGGACGGCACGGTGACGCTGGTCGGCGCGACGACGGAGAATCCGTCCTTCGAGCTCAATGCCGCCCTGCTGTCGCGCTGCCAGGTCTTCGTGCTCAACCGGCTGGGCGAGGCGGCGCTCGAGACCCTGCTGGCCCGCGCGGAGGCCGAGGAAGGCCGCGCCCTGCCGGTGACGGAGGACGGGCGCGCCGCCCTCAAGGCCATGGCCGACGGCGACGGCCGCTTCGCGCTCAACCTGTGCGAGGAACTCTTCGCGCTGGGCGCGGCGGAGGCGATGGATCCGGCCGCGCTGGCCGTGACGGTCCAGAAGCGCATGCCGCTCTACGACAAGGCGCAGGAAAGCCACTACAACCTCATCTCCGCCCTGCACAAGAGCCTGCGCGGCTCGGACACCGACGCCGCGCTCTACTGGTTGGCGCGCATGCTGGCGGGCGGCGAGGACCCGCTCTACATCGCCCGGCGCCTGGCCCGGTTCGCGGTCGAGGATGTCGGCATGGCCGATCCGGCAGCCCTCGTCCAGGCGCTGTCGGCCTGGGATCTCTACGAGCGGCTGGGTTCGCCGGAGGGGGAACTGGGCCTGGCCCAGGTGGTGATCTACCTGGGCACGGCGCCGAAGTCGAACGCCGCCTACAAGGCCTATGGCGCCTCCATGCGCGCGGCGCGGGAGACCGGCAGCCTGATGCCGCCCAAGCACATCCTCAACGCGCCGACCCGGCTGATGAAGGACCTGGGCTACGCCAAGGGCTACGCCTACGACCACGACCAGCCCGACGCGTTTTCCGGACAGGACTATTTCCCCGAGGAGATGAACCGCCAGGTCTTCTACAATCCCGTCGACCGCGGCTTCGAGCGCGAGGTCAGGAAGCGCCTCGACTACTGGGCCAGACTCCGCGACCGCCGCGCCGGCGGCGGTGGCGAGGAGGGCCCCGAGGACGGCTGAGTCGCGCCCGTCCACCTTTCAAACCCCTCCCCCGACACCGGAAGGCCGTTCCCCCATGCCGACCGAACCCACCGATTTCGAGACCCTGGTCAAGCGCTCGCAGCCGAGCCGCTGGCTCGCCGCCCCGGCGGGGCTCTGCGCGCGCACGACGCCGGACGCCGACGCCCCGACCTTCGACGCCCCGCCCGAGCGCGTCGCCGAGGCGGTCAAGGCGACGCTGGAGGCCTGGCCGAACACGAAGATCCTGGTGACCGCCAAGGACGGGCTGGGCTTCGAGGCGCTGACCCGCACGCCGGGGCTCAAGTTCAAGGACCTGGTCACCGCCCGCGTCCTGAAGCCGGAGCGCGACGGCGGCCCGACCCCGGTCGCCCTCTACAGCCGCTCGACCGTCGGCTACTGGGACATGGGCGTGAACCGGAAACGCGTGCAAGCGCTCACAGCGGAGATCCGGCGGCGCCTGGCCGCGTGAGCGCAGGCGGGCGGGTGCCGGGCGCCGCCCGCCCCGGCATTGACAGCCGGCGCGGGCCGGGCCAAACCCGCGCGTCATGTGGATGATCCTCGCCATCGCGCTGGGCGGCGCCGTCGGGGCGGTCGGGCGGTATCTCGCCATGTCCGCGGTCGGCCATTGGATGGGCCATGGCTTTCCCTGGGGCACGCTCGCGGTCAACGTCGCCGGCTCGGCCGCCATGGGCGTGCTGATCGAGGCGAGCGCGCTCGTCTGGTCGCCGAGCCCGGCAGTACGCGCCCTGATCGTCGTCGGCGTCCTGGGCGCCTTCACCACCTTCTCGACCTTCTCCCTCGACGCGGTCTTCCTGCTCGAGCGCGGGCGCTTCGCCGCGGCGGCGGCCTATGTCGCCGGCTCGGTGGTCCTGTGCGTCGCCGCGCTCTACGCCGCGATGCAGGCGACACGGGCGGTGATCGCGTGAGCGGCGTGACGACCCGCGCGGTCGGCCCGGACGAGGCGGAAATGCGCCTCGACCGATGGTTCCGCCAGCACTATCCCGGCCTCGGCCACGGCCGGCTGGAAAAGCTGCTGCGAAAGGGCGAGATCCGCGTCGACGGCAAGCGGGCGAAGTCGAACCAGCGCCTCGCCGCCGGGCAAGCGGTGCGCGTCCCGCCGCTCGACGACGCCGCGACGGCGCCGCGTGCCCCGGCCACCGCCCCGCCTCCGGTCGCGGAGTCGGAGGCCGAGGACCTGCGCGCCCGGGTGCTCTGGCGCGACGCGGCGGTCATCGCGATCGACAAGCCGGCCGGCATGGCGGTCCAGGGCGGCATCCGCACCGGGCGGCACCTGGACGCCCTGCTCGACGCGCTGACCTTCGACGCGGCGGAGCGCCCGCGCCTGGTCCACCGGCTGGACCGGGACACGTCGGGCGTGCTGCTGCTCGCCCGCACCGCGCCGGCCGCCCGGGCGCTGACGGCGGCCTTCCGGTCGAAGGACGCGATCAAGGAGTACTGGGCGATCACCGTCGGCGTGCCCTCGCCGCGCCAGGGGCGGATCGACTGGGCGCTGACCAAGTCGGCCCACGGCAAGGCGGCGATGGCCGAAAAGGCCCACGCCCACGCCAAGAAGGACTCCGAGGCCAAGCGCGCGATCACCGATTTCCGCGTCGTCGAGGCGGCCGGCAAGCGGGCCGCCTGGCTCGCGCTCTGGCCACGCACCGGGCGGACCCACCAGCTCCGCGTCCATTGCGTCGGCATGGGCACGCCGATCCTGGGCGACGGCAAGTATGGCGGCCGCGACGCCTTCATCCAGGGCGCGGAGGTCGCGCCGGGCCTGCACCTGCACGCCCGCCGGATCGTCTGCCCTCACCCGCTCCATCCCGGCCGGACGATCGCCGTCACCGCCCCGCTGCCGCCGGCGATGGCACGCAGCTTCAAATATCTCGGCTTCGATCCGTCGGCCGAGATCGAGCCCCCGCCGGAGTGAGCGATGACCGACCCGCTGCGCATCGTCCTCTTCGACTGCGACGGCACGCTCGTCGACACCCAGGCCGCCGTGATCGGCGCCTTCACGGCCGCCGGCGCCGCCCACGGCCATGCCGCACCGGACCCGGCGGCGGTGCGCGCGACCATCGGCATGCCGGTCGACCGGGCGGCGACGGTGCTGTTCCCCGGCCTCGACGAGGCCGGCGCCCTGGCCGTCGCGGCGGCCTACAAGCGCCACTACGACATCGAGCACGCGGCCGGCCGCACGACGGCGGCGCTCTACCCCGGCGCGGCCGACGCGCTCGACGCGCTGGAGGCGACGGGCGCCCTCCTCGGCATCGTCACGGGCAAGAGCCGCCGCGGCCTCGCCGGCGTACTCGAGACCCATGGCTGGTCCGGCCGCTTCGTCACCGTCCAGACCGGCGACGATCCGGGCCCGGGCAAGCCGGCGCCCGACATGGTCTGGCGCGCGCTCGCCGAAAGCGGAGTCGAGCCGGCCCAGGCGGTGGTCGTCGGCGACACCGCCTTCGACATGGAGATGGCGCGCGCCGCCGGGGTGGCGCGGATCGGCGTCGGCTGGGGCTACCACCCCGCCGAGGCGCTGGCCGCGGCCGGGGCCGATGCGTTGGTCGAGCGCTACGACGCCCTGCCCGCGGCGGTGGCGCGGATCTGGTCGCGAACGGGAGAGGTCGCGTGAAGCGGTTCTACGAGCGCACGGGCACGAGGCCCGAGGGCGAGGGCTGGACCGTCACCCTGGACGGCAAGCCGATCCGCACGCCGGGCAAGCGGCCCCTGGTCGTGCCGACGGCGGCGCTGGCCGAGGCGATCTCGGCGGAATGGGCGGCCCAGGACGAGACGGTGGAGCCGGCGGCCATGCCGCTGACCCAGGTCGCCAACACGGCGATCGACCGGGTCCACCCTCAGCGTACGGCCATCGCCGCCGACGCCGCCGCCTATGCCGAGACCGACCTGCTGTGCCACCGCGCCGACACGCCGGAGGACCTGGTCGCCCGCCAGGCCGAGCTCTGGCAGCCGCTGCTCGACTGGGCGGGCGAGACGCTGGGCGCCGCGCTGGTCGTGACGCGCGGGCTGCTGCCCGTGCCCCAGCCCCAGGCGGCGCTGGACGCGGTGCGCGCCGAGGTCGACGCGCTGGATCCGTGGCGCCTGACGGCGGTGCGCATGATCACGGGCCAGTCGGGCTCGATCCTCGTGGCGCTCGCCGTCGATCGCGGGCGCATCGACGCGGCGGCGGCCGACGCCGTCGCCCATGTGGACGACGATTATCAGGCCGGGCGCTGGGGCCGCGACGCCCAAGCCGAGGCCCGGCGCCGCATCGTCGCCGCCGACATCGCCACCGCCGCCCGCTTCGCCGAGCTCGCCCGGTCGGAGTAGCGCCCTCGCGCGGGCCTGCCTGCCGCACTCCGATCAGATGGCGGGGCCGGGACCGATCGAGTCGCGCGGGACGACCGGGCACGGCATCTTGACCTGCAGGGCGGGCGCCGATCCCGCCGCCCCCGACGATCCGGCGCCGGCGATCTGCCCGACCAGCGTGTCCACCGCCCAGCGCCCCATGTCGCCATGGGGCAGCAGCACGGTCGACAGCGGCGGGCTCAGATGCTTGGCGATCTCCTGGTCGTCGTAGCCGATGACCGAGACGTCGCGGCCGACGACCAGCCCCGCCTCCTTCAGCGCCTCGTAGCTGCCCACCGCCATCAGGTCGTTGGCGCAGAAGATCGCCGTCGGCGGCCGGTCGAGGGCCAGCAGGGCGCGGGTCTCGCGATAGCCGCCGCTGGCCATGAAGTCGGCCTCCCGCGCCAGGGCGGGGTCGGCCGGGATGTCGTGGGTGGCGAGCGCCTGGTCGTAGCCCTGGCGCCGCTGGCGCGCCGCCTCCATCCACGGCTCGCCGTTGATGAAGCCGATCCGCCGGTGGCCGGCCGCGATCAGCGCCTCGGTCGCGGCGTAGCCGCCCACCGTCTCCGCCGGCACCACGGAGGCCAGGCCCGGATCGTCGGCATGGCAGTTGAGCAGGACCGTCGGCAGCGCCCGCACGGCGTCGGGCACCACCACCCGGCGCGTCAGGATCGTGGCGTAGACGATGCCCTCGGCCCCTTGCGCGCGCCAGGCCTCCGCCAGCGCCGCCTCGACCTCCGCGACGCCGCCGGTCTTCGCCGTTAGCACCAGGCGGCCGCGCGCCCATCCCGCCTCCTGCGCGCCGTCGATCGACAGCGCGGCGAACGGGCTGGTGGCGATCTCGTCGACTATCAGGCCGATGAAGGGATGGCGCTGGCCGCGCCGATGCCCGCCGCCGCGCCGGGCGCGGTAGCCGAGGTCGCGCGCCGCATCGGTGACGCGCTGGCGGGTCTCCTTGCCGATGCGCACGCCGGGCACGCCGTTGAGCACGAGGGACACGGTCGACTGCGAGACCCCGGCCCTCAGGGCCACGTCCTGCATCGTCACCCGTGGCGTGGCGTCGTCCTCCGGCATCGCTGCGGCCTATCTCCCGGACACGCCACGGTTTTTCCCGGAGACGCGGCGTGGCCGCCCTTCTAGCAAATTCGGGGCTGGCGCGGCAACGTCGGCACTGCTAATATTCTTGATAATATTATCAAGCCGCCTCGAGAGCGGCGACAGGGAGGGCACCATGGCGATACCGCGCACGACCGCGGCCCAGAGCCGCGCCGCCCGACCGCCGGTGACCGGTCCGGCCCGGCTGCTTCCCGCCCTGTCGCTGAAGCGCCGCACGACGCTCGAGGCCTATGCCTTTCTCGCGCCTTTTCTGGCGGTCTACGCGGTTTTCCTGATCTGGCCGTTCATGAAAGGCGTCTGGATCAGCCTGCATGAGTGGAACCTGCTCGCGGTCGCTTTCGATCCGTCGGCCAAGACACTGCTCGGCCTGGACAATTACCGCCGGATGCTGTTCGGCGAGGACCTTTCCTGGGTCGCCTTCGCGCTGTGGCCGATCAAGGGCGCCTTCGTCGCCGCCGCGGGCTACGCCTGGTGGCGGGTCCGGGCCGGCAGCGGCACGCGACCGGTCGCCCTATGGCTCACCGTGCTGGCGATCGCCGCGGTCCTGCTGCTCGGCTGGCAGCCGGCGGAGGGCGGGCGCTGGTACGATTCCCGGTTCTGGCCGGTGGTCGGCAACACCGTGCTGTTCGTTGCCCTGACCGTGCCGCTGACGACCGCCGCCGCGCTGGGCATGGCGCTGGCCCTCAACCGCGAGGGCCGGGCGGCGACGACCATGCGCACCCTCTTCTTCCTCAGCCAGGTGCTGTCGGTCACCGTCGTAACCCTGGTCTGGCAGATCATGTTCAGCCCGACCCAGGGCCTGATCGCCAATGTCACCACCGCGATGGGGTTCGAGCCGATCGTCTGGCTGACCAGCGAGAACCTGGCCATGCCGGCGATCGTCATCGCCTCGGTCTGGTGGTCGGTCGGCTTTCCGATGGTGATCTTCCTGTCCGGGCTGTCGCAGATCCCGCCCGACCTCTACGAAGCGGCGCGGATCGACAACGCCGGCGCCTGGGCCCGCTTCCGCTTCATCACCTGGCCGATGCTGCGCCGGACCACCGTCTTCGTGCTGGTCTTCGAGATCGTCCTGCACTTCCAGGTCTTCGGCCAGTCGCACCTGATCACCGGCGGCGGCCCGAACGACGAGACCCAGGTGCTGGTCCGCTACATTTACCAGACCGCCTTCCGCGATTCCGAGCTCGGCCAGGCCTCGGCGCTGGCGGTCTTCCTGTTCGTGCTGATGCTGGGGTTCTCCGCGCTCCAGCTCCGCCTGAGCCGGGAGGAGGGCTGAGCCATGGGCTACCAACGCCGCCTCTACTGGATCGCGATGGCGCTGCTCGCCGTGCCGGCCGTCATTTGGCTGATTCCGACGGTCTGGATGGTCTCGCTGTCGCTGCAGCCCAACGACCTGCTGGCGCGCACCACGTCGAACACGGCGCTGGGCCTCCTGCCCGTGCCGTTCACGCTGGAGAACTACGCCCGGCTCTTCGCCCATGGCGAGACGCCGCGCTGGTTCGTCAACAGCTTCATCGTCGCCGGCGGGATGACGGCGGCGGTGCTCGCCCTGTCGGCGACCGCCGGCTACGCCTTCGCCCGCCTGCGCTTCCCGGGCAAGACGGTGCTGTTCGCCGTCGTCGTCGGCGGGCTGATGATCCCGGAGCAGGCGGTCTTCATCCCGCTCTACACGATGTTCGCCGACTGGCAGATCCACAACACCTACCCGGCGCTGATCATCCCGCGCCTGGCGGTGCCGATCGGCGTCATCCTGATGACCCAGTTCTTCAAGGGCATCCCGCACGAGATCGAGGAGGCGGCGCTGATCGACGGCGCCAGCCGGTTCACGATCTTCCGGAAGATCATGCTGCCGCTGGCCCTGCCGGCCGTCACCACGCTGGCGATCCTGACCTTCCTCTACGCCTGGAACGACTATCTCTGGCCGCTCGTCTCCGCGCAGCGCCAGGAAATGTTCACCATCACCCTCGGCCTGGCGAGCCTGCAATCCAACTTCGCCCAGTCCGAGGGACTCGGCCGCGTCATGGCGTCCGGCGTCGTCGCGAGCCTGCCGGTCGTCGTCCTGTTCCTGATCTTCCAGCGCTTCGTGGTGCGCGGGATCGTCATGGGCAGCGGCAAGTGAGCGGTACCGCCCGGACATGCCCGATCAAGACACGCCCCAACGAGAACGGAGGAACCCCATGAGCCACCATCGATCCATCCTGGCGGCCCCGGCCCTGGCCGCGGCCCTGCTGGCGGGCGGCGTGACGCCCGCCGCCGCGCAGACCGAGATCACGCTGGGCCGCTTCTTCGGCGCCTGCGAGGAGGCCGGCACCGACATCGACGCCGCGGTCGGCGAGGCCTGCATCATCCAGTCGATCATCAACGCCTTCGACGCGGCCGACAACGGCTACACGGTCGAGACGCTGCCGACCGACTGGGGCAACTACTACGACCAGATCAAGGCGAGCTACGCCGGGCGCAATCCGCCCGACGTCCATGTCATGCACCGCCATCGCGTGCCGGAATTCGCCGGGCTGGGAGCCATCGCGCCGCTGACGCCCGAGGAGCTCGCCGCCGCCGGCATCGACGTCGACGACTGGGCGCCCAACGCGCTCGACGCGGTCAGCCTCGACGGGCAGATCTACGGCGTGCCGCTCGATTTCCACGCCAATCTCTGGCACGTCAACCTGGACCTGATGGAGGCCGCCGGCCTGGTCGACGACGACGGCGCGCCCATCCTTCCCTCGAGCCCGGAGGAGATGCTGGAGCACGCCGCGGCCGTGCAGGAGGCGACCGGCAAGAACTACCTCGCCGCCGACTTCGCCCAGTTCCCGATCGGCGTGCGCCTGGTGCTGGCGCTGCTCTGGCAGCAGGGCTCCAACGTCTTCTCCGACGGCGAGGCGACGATCGACACGCCGGAGGCCGAAGCCGCGGTCGGCGCGATCAAGGCGCTGTTCGACGCCGGGTACGCCGATGCGCAGCTCAACTACGCCGACAGCCAGCAGGCCTTCCTCAACGGCGAGGCGGCGATCCTGGTCAACGGCACCTGGGTGGTCGACTTCTACGATTCCGAGGCGGCGAAGGAGGAGGTGGCGCTCGACCGCTACTACGCCGCGCCCTTCCCCACCCTGTTCGATACGCCGGCGACCTGGGCAGACAGCCACATGTGGGCGATCCCGCGCTCTGTGAAGGCGGACGAGCCCGAGACCTTCGAGGCGGCGCTGGCGCTGCTCGCCTGGATCAACGACCACAACGTCGACTGGGCGCGCACCGGCCACATGGCGGTCCGCGAGTCGGTCCTGGCGAGCGAGGCCTATGCCGACCTGCCGCACCGCTCGGAATACGCCGACACCGCCGAAATCGCCCGCGACGTGCCGCCGACGCAGAAATACGGCGCGATCCAGGACGTCCTCAACCGCGAGCTCCAGGCCATCTGGCTGACGGGCAAGCCGGTCGGCGACGCCCTGGCCGACGCCGACGCCCAGGTCCAGGACCTGCTGTAAGCGTCGACCCCTTCCTCCCTCTGGCGGGGCCGGTCGCCGGCCCCGCCTCTTTTTCCCATCTCCGCCGTCCCGCCCCGATCCGCCCCCGACCGAGCATGACCATGGCCGACCGGCGCGCCGCCGTGCCCCGCCCCGACTATCCGCGCCCGCAGTTCCGCCGATCGGGCTGGGCGAGCCTTAACGGGCCCTGGCGCTGCGCCATCGACGCGCCGGGAGCCCCGCCGGTCGACCGGCGCGACGGCGAGGGGCTGGACCGCACCATCCTGGTACCCTTCTGCCCGGAGAGCCGGCTGTCCGGCATCGGGCATACCGATTTCATCGAGTCGCTCTGGTACGCCCGCGAGATCGAGATCCCGGCCGACTGGGCCGACCGTGTGATCCACCTGCATTTCGGCGGAGTCGACTGGTCGTGCACGGTGTTCGTCGACGGCCGGCCCGTGGGCGAGCATCACGGCGGCTCTGCCGCGTTCCACCTGGACATCACGCGTTTCGTGCGGCCCGGCGATCGCCACCGGCTGGTCGTGCATGTCCGCGACGCCACGGCCTCGGGCCTCCTGCCCTGCGGCAAGCAGAGCCGGCGTCGGGAGTCCCACGGCTGCTACTACACCCGCGTCACCGGGATCTGGCAGTCGGTCTGGCTGGAGCCGCTGGACCCGGCCGCCCTGGAGGACGCGGCCCTGATCCCCGACCTCGCGGGCGGGGCGCTGACCATCGTGCCGACCTATCGCGCGCTGGTCGCCGGCGGGCGCCTGGATGTCGAGATCGCGGCCGGCGGCGAGACCGTGGCGCGCGCCGAGGCCGCGACCCGCGACGGCGTGCCGGTGCATGTGCCGGTGCCGGCACCCCGCGCCTGGGCGCCGGAGGATCCGTTCCTCTACGACGTAACGCTGACCGTGCGCAACGCCGCCGGCCGGCGGCGCGACCGGGTGGCGATGCGCGCGGGCCTGCGCGACCTCGGCATCGAGGACGGTGTGCTGATGCTCAACGGCCGGCCGCTGCGCCCGCGTTTCGTGCTCGACCAGGGCTACTTCCCCGACGGGCTGTGGACCGCGCCCGACGTGGCGAGCCTGGAGCACGACATCGCGCTCGGCCGGTCCTTCGGCTTCAACGGCGCGCGGCTGCACCAGAAGGTGTTCGAGCCCGCCTATCTCGACCATGCCGACCGCACCGGCTACCTGACCTGGGTCGAGGCGCCGAGCTGGGGCTTCGACGAGAACGAGCCCGTCGCCGCGCGCAACTTCCTGAGCGAGTGGGCGCGGATCGTGCGCCAGAGCCGCAACCACCCCTCGGTGATCGCCTGGACACCGCTGAACGAGACCGAGACGCGCACCGTCGGCCCGGAGCACCGCCGGCTGGTGCGCGACGCCTACGACCTGACCCGCCAGCTCGACCCCACGCGGCCGGTCAACGACGCCAGCGGCTGGGTGCACCAGCGCACCGACCTGTGGACGGTGCACTGCTACGACCAGGACCCAGAGGCGCTGCGCCGCCAGCTCACGCCGCCGCCCGACGTCTTCCGCAACCATCCCGACGCCGAGCCGCCCTGGGAGGGCCAGCCCTATCTGGTCGACGAGTTCGGCGGCATCCAGTGGAACGCCGATGCCGGCGCGCCCGGCGACGCCTGGGGCTACGGCGACGCGCCGGCGAGCGAGGCGGCCTTCCTGGAGCGCCTGGAGGGGCTGGTCGCCGCGGTCGACGAGGCGCCGGGCGTGCAGGGCTGGTGCTACACCCAGCTCACCGACGTCGAGCAGGAGGTCAACGGCCTGTGCACGGCCGACCGCCGCCCCAAATTCCACCCGGCCCGCCTGCGCGCCGTGTTCGAGCGGGGGGGCGTGATCGCGCCGGACAAGACGCCCGGGCCGGATGGTCGCGTCCGGAGGCCTTGATCCCACAGGCGGAATGGCGCAGTGAAAGGGAACACTCCTTCCCCTCGTCCCGTTCCTCCGGAGGCCCGATGACCCGTATCCGCCCGACCGCCCTCGCCGCTGCCGGCCTGGCCGGCGCGCTCGCCCTGGCCGCCGGGGCCGCCGAGGCCCATACCGGCCACGGCCCGACCGCCGGATTCGCCCATGGCGTCACCCATCCGATTCTCGGCGCGGACCACGTGCTGGCCATGGTCGCCGTCGGCCTGTGGGCGGCGCTGGCCGGCGGGCGCAGCCTGTGGGCCGTGCCGGCCGCCTTCGTCGGCGCGATGCTCGTGGGCGGCGCGGTCGGCATGGCCGGCATCGGCCTGCCGGGCGTCGAGCTGCTGATCGTCGGCTCCGTCGTCGTTCTGGGCGCGCTGATCGCCTTCGGCGTGCGCCTGCCGGTCGCCGCCGGAATGGCGGTCGTCGCCGCCTTCGCCGTGTTCCACGGCCAGGCGCACGGGGCGGAGATGCCGGCGGGCGCCGGCGCGATCGCCTATGCCGCCGGGTTCGCGCTCGCCACCGCGGCGCTGCACGGTGTCGGCATCGCCATCGCCTCGATCGCCGGCAAGCTGGCCGAGCCGCGGGTCGCCCGGGCCGGCGGCGCGGCCATCGCGCTGGGCGGCGTCGGCCTGTTCCTGCTCGGCTGAACCCGCGCACGACCCGGCGAGGCGGCCGGACGGGCTCCATGAGAGCCCTGCCCGGCCCCTCGCTCCGCCTCCCGCGCCACGCTCTGCGAGCCTCGCGTCTCCGCTCGCGAAAGCCCGCCTCCCCTCGCGCGCGGTCACCCGTCGTGCTATGAGCGGGGGCACGAAGAAGGGTTGCGCAAGCGCGGGGAGGACACGCCGAACATGCGGGAGATCCTGGAACGGCTCGAGGACATGCGCGCGGCGGCGCGCCAGGGCGGCGGCGAGCGGCGGGTCGGCGCCCAGCATGCCAAGGGCAAGCTGACCGCGCGCGAGCGCATCGACGTGCTGTGCGACGAAGGCTCCTTCGAGGAGTGGGACATGTTCGTCGAGCACCGCTGCGTCGATTTCGGCATGGCCGACCAGAAGATCCGCGGCGACGGCGTGGTCACCGGCCACGGCACGATCAACGGCCGGCTGGTCTTCCTGTTCAGCCAGGACTTCACGGTCTTCGGCGGCTCGCTGTCCGAGGCGCATGCCGAGAAGATCTGCAAGATCATGGACCAGGCGATGAAGGTCGGCGCGCCGGTCATCGGCCTGAACGATTCCGGCGGCGCGCGCATCCAGGAAGGCGTCGCCTCGCTCGGCGGCTATGCCGAGGTCTTCCAGCGCAACGTGCTGGCCTCCGGCGTGGTCCCGCAGCTCAGCCTGATCATGGGGCCGTGCGCCGGCGGGGCGGTCTATTCCCCGGCCATGACGGACTTCATCGTCATGGTCAAGGACAGCTCCTACATGTTCGTTACCGGCCCCGACGTGGTGAAGACGGTGACCCACGAGACCGTGACCCACGAGGATCTGGGCGGTGCGGTCACGCACACCACCAAGTCCGGCGTCGCGGATCTGGCCTGCGAGAACGACGTGGAGGCGCTGCTCCAGGCACGCCGCCTGTTCGACTTCCTGCCCCTGTCCAACCGGGAGCCGCCGCCCGTCCGCCCGACGCCGGACCCGGCCGACCGGCCCGAATGGGGGCTCGACACTCTGGTCCCGGCGAGCCCGAACCAGCCCTACGACATCAAGGAAGTCATCACCAAGGTCGTCGACGAGGGCGACTTCTACGAGCTCCAGCCCGCCTATGCCGCGAACATCGTGATCGGGTTCGGCCGGCTGCAGGGCCAGACGGTGGGCATCGTCGCCAACCAGCCGATGGTCCTGGCCGGCTGCCTGGACATCGACAGCGCGCGCAAGGGCGGACGCTTCGTGCGCTTCTGCGACGCCTTCAACATCCCCATCGTGACCTTCGTCGACGTGCCCGGCTTCCTGCCCGGCACGACGCAGGAGCTGGGCGGCATCATCAAGCACGGCGCCAAGCTGCTCTTCGCCTATGCCGAGGCGACGGTGCCGAAGGTCACGGTGATCACGCGCAAGGCCTATGGCGGCGCCTACGACGTCATGGCCTCGAAGCACCTCCGCGGCGACGTCAACTACGCCTGGCCCAACGCCGAGATCGCGGTCATGGGCCCGAAGGGCGCGGTGGAGATCATCTTCCGCGCCGACGCCGACGACCCGGCGAAGATCGAGGCCCGGACGGAGGAATACCGCGAGAAGTTCGCCAACCCCTTCGTCGCGGCGTCGCGCGGCTATATCGACGACATCATCATGCCGCACAATACCCGCCGCCGCCTGTGCAAGTCCCTGGCGATGCTGCGCACCAAGCAGCTCCAGAACCCCTGGAAGAAGCACGACAACATTCCGTTGTAGGTCGGCAGAGCGCAGCGATGCCGACAGGCGCCGGCCTCGGCCACACGCCCGCGGCGTCGGGATCGCTTCCGCTCCCCCGACCTACGGCCTCGCCCACGGCACGGCGCCGAAGGCCCCTCTACGCCACGTCGCGCGCCTCGCCCTCCTTCGCGCCGGCGAGCCACCAGGCGACGTCGTCCAGGCGGTCGTGACCCCAGAAGGGCTCGCCGTCGACGATCACGAAGGGCGAGCCGAAGACGCCGCGGTCGATGGCGGTGTCGGTTTCCGCCTTCAGGCGCGCCTTGACCTCCGGATCGGCCAGCGCGGCGGTCAACGCGTCCCGGTCGAATCCCAGCCCCGCCGCGACATCGGCCACCGTCTCCGGATCGGCAAGCGAGCGGCCCTCGGCGAAGGCCGCCTCGTAGAGCGCGCGCGCCAGCCGCCGGGCCTCCGCCCGGTCCCGGTCGAAGGCCCACCAGTAGGCGCGCGACGGCGCCAGCGCCAGGAACGGGAACGGCTCCGGCAGGACGAAGGGCACGCCCAGCCGGCGCGCCGCGCGCGGCATGTCGTGGCGGGCGTAGTCCCCCTTGATCGGCACGTCGACCAGCGGGCCCGTGCCGGTCTGCTTGAACACGGCGCCCAGCAGGAACGGCCGCCACACCACCTCGCGACCATGGCGCGCGGCCAGCTCGTCGATCCGCGTCGAGGCGAGGTAGCCGTACGGGCTCGAGAAGTCGAAATAGAAGTCGATCGGGGCCGCCATGCCGCCCTGCTCCCTGTCAGCGCCTGCTCTGGACAGTCTAGATCACGAACCCGCGGGAATGAATGCACCGGCGGGATCGACGATCCCACCGCGGGCCTCGGCAAGCGCACGGCACGCCGGGTCAGTGCACCCGCTCGACCGCCAGCGCCGTCGCCTCGCCGCCGCCGATGCACAGGCTCGCCACGCCGCGCGTCAGGTCATGGGTCTCCAGCGCGTTGAGCAGCGTAACGATCAGCCGGGCCCCCGACGCGCCGATCGGATGGCCGAGCGCGCAGGCCCCGCCATGCACGTTGACGCGCTCGCGATCCAGGTCGAGCTCCCGGATCGCCGCCATGGCGACGACCGCGAAGGCCTCGTTGATCTCGTAGAGGTCGACCTGCCCGGGCGTCCAGCCGACCCGGTCGAACAGCTTGCGTATCGCCCCGATCGGCGCGGTCGTGAACCAGGCCGGCGCCTGGGCGTGGGTGGCATGGCCGTGGATCACCGCGCGCACGGCAAGCCCGCGGCGCTCCGCCTCCGACCGGCGCATCAGCACGAGCGCGGCCGCGCCGTCGGAAATCGAGCTCGAATTCGCCGCCGTTACCGTGCCGTCGGGCCGGAAGGCGGGCTTCAGCGTCGGGATCCTCGCCGGATCGGCCTTGCGCGGCTGCTCGTCGCGATCGACGGTGACCGGGCCCTTGCGCGTCTCGAACGCGACAGGCTCGATCTCGCGCGCGAAGGTGCCGTCCTCCCCGGCCTTGCGCGCGCGCTCCAGGCTCGCAATAGCGAAGGCGTCCTGGTCGTCGCGGGTGAACTGATAGGCCTGGGCGGTCTCCTCGGCATAGGTGCCCATCAGCCGTCCGGGCTCGTAGGCGTCCTCAAGCCCGTCGAGGAACATGTGGTCGAGCACCCGGCCATGGCCCATGCGATAGCCCGAGCGCGCCTTCTCCAGCAGGTAAGGCGCGTTGGTCATGCTCTCCAGCCCGCCGGCGACCATGATGTCGGCCGCCCCGACCGCGATCGTGTCGTGGGCGATCATCGTCGCCTTCATGCCCGAGCCGCACATCTTGTTGACCGTGGTGCAGCCGGCCGATTCCGGCACGCCGGCGCCCAGCGCGGCCTGGCGCGCCGGCGCCTGGCCGAGGCCGGCCGGCAGGACGCAGCCCATGACGACCTCGTCCACCGCCCCGGCGTCGAGGCCGGCTCGGGCGAGGCCGGCGCGAATCGCCGTGGTCCCCAGCTCGGTCGCCTTGACGCTCTGGAGATCGCCCTGGAAACCGCCCATGGGCGTCCGGGCGCCGTCGACGATGACGACGGGATCCTCGACTCGCATTGTCATGACGCCTGGTCTCCTGCCTCTCGCGAATGCCGATGCCCGGTGGGGCCTATCCGGCCGGCCGGCCGAGCGCGTTCGCCACACGGTTGCCGGTATCGACGCCGACGCGACAGGGAATAGTGGCCCCGGATTCCGCCGGCTACAAGCCTGCGTCCGATGCCTCCGCGAATTCCCGTGAAAGGTGGCATTTCACGACGTCGGCCCCTTAAGTAGAGGGCCCGGACCCATCCGCTGGCGGAAAAAAGTCTCGCCACCCCTTTGACATCCGCGCGCTATAACCCTACCTGTCGACGCGGGTTGGAACAATCACGTGAAGATTCGTGACAGAACAAACAGAGCAAGCGGCTGACAAGGTCGTCGTCAGGGATTTGTATAAAATCTTTGGCAAGGACGCCGAGGAAGCTAAGAAACTACTCGAACAGGGGCTGTCAAAGGACGATATCTACGCCAAAACCGGCAGTGTCGTGGGCGTTAACGACGCCAGCTTCACCGTCCGGGAGGGCGAGGTGTTCGTCGTAATGGGCCTGTCGGGGTCCGGGAAGTCGACCCTGGTGCGCCTGCTCAACCGCCTGATCGAGCCGAGTTCTGGCTCGATCGAGATCGACGGGCGGGATGTCGCGACCATGGGACGGGACGAGTTGATCCGTCTGCGGCGCAAGGACGTCGGGATGGTGTTCCAGTCCTTCGCCCTGATGCCGCATCTTACGGTCCTGGAGAATGCCGCCTTCGGCCTCAACGTCGCCGGCGTGGATGCCGAGGAACAGCGCCGCCGGGCGCTGGAGGCCCTTGAAAAGGTCGGCCTCGCGGCCAACGCCGGCGACCGGCCCGACCAACTCTCCGGCGGCATGCAGCAGCGTGTCGGGCTCGCACGGGCTCTGGCGCAGAATCCGTCGATCCTGCTGATGGACGAGGCATTCTCGGCGCTCGACCCGCTGATCCGAACCGAGATGCAGGACGAACTCGTCCGCCTCCAGAACGAGGTGACGCGCACGGTCGTCTTCATCTCCCACGACCTTGACGAGGCGATGCGCATCGGCGACCGGATCGCGATCATGCAGGACGGGGTGATCGTGCAGGTCGGCACACCCGACGAGATCCTTGTCAATCCGGCCAACGACTACGTCCGATCGTTCTTCCGTGGCGTCGACGTCAGCCAGGTCTTCACTGCCGGCGACATCGCGTCGCGCAAGGGTCTGACGCTGATACAGCGCCCGAAGGACGGCATCGCGCCGGCGCTCGAGCAGCTCGAGCGGGCGGAGAGCTTCTTCGGCTATGTCCACGACAAGTCGAAGAGGTTCCAAGGCGTCGTCTCGATCGACAGCCTGATCGGGGCGCGCGACGGCAGCGGCCGGTTCGAGGACGCGTTCCTGAGCGACGTGGAGCCGATCCCGGCCTCGCGCCCGCTCAACGAGCTGATATCGACGGTGGCGACGGCGCCGTGCCCGCTGCCCGTCGTCGACGAGGACGCGCGGCGATACCTGGGCGTGATCTCCAAGGCCCGGCTGCTGCGCACGATCGACAGGACGGGGTGAGCGTCATGGAATTCGACATTCCCATCGGGCCGTGGATCGCGGCCGGGGTCGACTATCTCCGCGACAATGCCGCCGGCTTTTTCGACGCCATCTCCGCCGGCATCGAGGCGCTCGTCGACGCGATCGAGGGCGCGCTGCTCTGGCTGCCGCCCTGGCTCCTGGCGCTGATCATCATCGCCATCGCCGCTTGGCGTGTCGGCTGGCGCTTCGGGGTCTTCGCCCTCGTCTCGATGGCCCTGGTCTTCGGCATGGACCTCTGGGAGCAGACGATCGAGACCCTGGCACTGATCGCGTCGGCGACGGTCGTCAGTCTCGCTATCGGCATCCCGCTCGGCATCGCCGCCTCGCGCAGCGACCGCGTGGAGACGGCGCTGCGGCCCGTGCTCGACCTCATGCAGACGCTGCCGCCCTTCGTCTATCTGATCCCGGCGGCGATGTTCTTCGGCATCGGCAAGGTGCCGGGCGCGCTGGCGACGATCATCTTCTCGATGCCGCCGGCGGTGCGGCTGACCAACCTCGGCATCCGCCAGGTGCCCAAGGAGATCGTCGAGGCGGGGCTGGCCTTCGGCTGCACCGACCGTCAGCTCCTGTTCAAGGTGCAGGTGCCCAACGCCATGCCGTCGATCATGGCGGGCGTGAACCAGACCATCATGCTGGCCCTGTCGATGGTCGTCATCGCTTCGATGATCGGCGCCGGCGGCCTCGGCAACACAGTGCTGACCGGCATTCAGCGCCTGGATGTCGGGCTCGGCTTCGAGGGCGGCCTCGGCGTGGTGATCCTCGCCGTGCTGCTCGACCGGATCATGCAGAGCTTCGGCCGGCGACGGGAGCCGGTCGGTCCGATCGCGCGGCTGCGCGCTCTTTTCCAAGGAAAGAGCGACGCGCCGTCGCAGGGCGCGGGGGCCGACAAGGCCGCCGGCCATGTCGCCCGGCAACCGGGCGAATAGCCGCCGTACCGAATTCGGCGGCCGGGATGTCGCCCGCCCTGAGCGCGTCCGCGCGCGCACGGGCGGACGGCGCGTTCCCGACCTCACGCTTCACAAGCCTCTGATAAGGAGAGGAGACCACCATGTTCCATCGCACGAAGACGCTCTTCGCCGCGACCGCCCTTGCCGCCGGCACGCTGGCGACCCCGGCGATGGCGCAGGATGTCACCATCGGCTGGACCGCTTGGTCGGATGCCGAGTTCGTCACCAAGCTGGCCCAGCGCCTCATGGAAGACGAGATGGGCCTCGAAGTCGAACTGATTCAGACCGACATCGCGCCCCAGTATCAGGGTGTCGCGTCGGGCGACATCGATGTCATGATGATGTCCTGGCAGCCGAACACCCATGCCGACTACGTCGACCAGGTCGGCGCCGATACGGTGAATCTGGGCATTCTCTACGAGGGCGCCCAGCTCGGCTGGGTCGTGCCGAACTACGTCCCCGAGGATCAGGTCGCCTCGATCGCCGATCTGACCAAGGACGGCATCGCCGACCAGTTCGACGGCACGATCCAGGGCATCGACCCGGGCGCCGGTCTGATGCGGCTGTCGAACGAGGCCATGGAGGTCTACGGCCTCGACGACTACGAGTTGGTCTCGGCCTCGGGCGCGGCCATGACCGCCGCGCTCGACCGGGCGATCAGCCGTGACGAGTGGATCGTCGTGACCGGCTGGACGCCTCACTGGAAGTTCGGCGCCTACGACCTGCGCATGCTCGAGGATCCGGAGGGCGTCCTCGGCGGCCTCGAGCGGATCATGGCCGTCGCGCGCGAGGGCTTCTACCAGGACAGCCCCGAGGCGGCGGCGTTCCTCGCCCGCATGTATCTGCCGCTCGAGTCGCTGCAGAGCTACATGTTCGACGCCCGGGAGACGTCCTACGACGAGGCGATCTCGGCCTATATCGAGGACAACGCCGCCCGGGTGAACTACTGGATCACCGGCGAGATGCCGTCCTCGTAAGCCCTGACCGGGCCTAGAGCATCCTGCGCCCGGACGGGCGCAGATAAGATGCTCTATGTTGTTGAAGATAGGGCAATTTTATCCGAGCTGATGATACAATCAGTTCGGAAATCGCCCTAGCGACGAAAGGGCCGCCTTCCCGCCCGGGAGGGCGGCCTTTTTCGTCTTGCGCCGGGCCCGGCGCCGCCCGGGCATTGCCGGCAGCGGGCGGAGCGAGCGGCATCGGACGCGAAGGCCTTGAATTCCGACGCCCGGCGATCAAATCTCCGCTCTCCGCGCCCGCCCCTCCCCGCTCCACCGGGTCCGCCCCATGCGCCTGTTCTTCTTCGGCAGCCTGCTCGACCCGGACCTGTTCGAGCTCGTCATCGGTCGGCCGATCGAGCGATTCGACCACGCGCCGGCGGTGATCGACGGCTGGGCGCGCCACAAGGCGATCGGCGAGGACTACCCGATCCTCGTGCCCCGGCCGGACGGCCGGGTGCCGGGCCGGCTGCTCGACGGCTTCACCGCACGCGAGATCGATCGCTGCCACTTCTTCGAGGGCGCCGATTACGAGGCCGCGCCGCTGACCGTCCGCGTCGTCGCGACCGAGCGGTTCGCCCCCGGCGCCTACGAGGCCCACGCCTATTTCTCCACCGGCAGCCTCGCCGACGCGGGCGAGCCGTGGACGCTGACCGACTGGCGCGCGCGGGAAAAGCCACTCGCCATGGTTCAGGCCGAGGCGTTCATGGCCCTCTACGACACCCACACCGGCGCCGAGGCCGACGACCGGTGGGAGGAGGTCAAGGCGTGGGCGCAAGCGCGCTTCGAGCGCGAGGCCGCCGACCAGCCCATCGCCTGACCGGTGTGCGACAGCGGCCGTGGCCGGTGAGGCCGCGCTACTGCAGCCCACCCCATCGGCTCGTCTTCGGCCGGGTGCCGGCCCAGGCCCAGCCGTCGGGGGCCTCGCAGATCGTGGTGGTGAGCACTTCGGTGCCTTCCGGCAGAACGCCGGCGAGATCCGCCTCAGTGGCGAGGGGCGGCTGCGGCTCGGCTCCGACCTCGACATCCGTATCGGTGTCCGGACCGGGCTCGACCGCCTCGCCGGGCTCATCGGACTCGTCGGACCGCTCGGGCGGCGGCTCGACCGTGAAGATCAGCTCCTTGCAGGTCAGCCGCTCGCCGAAGACCCGCACCACCTCGATCCGGCCGCTGCGGTCGCCGATGCCGGCGATGCCCTCGACCGACCAGGGAACGATCGCGCCGGGCTCGGCCGCGCCCGCGGCCGTCGCGATGGCGGCCTGGACGGCGCCGAAGTACCGCCGTTCGCCATACTTGTAGCCCTCGTCCGCCGCGATGCGCGCGCCGATGCCGGCCGCGATGCCGATCGCCGGATTGCCGGTCGCCGCGCCGACCGCCGTGCCGACGCCGAGCGCGCCGACATCCGCCGCGATGTCCCGCGAGGTACCGCCGCATCCGGCGAGGAGCAGCAGCGCCGCCCCCGCCGCCGCCGCTGTCGCGATGCCGCCCGCCGGACGGGTCACGCCGTTTCCTTGAACAGCTCGCGGCCGATCAGCATGCGGCGGATCTCGCTGGTCCCGGCGCCGATCTCGTAGAGCTTGGCGTCGCGCAGCAGGCGGCCGGTCGGGTACTCGTTGATATAGCCGTTGCCGCCCAGGCACTGAATCGCCTCCAGCGCCATCCAGGTCGCCTTCTCCGCCGCCAGCAGGATCGCGCCGGCGGCATCCTTGCGTGTGACCTTCCCGGAATCGCAGGCCTTGCCCACCATGTAGACGTACGCCTTGCACGAATTCAGGGTGACGTACATGTCGGCGAGCTTGCCTTGCATGAGCTGGAATTCGCCGATTGGCTGGCCGAACTGCTTGCGCTCGTGGACGTACGGCAGCACCACGTCCAGGCAGGCCTGCATGATGCCGATCGGCCCGGCGGCCAGCACCGCGCGCTCGTAGTCGAGCCCGCTCATCAGCACGTTCACGCCGCCGCCGACGCGGCCCAGCACGTTGTCCTCCGGCACCTCGCAGTCCTCGAAGACCAGCTCGCCCGTATGGCTGCCGCGCATGCCGAGCTTGTCGAGCTTCTGCGCGACCGAGAAGCCCTTGAAGCCCTTCTCGATCAGGAACGCCGTGATGCCCTTGGCGCCCGCCTTCGGGTCGGTCTTGGCGTAGACCACGATGGTGTCGGCATCCGGGCCGTTGGTGATCCACATCTTCGAGCCGTTGAGGATGTAGCGCTCGCCCTTCTTCTCCGCGCGCAGGCGCATGGAGACGACGTCGGAGCCCGCACCCGGCTCCGACATGGCGAGCGCACCGACATGCTCGCCGGAGATCAGCTTGGGCAGGTAGCGGCGCTTCTGCTCCTCCGTCCCGTTCAGGCGGATCTGGTTCACGCAGAGGTTGGAGTGCGCGCCGTAGCTCAGGCCGACCGAGGCCGAGGCGCGGCTGATCTCCTCCATCGCCACCATGTGCTCTAGATAGCCCATGCCGGCGCCGCCCCATTCCTCCTCGACCGTGATGCCGAGGACGCCCAGGTCGCCCATCTTGCGCCACAGATCGGCGGGGAAGACGTCCGTTCGGTCGATCTCCTCCGCCCGCGGCGCGATCTCGTCCGAGGCGAAGGTCAGGACCGAGTCGCGCAGCATGTCGGCGGTCTCGCCGAGATCGAACGGCATCGACGGCAGGGCGTTGGGTATCATGGTCGGGCGGTCCCCTGTCCCGGGCGGGGTGTGCGAGGCCGCAACCATAACGCAATCCCGGACCGGTGCAATCCGGCGCGGCGACGGTCCGGACCCCGCGGCCGGCGGACAGTCACGGGAACTTGAGCGAACGTGGCTTGCCCGTGCGCCGGAGCACCGCCCATCGTGGCGGTATCGACAAAGGGTCTCCCCCGCCCTTGTGCCGGTAACGGACGGCTCGGGGGGATCGCCATGTCGAAACCGATGGCACGTTCGACAAGCCGCCGCGCCCTGACGCTGGCGGTGGTCTGCGCCACCGGCACCGCGGCGACGGCACCGAAGAGGCCGGCCCGGGCGCAGAACAAGGCGCCGAAGTCCGCCGTCCAGTATCAGGACGAACCCCGGGGCGACGACCGCTGCGCCGGCTGCCGGCACTTCGAGGCGGCGACCGAGACCTGCAAGCTGGTCGAAGGCGCCATCAGCCCGAACGACTGGTGCACGCTCTTCGCACCGCCCGGCTGAGAGCCGGGCGCGTCGCGGCGCCGCCGCGACTGATCCCGGGCCGGCCCCCCACGGCTCCGGGGCGACACCGATCCTCGATGACGGAGGTTCAGGAAAAGGGGGCCGACAATGCCCATGATCGAAAGCCGCGGCCATCTGGCCGCCATCGCCGGGGCCGCCCTGCTGGTCGGCTGCGCCGGCGCCCTCGCCCAGGGAAGCGTAACCGAGGCGAGCCGTTCGGAGACGACTCCGCCGTTCAGCGGACCGGAAAACGTCGCCTATGCCGACGCTGTCTGGTCCGCCATGACCGAGGCGCGCATGGCCGGGGCGGGGGCCGTCGTGACCTACCCCTATACCGGCCGGGAGCCGCACGGGTTGGTGCTCGAATACCTCGAGGCGACGCTGACCATCAACGGCCAGGAGCATTGGACCATCACCAAGCGCAACCATGTCGGCGAGGACGTCTCGATCGAGGGCGTCATCAACGCGCCCGAGGCTCGCCTGGATTCGGTGACCGTCATGGTCAAGCGCGAGGCGGGCTACGATCCGGACCATCAGGACTGGTGGTGGGCGAAGTACAATCCCGACGGCACGCTGCAGACCAATCCGAACGGCATGGCGCTGGCGGGACGGGTCGCCAAGGGCGCGGATGTCGGCTGCATCGCGTGTCATCAGGCTGCCCCGGGCGGCGACTACATCTACAGCCACGATCGCGGGCCGGCGATGTAGGGCCGCCGCCGCGCCCCGGCCCGAGCCCCCGGCGGGTCGGCGCGCGCCCGGCCCGCCGGGCCGTTGCGTTTACAACAGGATGAGCGCCGCCAGCCCCAGGAAGGTGAAGAAGCCGACCACGTCGGTGACGGTGGTCAGGAAGATGCCCGAGGCGACCGCCGGGTCGATCTTGAGCTTGTCGAGCGCGATCGGGATCAGCGTGCCGGTCAGGCCGGCGACGAACAGGGTGATGATCATCGCCATGCCGATCACCGCGCCGAGCAGGATGTCGCCGAACCAGGCCGCCGCGATCGCCCCGCCGATGATCGCGAAACCGGTACCGTTGAGCGTGCCGACCATGAGCTCCTTGAGGATCAGGCGGCGCGTGTTGCGCCCGGAAAGCTCCTTCATCGCCAAGCTGCGCACGGTCACCGTCAGGGTCTGCGTCCCGGCGTTGCCGCCCATCGACGCGACGATCGGCATCAGCACCGCCAGCGCGACGAGCTGTCCGATCGTGCCTTCGAAGATCGCGATCACGGCCGACGCCAGGACCGCGGTGAACAGATTGACGAACAGCCAGGTGAAGCGCGCGCGCGCCGTCTTGAGCAGGGCGCGGTAGGTGTCGACCTCCTGCACCCCGCCGAGCTTGAGCAGGTCGTCCTCGTGCTCCTCGTCGATGACCTCGACCACGTCGTCGACGGTCACGACGCCCAGAAGCCGCCCATCGTCGTCGACCACCGGGGCGGCGACCAGACCGTACTGGCGGAACAGGAAGGCCACCTCCTCCTGATCGGTGGTCGCCGGGATCGTGCGGATCTCGTCGTCCATCAGCTCGGACAGCTTGACCGAGCGCTTGGCCCGCAGGATGCGCGAGAGCAGCGCGCCGCCCGCCACGTGGAACCGCGGATCGACCGTGAAGATCATGTAGAAGTCTTCCGGCAGATCCTTGTTGGCGCGCAGGTAGTCGATGGTCTTGCCCACCGTCCAGAACATCGGCACCGCGACGAACTCGCGCTGCATCAGGCGGCCGGCGGAGTATTCCGGGTAGGTCAGCCCCTCCTCGACCAGCAGCCGGTCGGCCGCCGGGAGGTAGGAGAGCACCTCGTCGCGCAGGTCCTCGTCCAGGCCCTCGATCAGCTCGAAGGCATCGTCGCTGTCGAGCTCGCCCAGCGCCGCCGCGATCTCGCCGGCGTCGAGCAGGCCCATCACCTCGTCGCGCACCTCCTCGTGGAGATGGGTCAGGACCTCCGCGTCGATCCTGAGCGACGGGCGGATGATGCCGACGACGGTGTTGCGATCGTCCGGGTGCAGGCGCTCGAGCAGGTCGGCGAGATCGGCCGAGTGCAGCTCGGTGACCGCGCGCTCGACCTTGTCCAGCCGGGCGGAGTCCAGGTAGCCCTCGATCTCGCGCACCAGATCGACGCTGACGCCGAATCCGGGCTCCGTCACCTCGGTCTCGGTGTGATCCTCCTCGTCGTCGCGTCGCTCGGGTGGGCGCCGTTCGGGGGCGTTCCGTTCGGGCGCGTCGTCCCGCAGCTCCGTCGGATCGGTCAAATGGCCTCCTCCTCGCTCGGGATGTAGCCGGGCCGGGTGCCGCCGGGGGGCGGCGGCGCCGTGGCCGCGACCTGGGCGTCCAGGCTGGCGAGCGCGGTCATGTTGACGATGCCGCGCACCGTGACCGACGGGGTCAGGATATGGGCGGGGCGCGCCGCCCCCATCAGGATCGGCCCGATGGAGACCGCCTCGTCGAGCGTCTTGATCATGTTGAACGCGATGTTGGCCGCGTCCAGGGTCGGCATCACCAAGAGGTTCGCCTCCCCCGTCAGGTCGCTGTCGGGGAAGATGCGCTCCCGGATCGAGGCGCTCAGCGCGGAGTCGGCGTGCATCTCCCCGTCCACCTCGAGCTCCGGCAGCCGGGTGCGGACATGGCCCAGCGCCTCGCGCATCTTGACCGCCGAGGGATTGTTGTGCGTCCCGAAATTGCTGTGGGAGAGCAAGGCCACCTTCGGCGTGACGCCGAAGCGCTTCATCTCCTCGGCCGCCAGCTCGGTGATGTCGGCGATCTGGTCGGCGGTGGGGTCGGGCTGGACATAGGTGTCGGCGATGAACAGCGGCCCGCGCGGCAGGATCAGCACGCTCATGGTCGCCGGCGTGCGCACGCCGGGCCTGAGCCCCAGGAGGTCGAGGACGTAGTTCATATGGTTGCGGAACGGCCCGACCGTGCCGCAGATCATGCTGTCGGCCTCGCCCTTGGCGACCATCAAGGCGGCGATCACGGTCGTGTTGGTGCGCACGAGCGTGCGCGCCCGGTCGGGCGAGACGCCGCGCCTGGCCATCAGGCGGTGATAGGTGGTCCAGTACTCGTGGTAGCGGGGATCGTCCTGGGGATCGACCAGATCGACATGCTCGTCGAGCTGAAGGCGCAGGCCCAGGCGTTCCAGGCGCATGGCGACCACGTCGCGCCGGCCGATCAGGACCGGCCGGGCCAGCCCCTCGTCCACGGCGACCTGGGCGGCGCGCAGCACGCGCTCCTCCTCGCCCTCGGCGAAGGCGACGCGCTTGGGCGCCTGGCGGGCCTGGGCGAAGACCGGCCGCATCAGGAGGCCGGAGCGGTAGACGAACTGCTCCAGCTTGCGGCGGTATTCGTGGAAGTCTTCGATCGGCCGCGTGGCGACACCGCTTTCCATCGCCGCGCGGGCGACGGCCGGCGCCAGCTCGACGATCAGGCGCGGGTCGAACGGCCGCGGGATCAGGTAGTCGGCGCCGAAGCTCGTCTCCTGGTCGCCATACGCCCGCATGGCGACGTCCGAGCCCTCCTGCATGGCGAGGTCGGCCAGCGCGCGCACGCAGGCGATCTTCATCTCCTCGTTGATGGTCGTCGCGCCGACATCCAGCGCGCCGCGGAAGATGAAGGGAAAGCACAGGACGTTGTTGACCTGGTTGGGATAGTCCGACCGGCCGGTGGCGATGACGGCGTCGGGCCGCACGGCGCGCGCCTCGTCGGGCATGATCTCGGGGATCGGATTGGCCAGCGCCAGGATGATCGGCCGGTCGGCCATGCGCGCGACCATCTCGGGCTTGAGCACCCGCGGCGCCGACAGGCCGAGGAAGATGTCCGCACCGTCGATCACCTCCTCCAGCGTGCGCGCCTCGGTGGGCCTTGCATAGCGGGCCTTGCGCGGGTCCATCAGCTCCGCCCGGCCCTCGTGGACGACGCCGGCGATGTCGGTGACGGTGACGTGCTCCACCGGCAGGCCCATGTCGACCAGCAGGTCGAGGCAGGCGATCGCCGCCGCGCCCGCACCGGACGTGACGACCCGGACATGCTCCAGCGTCTTGCCCACGACGCGCAGGCCGTTGACGATCGCCGCGGCGACGATGATCGCGGTGCCGTGCTGGTCGTCGTGGAAGACGGGGATCGACATCCGCTCGCGCAAGCGGGCCTCGATCTCGAAGCACTCCGGCGCCTTGATGTCTTCCAGATTGACGCCGCCGAAGGTCGGCTCCAGCGCCGCGACCAGGTCGCAGAAACGGTCGGGATCGGTCTCCGCCACCTCGAGGTCGAAGACGTCGATGCCGGCGAACTTCTTGAACAGGACGCCCTTGCCCTCCATCACCGGCTTGGCGGCGAGCGGGCCGATGGCGCCGAGGCCCAGCACGGCGGTGCCGTTGGTGATGACCGCGACCAGGTTGCCGCGCGCGGTCATGTCCCGCGCGGCCATGGGATCCTCGACGATCGCCTCGCAGGCGTAGGCGACGCCCGGCGAATAGGCGAGCGCCAGGTCGCGCTGGGTGGTCAGCGGCTTGGTCGGCGTCACCGCGATCTTGCCGGGCGGCGGCGTCCGATGGAACTCCAGAGCCGCGGCGCGAAAGTCGGGCCTCGGCCCGTCCGGCGGCGTTTCCGAGGTATCGGGGGCCGGGGCGTCGGATTCGTCGGCCATGGGCGCCTCCTCGTCGCTTCGGACCCGGCCGCCGGCCGCCGCCGCCGCCGCCCACCGGGCCCCCGTGATAGCACGCGACCGACCGCGCGCAAGGGTGGAGGGGTGTGCGCGCTGCGCTCGCCGAGCCGTCGCGATCCGCCGGGACGAATGCGCGCCTCGCGCGAAGTGCGCGAATCGTGGATACTCGGCACGCTTCGATCGTATTCGGGATTCCTCCGGACAGCGCGCCGCCATGACAGCCGAAGTCGCCGTTCTCAACAAGCTCGCCGTGGCACTGGCCGCCGACAGCAAGGTAACGATCGGCCGCGGCGCCGGCGGCAAGACCTACGATACCGTGAACAAGCTGTTCCGGCTCTCGAAGCTGGAGCCCGTCGGCATCATGATCTACGGCAATGCGGAATTCATGGGATTCCCGTGGGAGACGATCATCAAGCAATACCGGGCCCGGCTCGGTGCTCGGTCGATGGCGACCGTGCGCGAGTATGCCGAGGATTTTCTCGAGTTCACGGGTAATGTCCTGCCAATTTCGGCGACTGACTGCCTTGATTATATCAGGTTTCTTTGGCGACTTGAGATTCAATCCATTGAAAATGAAATCCAAAATGACTTTTTGGAAAAACTTCGCAATGATGAAAAGATCGATATGATATCGATCGTTCGAGAAATCACTGCCAATTATGCTGGATATTTTGATTCAACGCCAGTTATCGATAGTTTCGAAATATATAGTAGCGACAATTTTGAAAAAAGATATGGATATCAGATCGAGAAATGCATCCAAGAGAACCTAAATCAAGACGTTGATGACCAGAGTTATTCAGCGATACGTCATGGCTTGCTACAATTTACAGGTCGGCAAGCTTTCTCAAGCCTGCAATCTGGTTTGGTCGTAGCCGGTTTTGGCAGAGACGAATTTTTCCCATCTCTCCATCATTACCGCATCGATGGAAAACTCTCCGAGGGTATCAGGCTCATCAGCGAGCACGACATCGATACCGGGAGATCGGACCATGTCGGTGAGATTCTTCCGCTTGCCCAAACCGACATGGTGAACCGGTTCGTCAACGGGATCGATGACAGCATACGAGAGAGGCTGCGCGGGATATTTCGGACCGAACTTCTCGACCTTGCCAAGAGCATCCTGGTTGCCAATAGCGCGCCGCAGGATGAAGACTCGATTGCGCGGGCCGCCGAGCGTGCTTCGGAAGCTATCGCACAGCACCTCGATAAAGCCATGCACAAAGCCAGACAGTTCGAAAACGAGAACTTCGCCGGGCCGATGAAGAGCATGGTCGGCCTGCTGCCCAAGGAGGAATTGGCCAACCTCGCGGAGAGCCTGGTCAATCTGACATCGCTCCAGCGCCGGGTTTCGTGGGAAACCGAATCGGTCGGCGGACCTGTCGATGTCGCGGTCATATCCAAGGGCGACGGCTTCATCTGGATCCGGCGGAAGCACTATTTCGACGCGGCGCTCAACCCGACTTTCAACACGACCTATTTGCGTGACACGATGTCGAAAACCGGGGAGGAGTCCGATGAGCACTGATCGACCGACACGCGAACAGTGGGCCGAACTGCTGGAGGAACACCTGCGCGACAAGCTCGATCCGGTCTATCGCCAATGGGGAATCGACCCGAACTCCGAGGCCTTTCAGGAGGGCGTGCGAATCAGCCGCGAGGTCAGACAGGGCGGCTCGGCTCTCGATAATCGCGACGACCGCGGCACGGCGAGCCGGGGATCGGTAGGCGACCCACGCCATCGCCCCGGGACGCGCCCCTAGGCTGTCGCAATCCAGCGACGCACGCCCCTCGCCATTGCCGGTTTCATCGCTTAGGTTGTGCGACAGAGTGCCGGCGCCCGGACATCGGGCGTCGGCTTTGTCGCGACGATCGATCGGTCCGGAGCCAGTCTCGCCATGATCCCCTACACCGCCCCCGTCGACGACATGCGCTTCGTGCTCGAGCGGCTGGTCGGGCTCGACGGGCCGGAGGGGTTGTCGGCCCTGCCGGGGCACGAGGACGCGACGGCCGAGCTGGTCGGCCAGATCCTGGACGAGGCGGCGAAGCTCGCCGGCGACGTGCTGGCGCCGCTCAACATGGTCGGGGACAAGCACGGCGCCACGCTCGACGACGGCGTGGTGCGCCTGCCGGCGGGCTTCCGCGAGGCCTATGCCCACTACCGCGACGGCGGCTGGAACGCCCTGCCCTTCGATCCCGAGCATGGCGGCCAGGGCCTGCCCTGGGCGGTCGCCTTCGCGGTTCAGGAGATGTGGCAGGCCGCCAACATGGCCTTCGGGCTGTGCCCCCTGCTCAACCAGGGCGCGGTGGAGCTGCTGCAGGCCCACGGCTCGCCGGAGCAGAAGGCGACCTGGCTGCCCGACCTGATCGCCGGGTCCTGGACCGGCACGATGAACCTGACCGAACCCCAGGCCGGCTCCGACCTGGGCGCCCTGCGCACGCGCGCGGAGCGAGCCGAGGACGGGCGCTACCGGATCACCGGGCAGAAGATCTACATCACCTACGGCGAGCACGACCTGGCCGACAACATCGTTCACATGGTGCTCGCCCGCCTGCCGGACGCGCCGGCGGGCTCGCGCGGGATCAGCCTGTTCATCGTACCCAAGTACCTGCCGGAGGGCTGGGGCGCGCCGGCGGGCACGCGCAACGATCTGCGCTGCGTCTCGCTGGAGCACAAGCTGGGCATCCACGCCAGCCCGACCTGCACCATGGCCTTCGGCGACGACGGCGGCGCGATCGGCGAGCTCGTCGGCGAGGAGAATCGTGGGCTCGAATACATGTTCACCATGATGAACAACGCCCGCCTGTCGGTCGGCCTGCAGGGCGTGGCGATCGCCGAGCGCGCGTATCAGCAGGCCCGCGACTACGCCCGCGACCGGGTCCAGGGCAAGGCCGTCGGCGCGCCGCGCGACGCCGCCGCCGGGCCGATTCTCCACCACCCGGATGTCCGCCGCATGCTGGCCGAGACCCGGGCGCGGATCGAGGCGGCGCGGGCGCTGACCTACCTCGCCGCCGCCGCGCTCGACCGCTCCCACGCCCACCCCGAGGCGGAGACCCGTCACGCGGCCCGGGCGACCGCCGAGATCCTGACGCCGGTCGTGAAGGCCTGGGCGACCGATCTGGGCGTCGAGGCGGCCTCGCTCGGCATCCAGGTCCATGGCGGCATGGGCTATGTCGAGGAGACCGGTGCGGCCCAGCACTTGCGGGATTCCCGCATCGCACCGATCTACGAGGGAACCAACGGCATCCAGGCCAACGACCTTGTCTTCCGCAAGGTCCTGCGCGACGGCGGGGAGGCCGCGCGGCTGCTGATCGGCGAGCTGCGCGCCGTCGACGCCGAGCTCGCGGCCGGCGCCTCGGCCGAGGCCGGGGCGATGCGCACCCGGCTCGCGTCGGGGCTGGACGCCCTGTCGACCGCCACGGACCGCCTGATCGCGCGCGGCAGCAACGATCCGGCCGCCGCGGCCGCCGCCGCCTACCCTTATCTCGAGCTCTGGGGCACGGTGGCCGGCGGCTGGGCCCTGGCGCGCTCCCTCGTCGCCGCCGAACGCGCGGAGGCCGAGGACGGCGCCAGCCCCTTCCTCACCGCCAAGAAGGCGACCGCCCGGATCTACGCCGAGACCGCGCTGACGCGCGCGCCCGGCCTGCTCGACCGAGTGGTCGATGGGCCCGACGCGGTTCTGGCGCTCGACGACGCCGCGCTCTGAGATCCGGTTCCCGGCCGCCGCCGGCCGCCACCCGCATCATCGGCGGGAGGCGCGTTGACCCGCCGCCCGCCGGTCCCACATGCTGGCCCGGAAACCGGCACCGGGGCGGCGCGCCCCTTGGAGCACGCATGACCGGGCGCGACGAGATCGATCACGCCTACAGCCTCGCCGAAGGCTTCGTCGACACCGGCCGCTACGACGAGGCGGCCCGGCTGATCGCCGGCCTGTTGACGAAGGATCGCGACCCGGATCTGCCGCGGCTGCGCGATCTGCTCTCGGCCGTCGTCGATGCCTCGGACAACGCCGGCGCGAGGGTGAACCTGGCGCTCGTCCTGATGCACGAGGACGCCGACGCAACGCCGGAGGAGGTGTCGATCGCCGTCACACTGCTCCAGGAGGCCGCCGACCTCGCGGAGGATCCGAGCTCCGGCCAGGGCAGCCGCACCGTCGCGGCGCTGGCCCACGGGTTGCTGGGCGACTGCTTCGTCGCCGGGCGGGGCACCGAGGCCGATGCCGGAACGGCGGTCCTGCACTACCGCCGGGCGGCCGAGCAGGGGAACGGCAAGGCCGCGCTCAACGTCGCGCTCGCGCTCGACGGCGGCGTTCTCGACCAGCCGGTCGACAAGGACGAGGCGGCGCATTTCTACCGCATCGCAGTCGAGGCCGGGGAGCCGAGGGCGATGACGAATCTGGCCCTGCTCTACATGAGCGACCTGGAGCCGCCGGACGAAGTAACGGTGGTCGACCTGTTGGAGCGCGCCCGCGACCTGGGCGACGACAACGCCGCAGAGGTGCTCGACCAACTCTATCGCGACACGATCGGCGAGGAGCCGGCGGAGGACTGAGGCCCCTCCTCGCCCGCCGCGACCGGGCTACCAGGTGCGGACCGGCCCCGTATCCACGTGGACGAAGTCGGAGCGCGGATAGTAGCCGACGCCGCCGACCTTCGCCGCCACCGCCTCCTGGCGCACGCCGTGCAGATCCGCGCCTTCGATGCGGAAATCCATGGCCTGGCCGCGCAGGTGATAGCTGTTGCGCGCGACCCCGCTGCTCTGCCGGCGCAGCATGGCGTTGGTCTTGGGCGAGCGATAGCCGCACACGACCTGAACCTCGCCGCCCGGCGCGCATCGCCGATGAAGCAGATAGACGAGGTCGAGCAGGTTCGGGTCGATCTCCTTGACCTCACCGGTGCGCCAGTCCCTCAGGAACCGGTCGAGCGCGGCCAGGGCGTCGGGGTCGTACCAGCCGTCGACCCAGTATTCGACCGTCAGCCGCTCGGTCGTGTTGAGATTGTGGAGCTTGAGCGTGCGGCGGCCCGTATCGGCCAGGAGGTCTCGCGGCATGGCGGCCGTTCCCGCGGCCGCCCCGGCCGCCGCCAGTGAAGAGACGACGAGACTACGGCGTGTCAGCACGTCGACCTATCCCCTTGTTTCCACGACTGGACCTTCGGGCCGCCGCGGACACGCATATCCGGGACCGGAGCGGCCGTCACCGCCCTGGGCACAAGGAATGCGCGAAACCCCGCCTGCAATGTCGAGTACCGGCACGACGACCCGATCCGAATGACTCCAGCGCCTCTGGTGCGCCCGCGCAGGACTTCTAGCGGCCGGGGCAATAGCCGACAGCCGTTTCCGTGTCTTCGCGCGGTCGAGGACCCGTCCCGTCTCCAGAACCGACCGGTTTCGATTGGATCGCGTCCGGCCGTTATGTCGAATTATTCATGAACGATCCGATCGGGCTCATACCAAAGCCGGCGCGCCAAGCCAAGCGCCCCGGCGCGACGGCCATGCAAAAAGGAATGAAATATCACGGCGCACCCGAGGGTTGTGTCGCGCAGGCCACAGTGTGGAGGCAATTCGGCAACGCTTCGGCTTCGCCGAGTCGCGCCGCCCGGTTGGCAGGCGGCGCCGCAACTCCGGCCGACCGGCCACGGCGCCGGGCCACGCGCTATTCCGCGGCGGCGAGCCGGGTCTCGCGGGCGTCGGCCTGCTCCAGCGCGGCATAGACCGCCGCATCGAGGCCGTAGACGTCCTCGCGGAACTGCATCGAGTCGTCCGCATCGGTCCAGGCGGTGGCGTAGACGACGTGCAACGGCACGGCCTCGGGCATGTTGATGCGCTTCGTGCGCCAGTGGGACATCACCGGGTCCTCGTCGGCGCCGTCCCAGTTCGGCGAGCCGTCGAGCACGAAATCCGCCAGCCACATCGGATCGGCGACGCGGATGCAGCCGGAGCTGTACGCCCGACGGCTGCGCGCGAACAGATGTCGGTCCGGCGTGTCGTGCAGATAGACACTGAAATTGTTCGACATCATGAACTTGACCTTGCCGAGCGCGTTGTTCGGACCCGGGGCCTGGCGGAACATGAAGTACCGGATGCCGCGGCCCAGCGCCGCCCAGTCGACGGCGTACGGGTCGATCGTCGGGGCGTTGTTGGTCCAATCCGCGTACACCCGTACGTTCTTGGCGACGACATAGCCCGGATCGGCGATCAGCTCTGGCAGGAAATCCTTTTCCGCGATGCTGCGCGGCACGGTCCAGGTGGGGTTGAACTCGGTCCAGGTGAGCGCGCTGGAGAACAGCGGCGTCGGCCGCTTTTCCCGGCCGACGATCACGTCCATGTCGCGCAGGCGCCGCCCGTCCTCGACGACCACGAGTTCGTAGTCCGGGATGTTGACCCGGATATGCCGCTCGCCGAGCTCATGAGGCGTCCAGCGCCACCGCTCCATCGTCGCGACGACCTGTCGCCGGCGCTCCGCGGCCGGCACGTTCAGCGCCGCGCGCGTGTTTCGTCCGACGATGCCGTCCACGGCGAGGCCGTGGCGGGACTGGAAGCGTTCGACGGCGCCGGCCAGGGCCGCGTCGTAGCGCGTCTCGACCTCGCGCAGCCCGTCGAGCGGTGGCTCCGACGCCCGTGGCGGCAGCTCGCCGGTCGCGCGCAGGCGGGCGCGCAGCGCGGCGACGGCCGGGTCGCGATCGCCTTCCCGCAACGTCGCGCCGTCGGGCACGCGCGGCCATCCTCCCGCCCGCTCGACAGCGTCCAGGCGATCGAGCAGGTCCGGCAGGCCCGCATAGGGCACATGGCCCGGAGCATGGCCCATCAGCCGCGCCCCGGGATCGGTCGACAGGGCGATCCGCGCCGCGGCCGCCTGTCGATCGAAGGCGCGGTCGGGATAGTCGATTTCGGCATCGATGTCGGAGGGATCGATCCGGCCGGTCGCCAGATGATCGGCCAGATCCATGACCGCCGCACTGGTCAGCAGTTCGAGCGCGACCTCGGCCTCGGGCGGTCGCGGCGCGGGCACGCGCAGCAGTTCGGCGATCACGGCCGCGTGGTAGGTGGCGGGCGACAGGCCGTGGCGATCCGACCCGTTCAAGGCGTCGGCGACGGCACGAATGTTCGCGAGCCCGTCCGGCACCGTCACGACGCCCGTGACCGAGGCCGGCGGGGTCTCCGCCGGGGCGCGAGCCTCCTCCCCCAGCCACAACGGCGCGTAGCCGCGCGGTTCGTAGAGCCGACGCAAGGCCGTGCGGTCGAGGGTGACGACACCGAGCCCGGCCGTCTCCTCGCCGGACAGCCTGAGCGCCCCGTCGCCGACCGACAGCCGGTCGGCGATGGCGACCGCCCGTGGGTCGGGCGCCAGGGTCGCGGCGGCGGGCCCGGCCATCGCCCGGGCAGTCGTCGCCTCCGCGGGGCCGCCGGACCGGCCCTGGGCGGCGGCTTCGGCCGCGCCGAACAGGAGGCTCGCGGAAAGAAAGCCCGTCAGCAGTCGTCGCATTCCGATCTCCGATCGCCGCCCCGGCATCATCGGGCCGGGGCTCGCCACGCGCCGCGCGGCGGGAGCGCATACGTTACCTCTACCAGTGACTCTACATCTTGGCCGAATAACGAATGCTTGAAACCCGCGGCCCGCGAAATCGGTTCCCACCAGCCGCTCATACGTCCGAATTCTGTTTTAGCGTGCATTTAGTGTCACACGATGATACCGGACGGCGATGGCGGGTGGAGCGACGAGTGGAAGCATGCGGGCCCGGGCGATGGTCGTCGTCCTCGTCATATCCGCGCTCGTCTTCGGGCTCGTCTTCGGGCCAGGGGTCGGCCGGCGGGCCGAGGCGGCCGAGATGGCGCCTCTCGCAGCGATGAATGCGGGCGCCGGCATCGGCGTTCCCTCGGCCAGGCTGCCGCCAAGCGGCACGGTCGGCACGACGGTGACGGAGTATCTCGACGGCGGACGGGCGCTCGGCCTCGCCCTGTCACTCGACGATCGCCTGTCGCTGTCGGTCGACCTGGACAGCGGGGAGCCCGGCCGCTTCCCTCGCCCCCTGCCCACCGCCGACCTGCGCCTCGGCCTTGGCGGGCAGACACGGTGGATTCCGGCACTGGCGGCGGGAATCCGGGCCGAGGCCACCGCCTCCCACCCCGAGGCCTATCTCGCCGCGTCCCGAACCGTCGGCCGGTTCGATCTCCATGCCGGTCTGCGCCGCCCGATCGACGACGGGGCGGCAAGCGCCCCCTGGCGCGGACTACGGGCGTTCGGGGCGATCGACATGGCCCTGCCGACCCGCTGGCCGCTCTGGGTGTACGCGAGCCGGCCGCCCGACCCGAGGCCGGAGGCCTCGCTCCCGGTCGATCTAGGCCTGATCTGGCGGGCCCGCCGCTGGCTCGACCTGGAGGCCGGGCTGGAGGGCGGGGATCGAGCGTTCCTGCGCGGCGTGCTCACTTATCGCGCCGATGACTGGCGCGTGGTCGAACCCGACCCACCACCGCCCCGGGCCGGCCCGGGACCGATCGGCCGCGCCGAGCGCGCGCCGGCGTCCGACGCGATGCTGGTCGATGTCGCGCGCGACGCCGGCCTGCCCGTTGCCGGCATCGAGCGCATCGCCGCGAGGCTGATCGTCCGCCTCGATAGTCCCGACGGCGTACCGGTGGCCCGGACCCTGGGGCGCGCGGCGCGGCTGATGGCCCGCCACGCGCCGGCCGGCGTCGAGCGGTTCGAGATGATCCCCGCCCGCGGCGGCCTGCCCGGGACGGCCGTCACGCTCTACCGCCGCGACGTGGTCCTCGGCGCCGAGGGGCGCCTGGGGCCGGAGGAGATGTGGCGCCGGGCCCGGCCGCGGCCGGCTCCGCTCGACGGCCCGCTGCCGCAACCGGCCGGCCGCCGCTGGTGGCTGACCCTGTCGCCGCGGTACGAGTTCGACGCGACCGCGCCGGAGGACGGCCGGCTCGAACGCTGGACGATCGGCTTCGACGGCCGGCTCCGCCCCACGGCGCGCACGCTCGTCGGCGCGGATCTGCGGCTGCGCCTCCACGACACCCTGCCCTTCCTGCGGTTCGCCCGGGCCACCCCGCCGGTGCGCAGCGACCCCTGGGCGCCGGTCGCGGGCGGAACGCTGGAGCGGGCATTCGCGGCGGCGCTGGTCCGTCCCGTGCCCGGCGTCGCAATCGCCGGGACCGCCGGGCTGCTCGAGCGCGATTACGCCGGCGCCGCGGTCTCGGCCCTCTGGCGGCCGTTCGCCAGTCGCTGGGCCGTCGAGGCGGAGGCGACGGCCGGTCGGTTGCGCCTGCCGGTCCAGGGTCTCGCCTTCACGCCGGAAACGACCTGGACCGCCCGGACAGGGCTGCGATGGTCGGTGCCCGGTACCCGGATCGAGGCCACGGCGGGCGTCGACCGCTTCCTGGCGGGCGACACCGGCTTCGACATCGGACTCCAGCGCCGCTTCGACAACGGGGTCGCCATCACGGCGGACGTCACGGTCAGCCGGGATCCGCAAGGCATCGATCCCGCCGTGGCCGGCATGCTGAGGGTGCGGGTACCGCTGGTGAGCGGGCTGCGCAACGCCGAGGCGGCGGCGGAACTCGCGATCGGACCGATGCTGCGCGACGCTGGACAACGCCCGCGCCTGCCGGTCGACCTCGCCGCGATCACCGAGCCGATCGGATTCGCCGGCCTGGCCGGGGGATGGCGCACCCTCTTCGAGTGAGGCGCCGGCTGACGGATCCGCGTCCTGTGCCCGGCCCGGCGCGGTGGGAGGCGGAGCGCGAGACGCGGCTCGTCAAACCGGGTCAACCGGATACGACGGAGCCGGCGGCACGCCGCCGGCTCCCATATATCGAGGTTCCCGCGCGTCCGGGCCGTTTCCCGCGCCGGCGCGGGATCGTCGCCTCAGACGAGCTCGATCGACTGGGCCATCGGGCCCTTGTGGCCCATGCGAATGGCGACGCGAACACGCTGGTTGGACTCCAGCGCCCCGAGCCCCGCCCGCTCCAGCGTGGCGGCCGAGAAGAACACGTCCCGCCCGCCATCGTCGGGAAGAATGAAGCCGAAGCCCTTCTGCGCGTTGAAGAACTTCACCGTTCCCTCGAGCGTGCTCTCGACTCCGCCGCCGAAGTCGGCGCCAGGCCCACCGCCGAAGCCGGCGGCGCCGCCGCCCTCGCCCTCGGTCACGCTGTGGATGGCGAGAACCTGCGGGCCCCGCTGACCCTCGCCGATGTCGCAGACCAGCGACGCCCCTTCCGAGACGGCCCGATGCCCCGAGCGCTCGAGCACCGAAGCATGGAGGAAGGCGTCCGGGGCGCCATCCTCGAGGCGCACGAAGCCGAAGCCTTTCGTCGGATTGAACCACTTGACCACGGCAGTGACCTCGGTCTGCGTCGGCTCGACCGGGGCACGGAAACGAGAGGTCTTCATCGCGTACGAATTCCTAATGACGTCAATAACTTCGCGTGTCCGACGGACCCCCGTGCCGTGGACCTGCGGGGAGTCCGTTTCGCGCCCATGACGGAAGCCTGGGCTCCCGCGCGGCCGCCTCCTTGGCATCACGGACGGACGGAACCGGAAGGGCGGGGCCTCCATGTGTCTCCGTCCCGGACCCGTGGGTCTCAGGATGCAGGCAGTATGACAGGTTTGGGCGCGTAGTCCAGTAGCCGGAAGGCCTTCAACGAAAACGTCATTCGGCCTTTTGGCGGCATCCGGAGGGGTGGCCGTCGCGCCCCTTCCCTACTCCGCCGGTTGGCCGGCGAGCTTGGCCTGACGAACCGGGCGGACGCGTGGCGCGAGGAGCCAGCCCATCAACGCGGTCGCCAGCACCGCACCGGCCGCCTGCGCGACCACGAATCCCGGCACGTCGAGCGGTCGGATGCCGGAGAACGTGTCGGTCAGGGCCCGCCCGACCGTCACCGCCGGGTTGGCGAAGGAGGTCGAGGCCGTGAACCAGTAGCCCGCGGTGATGAAAAGCCCGACCGCGTAGGGCACCGCCTCGCGGCGAAAGCGCAGGCAGCCCAGGATCGTGGCGACCAGCCCGAACGTCGCGACACCCTCCGCGAACCACTGTCCGCCGCCCGTGCGCACGGTCGTCGAGGGGGTGAACACCGCCGCCTCGAACATCAGGTGGGCCGCCGCGACGCCGGCGAGCGCCCCGATCGCCTGCGCCGCGACATACGCCGCCGCGTCGGCCCCCGCGATCTCCCGACGGATCAGGAAGGCGAGCGTCACGGCCGGATTGAAATGCGCGCCCGAAACCGGGCCGAAGATCAGGATCAGAACGACCAGGATCGCCCCGGTGGCGATGGTGTTGCCGAGCAGCGCGAGGCCCGTCACCCCGGCCGCGAGCTCCACGCCCATGATGCCGGAGCCGACCACGGTCGCCAGCAGCAGCGCCGTGCCCAGCATCTCGGCGACCAGGCGCCGGAGAAGATCGTAGTCGGTCATGGGGATCGGCCTCGTGGGCTCGCCGCGCGGGCGGGCGCATTCGGGATGGCGCATACATTTTGATGCTTATGGAAATATCGATATAGCGATGCGCGCCGCCCGGGTCAACCCATTCCCGCGTATGCGGACGCGGCCGGCCGCGAACGACGGATCGCCGCCGGCAACCCTTCAAGGCCGCGCGCGCCGTCAGTCGGAAGCCCCGTCCCCCTCGGCCGGGCGCGCGCCTTCCCCGGCGATGCGGCCGTCCTGGGACAGCAGGATCGCGACGGGCCGCGTGACCTCGAACCGGGCGAAGATGATGAGCAGGACGACGGTCATGGGCACGCAGAGCAGCGCGCCGACGATGCCCCACAGGCTGCCCCACACGGACAGGGACAGCAGGACGACGAGCGGGCTGAGATTGAGCGACCGGCCCATCAGCCGCGGCTCGACGAAGCTGCCGACGACCACCTGGACCGCCGTCAGCGCGACCAGCGCAGTCAGGAACGGCCCCGGCGCGGCGAACTGCACGGCAGCGAGCACCGTGGGGAACAGCACGCCCACGAACGAGCCGATATAGGGCACGAAGTTGAGCAGGAAGATCAGCACCGCCCAGAAGCCCGCGAAATCGATGCCGATCAGGATCATGACGATCCAGCTCCCGGCGCCGACCAGCAGGCTGACCGTCGCCTTGAGCACGAGGTAGCGCCCGACCCGGTCGTTGATCTCGTGCAGGGTCGCGGCGATGCGCTCGGCGCCGGCCTCGTCGTCGGCCAGCCGGGTCAGCTTGCGCGCGAAGGTGCGCTGCTCCAGCAGCAGAAAGGCCATGTAGGTCAGGACGATGACCACCGTCCCGAAGCCTGTCGTCACCTGGGTCAGCACGCCGCGAACCAGGCCCTGCAGGCTGATGCCGCGGAAGATCTCGTCGCGGATCGAGGCGAGGGTCGGCGGCTCCTCGATCCCGAATCGCTCGTAGAGCGACAGGAGCACGCCCTCGAGATTGCTCTGATAGGTGGGCAGCGCGGCGACCACGTTGCCGATATTCACCGTCACCAGCCGGGCCAGCCCCCAGATCACGACCGCCACGATCGCCAGCGCGATGACGTAGCGAAGCCAGCCCGGCAACCGGGGGCCGAGCGGGCGGATCGAGCCGATCCAGATCGCCAGCTCCGTCAGGACGAAGGCGAGCAGCAGCGCCATCACCAGCGGCAGCAGGATCGGCCGGCCGACCCAGAGCACCCAGCCGAGCATGATCGCCAGCGCGACGATCGCCGCCAGGCGCAGGACGGGGATCTGCGGGTCCTTGAACTCGGGCATGCGACGGGACTCGGGCGGGACGGGAGGACGGAGGACGGAGGACGGAGGACGCGACTCCGGGCGGGCGACGCGGCACCGCCGGCGCGCCGGGGACTGTAGTCGGTTTCGCGGCGCCGGTCAGCGGGCATGCCGGCGCCGATCGGCGCGGGCTTCCCTCGGTACGCGCAAAGGGCGTGATCAAGGGAATCGCTTTCGCGCGTCGCCACCGGCATTGTTGCCGCCGGTCGCGGCCCGCCGCGCTTCGAGACGCCATGAACCAGGGAGACCACGGGCGATGACGCAGTTCAGGTTCGGGATCGTGGGCACGGGCATGATCGCCGGCGTGGTCGCCGACGCGCTGGGCGAGGCCGAGCGGGCGACGCTGAGCCGGGTGGCCAGTCGCGACCGGGCGCGCGCCGCCGAGTTCGTCGCCGGGCGGCCGGGTGCGGAGCCGGTCGAGGGCTGGCAGGCGCTGATCGCCGACGACGCGGTCGACGCGATCTACGTCGCCACGCCGACCGTCGCGAAGGAGGAGATCGCGCTGGCCGCCGTCGCCGCGGGCAAGCACGTGCTGGTCGACAAGCCCTATATCGACGCCGCCTCCGCGAAGCGCATGGCCGACGCGGCGGCGGCGGCCGGCCTCGTCTTCATGGACGCGACGCATTTCGTCCACCACCCGCGCGCGCTGGCCATCCGCGAGGCGACGCCGGAGCGCCTGGGGCGGACGCAGACCATGCACGCGGCCTTCCACTTCCCCATGCCGGACCCCGGCAATATCCGCATCGACCCCTCCCAGGAGCCGACGGGCGTGCTGGGCGACATGGGCTGGTACCCGATCCGCGCGGCCGTCGCCTATCTGCGGCCCGAGGGTCCGCCGACCACCGTCGCCGCCATGGGCACGCGCGACCCGGGCACCGGGGCCATGGTCCATGTCCACGGCTTCCTGGGCTTCGCCGACGGCCGCAGTCTCAGCTTCGACGCCGGCTTCACGGCCGCGACCTCGCTGATGGACCTGCAGTTGATCGGCGACACGGGCGCCATCGGCATGGACGACTTCGTGCTCGACTGGGCCAACAGCTTCCTGTTCCGCAACGGCGAGGTGGCGACCGGCTACACCTACCGCACCGGCGTGATCGACCGCACGGGCACCGAGTTCGTGCCGACGCCGACGGCCAGGCGCCAGGAAATCCTGATGTGCGAGACCTTCGCCGCCCGCGCCACCGGCGACCCCGCCGCCGGCCCCATGGCCCGGCCGGAGGATTCCGTGGCGACGCAGGTGCTGCTCGACGCGGTGTGGGAGGCGGTGAAGTAGCCTCCGAAGGGGCCGTCAGGGTGCCACCGGGTCGCGAGCGGAGGTCAGGACCTTTCCGCCGAAGGCGATGAAACAGACCCCGGCCGCGCGCTCGATGCGGTGGCGCAAGGCGCCGAAGCGGCGCAGCACCGCCGGCGACGCCATGAAGACACTGACGCCGGCGTACCAGACGAACGCCGAGGCGGTGACAAGCGCGATCATCGTGCCCATCAGCCAGAGCGGCGTCGCCGGACCGACCGCGGTGGCGAAGACGCTGGCGAAGAGCACGATGGCCTTCGGATTGGTCAGGTTGACAAGGAAACCGAAGGCAAGCGCCCGCGGTCCCGAGGGCGGTCGCGCATCCCCGGCCTCGATCGCGCCGGGTCGTGCGCGCAGCAGTCGAAATCCCAGATAGATCAGGTAGCAGCCGCCGGCCACGCGCACGGTCACGGCGACCCACTGGTACTCCACCAGAATCGCCGACAGCCCGACGAGGCTGAGGCTCGCATAGAGGCACAGCCCGCACGACACCCCCACCGTGGTCAACAGCCCCGACCGAACGCCATGGGCCATGGACGATCTGACCACCGCGACGAAGTCGGGTCCCGGCAGCACGAGCGCCGGCAGGAAGATGGCGAACACGCCGATCAGCACGAGGACGGGATCCATGCCACGCCAAAGCCTTGATACACGATGAACGGGATCTTGCGCACCATCACACGTGGCCCGATCAATGGCAACATTCTCGGACACTTGGCATGATGTCACGGTTCGCGTCCCGCCGCCGGAGGATTCGACGGCGGCGCAGGTGCAACTCGACGTGGTGCGGGAGGCGGTGACTTAACGACGGTTCCGGCCGGTCGGGAAAGCGAAGCGATCCCGACGCGCTTGGGGCGGGGCCGTGCCCCGCCGGCCTACGGGTCATGGCGTCATCGAACAGCGGGCAACGGCCCATAGACACGCGAACCCTCCTTTGCTTTTCTTAAAGCAACAAATAATCGTCATTCCCGCGAAAGCGGGAATCCATTCAGAATTCGAACCAGCGCCAGAACTCGTGGATTCCCGCTTTCGCGGGAATGATGGACATCGTGTGTGACTTGGAGCGATCGCCAGAAAGCCGGACGCATCAAGGCCGGCACTTTCGCGCACACTTGCCGGATTTCGGCTTCGCCTCTATCCGACCTACGATTAGATTTTGCTGAGGGCAAGTGGTGCCCAGGGGCGGATTCGAACCACCGACACCGGCATTTTCAGTGCCGTGCTCTACCAACTGAGCTACCTGGGCGCCGGCCGGCGGGCGGCGGGGCCCGCGCGGCGGATGGTCTTATAGGCGACCGACGCGGACCTGTCTAGCCGGGCTGCGGGGGCCTCGTCAACGGCGGAAAGTCCGACATGGCACGGGGCCGGCCCGACCGCCCCGCCCTACCCGTCGGGATCGTCGACGGGGCCGCGGCGCTCGGCCGCGTCGAGGTCCTCGATATCCGGCGGCTCGGCGGTCGGGATGGCGTAGTGGCCGCCCAGCCAGCGGTTGAGGTCCACGTCTGCGCAGCGCCGGGAGCAGAACGGCCGGGACTCCGGCACCGCCGGCTTGCCGCAGATCGGGCACTTGGCGCCGCTCTTCTTGCCGGAGGGGGCCTTCTTGGCGGACTTGGCGGAGGAGGTCGTGTCGCGCGCGCTCATGGCCCCGACAATCGGACGCCCGGCCGCCGGCTTCAAGCCCCCAGCACCTCGGCCAGGCCCGGGCCCTGGCGGCGGCGGGTCAGGGCGACGAGGCCGAAGGGGCGCTGCCGCGCGACGCGCACCGGCGACGGATCCTCCGCCGTCGCCCTGATCAGCGCGTCGACCACCGGATCGGCCACGCGGCTGCCCTCCCCGCCCCGGCCGGCGGCCTCCGGCGGGTCGGTGACGAAGTCGACGACGATCAGCCCGCCCAGCGCGCGCAGGCGCAGATGCCGCGCCACCGCGTCCACCGCCGCCCGGTCGACCGCCGCCTTGTCCTGCGCGCCGCCGGTGTCGACGTCGATCGCGACGAGGGCGCGGGTCGGCTCGATCGTCAGGCGTCCGCCGCCGGGCAGCGGCACCTCGGGCGCCAGCGCCTCGCCGAGCGCCGAGTCGAGATCGACCGTGTCGAGGCGGATGCTCTCGGCCAGATCGGGCGCCGCCTCCTTGGCCCAGGCGGTCAGGCGCCGCGCCTCCGCGGCCTCCTCGCACAGGATCTCCTCGACCGGGTCGTTGTCCTCGACCACCCGCTCGACCAGGCCCGGGGCGGCGCGCAGGCGGGCCGGCGCCTCGGCCCGGTCGGCGGCGTCGCGAATGGCGCGCCACAGGGCGGACAGCGCCTCGGCCTCCGCCTCCACCCGCTCCCGCCCCACGCTCTCGGCCCGGCGCCGGACGATCCAGCCGGCCGGCAGGATGGCGCGCCAGCGGGCCCGGGCCTCGCCGCTGAGCGACGAGGACACGGCGACGCCCCGGCTCGCGGGCACATGAACGAGCATGCGCCCCGGCAGCGCGATGTCGCGGGTCAGCACCGGCCCCTTCTCCGCCCGCGCGTCCTCGACCATCTGGACCAGCGCCGTCTCGCCGGGCCGACCGCCGCCCTTGGGCAGAAACCCCGCCGGCCCGTCGCCCAGCGCCACAAAGGCGCCACCGGAGGCCGCGTCGCGTCCGGTGATCCGGCCGAGCAGGATCTCCCCCACCCGGGACGGCCGGTCGATCGGCTCGGCGTGCAGATCGGTGACGTGGCGGCCGCGCAGCACGGCGACCAGGCGCGCGGTGCCCTGGCGCGCGACGGCGATGCGCGCCGGGCCGCTCACCGTTGCGCCTCGATCACTGCGGCGCCCCGCTCACCGGACCCCCACGCCCTCGAGGAGCCGCGCCGTCTCGAAGAGCGGCAGGCCGACCACGTTGGAATAAGAACCGCGGATCATCGCGACCAGCGCCGCCGCCCGGCCCTGGATGGCGTAGCCGCCGGCCTTGCCGTGCCATTCCCCGCTAGCGAGGTAGTCGGCGATCTCGGCCGGGCTCAGCCGCTTGAAGCGCACGACGGTCTCAACGACGCGGCTGGTCGTCCGGCCGTCCGGCGCGATGACGCAGAGGCCGCCATGGACCGTGTGGCGTCGGCCGGACAGCAGGTCCAGGCAGGCCCGCGCCTCGTCCTCCGTCTCCGTCTTGGGCAGGATGCGGCGGCCGCAGGCGACCACCGTGTCAGCGGCCAGCACCGCGGCGCCGCGATGGCGCGAGGCGACGGCCTCCGCCTTGGCACGGGCCAGGCGTTCGGCATGGGCGCGGGGCAGCTCGCGCGGCAGCGGCGACTCGTCGAGATCGGCCGGGTCGACCGCGTCGGGCACGATGCCGATCTGGGCGAGGAGGTCGATCCGGCGCGGCGACGCGGAGGCGAGGACCAGCGTCGCGGCGGCCCGGGGCCGGCCTTCGGACGTGCGGCGCCGGAGTGCGGGTGTGGAGGCCGACGTCACGGGCGGCCGCCTCCCGGTTACTTGAAGCGGAAGGTGATACGGCCCTTGGAAAGGTCGTACGGCGTCATTTCGACCGTCACCCGGTCGCCGGCCAGCACGCGGATACGGTTCTTGCGCATCTTGCCCGAGGTGTGCGCCAGGACCTCGTGGTCGTTGTCCAGCTTTACCCGGAACATCGCGTTGGGCAGCAGTTCGACCACCGTCCCCTGGAATTCGATCAGATCTTCCTTGGCCATTCTTCCTCGCCGCAGGCGGACAAAACGCGCCCATAGGTGGGCGATGCCGGGCGGCCGGTCAAGTCGAATCCCCGCCGCCGTCGCTCTCGCCACCGCTCCCGCCGCCGTCGCCGTCCTCGGCCGGGAAGGTCTCCCGGATGCGCCGCATCAGCGTATCACGGGTTTCCCGGAAGGCGGCGAGCCGGGTCTCGCGGTTGCCCTCGGTGTGAGTCGGGTCGATGGTCGGCCAGTAGATCACGTCCGCCGCCGTGGTGCGGGTCAGCTCCAGCGCCCGGTGATGGGCCTCGGGCGACAGGGTGACGATCAGGTCGAAGCTCGTGTCGTCGAGCTGCTCCAGCGTGCGGGAGCGGTGGCGCGACAGGTCGATGCCCGCCTCCTCCATGACCGCGACCGCGAAGGGGTCGATCTCGCCCTCGCGCACCCCGGCGCTCTGCACGAAGATGTGGGTCCCGTGAAGGTGCTTGAGCATCGCCTCGGCCATCGGCGAGCGGATGGCGTTCTGGGTGCAGACGAACAGGACGCTGGACGGAAGCACCGGCATGCCGCGTCAGCGGATGTGAAGGACGCAGAGCAGCGTGAACAGGCGCCGGGCGGTGTCGAAGTCGATGTCGATGGTGCCCGCCAGGCGCTCGCGCAGCAGCTCCGATCCCTCGTTGTGCAAGCCCCGCCGGCCCATGTCGATCGCCTCGATGCGCGACGGCGCGCCGCTCTTGATCGCCTCGAAGTAGCTCTCGCAGACGTGGAAGTAGTCCTTGACCACCTTGCGGAACGGCATCAGCGGCAGCGTCACCCGATCGGCCGCCGTGCCGTCCTCGGTCCGGATATCGAGGATCATGCGGTTGTCCTCGATGCTCAGATGCACCTTGTACGGCCCGTCCGGACCCGCCGCCGGGCGGAAGCGGTTGTCCTCCAGCAGGTCGTAGATCGCCACGCGCCGCTCGTGCTCCACCTCCGGGCTGCGCCGGGCGACGGAGCCCTCGTCCAGGGTGATCTCCACGATACGGTCGGTCGGCGGCGTTTCGGTCATGGAACGGGGGATCCGGGGCTCGGGCGGGGCACGGCGCCGGGCGTCAGGCGGCCTCGGCCACCGCGTCGCGGAACCGGTCGACCCAGCCGCGCACGGCGTCGGGCCGGGTCTTCAGCGCGGCGCGGTTGACGATCAGGCGCGAGGTCACCTGGGCGATGGTCTCGATCTCCCGCAGGCCGTTGGCGCTCAGCGTCGAGCCGGTGGAGACCAGGTCGACGATGCGCCGGCACAGGCCGAGCGAGGGGGCGAGCTCCATCGCGCCGTTGAGCTTGATGCATTCCGCCTGGACGCCGCGCGCGGCGAAGTGCCGGCGGGTGACCTCCGGATACTTGGTCGCGACGCGGATATGGCTCCAGCGCGCCGGGTCGTCGGACGCGACCATCTCCGCCGGCTCGGCGACGGCCAGCCGACAGGCCCCGATCCCGAGATCGAGGGGGGCGTAGATCTCCGGATAGTCGAACTCCATGAGCACGTCGTTGCCGGCCACGCCCAAATGCGCGGCGCCGAAGGCGACGAAGGTCGCGACGTCGAAGGAGCGCACGCGGATGATCTCGACCCCCGGCCAGTTGGTGGCGAAGCGCAGGCCGCGATGGCGCGGGTCGTCGAAGGCGGCCTCGGGCTCCAGCCCGGCGCGGGCCATGACGGGGCGCAGCTCGTCCAGGATGCGGCCCTTGGGCACGGCCAGGACCAGCGGCTCGTTGGCCGGCACCGGCGGCCTCGGGCCTGCGTCGGCGAGCGGAATATCGGCGGTCGGGCGGGATTGGGGCACCGGTTCGGGGTCCTGGCTCCGGGGGTCCTGGCTCGTGGGGCCTGACTCGGTGGGGGGCCGGCGCCGCGGGGGCGCCGGACGGCACGGACCTTAGTCGGACTCCGCCCCGTCTTCAATTTCGTGGCGCGGCCGGCGAGTGGTCGGCCACGGCGTGCCCAGGTCCTCCAGCCGGCAATCGATCGCCTCGGCGTCGAGCCGGATCTCCGCCCCGCCGGCGAAGACCAGCAGCATCCGCGCCCCGTCCGCGTCGACCACGCTCTCGATCGCCAGCAGCTCCAGGAGCCGCCCGCGCTCGGCCAGGTCGACGCCGCGCGCGACCACGCGGCGCACCCGCTCGAAGCGCACGCCGCAATGGGTGCGGTGATAGACCGGCACGTCGCCCTCGTCCGTGTCCGCGTCGCCGCCCGTCGCCGTCGCACCCTCGGCCGGCGCGGCGTCCCACATGAAGCGGTTGACCACCATGGCGAAGCGCCGATCGTCGGGCAGCCAGCCGATGTCGCCGACGGCGACGATGGCGTCCTGCAGGGCCGCGGAGACGATGGCCAGATCCTCGACATCCGCCGCGCGCAGGCGTAGGGGCCGTGGCTCCCGGCCCTCGGCGCCGGGCGTCAGCGGCCCGTCGCTCCTCGCCCGCGAACCGGACCCGCCCGGTCTCGTCGCCGCGCCCGTCATTCCGCCGCTTCGGCCTTCAGGCGCAGGATCTCCGCGCCGCAGGCGCCCAGCTTGTCCTCCAGGCGCTCGTAGCCGCGATCCAGGTGGTAGACGCGGTTGACTACCGTCTCCCCCTCCGCCGCCAGGCCGGCGAGGACGAGCGAGACGCTGGCGCGCAGGTCGGTCGCCATGACCTGGGCGCCGGTCAGGCGCGGCACCCCGCGGATCAGGGCCGAGGCGGCGTGCACGGTGATGTCGGCGCCCATGCGGGCCAGCTCCGGCACGTGCATGAAGCGGTTCTCGAAGATCGTCTCCGTCACCATCGCGGCCCCGGTCGCCCGGGTCATCAACGCCATGAACTGGGCCTGGAGGTCGGTCGGGAAGCCGGGGAACGGCTCGGTCATCACGTCGGCGCCGTCGAGCCGGCCGCCGTCGCGCCGCACCCGCAGGCCGTTCTCCGTCGGCTCGATCAGGACGCCGGCCTGCGCCAGGATGCGCACGGCGGCCTCGATATGGTCGGCGCGCGCGCCCAGCAGCTCGACGTCGCCGTCGGTGATCGCCGCCGCCATGGCGTAGGTGCCGGTCTCGATCCGGTCGGGGATGACCGGGTGGTGCGCGCCGTCGAGCCGGTCGACGCCCTGGACCGTCAGCGTGTCGGTGCCGATGCCGTCGATCCGCGCCCCCATGGCCTGGAGGCAGTGGGCGAGATCGACGACCTCCGGCTCGCGCGCGACGTTGACGAGCGTGCTCTCGCCCCTGGCCAGCGCGGCGGCCATCAGGATGTTCTCGCTCGCCCCGACGGAGACCTTGGGGAAGACGACGCGCCCGCCGGTCAGGCCGCGTGGCGCGCGTGCCTCGATATAGCCGGCATTGACGTCGATCTCGGCGCCGAGCGCGCGCAGGGCGTCGATATGCAGGTCGACCGGCCGCGTGCCGATGGCGCAGCCGCCCGGCAGGGAGACCTTGGCCTCGCCGCAGCGCGCCAGCAGCGGCCCCAGCACGAGCACGCTCGCACGCATGCGCCGGACCAGGTCGTAGGGCGCGGTGGTGTTGGTGATGTCGCGCGCGGTCAGCGAGACGACGCGACCGCCATGGAGCGCGCTGCCCGGCCCCTCGGCGCGCTGGTCGACGCCGTGCTGGCCGAGCAGCGTGCCGAGCGTGCCGATATCGGCGAGCTCGGGCAGGTTCGCCAGGGTCAGCGTGCCGTCGGTCAGCAGGCTCGCCGTCATCAGCGGCAGGGCCGCGTTCTTCGAGCCGCTGATCGGAATGGCCCCACGGAGCGGCCGCCCGCCGCGAATGCGGATCTTGTCCATCGGTGTCGCGTCCGCTCCTCGTTATGGCGCCCCGTCGTCGCGTGGGGCCGCGGGGCTCGGCGTCGGAAGGCCGCGGCGCCCGGCCGGCGCGCCGCCAAGGTATACAGGTCGTCGGCGGGCCGCCGGCCGGCGACTCGCCCCGCCCCGCCCGGGCCGGCGAGGGTTGTAGCCGAGGCCGCGCCCGCCCCTCAAGCGGGACGGCCTCCGGCACGACACGGCGTGTCGCCCAAACGGGCGCGGCCCGGCCGGGTGGAGCCGTCGGAACGTCAGC
>JAVJUS010000056.1:0-15062 GCA_040220455.1 Azospirillaceae bacterium
GGGTGTGGTGCCCCCCCGTGAACTTCCCCGCCCCGCGCCCGACCCGGGGCCCGCGGGGCGGCGCCCCGCCACCCCCCCCCCCCCCGCCCCTCTTTCTCGTTGTCGTCCGACGGCGGGGCCCTGAGCTCCGCCGCCGCCGACCGTCGGCACGGCAACAGTGCCCGTGCCGGACCCCGCTCGGGGAAGGACCGATGCGCAAGAGCAGCACCCTGCCCTGGTCGATCGCGGCGATCGCGCTGCTGTTCCCGGCCTGGTGGCTCGCCTACAGGACGACGACCTTCATCGCCGACCCCCTGGTGGTGGCCGCGGAGCTGCCCGGCTTCCTCGCCCAGGGGGAGACGTGGCGGCACATCGCCATCACGGTCTGGCGGGTGGCGGCGGGTCTGGCCCTGGGCGTCGCGATCGGCACGAGCGTGGCCTTCGCGATGCGGCTGAGCGACCTGAGCCGCAGCATCTTCTCGCTCTATGTCACCATCGCCCTGCGCACGCCGAGCGCCATCGCCGCCATCCTCGCCCTGGCGATCTTCCAGCGCAGCGAGGTCGGCTACATCGCCGTCGTCGCCTTCATCACCTTCCCGTTCATGACCGTCGGCCTGCTCGACGGGCTGCGCAGCGCCGACCGGCAGCTCGACGAGGTCGCGCAGATCTACCGCCTCGGGACCTGGCGCCTGATCCGGCACATCCACGTGCCGTTCCTGGCGCCGTATCTCTTCAGCGCGTTCCGCAACGCCTACGCGCTCGCCTGGAAGGTGATCGTCGTCGCCGAGATCTTCGGCGCGGCGAAGGAGGGCTTCGGTGCGCGGTTCAACTATGCCTGGGACTACCTGCTGATGGTCGACGTGCATCTGTGGCTGTTCGTCTTCATCGCCCTGGTCCTGTTCGTCGAATACGGCGTCATCCGGGTCCTCGAGCGCCACGTCTTCCGCTGGCGCCTGACCCGGGACGCCTGACGTCCGGGCGCCGGGCGCCGCCGCGCCGCGCCGCGACAACGAGGGGGAGCCTCCGCTCATGAGTTCCATTGCCGAGCCGGTCCTCGAGGTGCAGGGCCTGACCGTCACCTACCCCGGGACCGACCGCCTGGCGATCGAGCGGATCGACCTGCAGGTGGCCAAGGGCGAGTTCGTCGCCGTCGTCGGACCCTCGGGCTGCGGCAAGTCGACGATGCTCAACGTCCTCTCGGGCCTGATGGCGCCGACCGGCGGGCGTGTCGCGGTGGACGGCGCCCCGATCTACGGCTCCGGTGCGACGCCGCCGCATCTGGGCTACGTCTTCCAGGGCCATCGCCTGCTGCCGTGGCGCACGGTCAGGCAGAACCTGGAGCTGGTGCTCGCCGCCTCCGACGTCCCGCGCGAGAAGTGGGAGGCGAACATCGACGCCATCCTGGACATCCTGCACATCGCCGAGTTCAAGGAGTCCTGGCCGCTGCGCCTGTCCGGCGGGCAGCGCCAGCGCGTGTCCATCGCCCGCGCCCTGCTGGTCGAGCCGTCCTACATCCTGATGGACGAGCCGCTGAGCACCCTCGACGAGGTGACCGCCCGGCGCCTGCGCCAGGAGCTGACCGGCATCTGGGCGCGCACCGGCTCGACCATCGTCTTCGTCACCCACTCGATCCGCGAGGCGGTCTATCTCGCCGACCGGATCGTGATCCTGACCCGGGGACCGGCGAGCGTCGTGCGCGACTTCGCGGTGCCGATCGAGCGACCGCGCGCCTACGAGGATCCCGCCATCGGCCAGGTCGAGGCGGAGATCGTCGAGCAGGTGATGGAGGCCTGGGGCCTCGCCGAGGCGCGCGCGACTTAGGAAACTCGAGATGGTGCAGGCGACAATGGATCCCGACGAGCGCGACCTGGACCCGGCGACCGCCGAGGAGATCGACGCCCGGCGCCGCCGCAGGGTCTCGGCCGGCGGCACGGCCGTCGCGCTCGCCGGGCTGCTGGCGATCTGGATCGCGCTGTCGATCCTGGTGCGGCCGTGGGTTCCGACGCCGACGGCGACGGTGCTCGCGATGATCGACGCGCTGGGGTCGGCGGAATTCTACGAGGACCTGGCGCTGACGCTGGGCCGCGTGCTGGTCGCCTTCGCCGCCGCGACGGCGTTCGGCTGCATGCTCGGCATCGTGGTCGGGCTCTCCCGGCGCGCGGAGGCCTTCTTCCAGCCGCTGCTGGCGATCGGGTTGGCGATCCCGGATCCGGTCTACATCATCTTCGCCGTCCTGGCGCTCGGCACCGGGGAGATGGCCGGCTTCGTCGCCCTGACCGTGGCGCTGGTGCCGTTCGTCTCCAACATCGTGCGATCCAGCGTCCATGCCCGGGACATCGAGCTCGACGAGATGGTCAAGGTCTACCGGATCTCCCGATGGGAGGCGTTCCGGGCCAACCTCGTCCCGCAACTCGTCCCGGCCTTCCTGACGGCGGCGCGCTTCTCCTTCGCCCTATCCTGGAAACTGGTCGTCGTCGTCGAGGCGCTGGGCCGGCCGGACGGCATCGGCGCGGCGATCTTCCAGGCCTTCAACGTCCTGCGCATGCGCGAGATGCTGGCGCTCGCGATCCTGTTCACCGTGCTGATGGAGCTGCTCGAGCGCGGCGTCCTCCAGCGCGTCGAGCGGCGGTTGCTGAAATGGCGGCAGTGACCCGGGCGCGGGGACGGGACTCGTGAGCGCGCCGACGCGCATCGCCGTCGCCGGGCTGGGCGCGATCGGCGGGAGCGTGGCGCGCGCGATCGCCGGCGGCCGCGTGCCGGGCGCCGTCCTGGTGGCGGCATCGGCCCGCGACCGGGCCCGGGCGAGCAAGAGCCTCGCCGCCATGGGCGCGCCGGACGCAGCCCTCGTCGATCCGGGCGATCTCGCCGAGCTCGCCGAGATCGTCGTCGAGTGCCTGCCGGCCGCCGCCTTCGAGGCGGTCGCAGAGCCGGCGGTCGAGCGAGGCCGGGAGCTCGTCGTCGCCACGGCGAGCCGGCTGCTCGATCGCGGCGACCTGATCGACCGGGCGGCGGAGACCGGCGCGCGGATCCGCGTGCCGACGGGCGCGCTGGTCGGCCTCGACGCGGTTCGCGCGGCCTGCGTCGACGAGGCCGCCGAGGTCCGCATCATCTCCTCCAAGCCGCCGCGCGCCTTCGCCGGCGTCGCCCATATCGCCGAGCAGGGCATCGACCTGGACGCCGTCGACGCGCCGCTGTGCCTCTATGCCGGGCCGGTGCGCGAGGGCGCGCGGCTGTTCCCGGCCAATGTCAACGTCGCCGCGGCGCTCAGCCTCGCCGCCCACGGCCCGGACCGGACGATCCAGGAGGTCTGGGCCGATCCGGGCCTGACGCGCAATCGCCACCGGGTCGTCGTCCGCTCCCGCCTGGCCGACATCGACGCCGCCATCGAGAACCTGCCCGACCCGGACAACCCGCGCACCAGCGCGATCACCGCCCACAGCATCGTGGCGCTGCTGCGCCGGCACGGCGCCGCCCTGACCGTCGGGTCCTGAACGGCCGGCGGTCCGCGCGGCCGTCCGTCCCGCCCCGTCGAAGCGCTTGGCCGGCGCATTGCCGGATTGACCTCCTGGTCCGGGATGTTTAACGTTAAAGTACAAAAAATACGGCAGAGGCAGACGCAGCAATGAACGCCGCCGAAATCACGGGAACGCTCTACTCCGCGGTGCTGTCCGACGTGCTCGACGAAGTGGGGTTTCCCGACCAGGCATTGCGCCCGTTCATGCGGCCGCTCGACGACTCGCTCGTCTTGTTCGGCCGGGCGCGCACCGGTGCCTACACCAACACCTACTCCGTGGCCGACGGCGAGAATCCGTACGAGCTGGAGATCGCCCTGCTCGACGACCTGCGTCCCGGAGACGTGGCGGTGATCGGCTGCGACGGCCCGACCGAGCGGCTGGCGCCCTGGGGCGAGTTGCTGACCACCGCCGCGATGGCGCGCGGCGCGGCCGGATGCGTGACCGACGGGCTGGTGCGCGACGTGCGCAAGATCCGCGAGCGGCGCTTCCCCGTCTTCCATGGCGGCATCGGGCCGCTGGACAGCCGCGGCCGCGGTCGCATGGTCGAGATGGACCGCCCGGTCGACTGCGGCGGCGTGCGGGTGCGCACCGGCGACATGATCTTCGGCGACGTCGACGGCGTCGTGGTGATCCCGGCGGAGATCGCCGACGACGTGATCGCCCGCGCGATGCACAAGGTCACGGCCGAGAACAACACCCGCGACGAGCTGCTCCAGGGCAAGCTCCTCGCCGATGTCTACGCCAAGTACGGTGTCCTCTGAGACCGCCTCCCCGCCGCCGGAGGCGTCCGCGGCGGCCATGACGGCCGGCGCGGTGTTCGGCCTCGACGGGGCGGTGGCGCTGGTCACCGGCGCGTCGAGCGGTCTGGGTGCCCGCTTCGCCCGGGTGCTGGCGACCAACGGCGCGCGCGTCGCGCTGGCGGGCCGCGACCGGGCCGCGCTCGATCGCGTGAAGGGCGAGATCGAGGCGGCGGGCGGCACGGCCGTCGCCATCGCCTTCGACCTGCGCGACCACGACCGGGTGCCCGGCGTCTTCGACGAGGTCGCGGCGGCCCTGGGCCCCGTCACGATCGTCGTCAACAACGCCGGGATCGCTGCCGAACGGGAAGTCGCCGATCTCTCCCTCGAGGACTGGCGGGAGATCCTGGACGTCGATCTCGACGCCCTGTTCGTCATGGCGCGCGAGGCGGCCCGCCGCCTGCCCGAGGGTGGGGCGATCGTCAACGTCTCCTCGATCCTGGCGCTGCGCGCGAAGGCCGGCATGGCCGCCTATTCCGCGGCCAAGGCCGGGGTCGCCCAGCTCTCCCGCGTCATGGCGCTGGAGCTCGCCGGGCGCGGCGTCCGGGTCAACACGCTGGCGCCGGGCTATGTCGTCACCGGCATGAACCGCGACTTCTTCGAAAGCGAGGCGAGCCGGCCGCTGGTCGCGGAAATCCCGCTCGGCCGGGTCGGGCAGGTCGCGGATTTCGACGGCCCGATCCTGTTCCTGTGCTCCGGCGCCTCGCGCTTCATGACCGGCGCGACGCTGGTGGTCGACGGCGGCCATGTGCTCGCCCTCTAGCGGCGCGGCCGGCGCCGGCGCTTTCCTCACGACCCGTCACGGAGGCGGTGACCCTTGAGCGACACGAGCGTGATCGACGCCCCGGAGACCGCGCGCCCCGGCGCGCCGGCCGGCCGCCTGCGCTTCGCGGTGGATACCGGCGGTACCTTCACCGACCTGATCGTCGCCGAGCCCGACGGCGGCGTCGCCATGGTCAAGGCGCCGACCACGCCCGACGATCCGGCCGCCGGCGTGCTCGACGCGCTGGGCCGGGCGGCGGAGGCCGAAGGCGTCGCGCTGGAGGCCTATCTCGCCCGCGCGGAGAGCCTGGTCTACGGCACGACCCACGCGATCAACGCCATCGTCACCGGGCGGACCGCGCGCACCGCCCTGCTGACCACCGAGGGCCATCCGGATACGCTCGTCTTCCGCGAGGGCGGCCGGCAGGAAGCCTTCAACTTCACCGTCCCGTACCCCGAGCCCTTCGTGCCCAAGGCGCTGACCTTCGAGATCGGCGAGCGCATCCTGCGCGACGGCAGCGTCCGCCGACCGCTCGACGAGACGGGCGTGATCGCGACGCTGGAGCGGGCGCGCGCGGCCGGTGTCGAGGCGATCGCGGTCTGCCTTCTCTGGTCGATCGTCGAGCCGCGCCACGAGCTGCGCGTCGGCGAGCTGGTCGAGGCGCACCTGCCGGGCGTGCCCTACACGCTGTCGCACCGGATCAACCCATCGATCCGGGAGTACCGGCGTGCGATGTCGACCTGCCTCGACGCCGCGCTCAAGCCGATCATGGGGCCGTACATGAGCCGGCTCGAGGCGCGACTGCGGGCGGCCGGCTTCGGCGGCCGGCTGCTGGTCGTCACCTCCCAGGGCGGCGTGATGGACGCCGCCGACGTGGCCGAGGCGCCGGTCCACCTGATCAACTCCGGCCCCAGCATGGCGCCGGTCGGCGCGCGGGCCTACGCCGCCGACGCCGGCGTGGACACGCTGATCGTCGGCGACACGGGCGGCACGACCTTCGACGTCTCGCTGGTGCGCTCGGGCCGCATCCCGCGCACGCGGGAGACCTGGCTCGGCCGGCCGCTGGTCAGCCACATGACCGGCATGCCCTCGGTCGACACCAAGTCGATCGGCGCCGGCGGCGGCTCGATCGCCTGGGTCGATACCGGCGGGCTGCTGCATGTCGGCCCGATCAGCGCGGGCGCCGTGCCCGGGCCGGTCGCCTACGGCCAGGGCGGGACCCGGCCGACGGTGACAGACGCGGCGATCGTGCTCGGCACGATCGACGCGTCGTTCTTCCTGGGCGGGCGCATGCGCCTGGACCGCGAGGCGGCCGCCGAGGCGATCCGGCGCGAGGTCGCCGCCCCGCTCGGCCTGCCGGTCGAGGAGGCGGCCTCGGCCATCGTCGGCCTGACGACCGAGAGCATGGTCCAGGCGATCATGAACATCACCGTCAACCAGGGCCTCGACCCGGCCGACGCCGCCTTCATCGCCGGCGGCGGCGCGGCCGGCATCAACTGCGTGGCGATCGGCCGCCGGCTCGGCTGCCACACGGTGATCGTGCCCGAGACCGGCGCCGTGCTGGCCGCGGCGGGGGCGCTCGTCTCCGACCTGATGGCCCATCACCAGGCGATGTTCCACACCGACAGCCGAGCCTTCGACGCCGAGGGCGTCAACGCCGTGCTGGAGGGGCTGGAGCGGCGCTGCCAAGCCTTCGCCGAGGCGACGGGGGCGGAAGCCGAGGCGGTGGCGATCGACTGGTCGGTCGAGGCGCGCTATCCCGACCAGGCCTGGGAGATCGAGGTGCCGCTGCGCGCCGGCCGGTTCCGCGGCGCCGGCGACGTCGACGCGCTGGTGGCGGATTTCCACCGCACTCATCGCGAGATCTTCGCCGTCGACGATCCGGACTCCGCGATCGAGACCGTCGGCTGGAACGCGACCGTGCGTTGCCGCATCGGCAGCGACCGGCCGGGCCGGCTGCGACCGCCGGCGGACCTCTCGCCGCTGCCGCGCCGGCCGGTCCACTTCCCCGGCGCCGGCTGGACCGACGCCGCGATCCACCGCTTCGAGGCGCTGACGGTGGAGGACACGGTGGTCGGCCCGGCGATCGTCGAATCCGACTTCACCTCCGTCGTCGTCGACCCCGGCGTGCGCGCCCGGCGCGACGCCGCCGGCAGCCTCGTCTGCGATCTCACCGGCCGGGAGGACTAGCCATGGATCAGGTTGCCGCCGAGCGCCCGACCGGCGTCCGCATGGCGCTGCTGACCGCGCGGTTCGAGGGCATCGCCCACAAGATGGCGAACACGCTGCACCGCACCGGGCGGTCGGGAATCCTGACCATCGCGCGGGACTTCTCCTGTGTCATCCTGACCGCCGACCACGAATTGCTGACCGCCTCGGACAGCCTGCCCATCCACGTCCTGCGCGGGCCGGAGATCATGTGCCGGACGATGGCCGAGAACCACCCGGTGCTGCGCCGGGGCGACGCCTTCCTGCACAACTCGCCCTATCACGGCTGCACTCACCCGGCCGACCACTCGATCCTGGTGCCGGTGATCGACGACGACGGCGTCCACCGGTTCACCGTGCTGGCCAAGGGCCACCAAGCGGATTGCGGCAATTCCCTGCCGACGACCTACATGGGCGCGGCCAGGGACGTCTACGGCGAGGGTGCGCTGATCTTCCCGGCGACGAAGATCCAGAGCGACTACGAGCACGTCATGGACATCGTGCGGATGTGCCGGATGCGGATCCGCGTGCCCGACCAGTGGTGGGGCGACTACCTGGCCACGCTCGGCGCCGCCCGGGTCGGCGAGCGCGAGATCCTGGCGCTGGGCCGCGAGGTCGGCTGGGACGCGCTGGAGGCTCATGCCCGCGGCTGGTTCGACTACAGCGAGCAGCGCATGGCCGAGGCGATCCGCGCCATGCCCGCCGGCCGCGTCACGCGCAAGAGCCGCCACGACCCGTTCCCGGCGACGCCGGAGGAAGGGGTCGAGATCAAGGTCACGGTCGACGTGCGGCCCGAGGACGGAATGATCGAGGTCGACCTGCGAGACAACCCCGACTGCATGGAGAACGGGCTGAACCTGTCGGAGGGCTGCGCCCTTTCCGCGCCGATGGTCGGCATCTTCAACTCGATCGACCACACGGTGCCGAAGAACGAGGGCAGCTTCCGGCGCATCAAGGTCCATCTGCGCGACAACTGCGCGGTCGGCCGGCCGGCGCACCCGACCTCCTGCTCGGTGGCGACGACGAACCTCGCCGACCGGGTGGCCAACCCGGTCCAGTGCGCCATCGCCGAGCTCGCCGACGGCCTGGGCATGGCCGAGACGGGGGCCTGCATCCCGCCGTCCTCGGGCGTCGTCTCCGGCGTCCATGACGGCGAGCCCTTCGTCAACGAGGTCTATCTGGGCTGCACCGGCGGCGCCGGGACGCCGACCACCGACGGGTGGCTGACCATCATGCATGTCGGCAACGCGGGCATGTGCTACCAGGATTCCATCGAGATCGACGAGCTGCGCCACCCGATCCTGGTCCATGCCCGCCGGCTGATGCCGGACACCGAGGGGGCGGGCCGGTTCCGCGGCGCGCCTGGCGCGTACTCGGAGTTCTCGCCGCTCGGCTGCGCGATGACGGTCGCCTATGTCAGCGACGGCAACCACAACCCGGCGCAGGGCACGCGAGGTGGGCTGTCGGGCGGCCCGTCCTCCCAGTTCCGCCGGCGCGCCGACGGCTCGCTCGAGCCGGTGCCGGGCTGCGCGGAGGTCCTGATCGGCCCGGACGAGGCCATGGTCTCGATCAGCTGCGGCGGCGGCGGCTACGGCCCGCCGGCCGAGCGCGATCCCGAGCGGGTAACCGCCGATGTCCGCGAGGGCCGGGTCGGCCGGGAGCGGGCGCGCGAGGTCTATCGCGTGGCGCTGACCGACACCCTCGATCTCGACAACGAAGCGACCGCCCTGCTACGAGCCCGGGCCGCTTCCTCCTGACCGGCACTGGCCCGACCCGGCCGGGGCCGGCCGCCCGGACGACCGCCATGTCACCCGACGCCCCCGGGCCGACACGCACGAGGCTCCCCACGCTGCGCGACGTGGCCAAGCGCGCCGGCGTGTCGATGATGACCGTTTCCAACGTCATCAACGGCCGCACGGCCCGCGTCTCCGACGACACGCGCGACCGCATCCTGGCGGCGATCGACGCGCTCGGCTACCGCCCGCAGCGGCGAGGACGCGGCCTGCGCATGCAGCGCGAATACGCCATCGGCCTGACCATCGTTCGTCCCGACCGGCGCTTCCTCGACGACCCCTATCTGACCGAGGTCGCCGCGGGGATGAGCAACGGGCTGGCCGATGCCGGCTTCGGGCTGATGGTCAACGGCGCCACCGATCCCACCGCGCTCGGCCACCTCATCGCCCGGACCGCGGCCGTCGATGCCCTGGCCGTCATCGCCTCGGGCCCGCGCGACGAGCGGCGCGAGGTCTACCGGGTGCTCGAACAGCTCCACCACCCGATCGCCGTGATCCAGGACGACGAGCCGGAGCTGCCGGATTCCTGCTGCTTCATCCAGGACGACGAGGGCGGGGCCCGGACGCTGACCCGCGGCCTGATCGAGGCCGGGGCGCGCCGCCTGCTGTTCGTCGCGCCCGACCGGGTGTGGCCGGCGATCGAGCGGCGCGAGGCCGGCGTCCGCGCGGCGGCCGAGGACTTGGCCCGGGTCGACTCGATCGCCTGCAACGAAGCGGACTTCCTCGGCTCCATCGCCGATATCGGCCAGGCGATCGATCGCGACGGCGTGCCCGACGCGATCGTCGGCGCCAACGACCAAATCGGCATCGCCGCCATCCGCGCGGCCGACGAGCGCGGCCTCGCCGTGCCCGGCGACGTCATGGTCACGGGCTTCAATGCCTTTCCCTTCCGCGAGTTCTCCGTGCCGCTGATCTCCAGCATGCGCTCGCCGGCCTACGCCATCGGCGAGGCGGTCGCCCACGGCCTGCTGGCCCGAGTCGACGGCACGGCCTTCGCCGAACGACGCCGCGTCCTGCCGGTCGAGCCGGCAATCGGCGCGACGGTGCGCCCGGCCGGCTGAGACCGCGCGTCCGCGCCATTTCGACCGCACCACCGCCATCGGCTTGACAGCGCCGGGGCAGGGTTTATCCTGGTGATGTTTAACGATAAACCGACCCGACGCCCAACCGATCGGACGGCGCCATGGCACGAATGACACGCGGGTTCCAACGGCCTTCCGGTCATGGCCGGCGCGGCCCCGACGGGCGCTGACGCCTTGCTCGGGCAGGCCCGGACACCCGAGGAGACCGCGGCCGAGCACGGCGCGGCGCCGCCGCCGGCGGCACCGGCCGCCGCGGCGGAGCGCATCCTGGTCATCGAGCGGGCCTTCCACGCCTACGGTCCGACCGTGGCGCTGCGCGACTGCTCGCTCTCGGTGCCGCGCGGGGAGTTCCTGACCCTGCTGGGGCCGAGCGGGTCGGGCAAGTCCACGTTGCTGCGCATCATCGCCGGGCTGGAGACGCCGGTCTCGGTCGACCGGCTGGAGCTGCACGGCCGCGACATCGCCCACCTGCCGCCCAATCTGCGCAACGTCTCGACCGTGTTCCAACACTACGCCCTGTTCCCGCATATGAGCGTGGGCGAGAACGTCGAATACGGGCTCAAGCTGCGCAAGGTGCCCAAGGCCGAGCGTCGGGCCGAGGCCGAGGCCGCGCTGGCCCTGGTCCGCCTGACCGACAAGTACGACCGGCGCATCCACCAGCTCTCCGGCGGCGAGCGCCAGCGCGTCGCGCTCGCCCGTTCGCTGGCCACAAAGCCGGACATCCTGCTGCTCGACGAGCCGCTGGGCGCGCTCGACGAGCGGCTGCGCCTGGACATGCAGGTCGAGCTGATCGACCTGCACCGCAAGACGGGCAGCACCTTCATCCTGGTCACCCACAGCCAGGAGGAGGCGATTACCATGAGCGACCGGATCGTGCTGATGCGCGACGGCGCGATCGAGCAGATCGCCGAGCCCAAGGAGCTGTTCGAGAGCCCGCGCACCGCCTTCGCCGCGCGCTTCATGGGCGTGGAGAACGTGCTGGAAGGCCGCCTCGAGGGGGTCGAGGACGGCCTCGCCACCGTGCGCATCGGCGACCACCGTCTGTTCGGCCGGCCGGTGGGCGACCTCGCCGGCGCCGGGCCGGACACGCCGGTCTTCGCCGCCATCCGGGCCGAGCGCGTGCGCTTCGCCGACGCGGGTGCCGCCGAGCGCGGCGAGACCGTGCTGGCCGGCACGCCGGGCCCGGCGATCTACAAGGGCAAGTACCGCGACGTCCCCGTCGCCACGCCGGTCGGCGAGATCGTCGTGCGCCAATGGGACACCGAGCAGGACGCGCGCACCGGGACGGAGATCCGTTTCCGGGCCGAGACCTGCGTCGTCGGGGCGATTCAACAGGGCGAGGGCGGCTGAACCGGCCGCCGTCGCCGAAGAAGGGGGAGAAGGGACATGGCTGGGAAGATCATTCGCCGCGCCGGAACGCTGACCCGCCGGTCGTTCGGCAAGGGGCTGGCCGTGGCCGGCGCCGGGGCTGTCGTGACGCCGGCGATCCTGCGCGGCGGCCTGAAGCGGGCGCACGCCCAGGAAGGCACGATCCGGATGATGGGCGGGCCGACGGTCGCGCTCGAGGACTGGAGCCTGTTCGAGGAACAGACCGGCCTCAAGATGGAGTTCACGCCCTTCCACGTCGACGACGTGGGCGCGCTCTACAACGAGATCCTGGTCAACGAGGCCGGCGAGCGCTTCGACCTGATCAACACGCTCGCGGGGGTTCAGAAGAACCTGGTCGAGCAGGGCATGGTCGCCGAGCTCGATACCTCGAAGCTCGAGAACTACGACGCGATCGCCGACACCATCAAGCGCAGCCCTGTGCTCTACGTCGGCGACGACAAGGACTGGAGCGTGCCGCTCTACTACAACTCCGACAGCTTCGGCTATTTCCCGGAGAAGCTGGGCCTGCCGCGGCCGCCGGAGCCGCTGGACTGGGACCTGCTGCTCAACAGCGAGCAGACGCTGGGCCAGACGGCGCTCGACGGCGACAACATCGCGCTCATGATCGGCGGCATGTACCTCAAGAGCCGGGGCCTGGCGGAGATCGGCGACCCGGCGAACATGACCGCCTCGGAGGTCGAGACGGCCGCCGACTTCCTCATCGAGCGCAAGAACGCCGGCCAGTTCCGGGCGCTGTGGCGGACCTATGACGAGCAGGTCGCCAACTTCGTCAACGGCGAGGTCCTGGTCCAGCGCTGCTGGGAGCCGGCGGTCAAGGAGGTCCAGGCCCAGGGGCTCGATGTCGAGTACGCCACCTGCAGCGACTTCCACATCAACTGGATGCACTCGACCTTCATCCCGGTCCAGGCGGCCGAGCGCGACAACGTCGACAACATCTACCGCGCGCTCGACTGGTTCCTGGGCGGCGGATACGCGGCGGAACTCGCGGTGCTGCGCGGCTATGTCGGCTCGCGCATGGATCTGGCCCTCGACTACGCCCAGGAGAAGGGCTGGAGCGAGGAGGACATCGCCAAGATCCAGGCCAATATCGAGAAGGTGGAGACCAAGTTCTCCAACCCGGACTACTGGATCGGCGGCGCCCCGGACGACCTGGCCGCTCACGACGCCCAGATGGCCCGGTTCCGCAACGCCTGACGGCAACGCCCGACGCGCCGGCGACGGGGCCCTCGCGGCTCCCTCGCCGAGCGCGCCGACCCGATTTTCGAGGACCGAGCTCCTTGTCCGTGGCGTCGACCTCCCTCGACTCCCCGGCGGCCGCCGCCGCGGCGCGACCGGGCGTGCGCCGCCGGCCGCTGCGTCCGTCGGTCGACCGGGCCGCGCTCGTCGTCCTGACGGCGCTGTGGGCGATCGGCGTGCTGCTGCCGATCCTCTCGCTGGTGGTGATCTCCGTTCTCCAGGGGCGCGGGCTCTCCTTCCTGTGGACGGTCTCGCTCCAGCCCTACGCCGACATCCTGGTCTCCTACCGGATCGAGCCGGTGCTGCGCACGCTGCGCATCGTCGTCGTCATCACGGCGCTGGAATTCGTGCTCGGCTTTCCCTTCGCGCTGTGGCTCGCCAAGGGGCTGCGCGAGGGCTGGACCAAGTCGATCCTGATCGTCCTGCTGATCGTCCCGTTCTTCCTGAGCCCGGCGGCGCGGACCATCGTCTGGCGGCCGATCCTGGGCCGGGAGGGGCTGGTCAACATCCTGCTGACCTCGACGAACCTGACGGCCGAGCCGCTGGACTGGCTGCTGTTCACGGAATTCGCGATCCATCTGGGCCTGATCGGCCCGTATTTCCCGTCGATGGTGCTGCCGATCTTCATCTCGGTCTCGCTGATCGACGACGAGCTGATCAAGGCGAGCCGGGACCTCGGCGCGACGCCGATGCAGACCCTGCGCACGGTCGTCCTGCCTCTCGCGATGCCGGGCATCGCCGCCGGGGTGGTCTTCACCGCCGTGCCGATGCTGGGCGACAACATCGCCTCGACGCTGCTGGGCGGCGGCCAGGTCTCCATGATCGCGGAGGGCTTCGACGACCTGATCCGCGCGATGAACTACCCGGCCGCCGCGGCGCTCGGCACGACGCTGCTCGTCGCCTTCGCCTTCCTCGCCCTGTGCATCCGCTTCGTGCTCAAGCGCCTGGGCACCGGCTTCGACATCTTCGAGGGGATGAAGGGATGAGGCGGCGGCCCCGGCACGACCCGGCCGGCATCTTCACCGGCCCGACCGCGGCGATCGCCGTGATCCTGGGGGCGGTGGCGCTCGTCCTGCTCTACGCGCCGATCGCCGGGCTCGCCGTCCTGTCCTTCAGCGCGCGGCCGCTGACGGGCATTCCCTGGCCGCTGACGCTCGACTGGTACACCGACCTGTTCACCGGGGAGGACGCCCGCTGGATCGGGCCGCTGGTCACCTCGATCGGGATCGGCCTGCTGGTCTCCTTCCTGGCGACCGCGGCGGCGCTCGCGATCGGGCGCGTGATGCCGCTGATCCGGCGGCGCGGCGGCCTGCTGGTCGCCTATCTCTCGGTGCTCGTCCTGCCGGGCATCCTGGTCGGCATCGCGGTGCTGTTCTTCTACCGCGGCCTGCTCGACTTCCGCACCGGGTTCTGGTCGGTGGTGCTGGTGCACTTCGTCTGGGCGCTGCCCTTCGCGCTGCTGTGCATCCTGATCGTCACTGTGCGCTTCGACCACCGCCTGCTGGAGGCGGCGACGGACCTGGGCGCCAACAAGATCCGCCAGTTCATCGACATCGAGCTGCCGCTGCTCAATCCCGGCATCACCGCCTCGGCCTTCTTCAGCTTCCTGCTGTCGTTCAACGAGCTGCCGCGCACGCTCTACACCCGCGGCGGCATCACGACGCTGCCCTATTACATCTGGACCGCCTCGGCGTCGCACAGCTCAGCGGTGTCGCTGATCTACGCCCTGTCGGCGATCATCATGGTGGCGAGCTTCGTGATCGTGCTGATCGCCACCCGCGTGCTGATGCGCAGCCGGTGACGGGGAGGGCGCCGCCATGGAGCTGACCGGCTATACCGACCGCTGGACCGTCCACCCGGGCGAGACGATCGCGTTCCATGTCCACTGCACGGCGCCGCGCTACGAGGCGGCGCTCGTCCGGCTGATCCACGGCGATACCAACCCGCTCGGCCCGGGCTTCAAGGAGGTCGCGGTCGAAAGCCCGCTCGACGGGACGTACGACGGCGAGGCACGGACGATCCGCAAGGGCTCCTGCGCGGTGCTGCCATGCCCGCCGTCCGACGGGCCGGTGACGCTCGAGCTCTGGCTGCGCCCGACGCTGCCGGGGCCCGAGCGCCAGGGCATCGCCGTGTGGACCGACGCGGCGGGCGCGCCCGTGCTGGGCCTGTTCCTGGCGCCCGACGGCACGGTGGAGGCCGGCGGGGCCGGCGCGCCGGCGGTCCGCGCGCCGCGCCCGCTTGCCGTCGACCGGTGGCACCGCCTGGCGCTGGCGATCGACCCGGGCGCCGGGAGTCTGGCC
>JAVJUS010000057.1:0-39905 GCA_040220455.1 Azospirillaceae bacterium
GGCCGGCCCCGCGCGGCGCGGGCGACCCCGCCGCGCGGCGCGCGCGGCTTGGCCGGCCTTGCGGCCGTCACTGGCCGAAGCGGGAATCGTCGACCTCCTTCTCCACCACCTCGCGGCGGGGATCCAGGTCGCCGAAGCCGAGATAGACGACGCCGCCGCCTATGACGAGCAGCACCAGCACCAGCACGATCTGCAGGAGCCGGGTCCCGACGCCGGGCGACGAGCTCTGGGCGAAGACGGAGCCTCTACGGTTGCGCGCCACGGTGGTTGCGCTCGCTCGATCGACGGGGAACGGGCCGGCGGTCCGCCGGACGACGGGGCCGCGTCGGCAGTGGGTCGGGCCGGCGATGCACGCCGACCCTGGAATGTGTTATGGATTCTACATGGCGATCTTAAGGCGCCGGCCGGCGGGCGGCAATCGCCGGCACCGATGCATTTCCGCCCCGGCATCGGCCGGCGGAGGGCGGCCGTGAGCGCACGCCTGCCGCGAACGCTGGTGCTCGTCGGCATGATGGGGGCGGGCAAGAGCGCGATCGGCCGGCGTCTGGCGTCGCGCTTCGGCGTCGAGTTCATCGACGCCGACAGCGAGGTCGAACGCGCGGCCGGCTGCTCGATCACCGACATCTTCGAGCTCTATGGCGAGCAGGCCTTCCGCGACGCCGAGCGCCGGGTCATCGCCCGGCTGCTCGCCGGTCCGGTGCACGTGCTGTCGACCGGCGGCGGCGCCTTCATGGACCCCGAGACGCGGGAGACGATCGCCGCCAGCGGCATCTCGCTCTGGCTGCGCGCCGACCTGGAGCTGCTGGTCCGGCGCACGGCGCGGCGCAAGACCCGACCGCTGCTCAACGATGGCGACCCGCGCGAGATCCTGGCGCGCTTGATCGAGGAGCGCCATCCGGTCTATGCCCTTGCCGACATCGTCATCGACAGCCGGGACGGACCGCCGGAGGAGACCGCCGACCGGGCCCAGAAGGCGCTGGAAAGCTTCCTTGCCGGCGAGACGTCGCCCGACGGCGCCGCCGCTGCCCCCGCCGACCGGCCGACCGGCGAGACCGGCCCGGCCGGCGACTGACCCGAGCGCCCGGAGTTCGCGACCATGACCGAGACCGTGCCCGTCGAGCTGGGCGCGCGCCGCTACGAGATCCGGATCGGCCCGGGCCTGATCGACCGGGCCGGCGCGCTGATGCGCCCGGTCCTGCCGCGTCCGCGCGTCATCGTCATCGCCGACGAGCGCGTCCGCGCGCTGCACGGCGACCGGCTGGCGCGGGCGCTGGCCGAGGCCGACATCCGCGCCGACGTCCTGCCCGTGCCGCCGGGCGAGGCGTCGAAGTCGTTCGACCGCCTCGGCGCCCTGCTCGACGCCCTGCTCGGCCTGGGGATCGAGCGCGGCGACACGGTCGTGGCCTTCGGCGGCGGGGTGATCGGCGACCTGGCCGGCGTGACCGCGGCGCTGGCGCTGCGCGGCCTGCCCTTCGTGCAGATCCCGACCAGCCTGCTCGCCCAGGTCGACAGCGCCGTCGGCGGCAAGACCGGCGTCAACAGCCGCCACGGCAAGAACCTGATCGGCGCCTTCCATCAGCCGCGGCTGGTCCTGTCGGACACCGCCGTGCTCGACAGCCTGAGCGCCCGGGAACTGCGCGCGGGCTACGCGGAGATCGTGAAGTACGGCGCCATCGACCGGCCGGCCTTCTTCGACTGGCTGGAGAGCGAGGGCCGGGCCGTGATCGACGGCGACACCGCGGCGCGCATCCACGCCATCGCCGAGAGCTGCCGCGCCAAGGCCGAGGTGGTCGCGGCCGACGAGCGGGAGTCGGGCCGGCGCGCCCTGCTCAACCTGGGCCACACCTTCGGCCATGCCCTGGAGGCGGAGACCGGCTACTCCGACCGCCTGCTGCACGGCGAGGGCGTCGCGCTGGGCATGGTGCTCGCCTTCACCCTGTCGGCCCGGCTCGGGCTCTGCCCGCCGGCCGATGCCGAGCGCGTCGCCGCCCATCTGGCGGCGGTCGGGCTGCCGACCGGGCTCGACGCGATCGGCCTCGGCCCCGACGACGCCGAGGCCCTGATCGCCCACATGACGCGGGACAAGAAGGTCGCCGACGGGCGCACGACCTTCGTGCTGGCGCGCGGGATCGGCCGGGCGTTCACGAGCCGCGACGTCGACCCCGCGGATGTCGCCGCGGTGCTGCGCGCGCCCTCCGGGCCGGGCGCGCACCGGCGCACCGGCTCCTGACGATCGACCGCGATGTCACTGGCCTTCTGGATGACCGCCGGCGGGGTCTTCTTCCTGCTCTGCCTGTCGGCCTTCTTCTCCGGCTCCGAGACGGCGCTGACCGCCGCCTCGCGGGCGCACATGCACCAGCTCGAGCGCGAGGGCGACAAGCGCGCGAGCCTGGTCAACCGCCTGATCGGGGACAAGGAAGCGCTGATCGGCGCGCTGCTCCTGTCCAACAACCTGGTCAACATCCTGGCCTCGGCGCTGGCCACCTCGGTGCTGATCACCCTGTTCGGCGAGGCGGGCGTCGCCTACGCCACACTCGGGATGACGACGCTGATCGTCATCTTCGCCGAGGTCCTGCCCAAGACCTACGCGATCAACAACGCCGACACCGCTTCGCGCGCCATCGCGCCGATCATCCGGGTCGTCGTCATCGTCCTGCGCCCGATGGTGATCCTGATCACCTATGTCACGCGCGGGGTGATCCGGCTGTTCCGCGCCGATCTCGGCTCGATCGGCGACATCGGTTCCGACAAGGAACTGCGCGGCGCGATCGAGCTGCACCGCGGCCCGGAGGAGGAGACCGCGCACGAGCGCGCGATGCTGCGCTCGATCCTCGACCTCGCCGATGTCGAGGTCTCGGAGATCATGACCCATCGCCGCAACGTGGTGGCGGTCGAGGCCGACCTGCCGAAGGCGGAGCTGGTCGACGCGGTGCTGGCCAGCCCCTACACGCGCATCCCCCTGTGGCGCGGCGACTCCGACAACATCGTCGCCGTCCTGCACGCCAAGGCGCTGCTGCGCGCCCTGCGCCGCTACGGCCCCGAGCTCACGGAGCTCGAGATCCTGGATATCTGCTCGTCGCCCTGGTTCATCCCGGACACGACGACGCTGCTCGACCAGCTCCAGGCGTTCCGGGCGCGGCGCGAGCATTTCGCCCTGGTGGTCGACGAGTACGGCAGCCTGCAGGGGGTGGTCACGCTGGAGGACATCCTGGAGGAGATCGTCGGCGACATCTCCGACGAGCACGACCTGCCGGTCGCCGGTGTCCGGGTGCAGCAGAACGGCAGCCTGATCGTCGAGGGCACCGTGACGATCCGCGACCTCAACCGCCAGTTCGAGTGGGACCTGCCGGACGAGGAGGCCTCGACCATCGCCGGGCTGGTCCTGCACGAGGCGCGGCGCATCCCGGAGGTCGGCCAGACCTTCACCTTCTACGGCTTCCGGTTCGAGATCCTGCGCCGCCAGCGCAACCAGATCACCTCGCTGAGGATCACCCCGCCGGTCGAGCCCGAGGAAGGCGCGCCCGACGCCGCCTCCTGAGCCGTCCGCATCGCATTCGCTCCAACAGCCCAGCCCCCCACGCCGAGCCGGTGCCGCCATGCCGCTGTCCCCGCCCGCCCCGCGCCGCCCCCTTCACACGCGCCGGATCGAATGCCGCGGCTATCGCCGCGACGACGGCCTGTGGGACATCGAGGGGCATTTGACCGACACCAAGGACTACGCGTTCTCCAACGCCCACCGCGGCACGATCGAGCCGGGCGAGCCGCTGCACGACATGGCGCTGCGGCTGACGGTCGACGACGACCTGACCATCGTGGCGGCCGAGGCGGTGACGGACGCCGCCCCGTTCGGCGTCTGCGACGCGATCGCGCCGGCCTTCGCCCGGCTGGAGGGGCTGGCGATCCGGCCGGGCTTCAACAGGAAGGTCAAGGCGCTGCTGGGCGGGGTGCGCGGCTGCACCCATCTGGTCGACCTGATCGGGCCGGTCGCGACGACCGCGTTCCAGACTCTCTATCCGATCCTGCAGCGGGAGCGTGAGGCGCGGGGCGAGGCGTCCGCCGATCGCCAGGGGCGCAAGCCCGGCCTGATCGACAGCTGCCACGCCTTCGCCGCCGACGGCGCGATCGTGCGGCAGCGCTGGCCCGAGTGGTACACGGGCGCGGCGGCCGCGTCGGACGCGGCCGCCGATCCGGACGGAACCGGGACGGCCGGGACCGGCGGCGGCTGAGCCGCCCGGGCGTCACCCGGACCGGACGGCGCCGGTCACCGGTACGGGCGCGTCAGCGCGTGGCGCGGCGGGCCTGGACCGCCTCGCGGGGCGGGCGGCCCGGCGTCGCCCGCTTGGGCCGCGGCCCGTCGGCCGAAAACGCCTCCTTGCCGGTGGCCCGGGCCCGATAGTGCATCAGCAAAGCGACACGGATCGCGGCGGTGAGCGAGGACTCCCGCCGGCGGGCATCGACGTCGGTGACGAACTCGTGGATCGTCAGGCCGTTGTCGACGCAGATCTCCTCCAGCGCCCGCCACATCGCCGGTTCGAGCCGGACACTGGTCCGGCGCCCGTTCACCGTCACATTGCGGCTGACCAGCGTGCTCGTCATTGGTGTTACGCTCCCTTGGTTCGGCCTGGGGTTGAGACTGGCTGCGCGTCATTTCCTCAACCGTTGAAGCCGACTGTAGCTGAATATGAGCGTATTTCAACCATCAAAATTGCGTACTGATACTTGTGCAATCGGAAGATGCGTTCCCATGTCCCGTGGATCGACACGAGCCGATCCGCTCCGTGGACAGGGGGGCAGATCGCCGTTCGCCGGCGCCCGAAGGTTGCGGCCGGTGGATCGGAGTTCGCGCGCGGCCGGGCGGCCGCGGAACGTCGGATCACCCCGCGGCTGCCGCTTCCGCCTCGTCGGGGGTGAGGGTTGTCAGTGCCAGGGCGTGGACGCGGTCGCGCATCTCCTCGGCGAGAAGACCGTAGACCAGGCGCTGGCGATCGACGCGGGACCGGCCCTCGAACGCGGCGGCGACGACGCGAACGCGGAAATGGCTCTCGCCGCGCCCGTCATGGCCGGCATGGCCGACATGGCGGTGGCTGTCGTCGACGATGTCGAGGGCGGCCGGCGCCAGGCCGTCGGTCAGCTTCTGGCGGATTCGCTCGGCGACGGTCATGTCTTGCTCCCGGATCGGTGGTGCCCCGGATCGGTGGTGCCCCGGATCTTTGGCGCCTTGTCTCATGGCGCCGAACCCTCAATAAAGGGCCTCGCCACGGCGGCGACAAGGCGAGGGGGATCGTCGCGCCGATGGCCCGGCCCGTGTTGCGCGCGTCGTGTCCGCCCCGACCGGCGCGCCGGAGGTCCGATGACCGCCTTGCCGTCCACCGACCGGGCCGTGCGCCCGCGCACCGCCGTGGCGCTGCTCGCCGCCGTGATCCTGATCTGGGGCGCCAACTGGCCGATCATGAAGATCGGCGTGGCGCATATCGGCCCGATGACGTTCCTCGCCGCGCGCATGGCGTTGGCCGTCCTGTGCATGCTGCCGCTGCTGCACGCGCTCGGCCGGCTGCACTGGCCGACCCGCCGGGACTGGCCGATCGTCCTGTCGATCGGGCTGCTGCAGATGGCGGCGTTCAACGGGTTGACGGTCTGGGCGCTGCAGGTGGTCGAGGCCGGGCGGTCCGCGATCCTCGCCTATACGACGCCGCTCTGGGTCGTGCCCGGCGCCGCGCTGCTGCTGGGCGAGCGGATCGGCCGGCTCAAGGCCGTGGGGCTGGCCGCCGGGCTCGCCGGCGTCGCGGTGATGTTCAACCCGGCGGCCCTCGACTGGGGCGACCACGATCAGCTCGTCGGCAACGGCCTCTTGATGCTGGCCGCGGCGGTCTGGGCCGTGCCGATCCTGCAGATCCGGGGGCATCGCTGGGACTCCGCGCCCCTGGACCTAGCGATCTGGCAGTACCTGGTCGCCGCGCTGGCCGCCCTGCCCCTGATGCTGTGGCTCGAATCCGACCTGGCGCGGACCTGGGACGCGGCGTCCTTCGCCGTCCTGGCCTATAACGGCCCGATCGCCACCGCCTTCGGCTTCTTCGCGGTCGTGACGATCAATCGCAGCCTGCCGGCGACGACCACGTCGCTCGCCATGCTGGGCGTGCCCGCGGCGGGGCTTGTCTTCTCGGCCGCCATGATCGCCGAGCCGATCGGCCCGGCCAAGCTGGCCGGGCTGGCGCTGATCGGCCTCGGCCTGGCGCTGGTCAGCCTCGCCGACCGGCGCCGCGCGTCATGACCGTCGCGGTGCGTCGCACCCCGTCGCGCCCCGTCGCGCCCCGTCGCGCCTTGTCTCACCCGGTCGCGCCGACCATACTCCGCTCCATGCGTTCGAGCCGTCACCGTCGCCCGCCGGACCTGGATCCGGTCTTCGCCGCCGAGAGCGAGCGGACGAGCGTGCGCGCCTGCGACCATCCCGGCTGTGCGGCGGCGGGGGAGTACCGCGCACCGAAATCGCGTAACGCACTCAGCGACTACTACTGGTTCTGTCTCGACCACGTCCGCGAGTACAACAGGTCCTGGAACTACTACGCCGGGATGAACGAAGACGAAGTCGAGACAATGCTGCGCCACGACACCATATGGCAGCGCAGGACCTGGCCCTTCGGCTCCTGGGCGGAGCGCGAGGCGCGGCTGCGCGAGGCCGTGGACCGGGAATTCGACCTGGGCGGCGCCGACGGGCGACGCCGGGGCCGGAACGGCGGCGAGGACGGCGCCGACGCGCATGCCGGCGGCCGGGGCCGGGAAAACCGGGCGCGCAACCGCCCGCGGACGGAGGAGGAGCGCGCGCTCGCCGTGCTCGACCTGGAGGCGCCGGTCGACTTCGCGACCGTCAAGGCGCGCTACAAGACCCTGGTGAAGCGCCACCACCCGGACGCCAACGGCGGCGACCGGGCGGCCGAGGAGAAGCTCAAGGCGATCAACCAGGCCTACGGGGTCCTGAGGGCAGGCCTCGCGCGCTGAGCCCCCCGGAGGCGGCCCGCCACGCCGGCCGCCGGGCCCGAAGGACCCGATCAACAAGGACGGATGGAAGCTCTTATGTCTGCCGAAACGCTTGCCGAACGGACGCCCGACATCACGGTCTCGGTGCGCCAGACCTTCGGCATCGATATCGACATGCAGGTCCCGGCCTTCGGCGAGAAGGACGATCACGTCCCGGACGTGGACGAGACCTACCGCTTCGACCGCGAGACCACGCTGGCGATCCTGGCCGGCTTCGCGCACAACCGCCGCGTCATGATCCAGGGCTATCACGGCACCGGCAAGTCGACGCATATCGAGCAGGTCGCCGCGCGGCTCAACTGGCCGTGCGTGCGGGTCAACCTGGACAGCCACATCAGCCGCATCGACCTGATCGGCAAGGACGCCATCGTCCTGCGCGAGGGCAAGCAGGTCACCGAGTATCGCGAGGGCATCCTGCCCTGGGCGCTGCAGAATCCCTGCGCGCTGGTGTTCGACGAGTACGACGCCGGACGGCCGGACGTGATGTTCGTCATCCAGCGCGTGCTGGAGGTCGAGGGCCGGATGACGCTGCTCGACCAGAACAAGGTGATCCGCCCGCACCCGGCGTTCCGGCTGTTCGCGACGGCCAATACTGTGGGCCTGGGCGACACGACGGGTCTCTATCACGGCACCCAGCAGATCAACCAGGGCCAGATGGACCGCTGGAACATCGTCGCCACGCTCAACTACCTGCCCCATGACGAGGAGACGGCGATCGTGCTCTCCAAGGTGCCGGACTACGACACCGAGGAGGGACGCGAGACGATCAGCGCCATGGTCCGCGTGGCCGACCTGACCCGAGCCGGCTTCATCAACGGCGACATCTCCACGGTCATGTCGCCGCGCACCGTGCTGACCTGGGCGGAGAACGCCCGCATCTTCGGCGGCGACGTCCCCTTCGCCTTCCGCACCACCTTCCTGAACAAGTGCGACGAGGTCGAGCGGCCGGTCGTGGCCGAGTACTACCAGCGCTGCTTCGGCAGCGAGCTGCCGGAATCGGGCGTCGCCACGCTGGTGATGTGAGGCACCCGCCCGAACGGCCATTGTGGACGGATCAGCGGACCGCCGGGATGCCGGCGGCACGGAGCCGATGAGCCAGGACGAATCCCCGGTCGAGATCTTCAAGCGCGCGACGACGGGCGCCCTGCGCGCCATAGCCGAGCGCGACGACGTCTCGGTCACCTATTCGGGCGAGCCCGCCGGGCTGACCGGCGACAAGGCCCGGCTGCCCCTGCCCTCGCGCGCCCTGTCGGCGGAGGAGGTGACGCGCGTGCGCGGCGCCGCCGACGCCGTGGCCCTGCGTCTGCGCCACCACGACGGCAAGGTCCACGCCAAGGGCCTGCCGACCGGCGAGGACGCGCGGGCGGCGTACGAGGCGCTGGAGCAGGCCCGCTGCGAGGCGATCGGCGCGCGCCAGATGGTCGGCGTCGCCCACAACCTGACGGCGGCGCTCGACGAGCGCTACCGCCGCCAGGGCTTCGACCGGGTGACCGAGCGCGAGGAGGCGCCGCTCGCCGAGGTGATGCGCCTGCTCGCGCGCGAGAGCCTGACCGGCGAGCCGCCGCCGGCCGTCGCCCGGCACGCCGTCGATCTCTGGCGGCCCTGGGTCGAGCAGCGCATCGGCCGGGAAATGACGCAGCTCGCCCCCCTGCTCGACGACCAGGCGGAGTATGGCAAGTTCGTGCGCCACCTGCTCGAGGAGCTCGACATCGATGTCGGCGCCGAGGAGGAGCAGGAGCCGGAGTCCTCCGACGACGACGACCAGGGCGGCGAGGAGGAGAGCGAGCCCCAGGACCAGCAGCGCCAGGGCGAGCAGGTCTCCGCCGAGGCCGACGCCGACGATTCCGACGCCGAGGACAGCGCCGAGGCCGAGGCGCAGATGGACGCCCAGGAGTCCGAGGCGGAGGATTCCGACGACACCACGGGCGACGACTCGGAGGTGCCGGGCGAGCCGTGGCGGCCCGAGCATGACGGCCTGAACGACCCCGACGCCTTCACCTACCGCGCTTTCTCGACGGATTTCGACGAGACGACCGACGCGGCCGATCTGTGCGACCCGGAGGAGCTGACGCGCCTGCGCCAGATGCTCGACCAGCAGCTCCAGAATCTCCAGGGCGCCATCTCGCGCCTCGCCAACCGGCTCCAGCGCCGGCTGATGGCCAAGCAGACGCGGGCCTGGAACTTCGACCTGGACGAAGGGATCCTCGACGCGGGACGGCTGTCGCGCGTGGTCATCAACCCGCTGACGCCGCTGTCCTTCAAGCAGGAGACCGATACCGAGTTCCGCGACACGGTGGTCACGCTGCTGATCGACAATTCGGGCTCCATGCGTGGCCGGCCGATCGGCATCGCGGCGATCAGCGCGGACATCCTGGCGCGCACGCTCGAGCGCTGCGGCGTGAAGGTCGAGATCCTGGGCTTCACCACCCGGGCCTGGAAGGGCGGCCAGGCGCGCGAGCGCTGGGTGCAGTCCGGCAAGCCGGACAAGCCCGGCCGGCTCAACGACCTGCGGCACATCGTCTACAAGGGCGCCGACGCGCCCTGGCGCCGGGCGCGCAAGAACCTGGGCCTGATGCTGCGCGAGGGCGTGCTCAAGGAGAACATCGACGGCGAGGCGCTGATCTGGGCCCATGACCGGCTGCTGGCCCGATCCGAGCAGCGGCGCATCCTGATGGTCATCTCCGACGGCGCGCCGGTCGACGATTCGACGCTCTCGGTCAACCAGGGCAACTACCTGGAACTCCACCTCAAGCAGGTCATCGACTGGATCGAGCGCCGCTCGCCGGTCGAGCTGATCGCCATCGGCATCGGCCACGACGTGACGCGCTACTACCGCCGCGCGGTGACCATCGTCGATGCCGAGCAGCTCGGCGGCACGATGGTCGACAAGCTGGCCGAGCTGTTCGAGGACGAGAGCGCGATGCCCGTCGCCCGGGCCCGGGGCCGCGCGCCGCGGCCGATGCGCCGGGCCGGCTGACGTCCGCGGCATCGCGGCCGGGTCCGAAACGCGGCCGGGCCCTGAGCGCCTCCGGGTTCGAGGGTCACGCGGGTCGACGCCGGGCGGCGTGGCGCCATCACGACGATTTTCTGCGAACGGTTCTCATTTTCACTCTTGCATCGCCGCGCGCGATCCGTAAGGTGTGCCTGCAATTGCGAGCCATTCGCAGCCGAAAGGGCGGCGAGGGCTCGCCCGGCAGCAGCAGACACCCGACGGGAGCCGCATCGATGAGACCTGCCATCCGCCTGGGCGCCACCGCGCTCGCCCTCGCCCTCGCCGGCGGGGCGGCCACGGCCGCCGCGCAGGAGGTCAATGTCTACTCCGCCCGCCACTACGACACCGACAACGCCCTCTACGAGCGCTTCACGGAAGAGACGGGCATCGAGGTCAACGTCATCGAGGGCGGCAGCGACGAGCTGATCGAGCGGATCAACGCCGAGGGCGTGAACAGCCCGGCCGATGTCCTGATCACGGTCGATGCCGGCCGGCTGTGGCGCGCGGTGGAGGCAGACGTCTTCCAGTCCGCGACGTCCGACATGCTCGAGGAGCGCGTGCCCGAGCATCTGCGCCACCCCGACGGCCTGTGGTACGGGCTGACCAAGCGCGCGCGGGTGATCTACTACAACAAGGAGGCCGGGCCGCCGGCCGGCGTCTCGACCTACGAGGATCTGACCGATTTCGACGGCACGATCTGCATCCGGTCGTCCTCGAACATCTACAACCAGTCCCTGCTGGCCTCGATGATCGCCGCCCATGGCGCCGAGGCCGCCGAGGAGTGGGCCGCCGGCGTCGTGGACCACTTCGCCCGGCCGCCGGCCGGCAACGACCGCGCCCAGATCCGCGGCGTCGCGGCGGGCGAGTGCACGGTCGCCGTCGCCAACACCTACTATCTCGGTCACATGCTGTCCGAGGGCGCCGATCCGGCCGACGCCGAGGCGGCCGTGCTGGTGGACTTCATGTTCCCGAACCAGGACGGCCGGGGCGCGCATGTCAACATCTCCGGCGCCGGCGTCGTGGCCAACGCGCCGAACAAGGACAACGCCATCCGGTTCCTGGAGTTCCTGACCAGCGACGGGGCCCAGGAAGTCTTCGCCGGCGGCAACAACGAGTATCCCGTGGTCGAGGGCGTCGAGGTGACCGGCCCGATCGCCGACTACGGCACCGATTTCGTCGAGGACACGGTGAACGCCTCGCTGCTCGGCGAAAACAACCCCGAGGCGGTCCGGATCTTCGACCGCGTCGGCTGGCCGTGATTGCTCGGCCCAATTGTCTCCACATCCCGACTCTGACGGGGCCGCCTTCGGGCGGCCCCTTTTTTTCGCGCCGGGCCGGACGCCGCGCACGGCACGGTCGGCGCCGTCGCGCACGGCCTTCGGCCGTGGGCGACCTACAGAACGGAGCCGTAGGTTGCCCAGCGCCGCGAGGCGCTGCGCAACGACCCGATCGCGCCCTGACATCACAGGCGCCTGAAACACGTTTCGATTGATTTTCATACTGCACTATGCACCGAATCACCTCGATCGGATCGGCCCGCCCGGCCTCGAGACGGGAGCGACACCTCTACTAAGCGCGACGACAAGGAGCTGTCGGCCGAGGAGATCGGCCGACTGGATGACGGGGACATCGACTTCGGCGACGTCCCGGAACTCGGCGACCGGTTCTGGCGGAACGCCCGGGTCGAGCTTCCCGAAGAGCCGAAGAAGCAGATCACCCTGCGACTGGACGCGGATGTCGTCGCCTGGTTCAAAGCGTCGGGCCGCGGCTATCAGACGCGGATGAACGCCACTCTGCGCGCCTACATGAACGCCCGTCTCGACGGGAAGGAGCCGTCCCGAGCCCGGTCGCGCCGCCGCCTACGTCACTCTCGGCATTGGCAAGTCCGGCGCGCCACGCTACCACTCGTCCGCATGACCCGCGCCGCGCCCCTTGACGAGCCGCCGCCGCCCGTTCCGTCGAGCCATCCGGTCGACTTCCGCCCGCTGTCGCCACCGGACAAGGCGCCGATCGACGGGACCTGGTGCCGGCTGGAGCCGCTCGATCCTGGACGCCACGGCGCGGATCTGGCCGAGCTCGCCCTGGCCGGCGATCCGGCGACGGCCGAGAGCTGGCGCTACCTGCCCTATGGCCCCTTCGCGGACCGCGAGGCCTATGAGGCGAACCTGACAAGCCAAGCGGCGAGCGGCGACCCGGTGTTCTTCGCCGTCATCGACCACGACGCCGGCGGCCGGGCGCGAGGCGTCCTGTCCCTCATGCGCATCGAGCCCGAGCAGGGCTGCATCGAAATCGGCAATATCTGGTTCCCGCCGGCGCTCCAGCGGCGCCGGGCGGCGTCGGAGGCGGTCATGCGGGCGGTCGAGGCAGCCCTTCTCGCGGGCTATCGCCGGGTCGAGTGGAAATGCGACGCCGCCAACGCTCCCTCGCGCCGGGCGGCCGAGCGCTTCGGCTTCCGCTTCGAGGGCGTCTTCCGCCGCCACCGGGTGGTCAAGGGCCGCAACCGCGACACGGCCTGGTTCTCGATCGTCGAGGAAGAGGCTCCTGCCCGCCTCGCCGCCTATCGCCGCTGGCTCGACCCGGCCAATTTCGACGCCGACGGCCGCCAGCGAGGATCGCTCACCCGTCCCGACCCCGTCGCCGGCGTCGCCAATTCCTAATCCACCGAGCCCGGCCGGGCCTTGGCGATGGCGCGGCTGAGCAGGATCACCGGCAGCACGCCGACCAGCACGATGGTCAGCGCGGCGGTCGACGCCTCGGCGAGCCGCTCGTCGGAGGCGAGCCGGAACACGCGGATCGCCAGCGTGTCGAAGTCGAAGGGCCGAACGATCAGTGTCGCCGGCAGCTCCTTCATCACGTCGACGAAGACCAGCAGCGCCGCCGTCAGGATGCCGCCGCGCATCAGCGGAGCATGGACGTGCCACAGGGTCGACCGGCTCGAATGTCCCAGCGTGCGGGCCGCGTCGTCGAGCGACGGGCTGATCTTGCCCAGGCTCGACTCCACGGCGTTGTAGGACACCGCCAGGAAGCGGACGAGATAGGCGAAGACCAGCGCGGCAATGGTCCCGGTCAGGACCAGGCCGGTCGAAACGCCGAACCGGGCGCGCATGAAGGCGTCGACCGCGTTGTCGAGGGCCGCGAACGGGATCAGCACGCCCACGGCGATGACCGATCCCGGCACGGCATAGCCGAGCGCCGCCGCGCGGATCGCGGCGCGGTTGGGCAGCGTCGGGCGCTGGCGGACGCCATAGGCAAGGATCAGCGCGACCAGGACCGCGATCGCCGCCGTGACCACCGCGAGCGTGAGACTGTTCGTAGCGTACGGGATGAACCGCTCGCCCCAGTACGCGTCGCCGGCGACCACCGTGAGGTACAGAAGCCGTCCCGCCGGAATCAGGAACCCCAGGACGAGAGGCAGTGCGCAGGCCAGAACCGCCACGGCGGCGCGGCCGCCGGTCAGCCGCCGGGGCGTCAGCGGCTGGTACCGCCGGGTCGTGTGGTGGTACTTGGCCCGGCCGCGCGACAGGCGCTCGAGCCCGATGAGGCTCGCCACGAAGACCAGCAGGACGGCCGAGAGCTGGGCCGCCGCCACCGGCTCGCCCAGCCCGAACCAGGTCCGATAGATGCCGGTGGTGAAGGTCGGCACGCCGAAATACTGCACGGTGCCGTAGTCGGCGATGGTTTCCATCAGCACCAGCGCGAGGCCCGAGACGATGGCCGGCCGGGCCAGCGGCAGGGCGACGGCGCGGAAGCTGCGCCAGGGCCCGCAGCCGAGCGTACGGCTGACCTCCAGCACGCAGACCGACTGCTCGAGGAAAGCGGCTCGGGACAGAAGGTAGACGTACGGGTAGAGCACGAGGCCCAGCATCAAAGCCGCGCCCGGCAGCGAGCGGATCCGCGGGAACCAGTAGTCGCCGAAGCCCCAGCCCGTGGCGTCGCGCAGCAGCGCCTGGACCGGGCCGGCATAGGACAGCAGATCGGTGTAGACGTACGCCATGACGTACGCCGGCACGGCGAGTGGCAGCAGCAACGCCCACTCGAAGAAGCGGACGAGCGGGAACCTGTGCATGGTGACGAGCCACGCCGTCCCGACCCCGACCACCGCTGTCAGCGCGCCGACCGCAAGCATCAGCACCAGCGTGTTGCGCACGTAGTCGGGCAGGACCGTGGAGGCCAGGTGCGGCCAGACCCCGCCCGTGTCGACCGGGATCCGCGCCAGGATCACGAGCACGGGCAGAGAGACCAGCCCGGCAACCGCCATGGTGAGCAGCGACCAGCCCGACGGCCGGGGCCGGCGGAGCACGGGCCACCTGGCGCGCAGGCTGTGGGGCAGGAATTCGGCGGTCACGGCATATCCGGGTACGGCGGGCACCGGCGACGCCGCTGCCGGCGGCGCCAACGCTTCGAGAAACGCCTTCCGGATTTAGTGCGAATGGTTATCGGTTGCAAACACTCCATCGCGTCGCGTGGAACCGGAACCGCGGCGGCGAGCCCTCTGCCGCCGCGCCGCGGTTCCGGCGATGCGTGGTCAGCCCTCCTCGACGCTCAGGTGGTCGCTCAGGAAATCGAGCGTGCGCGACCAGGCCAGATCGGCATCCGCGCTGTCATAGGCGTTGCCGGTCGGGTTCGCGAAGGCGTGGTCGGCGTCGTACCAGTGGACGGTGTAGCTCTTCTCCGCCGCGTTCATGGCGTTGGTCCAGGCATTGACCATCGCGGCGTCGATGAAGCCGTCCTGCGTGGCGAAGTGGCCGAGCACCGGGCTCTGCAGCGAGGCCAGCGCGTCGGGGCTGTCCGGCACGCGGCCGTAGTAGACGATCGTGGCGTCGACCGGTACGGCCATGGAGGCCTGGATCGACCAGCCGCCGCCGAAGCACCAGCCCATCGTGGCGATCCGGCCGGTCGTCGCCTCGTGGCTCTTCAGCCAGTCGATCCAGGTGGTCAGCGTCTCCGTCGCCTCTTCCGGCACGACCGACTGGGTGAGCGCCCGCGCCTCGTCGGGCGTGGTCGCCACCTCGCCGCCCATAAGATCGACGGCCAGCGCGACGTAGCCGAGATTGGCGAGCTCGTTGGCGACCGACTTGATCTGGTCGTTGAGGCCCCACCACTCGTGGATCAGCAGGACGGCGGCCGCCGGCGTCGTCTCCGGCAGCGCGAGCGCGGCGGAAACCGACCGGCCGCCCGGCGTGGTCAGCGTGACGGTGTCGAGCTCCTGGGCGACAGCTCGGGCGATCAGCGGGTCGGCGAGCACCGTGGCGAGCGGCAGGCCGGCGACGCCGGTCGCGGCGCGTTTCAGCAGCGTGCGGCGGTGATACATCGTGGGTCTCCCTGTTCGAGACGATCCCCGTTCGGGGCGTGCTCGAGCGCGCCGGGACCGGTCCCCGACGTGTCTCGTAGGGCAGACATGGGGCGCGACGGCGCGGCGGAAACCCACGTTCCGGTCAACAGAACGGGAGCCGGCGGGAGACAATCGGGGCCTGCGGGCCGGCCCGCGGTGGGGCGCCTCAGCAGCCCGCCGCCGCGCCGGCGCGCAGGGGAACGGCGCCGGCCTCGGCCGCGCCTTGCGCGATTTCCGCGGCGTGGCGGACATCGGCGACCAGGTCGCGCGCGTCCTCGAGTCCGACGGACAGGCGCACCAGCCCGTCGCCGATGCCGAGGGCGGCGCGCATCTCCGGCGACAGCCGCTGGTGCGTGGTCGTCGCCGGATGGGTGGCGAGCGACTTGGCGTCGCCGAGGTTGTTGGAGATGTCGAAGACCCCGAGCGCGTCGAGGAAGGCGAAAGCCGCCGGCTTGCCGCCCTCCAGCTCGATCGAGACCATGGTGCCGCCGTCGCTCATCTGCCGGCGCGCCAGGTCGACCTGCGGATGGCTGTCGGCATGGGGATAGAGGACGCGGGCGACGCCCGGCGCGTCGGCCAGCGCGTCCGCCACGGCGCGGGCGTTGGCGCATTGCCGCTCGACGCGCAGGCTCAGCGTCTCCAGCCCCTTGGCCAGGACCCAGGCGTTGAACGGCGACAGGCTGGGCCCGGTATGGCGCAGGAAGGGCAGCAACGCGTCCTCGACGAACGCCTTGGTGCCCAGCACCGCGCCGCCCAGGCAGCGACCCTGGCCATCGATGTGCTTGGTCGCGGAATAGACGACCACGTCGGCGCCCAGCGCCAGGGGCTTCTGCAGCATGGGCGTGGCGAAGACGTTGTCGACGATGACCCGCGCCCCGGCGGCATGCGCCATCTCGGCGACGGCCGGGATGTCGACGAGGTCGAGGGTCGGGTTCGACGGGCTTTCCAGGAAGACCGCCGTCGCGCCCGGCGCCAGCGCCTCGCGCCAGGCATCGAGGTCGGTGCCGTCGATCAGCACCGTCTCCACGCCCCAGCGGGGCAGCAGCTCGGCCAGGATGTACTCGCACGAGCCGAACAGCGCGCGCGCCGCGACGACCCGGTCGCCGGCGCGCACCGAGGCCATCAGCGCGGCGAAGACGGCGGCCATGCCGGTCGAGGTCGCCTTGCAGGCCTCCGCCCCCTCGAGCGTGCGCAGCCGCTCCTCGAAGACCGAGACCGTCGGGTTGGCGTAGCGCGAGTAGACGTAGCGCTCCGCCTTGCCCTTGAACGCGGCCTCGGCCTCCGCGGCCGAGCCGTAGACATAGCCCGAGGTCATGTAGAGCGCCTCGGCCGTCTCCTCGAACCCGCTGCGCTGCTGGCCGGAGCGCACGAGCAGGGTCTGAGGGTGCCAGTCCTGAGGCGACCGGGGGCCGGGCATGAGCGTCTCCATACGAATGACGGCGAACCGTCATTCTATAGGACTTCGCGGAGCGGGGGGAATAGCTCCTGCGACGCCGGCCCGCAAGTGGTATGCGAGGCCCGATCCAGCGCCCCGGCCTCAGCCGCCCTCGCCCTTGGCGGCGTCCTCCTCGACCAGGGTCTTGCGGGAGAGCTTGCCGATCATGGTCTTGGGCAGGGGCTCGTCGCGGAACTCGACGACGCGGGGCATCTCGATCGGGGAGAGCTTGTCCTTCAGGAAGGTCTTGAGGTCGTCCCGAGTCATCGTCCGCCCGTCGACCAGCTTGATCCAGACCTTGACCGTCTGGCCGCGATAGGGGTCGGGCACGCCGCCGCAGACCACCTCCTCGACCGAGGGATGGAGGTAGATCGCCTCCTCCACCGTGCGCGGATAGACGTTGTAGCCGCCGGCCAGGATCAGGTCTTTGATGCGGTCGACGATGAAGGTGTAGCCGTCCTCGTCCATGTAGCCGACATCGCCGGTGTGCAGCCGCCCGTCGGCCAGCGTGTCGGCCGTTTCCTCCTCCCGGTTCCAGTAGCCCTTCATGATCTGGGGGCCGGACAGGCAGACTTCGCCCCGCTCGCCGATGCCCAGCACCTTGGTGCGATCCTCCAGGTCGACGATCTCCACTGTCGTGCCGGGCAGCGGCAGGCCGATCGAGCCGGTCTTGTTGACGCCGTTCAGGGGGTTGGCTGTGGCGACCGGCGAGCTCTCCGTCAGGCCGTAGCCCTCGACCAGCTTGCAGCCGGTCAGCCGCTCGAAGGTCTGCTTGACCTCGACCGGCAGCGAGGCGCCGCCCGACAGGCAGAACTTGAGCGAGGAGATGTCGTAGCGATCCAGGTGCTTGTGGCCGTTGATCGCGGTGTAGATCGTCGGCACCGCCGGGAACAGCGTCGGCCGCTTCGTGCTCAGGATCTTCATGACCTGGTCGAGGTCGAAGCGCGGCAGCATCACGATCTCCGCGCCGATCATGACGCTGAAGTTCATGACCACGGTCATGGCGAAGACGTGGAAGAAGGGCAGGACCCCCAGCGTGCGCTCCTGGCCGAGCGCGGCATCGGGGAACCACAGGCTCGATTGCCAGGTGTTGGCGTAGATGTTGCCGTGGGTCAGCATCGCGCCCTTGGGCACGCCCGTCGTCCCGCCGGTGTACTGCAGGACCGCGATGTCGCCCGGGTCGACATCGACCGGCGCGAAACGGCCGTCATTGTCGATCAGCCGGTCGAAGGCGTGATAGCGGCCGTCCTTCGGCGGCTTGGCCACGTCCTTCGCCTTGGCGATCGGGTAGAGCCAGGACTTCGGAACCGGCAGCGCGCCGGCCATCCGGCACAGGACGACCGCGGGGACCGGCGTCGAGCGGTTGACCGCCTCCAGCTTGTCGACGAGCTGGCGGACATCCACAGTCACCATCACGGACGCGCCCGAATCGGCGATCTGCTTGGCGATCTCCCGCTCGGCGTAGAGCGGGTTGAAGTTGACGACGATGCCACCGCATTTCAGCACCGCGAAATAGGCGATGACGAAATAGGGGCTGTTGGGCAGGAACAGCCCGACCCGGTCGCCCTTCTTCACGCCCAGGCCCTGCAGGCCCTTGGCGAATCGGTCGACGGCCCGGCCGATCTCGGCGTAGGTGTACTTCTTGCCCATGAAGTCCGCCGCCGGCCGGTCGGCGAAGCGTGCCACGGCGTCGTCGAGCAGCGCGTGGAGCGGCCGTTCCGGCATCTCGGCGTGCCAGTCGATGCCGGCGGGATAGGCGTTCAGCCAGGCGGGGACGGTCGGGCGTTCTGCGGCCTCGGCCATCGGTCGGTATCCTCCCTGAAGCGATCGGCGGCCTTCCGGGCCCGGCGCCCGCGCCGCCGCACCACAATCTACGCGAAGGCGGCCGGTCGATGCCACCCGATACACATCCTATGCGCGCAATGTCCACAGGACACGCGCCGAGGCCGGGACCGCGACCCGCCCCCGGAACCCTGGCCTCCCGCCGGGCGACCATGCTAAGAGGCCGCACATGATCCGGGGCCAGAACCGCATCGGCCGGCCGTGAGCGACCCGCTGCTCGAGACGACGACGGACGCCAGTTCGCGCGCCCTGGTCTGGCGGCTGGTGCGCGATCATATGCGCCCGCAGGCCTGGCGCATCGCCGCGGCTTTCGTCTGCATGGCACTCGTCGCCGTCTCCACCGCCGCCATGGCCAAGGTCATGGAGCCGGCGATGAACCGGGTCTTCGACGCGCGTGAGGCGGCGATGCTTTATCCGGTCGCCGCGGCCGTCTTCGCCATCTTCGTGGTCAAGGGCGTGGCGAGCTATGGCCAGGCCGTCCTGATGAACCATGTCGGCCGCACGGTGATCGCCGAGCTCCAGCACAAGATGTTCGCCCGGCTGGTCGGCGCCGATCTCGCCGCCTTCCAGGCCAACGCGGCCGGCACGCTGGTCTCGCGCTTCGTCTACGATACCCAGCAACTGTTCAGCGCGGTGTCCAACGCGATCACCGGCATCGGTCGCGACCTCCTGACGCTCGTCGCCCTGGGCGCGGTGATGCTCTCGCTCGACGCCCAGCTCGCCGTGATCGCGCTGGTGCTCTTCCCGACGGCGGTCTGGCCGATCGTCCGGCTGGGCAAGCGGATGCGCAAGGTCACGCGCACGACCCAGACCGACTTCGGCCAGCTCTCCGCGCGGCTGACGGAGGTCTTCCAGGGCATCCGGCACGTCAAGGCGGACAGTGCCGAGACCCGCGAGGCCGAGCGGGCGCGCACGCTGATCGACCGGCTCGCCCGGCTGCAGCAGAAGCAGGCGCGGCTCAAGTCCGCCTCGCGCCCGATCATGGAGATCCTGGCCGGCACGGCGGTGGTCGGGATTCTGCTCTACGGCGGCAACCAGGTGATCGCCGGCAATCGCACGCCGGGCAGCCTGTTCGCCTTCATCACGGCGTTGCTGCTCGCCTACGAGCCGATGAAGAAGGTCGCCAACCTCAACGCCGTCCTCCAGCAGGGACTCGCCGCCGCGCAGCGGGTCTTCGCCCTGGTCGATTCCCGGCCCTCGATCGTCGACCGGCCTGATGCCCGGGCGATCGGCCGCGTCGAGGGCGACGTCCGGGTGGAGGACGTCCACTTCGCCTATGCGGCCGACGCCCCCGCCCTGCACGGTGTGAGCCTTGACGTGCCCGCCGGCTCCACCGTCGCGCTGGTCGGCCCGTCCGGAGCGGGCAAGTCGACCCTGCTCGACCTGATTCCGCGCTTCTTCGACGTCGACCGGGGCCGGGTGACGATCGACGGCACGGACATCCGCGAAATGACGATCGACAGCCTGCGCGCCAATATCGCGCTGGTCAGCCAGGAGGTCGTGCTCTTCGACGACACGGTGCGCGCCAACATCGCCTATGCCCGGCCCGACGCCTCGCAGGCGGAGATCGAGAGCGCGGCCCGCGACGCCGCCGCGCACGCCTTCATCACGGCCTTGCCCGAGGGCTACGATACCGTCGTCGGCGAGCGGGGCACCCGGCTGTCGGGCGGCCAGCGCCAGCGGCTGTCGATCGCGCGGGCGATGCTCAAGGACGCGCCGATCCTGCTGCTCGACGAAGCGACCTCCGCCCTCGATACGGAATCCGAGCGGCTGGTCCAGCAGGCGCTGGAGCGGCTGATGGCCGGGCGCACGACCCTGATCATCGCCCATCGCCTGTCGACCGTGATGAACGCCGACCGGATCTGCGTGATGGACCAGGGCCGCATCGTCGAGACCGGCAGCCATGCCGAGCTGATCGCGCGCGGCGGCCTCTACGCCCGGCTGTGGAGCCTGCAGACGACCGACACACCCCGCCCGGCCGCCGTCGCGGGGGAGTAGGCCGTCAGAGCGTCAGCGAGCCCGTCGTTGCCGGCGCACGCCCTGCCGGCCTACGCCCCGATCGCGAGCCAGGCGATATACCCGGCGTAGATCGCCATCAGGCCCGCACCCTCCGCCCGCGTGATCCGCCAGCCGGTCACGGTCACCGCGACCAGCAGGCCCGTCGCGCCCAGCATTACCCAGACATCGGTCCCGGCCAGGCGGGCCGGCACGTCCAACGGATGGACCACCGCGGTGACGCCGAGGATGCCCAGGATATTGTAGATGTTGGAGCCGACCACGTTGCCGAAGGCGACGTCGCCCTGGCGCTTGATCGCGGCAATGACGGAGGTCGCCAGCTCCGGCAGCGAGGTGCCGACCGCGACGACGGTGAGGCCGATGACCGTCTCCGAGATGCCGGCGGCGAGCGCCAGCTCCGTTGCGCCGGACACGAGCAGGCGGGCGCCCAGGATGGTCACGGCGATGCCGACCAGGGCGACGACGATACCGGCGACCAGGCCAAGCTTCGGCTCGGCGACGGCGGCGGCCTCCTCGGCATAGACCTCTCCCGCGGCATCGGGGCGCCGGCGCTCGGCGATCAGGGTCGCCACGGTGTAGACCACGAGGAGCGCGATCAGCGCCGCCCCGGCGAACCGGCCGACCGCACCGGCGGCGACGATGCCCGCGGCGATCACACTCGCCGCCACCAGGACGGCGCCGTCCCGGCGGAAGGCCGCCGGCTTACAGGCGATCGGCGCCAGCACGGCCGCCAGCCCGAGGATCAGCAGGATGTTGGCGATGTTGGAGCCGATGACATTGCCGAGCGCGATGCCGGGCGACCCGGCGAAGGCGGCCTCCAGGCTCGTCACGAGTTCCGGCGTCGAGGTCCCGAAGCCGACAAGCGTCAGACCGATGACCAGCGGCGAGACGCCGAGCCGGCTCGCCGTCGCGACGGCACCGCGCACGAGGAGTTCGCCGCCCGCGAGCAGCAGGGCGAAGCCGCCGACCAGCATGATCCAGAGCATGAGGGGTCCGATCGGGACGAGAAGATCGCGGGCGCCGGCCCGTCCGAGCGCGGCGCGGGCGATAGATCGTCTCTCCCGAGCGGCCTGTGAAGGGCCGTCCGGAGAAAAATCCGCGGTGGGGACCCATCGGAGCCGTAGGTTGCCCAGCGCCGAAGGCGCTGCGCAGCGGCGCCGTCCGAGCCGATCGCGCTTCAGCTCCGGCCGAGGAACCGGCCGAGCCGGTCGAGCGCGGCGTCGAGCACCGCGTCCTGCTTGGAAAAGCAGAATCGCACCAGCGTGCGCGGTCCCTCGCCGGCATAGAAGCCGCCGACCGGAATGGCGGCGACGCCGCCTTCGGTGATCATGCGCCGGCAGAAGGCCTCGTCGCTCTCCGCGATCCCGCTCGCCGCCAGGTCGATGTTGAGGAAATAGGTCCCGCCGCAGTCGAGCACCGACAGACCGAGCCGCTCCAGCCCCGCCGCCAGCCGGTCGCGTCGGCGCTGCATGTCGGCGGCCAGGGCCTCGAAGAAGCCCTGGTCCTTGCGCAGGCCGTAGGCGACGGCCGTCTGCAGGTTCGGCGGCGTGGTGAAGACCAGGAACTGGTGGGCCTTCGCCACGGTCCGGATCAGTTCGGGCGCCGCCGTAACGTAGCCCACCTTCCAGCCGGTCAGCGAAAAGGTCTTGCCGGCCGAGCCGATCTTGAGGCACCGCTCGCGCATGCCCGGCAGGGTCATCAGCGGGATGTGGGACCGGCCGTCGAAGAGGATGTGCTCGTAGACCTCGTCGCAGATCGCCACCGCGTCGGCGTCCTTCACCGCCTCGGCGATCAGGGCCAGTTCCTCGGCCGCGAAGGTCTTGGCCGAGGGGTTCTGCGGATCGTTGAGCAGAACCGCCTTGGTCCGCGGCGTCACCGCCTCGGCCAGCGCCGCGCGCGTCACCCGCCAGTCGGGCGGGCGCAGGCTGACCAGCTTCGGCACGCCGCCGGCCCGCCGGACCATGGGCAGGTAGGCGTCGTACATCGGCTCGAACAGGACGACCTCGTCGCCCGGCTCGATCAGGGCGAGGAGCGCGGCGGCCAGCGCTTCCGTCGCACCGGTCGTCACCATCACCTCGGTATCGGGGTCGACCTCCAGGCCGTAGAAGATGCGGTCGTGCTCGGCGACGGCGCGGCGCAGCTCGGTCAGGCCCAGCATCGGCGGATACTGGTTCCAGCCGTCGACCACCGCCTCGGCCGCGGCCCGGCGCACGTCGTCGGGACCCGCGTCGTCTGGAAATCCCTGGCCCAGATTGACCGCCTCGTGCTCGCGCGCCAGACGGGACATGACCTCGAACACCGTCGTGCCGAGGCCCGAGAGAACCGAGTTGGCCGGCTTCATCGCGATCCCGCCCCGGCCGGCGGACCGGCCGTCGCCGGCAGCCTCGCCAGCGGCGCCGCGCCATCGGTCCGCGAGCCGGGAACCGCGGCGAACCGCGGCCGGATCGCCGCGACCCTGCCTTCGCCGTGCCACGGAACGCCGTCGTCGTCGACGGCCGCGATCTCGCCCGCCATGCCAACCGCTCCGCCAGGGGGATCCGCGCGTGGCGACGGGGCGCCGCCACGGCCGCCGCGTGAGAAGAGGCGGGGGCGACCGGCGTCGCCCGCCCTCCGCGCGGCGGGCAGTGATCAAAGCGCGCCCGCCATCCGGTTGCAAGGGGGCGATCGGTCCGGAACGGACAGGCCGACCGGAGAACGGGGGCCGCGCCCTACAGGATGATCAAGTCCTCGGAGCCACCCGATTCCAGAGCCTCGAGGTCGCGCGCCAGCTCGCGCAGCAGGTTGGCGCGGTCGACCAGTCCGGCGGACGCCCCGGGCGCCGCCTCGGTCACCGAGCGTACGTGACGCGCGGCGGTGTCGAGCTCGTCGGCGATGGAACGCAGGTCTCCGGCGATGTGATTGGCCGAACGCATGAATGCCGCCCCCTACGGCAAGAACCCCTCGGTCGGAGACGATCGTCGCACGTCTTTAAGATTGCGTGAAGAGTTCGAAGCAAGCGCACTCTTTCGGTTCCAGGACCGCCTGGGAGAACACCGAAGACATGGAAGATACGCGCGAGACTTCACGCGTTTGCGCCTCGAGCGTGTTCTGCCGGCCCGGCGAGGGGGACGCACTATGCGGGGTCGCCGGCCGGTGGGGAGCCTTGCCGGCTCAAGCGCATCTCCCGGCGCAGGATGTAGAGCCCGCACGCGATGACGATGGCGGCGCCGAGCAGGACGATCGGATCCGGCCGGTCGCCGAACAGGACGAGCCCGAAGACGATGCCCCAGATCATCTGTGAATACTGGTAGGGGGCCACCACCGGCGCCGGGGCCGCCTTGAACGCCAGCACCAGGAAAATGTGGGCGAAGCCGGCCAGGGTCCCGCTGAGCGCCATCAGCGCCACGTCGCCCAGCCGGGGCGTGACCCACAGGAACGGCATCAGCGGGGCGACCATCACCTCGGTGGTGAGGAGCAGCCCGACCAGCAGCGCGCCGTTGCTCTCCCCCGGCCCGATCCGGCGCAGCACCAACAGGCCCAGCGCGAACAGCACCGCCGAGGCGAAGGCCGCCGCATGGCCGATATCGAGCACGGCGAAGCCCGGGCGCAGCATGATCATGACGCCCAGGAAGCCGACCACCACCGCGGCCCAGCGACGCCAGCCCACCCGTTCGCCCAGCAGGACCGGGGCCAGCGCGGTGACGATCAGCGGCGAGGCGAAGACCAGGGCGTAGCCGTCGGTCATCGGCAGGCGCGTGAACGACCACAGGACCGAGAGCGCGGCCGCGGTCACCAGCGCGCCGCGCAGCACCACCATCGCCGGCCGGCGCGGCCGCAGGCCCCCCGGCCCCTCCGTCGCCAGCGCGAAGGCGAGCACGGGGACGAAGGCGAACCAGGTGCCGATGAAGATCGACTGGAAGACCGTGAAGCCGCCGGAGAGCCACTTGACCACGGCGTCGGCGGCGGAGAAGCAGCCGAAGGACAGCACGGCGAAGCCGATGCCGAGCATCGGCCGATCGACGCCGCCGCCGGCGGGCCCGGCGGAGGCCGGCGGGCTCACCAGCGTCCGCCGCGCGGCGTCGGCCGCCAGTCCGGCGGCGCCAGCTCGAACCCCTCGAAGACGAAGGCCGGCGTCACCGTGCAGCCGACAAGCGTCCAGGCGCCCAGCGATTCCGCCGTCTGCCACGCGCCGGCGGGCACGAGGCCCTGGGGGCGCTGGCCGGCCCCCAGGGCGGGACCCAGATGCTGCGCGTAGGCGTCGTGCCCGTTTTCCGAGACGGTCAGCGCCAGCGGCGCGCCGGCGTACCAGTGCCAGACCTCCGCCGCGTCCAGGCGATGCCAGTGGGACACCTCGTCGACCGCCAGCAGGAAATAGATCGCCGAGCCGACGCCGCGCGAGCCGTCGGCGGGGGCGTCACGCCAGGTCTCGACGAAATGCCCGCCCTCGGGATGGGGCTGCATGCCGAGCAGGCGCACGATCTCACGCGGGTCGTCGGGCAGTCCCGGGGGCAGTCCCGGGGGCAGTCCCGGGGGGAGACCCGGGGGCGATCCGGAGGTGGTCACGGCGGGCCGGGCCTCAGCTCTTCGGCGGGGCGGAGCGGACCATGGACGGCCGCTCCTCGAAGCCCGCGAACCAGGCCGCCAGCTTCGGTCGGCCGTCGCGCCAGGCATCGCCGGAGAACCGCATGTCGAGATAGCCGAGCGCGCAGCCCACGGCGATCGCGCCGATCGTCGGCGGGCCCTCGAGATCGCCGACCTCCGCCTCCAGGGTGTCGCAGGCGCGCGCGATCGCCGCCTTCTGCCGGTCCTGCCAGGCGGCGGACTGCTGCGCCGGGTCGCGCCGGCTGTCGAGCAGGCGCGCCACGGCCGCGTCCATGATGCCGTCGCCCAGCGCCTGGAGACGCAGCGCCATCCAGCGCGCCGGCCCGGCGGGCGGGAACAGCCCCGCGCCGCCCTGGGCGTCGAGGAACTCGCAGATCACCGGGCTGTCGAACAGGGTCGTGCCGTCCTCCAGCGCCAGCGCCGGCACCTTGGAGAGCGGGTTGCGGGCCAGGAACGCCGGGTCGGAGGCCCAGGCATCGGTCGGCGCAAGCTCGACCACGCCTTCCAGCCCGGCTTCGAGCGCCGTGGCGTAGGCCTTGCGGACATAGGGCGAGGTCGCGCTGTAGTGCAGCTTCATCAGGCTCTCCGCGGAGGGTCGCGGGCCGAGGAACCGTCGGCCGACGCCAGAGGACAGGAATGGCGGACGCCACGGACGGCGGCGAGCCGGCCGCCGCGCCGCCGGGTCAGAACGAGTCGCGCCGGCGGCGGACCTCCGCGAAGACGGCGACGGGATCCGCGCCGATCATGCCGATCGCCGCCTGCAGCGACGGGTCGTCGGCGCGCAGGAACGGACTCGCCACCTTCTCGTCGCCGAGCCGCGCCGGGATCGTCGGCTCGCCCGACGCGCGCAGCGTCTCCACCGCGTCGGCCCGGGCGCGCAGGGCCTCGTTGTCGGGATCCACGCCGAGGGAGAAGCGGGCGTTGGTCTGCGTGTACTCGTGCCCGCAGTAGAGCCGGGTCTCGTCCGGCAGGGCGCGCAGCTTGCCCAGCGAGGCCCACATCTGATCCGCCGTGCCCTCGAACAGCCGGCCGCAGCCCAACGAGAAGAGAGTGTCGCCGGCGAACAGCGCACCGGCCCCGGCGAAGTGATAGCAGACATGGCCCCGGGTATGGCCCGGCGTCTCGAGGACCGTCGCCGTCTCCGCACCGACCGGGACCGTGTCGCCCTCGCCAACCGTCACGTCCATGTCGGCGATGCGCGCCGTCTCCGAGCGGGGGCCGACGAGCGTGGCGGCGTAGCGGCGTTTGAGCTCCGCGTTGCCGCCGGTGTGGTCGGGGTGGTGATGGGTGTTGAGGATCACCGACGGCGTCCAGCCACGCGCCTCGAGCGCGGCGATCACCGGCTCGGGTTCGGCCGGATCGACGACGGCGACCGTGCCGGTCTCGCCGTCGCGCAGGATATAGACGTAGTTGTCCCGGAGGGCCGGGACGAGAGCGATGTCGAGCGGCAAGGGTCGGGCCTCTCGGAATCCGGGAAACCGGTGGGGCGGCGCCGGGCGGCGCGGCCCGCCGAAGCGGCGCGCAGCATGGCGCCGATCGCCGGCGCCATCAAGGCTCCTGGCCTCTGCCGACGCCGCCGCGCCGACTGACAGGCCCGGCGGGGCCTGCTAGACAAGGGGGCCTGCCGGACAAGAAAGCCATGCACGACGACGTCACCGATCTTCGCGCCTTCTACGAGACGAGCCTGGGCCTCGTGGTCCGGCGGCTGGTCCGGCGGCGCGTCAGGGCCCTGTGGCCGGATGTCCGCCGGGACGTGGTGCTGGGCCTGGGCTACGCGACGCCGTTCCTGCGCCCCTTCCGCGACGAGGCCGACCGGGTGGTCGCCGTCATGCCGAGCCAGCAGGGCGTCGTGCGTTGGCCGGCCGACGGGCGCAGCCTCGTCGCGCTCGCCGACGAGACCGAGCTGCCGCTGCCCGACTATTCCGTCGATCGGGTGCTGGTCGCCCACGGGCTGGAGACCAGCGAATCCCGGGGCCGGATGCTGGAGGAGATCTGGCGGGTCATGGCCGCCAGCGGGCGGCTGATGGTGATCGTGCCGAACCGGCGGGGCCTGTGGTCGCGCGCCGACCGGACACCGTTCGGCCACGGCCACCCCTATTCGGCCTCACAGATCCAGCGCCTGCTGCGGGAGGCGAATTTCGTGCCCGAGCGGGTCGAGCGCGCGGTGCACATCCCGCCGCTGCGGTCACCCTTCCTGCTGACCTCGGCCCCCGCCTGGGAGCAGCTCGGCCACCGCTGGTTCGACACCTTCGGCGGCGTCGTCATCGTCGAGGCGTCGAAGCAGGTCTACCGGGTGGCCGGCACGCGCCGTCGGGCCCGCCGAATGCGGCCGGTGCTGCTGCCGCGCCCGGCCGCCCAGCCCGCCCGTACCGAGGCGGGCGAAGCCGCGATCGCCTATTCGGCCGCCGCCGGCAGGTCGATGTCGAGGATCGCCATCTGGAAATCGTAGGACGTCTCGCCCTCGTCCTCGTCCTTGAACAGGACGCCGATGAACTCGTCCCCGAGATAGACCTCGGCGGAGTCGTCCTTGCTCTTCCGCGCGACGACGCGCAGGCGCTGATTGCCGAACTTGCTGCGCAGATACTGCTGAGTCCGGGCGATTTCGCTCTTGTTCAAGGCTCGCTCCTCGGAAACGGCGTCGCCCGGCCCGCCGGCGCGTCCCGCTTCCTGGTTCCGTGTTCCCTTCCGCCGACATCGGCCGGACACGGCCTGTAGAGCCGACCCGACCCATGTCGCTTCGCCTTCGCCGTCGGCGGCGCCGCGTTCCCCCCGACCGAGCGCCTCGGCCGAGGACACGCCACGACCGGACGGTCCCGCCCGATCGAGGCTCCCTTCATCTAGGCAGCCTGTCCCCGCCGCCAACCCCGGCGGGACGGAGCGGGACGGCAGGACCGCCGGACCAACGGTCTCTTCTCACGATTCGGGCGCGCGGCTCAGCAAGAACATCGCCTGTCCGCCGAACAGGTTGGCCCGGCGGGCGGGCGGGCGCTCCCGCACCGAGCCGTCGAAGCCGACGACGAGGCTGCGCTCGATGCGGATGCCCTGATCGGCGCAAAGCTCGGTGAAATCGCGGATCGTGCAGAGATGGATGTTGGGCGTGTCGTACCAGCTCGCCGGCAGCGACTCGGTCATCGGCATGCGGCCGCCGAAGAGCAGCCTCAGGCGGATGCGCCAATGCCCGAAATTGGGGAAGCTGACCACGGCGTGCCGGCCGATGCGCACCAGGTTCGCCAGCACCGTCCGGGGCTCGCGCACCGCCTGGAGGGTCTGGCTGAGCACGACATAGTCGAACGCTCCGTCCGGATAGTCGGCGAGGTCGGTGTCCGCGTCGCCCTGGATCACCGACAGGCCGCGGCTGACGCAGGCATGCACCCCGTCGGGGCTGATCTCGATGCCGCGGCCGTCGATGTCCCGGTCGTGCCACAGCAGCGCCAGCAGGTCGCCGTCGCCGCAGCCGACGTCGAGCACGCGGCTGCCCGGATCGATCATGTCGGCGATCAGCCGCAGGTCCGCGCGCACCGCCTCCGGACGGGCCGGGCTGCCCGGGGATTGGGGCGTTTCCGGATCGCGAGGCATCACCGAACCCGGCCTCCCGCCGCGGCCAGGCCCAGATGGACCGCCGCGCCCTCGAGGAATCCATGCAGCACGCGGAAGAACTCCGGCTCCTCCAGGAGGAAGGCGTCGTGGCCCTTGTCGCTGACCACCTCGACGAAGCTGACATTGGCCGCCACGGCGTTGAGCGCGTGGACGATCGCCCGGCCTTGGGATGTGGGAAACAGCCAGTCGCTGGTGAAGGTGATCACGCAAAAGCGTACCGGCGTGCGGGTGAAGGCCTTGGCCAGGCTGTCATCGTGCTCCGCCGCCAGGTCGAAATAGTCCATGGCGCGGGTGATGTAGAGATAGGAGTTGGCGTCGAAGCGCTCGACGAAACTGGAGCCCTGGTGGCGCAGGTAGCTCTCGACCTGGAAGTCGGCGTCGAAGCCGAAGGAGAGGTCGCGCCGGTTCTGCAGGTTGCGCCCGAACTTGGTGTGCAGCGCCTGCTCGGAAAGATAGGTGATGTGCGCCGCCATGCGCGCGACCGAAAGCCCGCGCCGCGGGCGCACGCCGTGGGCGTAGTAGTCGCCGCCGCGCCAGTCCGGATCGGCCATGATCGCCTGGCGCCCGACCTCGTGGAAGGCGATGTTCTGGGCCGAGTGGCGCGCCGCCGTGGCGATCGGCACGCAGGAATAGACCCGCTCGGGATAGCTCGACGCCCATTCCAGCGCCTGCATCCCGCCCATCGAGCCGCCGATCACGCAGAACAGCTTCTCGATGCCCAGGCTGTCGATCAGCAGGACCTGGGCGCGCACCATGTCGGCGACCGTGATCAGCGGAAAGGCGAGGCCGAAGGGCTTGCCGGTGCGCGTGTCGGTGTCCGCGGGGCCGGCCGTACCCATGCAGCCGCCCAGGACGTTGGCGCAGATGACGAAGAACTTGTCGGTGTCGATCGGCTTGCCCGGCCCGACCAGCAGACCCCACCAGCCCGGCTTGCCGGTCACCGGGTGCGGCTCGGCGACGAACTGATCGCCGGTCAGCGCGTGGCAGACGAGGACGGCGTTCGACCGGTCGGCGTTCAGCCGGCCGTAGGTCTGGTAGGCCAGGGTGAACGGCCCCAGCGCCGCGCCGCAGTCGAGCGGCATCGCCCGGTCCGCCGCCAGGCGGAGACGGTGGCCGGGCAGGTCGATCGGAACGTCGGCGGGCTCCGCACTGACGTGAAAATGAGTGGGATCTTTAGTCATGGCAATTTATGATTGTCCCCTTCGGGACGGGCTGGAATAGGACCTTCGGGCGGGGTCTCCTGTCAATGGATGCGATCGTGCGATTCGCCTCCGCGGCGCGTCCCGGCGCCCTTCGGACGGGGGTAGCGGAGCGCGAGGTCGGCCCCGTCGAATTCTTTGATTTCGGGCGGGACCCGGACTACCTTCGACGCCCCGTTCCCCTGCCCCGCCCGATCACCGGTGTGTCCCGGAGCGTCCATGTCGTCGCCGCCCACGCTCGACAGCCTGCGTCGCGAGATCGACGCCATCGACGACCAGATTCACGGCCTCCTGATCCGTCGAACGGAGATCGTCGAGCGGATCGCGGCGTTCAAGACGGGCGACAACACGTTTCTGCGACCGGCGCGCGAGGCGATGATCCTGCGCCGGCTGGCCGCGCGGCACCGGGGCCGGTTCCCGCTGCCGGTCCTGGTGCGGATCTGGCGCGAGATGATCGCCGCCTTCTGCCGCATCCAGGGGCCCTTCGCGATCGCGGTGACGGCGCCGACCGACACGCGCGGCCTGTGGGACGTGGCGCGCGACCACTACGGCTCGGCCACGCCGATCACGGCGATGCCGAGCGCGATGCAGGCGCTGCGCGCGGTCGCCGCCGGCCGGGCCTCGGTCGCCGTGGTGCCGCTGCCCGACGACATCGCGGAGGGCGAGGACCCGTGGTGGCGGGCGCTGGTCTCCGGCGACCCCACGACGCCGCGGATCGTCGACCGGCTGCCCATTCTCGCCGCCGCCGGCGGGGAGGGGGAGCGCGGCGCCCTGGGCGTGGCGCGGCTGCGCCCGGAGCCGACCGGCGACGACCATGCCTATCTGGTGGTCGAGCTGGCCGAGGACATGAGCCGCGGCCGGCTGAAGGATCACCTCGACGCCGCGGGCCTGCCGCCGGTCGCGTTCTGGAGCCGCGAGCGACGTCCGCAGGACGAGACGACGCCGGTGCTGCTGGAAATCGCCGATTTCGTTGCCGAGGACGACGCCCGGCTGGGCGACCTGGCCGACCGGCTCGGCAGCGCGGCCCAGCGGATCGTCGTCATCGGCGCCTACGCCTTGCCGGTGCGCGACGCCGCCTGACCGGCCCGGCGGCCGGCGCCGGAGCCCCGCCCGGATCCCGGCCGCCCCGCCCGAGCCCTCGTTTCCCGCCGAGACCCGTTTCCAGTCGAAAGTGCATTCGGACCATGACGCTGATCGAGCCCCGCCCCGGCATCCTCGACATCGCGCCCTATGTCGGGGGCGAATCCCGCGCCGTCGCCAACCCGCGCCTCGGCCGGCCGATTCGCCTCGCCTCCAACGAGGGGGCACTGGGCCCTGCGCCCGCCGCCATGGCCGCCTACGAGGCGCTGGCCGGGGAGATCCATCGCTACCCCGACGGCGGGTCGACGGCGCTGAGCGAGGCGCTGGCCCGGCTTCACGGCCTGGATCCGGCCCGGATCGTCTGCGGCGCCGGCTCGGACGAGCTGATCTCGCTGGTCATCCGCGCCTATGCCGGGCCGGGCGACGAGGTCGTGCATTCGGCCCACGCCTTCCTGATGTACAAGCTCAACGCCATGGCGGCCGGCGCGACGCCGGTGGCGGTGCCCGATCGCGACCTGCGCGCGGATGTCGACGCCATGCTGGCCGCGGTCGGGGACAGGACCCGACTGGTCTTCCTCGCCAATCCCGACAACCCGACCGGCTCCTGGCTGCCGCGGGCGGAGATCGAGCGCCTGCACGCCGGCCTGCCGTCCCGGGTGCTGCTGGTGCTGGATTCCGCCTACGCCGAGTATGTAGACCGGCCGGACCACACCGACGGCCTCGACCTGGCCGAGGGCGAGGACAATGTCTGCGTGCTGCGCACCTTCTCCAAGATCTACGGGTTGAGCGGGCTGCGCGTCGGCTGGGGCTATTTCCCGAGCCCGGTCGCCGGCGTCCTGCACCGCATCCGCAGCCCCTTCAACGTCAACGCCGCCGCCCAGGCCGCCGCGCTGGCGGCGCTCGGCGACACCGACTTCGTCGCCGCCTCGCGCGCCCACAACGACGCCTGGCTGCCCTGGACGGCCGCCCGCATCGCCGAAACCGGGCTGACGGTGCATCCCTCGGCCGGCAATTTCGTGCTGGTCGATTTCTCGGGCACCGGCGTGGACGCGGAGGCGGCGCGCCTCGCCCTGCGCGACCGGGGCATCCTGCTGCGCCAGATGGGCGCCTACGGCCTGCCGGACTGCCTGCGCCTGTCGATCGGCACGGAGGAGGAGATGCGCGTCACCGTCGATGCCGCCGCGGACCTGATGCGCGAAGCCGCGCGGCCGGGCGAGGCCGTCCATGGCGGATAGGGCGGAGACGACCGGCACGCGGGAGATGCCGGGCCCGGCCGGGGCGCCCGACGGTCCGGTGTTCGAGCGCCTCGCCCTGCTCGGCCTCGGCCTGATCGGCTCCTCGGCCGCGCGGGCCTGCAAGGAATTCGGCCTGGCGCGCGAGGTGGTCGGCCACGCGCGCAGCGTGGCGACCCGGCAGAAGGCGATGGAGCTCGGATTCCTCGACCGGGTCGAAGCCGATCCGGCCGAGGCGGTGCGCGGCGCCGACGCGGTGATGATCTGCACGCCCATCGGCGCCTACAAGGCCCTGGCTGAGGCCGCGCTGCCCGCCGTCGAGCCGGGGGCCGTCGTCACCGATGTCGGCTCGGTGAAGGCCTGCGTGGTGCGCGACCTGCGCCCCCACCTGCCGGCCGGCGTTCACCTGGTGCCCGGCCATCCGGTCGCCGGGACCGAGCATTCCGGCCCGGAATCGGGCTTCGCGGAGCTGTTTGCCGGGCGCTTCTGCCTGCTGACCCCGCCGGAGGACGCGGAGGAGGCGGCCGTCGAGCGGGTCGCCGCCTTCTGGCGCGGCGCCGGCATGACCGTGCACCGCATGACGCCGGAGCATCACGACCGGGTGCTCGCCATCACCTCCCACCTGCCGCACCTGATCGCCTATTGCATCGTCGGCACGGCGACCGATCTGGAGGAGCAGACCCGCGAGGAGGTCATCAAGTATTCCGCCGGCGGATTCCGGGATTTCACGCGCATCGCGGCCTCCGACCCGGTCATGTGGCGCGATGTCTTCCTCAACAACCAGGAAGCGGTGCTGGAGATCATCCAGCGCTTCACCGAGGACCTGACCGCCCTGCAGCGCGCCATCCGCTGGGGCGAAGGCGACACGCTGGAGGAGCATTTCACCCGGACGCGCGCGGTGCGGCGCGGCGTCATCGCCGAACGCCAAGCCTGAGCGGAGGGTTCTCGACGCCAGGAAGGCAGGTTTTCGGCGAATTGCGCCCGGCTTGGCAACGGAACATTAGGATCGTTGGTCTAGGCTGGTTGTCGAACCGATGGAGTCTGCCATGCCGCAGCACCGGACCAACGCGGCGTCGGCCGAGATCGAGCCGGGCGCCAACGTCATCCCGTTTCCCGTCCGGCCGCGCCCGGGCATCGACGCCGGGGCCCCGTCCGCCACCAACCAGTCCGCCGCCAACCAGTCCGAGGCCGCAGGGTCCGATCGGGAGGGCGGCGACCGGCTCGACGCCGGGGCGGAGGACGACCAGGCCGTGGTCTTCTACGCCGCCTCCGCCGGCGCGGTCGCCGGCGCGGCGATCGTCGACATGATCGCGGCCGGCGGCGAGGCCGGCCCGGCCCCCTCCGGCGACACGGCGCCGGTGGATTTCGGCGTCCTGTGGGGCGTCGTGCTGGGCATCGCCGCGCGGCACGGCCAGCTTCCCGCCCTGTGCGCCGTCGAGAGCCTGCTGGAAGAGCTGCGCGAGGACCCGTACCACTACCTCGTCGAGCAGCGCGACGCGATCGAGGCGGCGGGCGACCTCAAGGCGCGGACCGGCAACATCCTGGGCGCCCTGCTGGTCGAGACCCACGACGGGCCGTACACCACCCGCGGCGCAGAGTAGCCGCCCCGCGCCGCCCCGGGCCCGGCTCACATCACCGGCGCCAGACGGGCGACCGGCACGGGGCCGAGCGCCAGCCAGCCGTCGCCCATGCGCACGGGAACGACGGTGGCGCCGTCTTCCGCGCTCAGCCCGCCCAGGAACCCGAGGATCAGGCCGGCATCGGCCGGGCGCAGCACGCCGGCGGCGACCAGCGCCTCCACGACCTCCCGCGCGCCCTCGATCCGCGCCTCCAGCCGTCCCGTCGGGCGCAGCTCCGCGTCCAGGGCGATCCGCCCGTCCATTTCGAGGGACAGCGTTCCCCAGTCGAGCCGGGCGGCATCGACCGTCAGCGTCCCGCCCGCGTCGCGCCAGCGGGCGAGGCCGGCAGGCGTAAACGGCAGGTCGGGTCTAGGCCGCGCCGTCGCGGCGATCGCCAGCCGCTCGATCGGCCCCTCCGGCAGGGCGCCGGACGGCATGCCGGCGAGGCCGGGCCGAGCTTCGGCGGCCTCGACCCTGATCGCGAGGCCGCCGGAGACGGCGCGCAGATCGGCCTCGAGGCTGCGCGCCTCGACCCGCCAGTCCGGCCCGGCAATTCGCGGCGCCGCGACATCGACCCGAGCGCGCGACAGCCGGCCGAGCGGGCTCAGCCGCGCCAGGCCCGCCCCGCCCTCGGCCGCCGCGGCCACGCTCCCGCCCGGCGTGGGGACGCGATAGGTCAGCGGGCCGGCGACGTCGGCCCTCGCCGACAGTGGGCGCCAGGGTCGCCAGCCGGCCGTGACGGCCTCGCCCCGCGCCGCCGCCCCGTCCGGCAGGGAAAGGGACAGCGCGTCGGCGCGCACGCCGAAGGCGAGCGGGAACCCCCCGACCCGGGGCCCGTCGGCCCCGACGACCGGCCCGATGCCGCCGGAAGACTGGCTTTCGAGCGCGGCCAGCACATGCGCGCGCACGGCGAACCAGCCGGCGCTGTAGACGATCGCGACCACGACGGCGCCCGCCAGCAGGATCGCCGGCCCCCGAAATCGGCGGCGCGCCGCCGAGTCGGGCCGTTGCGCGGCGGGCTTTCTGCCTGTCAAGATGAACCTCGTCTTAACGACGGCGTCGCCGCCGGGGCCGGCCGCCACACCACCAGCCCCTGGCCTTCGCCCGCGTCGCGATCTACATCGGCTTCGCCATGACCGAGATCCCGATCGACGCCACCGCGGCCAGCGCCGAGCTGGAACGCCGAGCCCGTGCCCTCAAGGCCGCCCATGGCGGTCGCTACCTGCCGATTCCGCAAGGGTCGGACATGTGGGTGTTCGGCTACGGTTCGCTGATGTGGAACCCCGAATTCGACTATCTGGACTGCGTGCCGGCGCTCCTGTTCGGCTGGCACCGGACCTTCTGCGTCTATTCCCACCGCTACCGAGGCACGCCGGAGCGACCGGGCCTGGTGCTCGGCCTCGACGCCGGCGGCTCCTGCCGCGGCATGGCTTATCGGGTGGCGGCCGAGAACGTGGACAGCACGCTGGACTATCTCTGGGAGCGCGAGATGGTCACCGGCGTCTATCGACCGTCGATGCTGAGCCTGCGCCTTGGCGCCGGGCGGGACGGCGGTCGGATCCGGGCGGTCGGGTTCGTGGTGGATCGGCATCATCCGCAATATGCCGGCGGCCTCGACATGGAGGCGGCGACGGACATCATCTGCACGGGCCACGGCCTGCGCGGGCCGAACGCCGACTATCTCTTCAACACGGTCGATCATCTCGACGTGCTGGGCATCGCCGACACGCCCCTGCACCTCATGGCCCGGCGCGTCGCCGAACGCATCGGCCGCTGAGCGGCTCGGAGCGAACCGGCCGCCGGGCGGCCCGGGCAGCGTCGTCCAGCCACGCCTCAGGCCGCGTGGCGACGATCGGCGAACCGTCCCCCGGGGCGATAGCGATCCATGTAGGTCGGCAGGACGAGCTCCAGATCCGTCGGATCGATGCCCAGGTCGGCGAGCTTCGCCGCCCCATGGGAGACGACATTGTCGCGCTCGAGCTGGACGACCTGGTCCGGCGTCAGCAGCGGCTTGGGCATGAGCGAGAGCACGCGGGCCTGCAGGCGCGCCACCGGCCAGGGGGCGGTGACCAGGAAGCGCCTGCGATGCGTCGCCGCGAGGATCATCTCTATCAACTCGCGGAAGGTGTAGGTCCGCGGGCCGCCCAGCTCGTAGGTCCGGCCGGGCGTGTCGGCGCGGTCGAGGCAGGCCATCACCGCATCGGCCACGTCGCCGACATAGACCGGCTGGAAACGCGTGCGCCCGCCGCCGATCAGCGGCAGCGCCGGAAGGTAGCGCGCCAGCCCGGCGAACATGTTGAAGAAGCCGTCCTCCGGCCCGAAGACGATCGAGGGGCGCAGGATGCTCGCGTCCGGAAAGGCCTCGCGCAGGGCCGCCTCCCCGGCCGCCTTGGTGCGGGCGTAGGCCGAGGGCGATTGCGGGTCGGCGCCGATGGCGGAGATGTGGACGATGCGCTCCACCCCCGCTTCCTTGGCCAGGCGGCCGAGCTGACCGGGCCCCTGGGCCTGCAGCACCTCGAAGGTCTGGTTGCCGCCCTCGGCCAGGATGCCGACGGTGTTGATCACGTAGTCGGCGCCGCGCAGGCCGACGGCCAGCGAATCGGCGTCGCGGATATTGGCGAAGACCGGGACGATCTGGCCGACCGCGCCCATGGGTTTGAGGAACAGCGCGCGCCCCGGCTCCCGCGTCAGCACGTTGACCCGCCAGCCGCGGCGCGCGAGCTCGCGCACCACGTACCGGCCGATGAAGCCGGTGCCGCCGAGGACGGCCGCAACCTTGTAATCCGGCGCGCGATACGCCATCGCTGCCCTCACTTGGTCCCCGTGATCCGACGCGCCCGGCGGACCCGCCGCTCGCCGACGGCCACCCGGCGCCGGAGCGCTTGTCGCGCGCCATGAATATTGCGCTGTCACCCCCCGTGTCGAGACGCAATTCCGCCGGCACGGTCATCGGTTGACAAGCCGGGCCGCGGGGCCTAGATACGCGGTCCGCGCTGCCCAGGTGGCGGAATTGGTAGACGCGCAGGTTTCAGGTACCTGTGGCCGCAAGGCCGTGGAAGTTCGAGTCTTCTCCTGGGCACCATCGCGATCCGCTCCCGCCCGGATCGCCCGTCCCCGGCCCGCCCGCAGCGGGCCGTTCGTCTTTCGGGCCCCCGGTCCCCGGGCCGTCGCCGTTCCCCGGCAGCCCGGCCCGACGCCGCGAGAGGCCCGGAGAACGCCCGCCCCGGAAGGCCCGTGAGCGCGATGCCCGACATGCCCGACACGCCGACCCTGCACGAAGGCGACCTGCCCGACGACCTCGACCTGGGCCCGATCGTCGCCGTGGACACGGAGACCATGGGCCTCAACCCGGCGCGCGACCGGCTGTGCGTGGTCCAGCTCTCCGCCGGCGACGGCAGCGCGCATCTCGTGCGCATCCCCCAGAGCGCACGCGAAGCGCCGAACCTCGCCCGCCTGCTCGGCGATCCGTCGGTGCTCAAGCTGTTCCACTACGCGCGCTTCGACGTCGCGATGCTGGAGGCCTATCTGGGCGTCGCGACGGCGCCGATCTACTGCACCAAGATCGCCTCCAAGCTCGTGCGGACCTATACCGATCGCCACGGCCTGCGCGACCTGTGCCGCGAACTGCTGGGCATCGACATCTCCAAGCAGCAGCAGAGCTCGGACTGGGGCGCGCCGATCCTGACGCCTGAGCAGCAGGCCTACGCGGCCGGCGACGTCCTTTATCTGCACCGCCTCAAGGAGCGCCTGGACGCCATGCTGGAGCGCGAGGGCCGGGTCGCCCACGCCCAGGCGTGCTTCGCCTTCGTGCCGATGCGCGCCAAGCTGGACCTGATGGGGTGGGGCGAGGAAGACATCTTCGCCCACTGACCCGCCCGCCGGCGCCCCGCGCCGCCATGCCTTCGCCGGAATCCGGGCGTTTCCTCGGCGTGGACGGTGTTTGACCGGAGATGCGCCGCGCGCCATAGTCGCGACGCCACGGAGGCCGCCGCGCCGCCCCGACGCGCCGGCGCCGCCCCGTTCCGCCACCCTCGCCCGCACCGAGCCCGACGCCGCCATGCCTCCTCGTTCAGCCGCCCGCGCCGCTTCCGCTATTGAGCTTCCGGCCGACGCGCCCGCCGCCGATGCGCGCGCCGCCGCCGGCGGCCCGGTCGAGGAGGACGCCCGCGCGATCGCGGCTGCGCGGCGGGCCCTGGCGGTCGAGGCGGCGGCGCTGGGCGCGCTGGCCGACGGGCTCGACCAGCGTTTCGCCCGGGCGGTGGATCGGCTGATGACGGTCTCGGGGCGGGTCGTCGTGACGGGCATGGGCAAGTCCGGCCATGTCGCACGCAAGATCGCGGCGACGCTCGCCTCCACCGGCACGCCCGCCTTTTTCGTGCATCCGAGCGAGGCGAGCCATGGCGACCTCGGCATGGTCGCGCGCGACGACGCGCTGATCGCCCTGTCGAATTCCGGCGACACGGCGGAGCTGGCGGACCTGCTGGCCTATGCCCGGCGCTTCGGCCTGCCGGTCGTCGCGATCACGGGCCGGGTCGACAGCACCCTGGGCGAGCATGCCGACATCGTGCTCGAGCTGCCCGACCAGCCCGAGGCGTGCCCGATGGGCCTGGCGCCGACGACCTCCACCACGCTGATGATGGCGCTGGGCGACGCGCTGGCGATCGCGCTGCTCGACCGGCGCGGCTTCTCGGCGGCCGACTACCGCGTCCTGCATCCGGGCGGGGCGCTCGGCCGCCGGCTGGTGACGGTGGAGGACATCATGCATGCCGGCGAGGCGATGCCGCTGATCGGCGAGGACACGCGCATGGCCGAGGCGATCCTGACCATGACGGCGGGCCGCTTCGGCTGTGTCGGCATCGTCGGCGCCGACGGCGCGCTCGCCGGCATCATCACCGACGGCGACCTGCGCCGGCACATGGCCGACGACCTGCTCGGCCGATCGGCCGCGGCGGTCATGACGGCGACGCCGCGCACGATCCGGGCCGGCGCCCTGGCCGCGGAGGCGCTGGGGATCATGAACGATCGCGCGATCACCAGCCTGTTCGTCGTCGACGACCGGGGCGTGCCCGCCGGCATCGTGCACATCCACGACTGCCTGCGCGCGGGCGTGGCCTGAGCCGTGCGACCGAAACCGGAAGGCCCGCCCGCTTGAGCGCGACGGACCCACCCGCCGACAGCCCGGCCGCGACCGGCCCCCGAGCCGGTACCGGGGCGGCGCCGCCCGCCCTGGGCAGCGACGGTCCGCGCGTCGGCCCGCCGGGTCCGCGGCGGCGCTTCACCGCCAAGACACGCCGCACCAGCGGGACCCGCGGCTACAGCGCCTTCGTTTCGGCCGCCAAGTTCGTCCTGCCGCTGGCGGCGCTCGGCCTGATCGCCATCGTGGTGATGTGGCCGAGCCTCGACGCGCCGGTGGAACGCGACGTCACCGAGCAGCAGGCCAGCTCTTCCAGCATGGTCAATCCGCGCTTCTCCTCGACCGACGACCAGGGCCGGCCCTACACGATCACGGGCACCGCCGCCGATGGCGTGCCGGGCGAGACGGCGGTGGTGGACATCGAGAGCCCGGAAGCCGACGTGACGCTCGAGGACGGGACCTGGCTCGCCCTGATGGCGGATCAGGGCCGCTTCGACCGGGACGCCGAGCGCATCCATCTCCAGGGCAATGTCGAAGTGTTCCGAGACGACGGCTATGCCATCCGCACCCACGAAGCCCATGTCGACCTGCAGGCCGGGGAATCCTGGGGCGATCGGGCGGTCAGCGGACACGGCCCCGACGGCCGGCTGGAAGGCAGCGGCTTCCGCATCGCCGGCAACGGCGACACGATCGTGGTGACCGGCCCGGCGCGGCTGGTGCTCGAGGCGGGGGGCGGCGCCGGCGCCGACGGCGGCGGCGACCTGGCGGGGACGCCGGAGCCCGCCTCGCTGCCGGAGCTGGCGCCGTGACCGCC
>JAVJUS010000058.1:0-59833 GCA_040220455.1 Azospirillaceae bacterium
GCCGCGCGGCCTCGGGCCGGGCCGGCGTCGGGCGGTCACCGCCGGCGGCGGCCGAGCGCGGGGCGGCCTGCGGCGGTGCCGGCGCGGCATGGTGGGCATTGTCCACACGGCTCGCGGTCGGCATCGCGTGGCCCTTGGCGACGAGCAGCGACGCGCCGGGCGATCCGGCGGCCTGGTGGGTCGACATCGGCGAGGCTCCCCCGGTCGTCACGGTCGCACGGCTCAAAGCGAGCCGGCGGCGAGCGCCTGCTTGGGCCGGCGGTCGACCCGATCGGTCGGCAGCACGGTCTCGTGGCTGTCGGACAGGCGGTTGTCCACATACGCCCAGAGCCGCGCCACCTCGTCGGCCGACCGGCCGGTGCTCGGCAGCTCCATGACCGTGCGGCCGTCGATCATGGCGGCGGCGAAGTCGGTGCGGTGATGGACGATCGACGGCGCCAGCGTGCCGTGCTGGCTGAGCGCGATGACCGCCTCCGACGTGATCCGGGCGCGCGGCGTGGCGCCGTTGATGACGAAGACCAGCGGCTTGTCGAGCCCGGCGACCAGCTCCACCGTCGCGCCGGCGGCTCGCAGGTCGTGCGGCGACGGCCGGGCCGGCACGACCACCATGTCGGAGACCGAGACGACGGCGCGGATCGTCTCCGTGATCGCCGGCGGCGTGTCGATGATCAGCAGGTTGATGCCGTAGGCGCGCATGCGCTCCACATCGGCGGCCAGGTCCTCGACCGAGGTGCGCGCGAAGGCCGGGGTCTCGGCCTCGCGCACGTTCCACCACTGGGCCAGGCTGCCCTGCGGGTCGGTATCGACCAGGGCGACCGGGCCGGCGCCCGTGAGCTCCGCCTGGACGGCGAGATGGCCGGCCAGCGTCGTCTTGCCCGAGCCGCCCTTCTGCGAGGTGATCGCCAGAACGCGCATGGCTTGATCCTGTCCTTCTGCCCCGGGCCGCTTCCCGGACGATGGAAAACGGCCTCCGCACACGCGGACAAGACTCGCCGCCGGACCTTACCGGCCCGTTAAAACAGGCAGAACTATTGCAAGCATTTTAAATATCGCTGGAGATTACGCCATTAGAAATCAGGACGAAGACACTCGACTATTTTCGAAGACAGGTTCACGAGACATTACAACGAATTTCGTTCGATTTCCCTTTCGCCCTGGCCGTCGGCGTCCTGCGCTCCAGCCTCGGCGCGCCGGTCGGCCTGCAGGGCGTCGCTGATCGCGGCGGCGAGGATGCCCGCCGGCAGGGCGATGACGCCGATGCCGAGCAGGGCGACCACGCTGGCGATGGCGCGCCCGAGCGCCGTCACCGGATAGATGTCGCCGTAGCCGACCGTGGTCAGCGTCGCGACCGACCACCACATGGCGCGCGGCACGCTGCCGAAGGCGGCCGGCTGCGCCTTGCCCTCGACCAGATAGAGCAGGATCGCCGAGACGACGAGGGCGGCGAGCGCCGCGCCCAGGGCGATGACGAGTTCCGCCCGGCGCTCGGCGATCGCCCGGCCGAGCAGGCGCCCAGCCTCGGTGAAGCGCCCGATCCGGGTCAGCGAGACGACCCGCGCCAGCCGCACCAGGCGCAGCAGGAAGGCGTCCGTGCCGGCCAGCGCCGCGCCGAACAGCACCAGGACCGCCAGGTCAGCCAGGCTCGCCGGGCGCGCGAGGAAGCGCAGCCGCCCGCGCAATCCGGCATAGCGCGGGATCTCCCCGGCCGCCCACAGGCGCAGGGCGAACTCCACGCCGAACAGGGCGAACAGGGCCAGGTCGAGCGGACCCAGCACCGGTGCGACCAGGGGATGACCGGTGAAGGCCGGCTCGGTCTCCAGGATCGCCAGAACGGAGGCGAAGACGATCATCCCGATCACGCCGATCAGGACGGGGGAAAGGCTGCCGTTCGCCCGCGGCCACAAGGCGTCGTGGACGGCTCGTCTTGTCGGTCCTGTCACTCTGCGGTGCCCGCTGAATTCCGAAGTCTTCGGAACTTCGGGTAGCAGACCGGGCGGCGCACGGCAATCCTTCGCGGAATCCGGGACTCAGCGGGCGACGAGATGGAGATGGCCGGCGCCGTTCAACGCCCGGAAGACGCCCGGCCACAGCCGGTCGAAGGACGGCCGCGACAGCCCCGGCCGGTCGCGGGCCAGCCGGTCGCGCATGGCGCCCAGCGGCGTCGCCCCGTCGATCGCCGCCAGGATCGGCGCGGCCTCGGCCGGCAGGTCCAGGCGCTCGCGCACGCCGTCGAGCGCGAAGGCGACGGCCCGGCCGGCCGCGACGGTCCGCGCGACGGCGGCCGGATCCAGGTCGCGCAGCACGGGGACGAGGCTCCGGTCGGCCGGATCGGCGACGCGTCCGGCGGCCTCGTCCCGGCGCACGGCGTAGAAGGCGTGGGTGGTGATGGCGCCGGAGAGCTGCTCGGCCAGCGCCGCGCGCTCGATCCAGGGCAAATCCGCCGCCCGGGCGGCGAGGGCGGGGTCGGTCAGGAAGCGGTCGGGATCGTAGCGCCGGGGCGGCATGAAGGCCGTCGGCACGAGATCCGCGCTCGCCAGTAGGGCTGCGACCTCCGGCACCGTGTAGGCCCGGTCGCGGCTGTGCAGCAGCAGGTCGTAGAGCCCGGCGTCGGAGCGCTGGTGGTCGCCCAGATGCGGGTTGCGCCGGAAGCGGTTGGTCTCGGGCAGCAGGTCGAGCACCCGGCGCGCGGTCGCCACCTTCGCGCCAGGGTCGCTCTCCCCACCCGTCAGCGTCGCCAGCGCCGCCTGCAGCTCGTAGACGCCGCTGCGCCCGTAGCGGCCATAGACCATCAGGCCCAGCCCGCCGCCCGGCGCCAGCCGCGCGACCAGGGCGGCGAGCCCGGCCTCCGGGCTGTCCAGGTGATGGAGCACGCCGCAGCAGTCGATGTAGTCGAACGGACCCGGCGCCAGGGTGTCGAGATCGAACAGCGAGCCGGTATGGAAGGTCACGCCCGTGAGCCCGCGGGCCGCGATCCGCGCCTCGGCGATCGCGCGGGCGGCGCGCGACAGGTCGACATGGTCGATCGCCGCCGCGATCCCGGCATCGGCGAGTTGCTGCGCCATCATGACCAGCCCGTCGCCGGTGCCGCCGCCGGCGACCAGGATCCGCAGCGGCCGGCCCGGATCGCCCCCCGGGTCGCCCCCCGGGTCGCCCGTCGCCGGACCGCCGGCGGGCAGCCGGCCGGCGAACAGCCAGTGGGCCATCTCGTCGCGCCGGCCCGGCGACCCGGTGACCAGGCGCCGGGCCTCGTCGGCCGGGTCGCGCGCCGGGTAGGGATAGGCATCGTACTGCGCGCGCAGGCGATCCTCGCCGCCGTTCATGACGCCGTCGCTCATGGCGCGTCCTGCGGCCGGGACAGGGCCTCGGCGGGCACCAGCGCGCCGGCCTCGAGCCCGTTGCGCGTGCGCACGGACGGCCGGCGGAACGCCGTCAGCGCGGACAGCGCGGCCGTGTCGAGCAGGCCCAGCCCCTCCAGGAGGGCGACCAGCGCGACCTCCGCCGCCCGGCCGGCGCCGTCCTCGATCTTGAGCGCGATGCCGAGGCCGGCCTCGGGCACCGCGGCGGCGTGCACGCCCTCGGCCCCGCCCTTGGTCAGGATCCTGCCGCCGGTGGCGGCCATGGCCACGGTGTCGATCCGCCCGTCGCCGGCGACGAAGAAGGGCTCCGCCCCCCAGGCATGGCGCACCCGCTCCACCGCCGCGGCGCGCGGTTCCGGCAGCTCGATCGGATCGGCGAAGCGCGCCATGGCGACGGCAAGGCCGCCCAGCGGCACGGCGTAGGTCGGGATGGCGCAGCCGTCGCGGCCCCAGGCGGCGTCGCCCAGGTCCTGGACGGTGAGCTGCTCCAGCACGCCCAGGCAGCGCTGCTGGACCGGATGGGTCCGCTCGGCATAGCCCGCCACGGGCTCGCCCAGATGGACCGCGGTGGCGAGCATGCCGGCATGCTTGCCGGAGCAGTTGTCGTGCAGCGGCCCCGGCGCCCGGCCCGCGCGGATCAGCGCCTCGGCCGAGGGGCCGTGGAACGGCGAATGGCCGCCGCAGGCGAGATGGCCCGGCTCGAGGCCCAGGCGCGCCAGGATCGCCGCCACCCGCTCGACATGCGCCGGCTGGCCGGCATGGGAGCCGCAGGCCAGCGCGATATCCGCGTCGTCGAAGCCGAAGGCGTCGGCCGCGCCGCTCTCCACCAGCGGCAGGGCCAGGATCGGCTTGACCGCCGAGCGCGGGAAGCAGGGTGCGTCGACATCGCCCCAGCGCGCGATCACCCGGCCGGCCCGGTCGGCGACGACGGCCCGGCCGCGATGCCGGCTCTCCACCGCGCCGCCGCGCAGGCGCTCGACCAGGACCGGGGCGGCGGGGTCGGGCGCCGAAACGGCGCTGTCGGGGCTGTCGAGGGGCATGGCGCGCGGCGTCGGGTCCGGTCGGTCGGCGGAGGGGAAGGCGGGAACAGCGCGCAACCTTGCCCGGCGCCCCGCGCCCGTGCAAGCATCCGCGACCCCGGGCGGCGGGCGTGTCCCGTCGGCCCGGTTCCGCCGCTCCGATCCCGTCGCCACCCACCATGTCGATGACTGCTTCGGACCCCCTGCGCGGCTATTTCGCCATCGGCGCGGAGGACGTCTCCAAGCCTGCGAATGCCGGCGCGCTGATGCGCACGGCGCATGCCTTCGGCGCGTCCTGGGTGTTCACGCTGGGCGACGCGGTGGGCGCGCGCGAGCTGTCGGCCGCCGATACCTCCGACATCGCCGGCAGCGTGCCAGTCCATCACTTCGATACCGTGGCCGACATGCCGCTGCCCAGGGGCTGCCGGCTGGTCGGGGTGGAGCTGATGGACGACGCCATCGACCTGCCGAGCTTCCGCCACCCGCGCTGCGCCGCCTATGTCGTCGGCGCCGAGCGCGGCGGGCTGTCGCCCGCGCTGGTCGAGGCGTGCGATTTCGTCGTGAAGATCCCGACCCGCTTCTCGCTCAACCTCGCGCTGGCAGCCGGGCTGGTGTGCTACGACCGGGTGATGACGCTGGGCCGTTTCGATCCCCGCCCGGTGGCGGCCGGCGGGCCGGTGGAGCGCCGGCCCGACCATGTCCACGGCAATCCGGTGATCCGCGCGCGGGAGCGGAATCAGGCATCCGGCCCTGGCGGGACCGAGGGCGGCGACAAGGCTTGAGGCCGGCGCGTCGGCACCGGCCGGGCCCTCACCAGCGCACGAACGGGTTCAGCAGCCGGCCGATCGGACCGGTCAGGCGCAGCGGCGCGTCGGTCACCGTCAGGCAGTAGCAGTCCTCGCCCGGATCGGCGACCGGCCGGTGATCGACGGCGGCATCGGTCACGGCGACGTCGCCGCGCAGGAAGTGCCCGCGCTCGTCGCTGAAGCCGCCCTCCAGCACCAGGGTCATCTCGGTGCCTGAATGGGTGTGGCGCGGCATGGCGGTACCGCCGCGAATGCGCAGCAGCTTGACCGTCGCCACGCCGTCGATGGCGATCGGCAGCTCGTCGAGCCCGCGCATCACCGGCCGCCAGGGCTGGCTTTCCAGGTCGCCGCCGATATAGCCGCGCAGCGGCGCCGGCACCCGGTCGATCGCGTGGCGGCCGGGCGCGGCGGGCTTGGCCGCGGGCACGCAGGGCGTCGGCACCTCGGCGATCGCGTCGACCGCCTTGGCGGCCAGATCCCGGGCGCCCGACTCCCGCGCAGCGTCGCCCGCGTCCGGCGCGCCCGACTCCCCCGACTCCTCGGCGTCGATCAGGGCGAAGCAGTCGGCCAGCGCGTCGCCCTCCATCGCCGCCGGCTCCATCGCGTCGAGCATGGCGCCGCCCATGTCCTCGAAGGCGGCGTATCGGGTTCGCGCCTCGGGGCTGAGAGTCAGGTGCGAGGCGACGATCAGTGACACGGCCTCCGAGCAACTGCCCGCGGCGTAGTCCAGCAGGATCGAATCGTCCAGCGAATGAGTGGGCAGCGAGTGGCTGGGCCCGATGGGGGTCTGGTCGGCCATCGTCACGCGTCCTTCAGGATCTTGCGCAGCCGGGTGACGGCGAGCCGGATGCGCGACTTCACGGTACCGAGCGGCAGGCCGCACTCCTCGGCGATGAGGCTGTGCGGCTTGTCGTCGTAATAGGCCATCCGCAACAAGGTTCTCTGCTCCTCCGGCAGGGTCCGGATGGCCTCCCGGACCCGGTCGACGGTCTGCGCCGAGGCCACGGCGTCGTCGGCCATCGCCGCCGGCTCCGGCATCAGCGCCGGGTCTTCCGCGTCGAGCTCCGGCCGCCGCTCCCGGCGCACCACATCGATCCGCTTGTTCCGGGCGATCGCGAAAACCCAGGTGCTGGCATTGGCCTGGGCCGGGTCGAAGGTCTCCGCCCGGCGCCAGACGGTGACCATCACTTCCTGCATGATCTCCTCCGCCGCGCCGGCGTCGCAGCCCAGACGCAGCAGATAGGACTTCACCCGTGGCGCGAAGTGCCCGAACAGGGCCGCGAAAGCCGAGCGATCGCGCGCCACGCCGACGGCGAGGATCATGTCGTTCAGCGCGCCGGCGGTGGCTGCCGCCCCGGGAACCGGGGCCGCCGCGACACCGCCCGCCTCGCCGGAGCCGGCGGGGGTCCACATACCGGCATGAAAGCGCATCGCCGGTTCGGGCACAACCCGCCCCGGCCCGCGACCGGTCGCCGCGACAGCGCCACTGCCGAGATCGTCGTCGACGCGTTTCATTGTCCCCGTTACGCGGCGGTCGCCCCGCCGGATCACCGGCCGGGACAAAAAAACGCCAAATTGGCGGCCCATAGGCGCGAACCGGTCGATCGGCTATGGTCGAAGGCGTGTCGATTCGCGCCCTCGGTGCGCGCCGCCGGCCGGATCGACGTGGCGAGCCCGAGCGATCGGGACGCCGATGCGAAGGGACGTGGATGCCGGGCTCGCGTCGCATACAGGCGCCGTGTCGGGCCCGCACCAGGATCAGGAACGGGGCACCGCCAGTGATGAACCGACTGTCGAAGGCCGGCGCGCCGCGCGCCACCCTCCTCCCGGCCACGCTCGCCGCCGCGCTCCTCGTCGCGGGCGCGGGCATCGCCGGTTTGGCGACCGCCGTCCTCGCCCCCGCGCCGGCGGCCGCCCAGGACATCGAGTACATCGAGAGCAACCAGGACTGGCACGCCTTCCAGTTCACCGAGAACGGCAACCGGGTCTGCTACATGGCGAGCCGGCCGAAGTCGGCGGAAGGCGACTACTCGGCGCGCGGCGACATCTTCGCCCTGGTCACCCACCGCCCGGCGGAGAACGAGACCTTCGTCTTCAGCGTGATCACCGGCTACACCTACGAGCCGGGCAGCGCGGTCGAAGTCTCGATCGACAACGAGAACCGGTTCGAGCTGTTCACCGAAGACGACACCGCCTGGTCGCACCCGGAGGACCAGCGCAACCTGGTCTCGGCCATGCGCGCTGGCCTGGACATGATCATCCGCGGCACGTCGGACCGCGGCACGCTGACCACCGACACCTACAGCCTGCGCGGCTTCACCGCCACGCTGGAGACGATCAACGAGGCCTGCGGGGTGTGAGGCGCGGGGCGGCCGGTCGAAGCCGCCCTTCCGCCGCCGCCCTTCCGCCGGCGGCGCCGGATTGCTATATCCGCGGCCATGACTGCCACCATCGCCCCCGATAGCGCCTCCCCCGATGCCGCCGGCCCCGATACCGCCGGCCCCGATACCGCCGGCCCCGACAGCGCCTCGCCCGATCCCTTCGCGGGCGCGCGCCGGCCGGACGGCCGGATCGACCTGACCGGGCTCGACCGGGACGGCTTCGACGCGGCCGTGGCCTCGACCGGGGGCAAGCCGTTCCGGGCGCGCCAGCTCTGGCGCTGGGTCTATCGCTCGGGCGCGCGCGACTTCGCGGTGATGACCGACCTCGCCAAGAGCTTCCGGGCCGATCTGGAAGAGCGCTTCACCGTCGGCCGCCCGGCGATCGACCGGGGCCAGGCGAGCACGGACGGGACGCGCAAGTGGCTGCTGGGCCTGGACGACGGCGCGCAGGTCGAGGCGGTGCATATCCCGGAGGAGGATCGCGGCGCGCTGTGCGTCTCCTCCCAGGTGGGCTGCACCCTGACCTGCCGGTTCTGCCACACCGGCACCCAGCGCCTGGTGCGCAACCTGACCGCGCGGGAGATCGTCGGCCAGGTCATGCTCGCCCGCGACGAGCTGGACGAGTGGCGCAAGCCGGCCGAGGAGCGGCGCTTCACCAACATCGTCATGATGGGCATGGGCGAGCCGCTCTACAATTACGACGCGGTTGCCAACGCCCTGAAGATCGTCATGGACGGGGAAGGCATCGGCATCTCCAAGCGCCGGATCACCCTGTCGACCTCCGGCGTGGTGCCGATGATGCGCCGCTGCGGCGAGGAACTGGGCGTCAACCTGGCGGTCAGCTTGCACGCCGTGACCGACGAGCTGCGCGACGAGCTGGTGCCGCTGAACCGCAAGTACCCGATCGCCGAGCTGATGGCCGCCTGCCGCGACTACCCCGGCACCTCCAACGCGCGGCGGATCACTTTCGAATACGTCATGCTCGACGGCGTCAACGACTCCCCGGCCGAGGCGCGCGCGCTGGTCCGGCTGCTCGAGGGCATTCCGGCCAAGGTCAACCTGATCCCGTTCAACCCCTGGCCCGGCGCGCCCTACGACTGCTCGAGCCCGGAGCGGATCGAGCGCTTCGCCCGCCTTCTGCTCGACGCCGGCTACGCCAGCCCGGTGCGCACCCCGCGCGGCCGCGACATCGCCGCGGCCTGCGGCCAGCTCAAATCCGAAACCGAGCGCCGCCGCCGCAGCCTGGCGACCGCTGCTGGAGCGACAACGCCTTGATCATCGCCGACGCCGGATAGCCGGGCCGACCCGACGGCGAGCGCACCGACGTCGACAGCGCGTCGAAGCGCGTCGAAGCGCGTCCGGTCGAACAGCTCCGCGATCCTGTCCAGCCGTGCGTTCGTCCCCGCCCGCGGCGCCACGAACGCGTCCGCGAAACCACCCTCGCCAATCCGACGCTCGCCCATCACCGCCTCCCTCGACATCCTCCGTCGAGAGATTCACGAACCCCTCGCCCCGCATGCCGTTTTCGGAGAGCTCTCCCGAGGGAGAGGGGTATTCGAGGCCTCTCAGCCCGCCAGTTCGGCCACGGCGGCGTCGAGCAGGGCGAGGTCGGCCGGGCGGGACAGCCTGTGGTCGCCGTCCTTGATCAGGGTCAGCCGCGCGTCGGCGCCGCCCCAGGCCTCGACCAGGCGGAGCGACTGGCGCCAGGGCACGTCCGGGTCCGCCAGGCCGTGCAGGGCGCGCAGCGGCATCACCAGGGCGAGGGGACCGTCGCCAAGGACCAGATGGTCGCGCGCCTCGTCCAGCAGCCGGGAGGTGATGACGTCGGGCTCGTCGGCATAGGCCGAGGGCCGGCGCCAGACGCCGTCGCGGTCGAGCGCCGCGCGGGCCTCCGCGCTCAGCGCCGGGCGGATCAGATCCTCGGTGAAGTCCGGCGCGGCGGCCACGGTGACGAGCCCCGCCACCCGGTCCGGCCGGGCGCGCGCGACCAGGACGGCGATCCAGGCGCCCATGGAGGAGCCGACGAGGATCTGCGGGCCCTCGGTCGCGGTGTCGAGCACAGACAGCGCGTCGGCCGCCCAGTCCCCGATCGTACCGTCCTCGAACCGGCCGGGCGAGGCCCCGTGACCGCGATAGTCGAAGCGGGTCACGGCCAGGCCCCGTTCACGCCCGCGCGCCTCCAGGAAGACCGCCTTGGTGCCGCCCATGTCGGAGCGGAAGCCCGGGCAGACCATCACGCCCGGCCGCCCGTCGGCCCGGGCCGACGGCGTCCGCGCCACAGCGAGGCTGGCGCCCGGGCCGGGGCTCGGGCTACCGTGCGCGGCCATGCCGTCGCCGTGCGCGTGATCCGCCGCGCCGCGCGGTCCGTTCATCCGTTACCCGCCAAGGCTTTCGCGCCCTTGCCTGCCGCCATCGCGATGTCCGGTCCCGAGACTATCAGAGCCGCCCCGCGCCCCGGAAGCGCGGGGCCGACGATCCTGCAGATCATCCCGGCGCTGGACGCCGGCGGGGCCGAACGGGGCTGCATCGACGTCGCCGCCGCCATCGTCGACGCCGGGGGCCGGGCGCTGGTCGCCTCGACAGGCGGGCGCATGGTCGCGGAGCTGGAGCGCACCGGCGGCGAATGGATCGACCTGCCGGTCGCCTCCAAGAACCCGCTGGTGATCCGGGCCAACGCCCGCCGACTCGCCGACCTGATCCGGGCGCGCGGCGTCGACCTGGTTCATGTCCGCAGCCGCGCCCCGGCCTGGAGCGCCCTGGCGGCGGCCCGGCGGACGGGCGTCGGGCTGGTGTCGACCGTGCACAACGACTACGGCGCCGGCACCCGGCTCAAGCGCCTTTACAACAGCGCCATGGTCCGGGCCGACCGGGTCATCGCGATCTCCCCCTATGTCGAGCGGTACCTGACGGCCACCTACGACGTTCCGGCAGAGCGGATTCGCGTCGTGCCGCGCGGCATCGACCCGGATCGGTTCGCCCCGGAGTCGGTCGGCGCGGAGCGCGTGGCCGCGTTGGCCACGGCCTGGCGGGTGCCCGACGAGGCGCGCGTCATCGTGCTGCCGGCCCGGGTGACCGACCGCAAGGGGCACCTGGTCCTGATCGATGCGCTGGCGCGACTCGGCCGGACGGATGTCGTCGCCCTGTTCGTCGGCGAGACCGCCGGGCGCGAGCGCTACGTCGCGCGGATCACCGAGCGGACCGAGGCGGCCGGCGTGTCCGACCGGATCCGCCTGACCGGCCATTGCGAGGACCTGCCGGCGGCCATGAAACTCGCCGATATCGTCTGCCTGCCGACCCGGCGCCCGGAAGGCTTCGGCCGGGTCTATGTCGAGGCGGCGCGAATGGGCAGGCCGGTCGTGGCCTCGGCCGTCGGGGCGGCCCTGGACCTGGTGGCGGACGGCGAGACGGGGCGCCTCGTCCCGCCGGACGACGCGGCCGCCCTGGCCGAGGCGCTGGTCGCGATGCTCGACCTCGACGACGGAGCCCGGGCGCGCCTGGCGGCCACTGCGCAGGCGCGGGCCGCGCCTTTCACCCGCGCTCGCATGACCGCCGAGACGCTCGCCGTCTACGAGGAGCTGCTGGGCCGGCCGTTTCCCTCGCGCGCCGCCGAGCCCGCCGAGGCCGGGGCGGCCGGAGCCCGGCCATGACCGCGACGGCGACCCGTTCCCGCGGCAAGGGGCGGCGGAACCGGCCGGTGGCCCATGCCGTCGAGGCGGCGATCGCCTACGGCCTGTTCTACCTGATCCGGCTGGTGCCGCTCGACGCCGCCTCGGCCGCCGGCGGGCGCCTGCTGCGCGCCGTCGGCCCCCGGCTCGGCGCGCACAAGCAGGCGCGCCGGCGCCTCGCCCGGGCCATGCCCGACCTCGCCCCCGCCGAGCAGGAGCGGATCCTGCGCGGCGTCTGGGAGAATCTGGGCCGCGTTGTCGTCGAATATGCCCAGATGGACCGGCTGAACCGCCGTCTCCAGGACGACTGGCGGACCGGCGGCGACCGGCTCGTCGTCGAGGGCGCGGAGCACGTGCTCGAATTCCGCAGGGCGGGACGGCCGGTGATCCTGGCGACCGGGCATTGCGGCAACTGGGAGGTCGCGCCCATTGCCGCGCCGCTTTATGGCGAGCGGCTGGCGGCGATGTACCGCCCGCCCAACAACCCGCATATCGACCGGCTGATCCTGAAGGCCCGGGCCAGCCTGGGCACGCGGCTGATCGCCAAGCGCATGGGCGGGCCCGGCAGCAAGCAGGCGCTGAGCGCCCTGCGCGAGGACGGCCTGCTCGGCCTGTTCCTCGACCAGCACTTCACCGGCGGGATCGAGACCACCTTCTTCGGCCTGCCGGCGATGACCTCCCCGGTCGCCGCGCGCTTCGCCGAGCATACCGACGCGGTCGTGGTGCCGGCGCGCGTGATCCGCACCGGCGGCGTGCGCTTCCGCCTGGTGATGGAGCCGCCGCTCGCGATCCCGCGCACGGGCGACCGCGACGCCGACGCCGCGGCGTTCACCCAGGCGCTCACCGACCGGGTGGAGGCCTGGGTCCGAGAATACCCCGACCAGTGGCTGTGGCTGCACAATCGCTGGAAGGACCGGCGCTGGAAGGACCGGCGCCGGGCCCGGAGCATCGACGCCGGGACGGCCGATCGCGACGCGACCACGGACGGAGCCGAGGCGGACCGGGCGGCCGGCTGAAGCCCCGCTTCAGTCCTCCGGATCGCGGTCGTCGAATTCGACCAGCACCAGGGCGAGGGTCAGGATGGGTGCGAGGAACAGCACGACCGCAGCGAGCATGATCTCGGGGATGACGAGCTGTTCGTTGTAGAGATAGTAATACGGCCCCATGGCCAGGATCAGGCCCCACAGCACGACCACGACGATACGATGGACCACGCGCATGGCGCCGTTCGCCTTCCCAGCCTATCCGGGCCGGCCCGCATCCCCGCGTGGCGCCCGTCGAGCCTACCCTAACCCGGCCGGCGCGCGCCCCCACAGGCCCGACCCCGGCCGTTGCCGCCGCGATCGCGACGGAGGCGGCGCGTGACCGCCGGGGGCCTGACGATCCGCCCGCTCGATCCGGGCGATCCGGCGGAAATCGCCGATGTCCTGGCGGTCCACGCCGAGGGCATCGCCACCGGCCACGCCACCTTCGAGGCGCGCGGCCCGGACTGGGCGGGCTGGGACGCCAAGCACCTGGCCCGGCCGCGGCTGGTGGCCGTCGAGGACGGGCCGGCGATCGGGGGCCGGGTGATCGGCTGGATCGCCGTCGGCGCGGTCTCGACCCGGGCGGTCTATGCCGGCGTGGCGGAGGTTTCGGTCTATGTCGGCGCGGCCGCGCGCGGGCGCGGCGTCGGCCGCGCGCTGCTCGACGGGATGATCGCGGCGTCGGAGGGCGCCGGGCTGTGGTCGCTGCGCGCCTCGATCTTCCCCGAGAACGTGGCGAGCCTGGCCCTGCACCTGGCCGCCGGCTTCCGCGTCATGGGCACCTTCGAGCGCATCGCCCGCATGGAACACGGTCCCTTCGCCGGCCAGTGGCGCGACACGGTGATCCTGGAGCGGCGGAGTCCGGTGGTCGGGGTGGCGTGACGGGCGATGTCCATTTTCGGGCGAGAGACCAATGGATCCCCGCTTTCGCGGGGATGACGAATTCATGGATATTCGATAGGACTGCCCAATACTTGCCGTCATCCCTGCGAAAGCAGGGATCCACGTTGTTTTATACCGACACGCGCTCCTGCCGGTCCTGCCGACGTCCGGGACGCATCCGCCGTCCACCGCAAGCCCGCGGGTGGACGTGGCGCGCCGTATCGCATACATGTCGAGCGGCCGGCCACGCGCGAGGACAGGCCCGTCCGCGGGCGAGCCGACTTCCGCTTGTCGGGGCGGCGGCCCCGCGGGGCACGCCACCCGGCCCGAAACCGCCAGACGAGTATCGAGCGATGACGACGACCCAGGCCCTCGACGCACCCGTTGCGATCACGCTGCCGGACGGCAGCGTCAAGCGCTTCGAGCATGCGCCGACCGGCACCGAGGTCGCGGCGTCGATCGGCAACCGGTTGGCCAAGGACGCGCTCGCGGTCAAGGTCGACGGCGAGCTGCGCGATCTCGACCTGCCGATCGAGCGCGACGCGGCGGTGGAGATCGTCACGCGCCGCCACGACGACGCGCTGGAGCTGATCCGCCACGACGCCGCCCATGTCATGGCGGAGGCGGTGCAGTCGCTCTACCCCGACACGCAGGTCACGATCGGCCCGCCGATCGCCGACGGCTTCTACTACGACTTCGCCCGCGCCGAGCCCTTCACGCCCGACGACCTGGAGAAGATCGAGGCCCGGATGCGCGACATCGTCTCGCGCGGGGCCGCGTTCGAGCGCGAGGTCTGGGACCGGGACGAGGCGATCGAGTACTTCAAGTCGATCGGCGAGAAGTACAAGGCGGAGATCATCGCCGACCTGCCGGTAGGCGAGACGATCACGGTCTACCGCCAGGGCGACTGGCTGGACCTGTGCCGCGGGCCGCACATGCGCTCGACCGCGGATGTCGGCGAGGCCTTCAAGCTGATGAAGGTGGCCGGCGCCTACTGGCGCGGCGATCACCGCAACGCCATGCTCCAGCGCATCTACGGCACGGCCTGGCGCGATCGCAAGGAGCTCGACGCCTATCTCCACCGCCTGGAGGAGGCCGAGCGCCGCGACCACCGCCGCATCGGGCGGGAGATGAGCCTCTTCCACCAGCAGGAGGAGGCGGTCGGCGCCATCTTCTGGCACCCGAAGGGCTGGCGGCTCTACCGCGTGGTCGAGGACTACATGCGCCGCCGCCAGGAGATGGCGGGCTACCGCGAGGTCAAGACGCCCCAGCTGGTCGACCGGACGCTGTGGGAGCGCTCGGGCCATTGGGAGAAGTTCCGCGAGCACATGTTCACGGTGACCGACGACGACGAGCGCACGCTCGCGGTCAAGCCGATGAACTGCCCGGGCCACGTCCAGATCTTCAAGCAGGGGCTGACGAGCTACCGCGACCTGCCGCTGCGCCTGGCCGAGTTCGGCTCGTGCCACCGCAACGAACCGTCGGGCGCGCTGCACGGCATCATGCGCGTGCGCGCCTTCACCCAGGACGACGCGCACATCTTCTGCCGCGAGGATCAGGTCCAGGCGGAGTCGATCGACTTCTGCGCCATGTGCCTGGCGGTCTACCGGGACTTCGGCTTCGACGACGTGCGGGTCAAGTTCTCCGACCGCCCGCCCGTGCGGGCCGGCGACGACGCCACCTGGGACCGGGCGGAGGCGGCGCTCAAGGCGGCGGTCGAGGCCGCGGGCCTGCCCTACACGCTCAATCCCGGCGAGGGCGCGTTCTACGGCCCGAAGCTGGAATTCGTCCTGCGCGACGCGATCGGGCGCGACTGGCAGTGCGGCACGCTGCAGCTCGACATCGTCCTGCCCGAGCGGCTCGACGCCAGCTATATCGGCGAGGACAGCCAGCGCCATCGACCGGTCATGCTGCACCGGGCGATCCTGGGCTCGTTCGAGCGCTTCCTCGGCATCCTGATCGAGCATCATGCCGGGCGCTTCCCGCTCTGGCTGGCGCCCGTCCAGGTCGTGGTCGCGACGATCACGAACGAGGCCGACGGATATGCCGACACCGTGGCGGCGCGGCTGCGGGCGGCCGGCCTGCGCGTCGAGACGGACCTGCGCAACGAGAAGATCACCTACAAGATCCGCGAGCACAGCCACGCCAAGGTGCCGGCGATCGCCGTCGTCGGCGCCAAGGAGGCCGAGCAGGGCTCGGTCGCGCTGCGTCGGCTCGGCGGCAAGGCGCAGGAAGTCCTTGCCCTGGACGACGCTGTCCATACACTGTCCAGCGAAGCGTTGTGCCCGCTCGACCGGCCGGAGGACGCCGCCTGACCGGCGTGTCCCGGTCCGGCGACGGGCCGGCGCGGAGGTGGGCGACGGTGCGGGGGGCGTCACGCCCGGAGCGCCCGGTGGCGGGAGGCCGCCGCGGCGCCTGACGGCGTGGGGCCCCGCGAACCTCGCCCGGACGCCACCCACGCCCGGGAGAGACGACTTCAGCACGCCACCCGGCAGCAACGACGGTAAGGAGACGATTCATAGCCAGGGGACCCCAACAGGTTCAGCCCACCCGTGAAGGGCCTAGGGTGAACCGGGAAATCGACGTCCGACAGGTCCGGCTCGTCGATTCGGAAGGCAACATGATCGGCGTCGTGTCGATCAACGCGGCGCTCGAGGCCGCGGAACAGGCCGGCTTGGATCTGGTCGAGGTTTCGCCTCAGGCCGATCCGCCCGTCTGCAAGATCCTCGACTTCGGCAAATACAAATACGAGGCCCAGAAAAAGAAGAACGAGGCCAAGAAGAAACAGAAGGTCATCGAGGTCAAGGAAATCAAGCTCCGCCCCAACATCGACGACCACGACTATGAAGTGAAGATGCGCAACGCGCGGCGCTTCATTGAGGACGGCGACAAGGTCAAGGTGACCATGCGCTTCCGTGGCCGCGAGATGGCGCACCAGGACCTGGGCATGAACGTGCTCAACCGGGTGCGGGACGAGCTCGACGAGAAGGCCAAGGTCGAATCCATGCCCCGCATGGAAGGCCGGCAGATGACGATGGTGCTGGCGCCGCGCTGAGCCGCGGCCCGGTGCCGGACCGCCGCGCCCGTTCGCCGGCGCGGCCGGTCGCGATGCGAGCGCGCCGGGGCCGGCGGGTCCCCGGCGCCCTGTCGCGTCTCGCGCCGTTCCGCCCCCGAGCCGGGGCTTGAATTCGGCTCGGCGCGCGGCTATAACCCGCCGCTCGCGTGGATGACACGAGGCGCGGCGCGGCCGGGGCTGAACGCTCCCTCCGCCCCCGGGACAAGGACGCCCAGGCGCGTTCGACCGGGTGACGGGGTGGCACCGACAGGCCCCGAGGGCATGCCCGCCCGCCCGATCCACCGACCGCCGGCACCGCCCGGACTTCCGTTCGTCGGAAGGCCGTGTCGAGATCGGTGGCTTTCCTGTTTCGGGTCAGAGGACGGACGAAATGCCCAAGATGAAGACGAAGTCGGCCACCAAGCGCCGCTTCCGACTGACCGCGACCGGCAAGGTCCGGTTCAATTCCGCCTATCGGCGCCACCGCCTGATCTCCAAGGATAAGGCGGCCAAGGAGCGCAACCAGGGCACCAAGATCATGGCGGAAGGCGACGCCCGGAAGGTCCGCCGCCACATGATGCCCAACGGCTGAGCCGGTCGGTGACGGGCCCGGGCCGGCATGACAGGCGCCCGGGCGGTTCGGAAGCGAAGTTTCTCCAGGAGGTCGACAGATGGCACGCGTCAAGCGCGGCGTCACCAGCCACGCCCGGCACAAGAAGGTCCTCAAGCTCGCCAAGGGCGCGCGGGGCCGCCAGAAGAACACCATTCGCGCGGCGAAGCAGCGCGTCGACAAGAACCTGCAATACGCCTACCGCGACCGGCGCGCGCGCAAGCGCGATTTCCGAGGCCTGTGGATCCAGCGGATCAATGCCGGCGCGCGCGAGCACGGGCTGACCTATTCCCAGCTCATGCACGGCATCCGCGAGGCCGGGATCGACGTGGACCGCAAGATCCTGGCCGATCTGGCGGTGCGCGAGCCGGCGTCGTTCAAGGCGATCGTCGATCAGGCGCGCTCGGCCCTGCCCGCCTGACAAGCGGGACCACGCCATGACCGACACCACGCTGCCGACCGACGACCGCACGGCCCTGCGCGACGCCCTCCTCGCGGAGATCGCGGCAGCCGGCGATCTCGACGCGCTGGAGGCGGTGCGGCTGCGCGCGCTCGGCAAGAAGGGCGCGATCACCGCGGCGATGAAGGCGCTCGGCGGCATGGACCCCGAGACGCGCAAGGCGGAGGGCCAGGCCCTCAACGCGCTCAAGGACGAGGTCGCCGCCGCGCTGGAGGCGCGCAAGCGCGACCTCGAGGCCGAGCATCTGGCCCGCCGGCTGGAGGCGGAGCGCGTCGACGTCACCCTTCCCGTCCGGCCGGAGCACCAGGGCCGCATCCACCCGATCACCCAGACCGTCGAGGAGATGGTGGCCATCTTCGCCGACATGGGCTTCGCGGTGGCCGAGGGGCCGGACATCGAGGACGACTTCCACAACTTCACCGCCCTCAACATCCCGCCGGAGCATCCGGCCCGGCAGATGCACGACACCTTCTACCTGCCCGGCCGCCCGGCGACCGAGGGGCAGGAGGCGCAGGACGTCGTGCTGCGCACCCACACCTCCCCGGTCCAGGTGCGCACGATGCTGTCGACCGAGCCGCCGATCCGGGTCATCGCGCCCGGCCGGACCTACCGCTCTGACTACGACCAGACCCATACGCCGATGTTCCATCAGATCGAGGGGCTGGTCATCGACGAGACGACCCATATGGGCCATCTCAAGGGCTGCCTGATGGAGTTCGCGCGGGCCTATTTCGGGATCGAGGACCTGCCGGTGCGCTTCCGGCCCTCCTTCTTCCCCTTCACCGAGCCCTCGGCCGAGATGGATATCGGCTGCCGCCGCTCGGCCGATACGCTGGAGCTCGGCGACCACGGCGACTGGCTGGAGATCCTGGGCTGCGGCATGGTGCATCCGCGCGTGCTGGAGATGTGCGGCATCGATTCCACCCGCTACCAGGGCTTCGCCTTCGGCATGGGGGTGGAGCGCCCGGCGATGCTGAAATACGGCATCCCCGACCTGCGCACCTTCTTCGAGGCCGACCTGCGCTGGCTGAAGCACTACGGCTTCCTGCCCCTCGACGTCCCGAGCCTCGCCCGCGGCCTGGCCTGACGGCGCGGGCCGACCGCTCGGGACGGCCCGCGCCACGCCCGCGGCTCAGTCGTATCTCAGCTCCGTCGCCTTGCCGCGGAAGACGATGTAGGCGAAGGCCGTGTAAGCCAGGATCACCGGCAGCACGAAGAGCGTGCCGACCAGGATGATGCCCAGGCTCTCCGGCGCGGCGGCGGCCTCGTAGATCGTCAGCCGTTCCGGCACGACGAACGGGTAGAACGAGTAGGCCATCCCGGCGTAGCCGAGCGCGAAGATCGCCGCGGTCAGGACCAGCGGCAGCCAGTCGAGCCGGTGGTCCGCCCGGGGCATGTGGCGCAACGTCACGACCAGCCCGGCGAACAGCGCCGCGGCGGCGATCGGCAGCGGCGCCAGGAGCAGGATCTCGGGAATCGAGAACCACTTGGCGAAGATCCGCTCGCTGACCGCCGGGGTGGCGAGCGAGACCGCCGCCATGCCGACCACGGCGAAGGCGAGGCCGCGCCGGGCCCAGCGCACGGCCTTCACCTGCAGCCTGTCTTCCGTCTTGAAGATCAGCCAGCACGCCCCGATCAGCCCGTAGGCCGCCGCCAGGCAGGCGGCGATCAGCAGGGCGAAGGCGATATGGGCCGGCGTCCAGGTCAGCCCCATGATGTAGAGGCCGAGCATGAAGCCCTGGGAGAGCGCCGTCATCGCCGAGCCGGCGAAGAAGGCTCGGTTCCACAGGCGCTTGTGCGGCTCGGCCACCTTGGCGCGGAACTCGAAGGCGACGCCGCGCAGCACCAGCCCGATCAGCATGATCGCCACCGGCAGGTAGAGCGCCGTCAGGATGGTCCCGTGGGCCACCGGGAAGGCCACGAGCAGCAGACCGATGGCGAGCACCAGCCAGGTCTCGTTGGCGTCCCAGAACGGCCCGATCGAGGCGATCATCCGGTCCTTCTCCGCATCCTCGGCGAAGGGCAGGAGCAGGCCGACGCCCAGGTCGTAGCCGTCGAGCGAGACATAGATCAGGATCGACAGCCCCATCAGCCCGGCGAAGACGAAGGGCAGCCAGATCGCCGGATCTCCGAACAGGTCGAGCATGTCGGTCACTCCGCGGGCATCGGCCGGGACTCGCCGACCGCGCGGGCCGGCTCCCCGGGCCCGGCGAGGATGGTCTCGCCCCGGGCCGCCTTGCGCGTGATGTAGACCAGGGTGGCGATGTAGGCGACCGTCAGGCCGGCGTAGAGGACCAGGTAGGCGGCCAGCGTCGCGCCGATCATCGGGGCGGGCACCGCCGAGGCGGCGTCGGCCGTCGTCATCACGCCGGTTACCAGCCAGGGCTGGCGGCCGACCTCGGTCGTGTACCAGCCGGCGAGCGTCGCGACCCAGCCGGAGAAGGTCATGCCGACCAGGCCGTAGGCGAGCGGGACCGGCAGCACACCCCTGCGCCGCCACAGGAACCACGCCGCCGTCCAGGACATGGCGAGCATCAGCATGCCGACGCCGACCATCACCCGGAAGCCGAAGAAGACCGGCTTGACCGGGGGATGGAGAACGGTGCCGTCCTCCTCGACGAAGTCGTTCAGCCCGGGCACTACGCCATCGGCGGAGTGCTTCAGGATCAGGCTCGCGCCGCTGGGCACTTCCAGGGCGAAGCGCGTCTCCCGGGCCTCCTCGTCGGGCCACCCGAACAGCACCAGCGGCACGTTCGAGCGGGTCTCCCAGTTGCCCTCCATCGCCGCGACCTTGGCGGGCTGGTGCTCCAGCGTGTTCAGGCCGTGCAGGTCGCCCGCCAGGATCTGCAGCGGGATGAGGACGGCGGCGAGGGTCACGCCGGTCTTCAGCGTCGCCGCGACGGCCGGCGAGCGATCGCCCATGAGACGGCGCAGCGCCGACAGCCCGGCGATCAGGAAGGCCACCGTCAGCCCGGAGGCGAGCAGCATGTGGACGAGCCGGTAGGGCATCGACGGGTTGAAGACGATCGCCCACCAGTCGGTCGCGTGGGCGACGCCGTCACGCATCTCGAAGCCGACCGGCGTGTGCATCCAGGAATTCAGGACCAGAATCCAGAACGCCGAGACCGTGGTGCCGAAGGCGACGAGGACTGTCGCGATCGTGTGCATCCGGTTCGACACGCGCCGGAAGCCGAACAGCATGATCCCGAGGAACACCGCCTCCAGGAAGAAGGCCGTCAGCACCTCGTAGGCGAGCAGCGGCCCGGCGATGTTGCCCACCGTCTCCATGAAGCCGGGCCAGTTCGTGCCGAACTGGAAGCTCATGGTGATGCCGGAGACGACGCCCATGGCGAAGGACAGGGCGAAGACTTTCACCCAGAAGAAGTAGGCGTCCATCCACTTGGCATCGCCGGTGCGGGCGTAGGCGGCCTTGAACCAGACCAGCACCCAGCCGAGCGCGATCGTGATCGTCGGGAAGAGGATGTGGAAGGAGATGTTGGCGGCGAACTGGAGGCGCGCCAGGAGGAGGGCGTCCATCGCTCACGGCTCCCCGGTTTCGGTGGCGGGCTCCAAGCCGGACGGGCGCCGGCGGCCCGGGACCACGCTCAGGCGGTCCTTCATCTCGAGGATCTTCTGGACCCGCGCGCCCAGCGACAGGAGCTGAGCCAGCCGGTCGGTCTCCAGGCGCTTGACGTCGTCGTACCAGCCGGTCAGCAGCTCGATCATCCGCGCCGTCTCGGCCATGCGGGCCTGGGCGTGGCGCTCCGCCTCGGTGGTTGGCGTCTGCATGGAGAGGTCGCGCAGCACCGTCAGGGTCGGGTCGATCTCCCGCTTCTTGCGCTCCTCGGCCAGGATGCGGACGATCTCCCAGATGTCCTCTGGCGTGGTGAAGTAGTCGCGCCGGTCGTCGGGCAGGTGCTTGAGGCGGACCAGGTTCCAGCCCTGCAGCTCCTTCAGCCCCATCGACACGTTGGAGCGCGAGACGCCGAGCGCCTCGCGGATCTGGTCGGCGTTGAGCGGCTCGGGCGAGACGAACAGCAGGGCGTAGATCTGCCCGACCGTCCGGCTGATGCCCCAGCGCGACCCCATCTCGCCGAAATGCAGGACGAAGGACTGGATCATGGGGGTGAGCTGCACGGCTCGGCTCCCGCGCTTTCCTGGATTTCAAAAATTTCTGAAATGCGAGATAAGCCGTGATGCCGTCCGGGAAAACGCGACGGCCTGTCGCACGATCGCGGCCCGCCGGCCCCTCCGGCCCGGCTGGTGGCGGCGTCAAGCCCTCGTTCACGCCCTCGGGCTATGCTCGGTGCTTATCCCGTTCACGGCACGCCGGACAGACCCATGATCATCACCACCACCGACGGCCTGGAGGGCCGCCGCATCGTCGAGTATGTCGGCATCGTCTCGGGCGAGGCGATCATCGGCGCCAACCTCTTCCGCGACATCTTCGCCAATATCCGGGACATCGTCGGCGGCCGCTCGGCGGCCTACGAGCGCGGGCTGAAGGAAGCCAAGGACACCGCGCTGGAGGAGATGGCCGACGAGGCCCGGCGCCGGGGCGCGGACGCGGTCATCGCGGTCGACCTCGACTACGAGGTGGTCGGCTCCAACGGCTCGATGCTCATGGTCAGCGCCAACGGCACGGCCGTGCGCCTCGGCTGACGCCGGTCGCGATCGGGCGGGGCGCGGCGCGACGTCCCGCCCGCCGGACCGCCCTTTACCCGGGCGGCGGCGGTGCTACCTTCGAGGCATGACCGGCGCCGGCGACGACCCGTCGCGGCCCCCCGAGGCCGTGTCCCCTTCCGACGGCCCGCCGGCCCCCGCCGGGCCGGGCACACGCGCGCGCGTGCTGTTCGACGCCGTCCTCTACCCCCATTGCAGCCTGCCGCGCCGGGGCTTCTGGCTGATCATGGCGGTGGTCGCGGCGGTCAGTCTGACCGTCGGCGGGATGTTCTTCGTGCGCGGCGCCTGGCCGATCTTCGGCTTCTACGGGCTCGACATCGCGCTGGTCTATTTCGCCCTGCGCGCCAACTACCGCGCCGCGCGGCGGTACGAGAAGGTGCGCCTGACCGAGACCGAGCTGGTGGTCGAGCGCGGCACCCATCGCGGCGTGACCGACGTCATCAGGCTGCAGCCGCATTGGCTGCGCGTGCTCATGGACGATCCGCCCGAGCACGAGAGCCAGGTCCGGCTGACCGCCCACGGCCGGTCCGTGATCGTCGGCGCCTTTCTGTCGCCGGCCGAGCGGCTCGACTTCGCCCGGGCGCTGCAACGGGCGCTCGAGGCCCTGCGCCGCCCGGTGCCCACGCCCGACCCGGCCTGACGCGCGCGCTCGGGATCGCCGGCCCTCGATCCGGGGGCGCAAGATCCGGGTTGGAGACACGGGCGCGCGGGGCCATAACCGGGTCATGAACACCGACATCGCCCAGGCCGACTCCGATCAGGCCGAGACCGACCCGACCGATTTCGAGCGTGCCCAGGCGGCGCCGGACCCCGTCGACACCGCGCTGGCGGTGGACTCGCCCGAGGCGGCGCGCATCGCCGCGGCGATCGACTGGCTGGTCGCCCACCATGCCGACCAGCCTTGCCTTGACGACGCGGCGGTGGCGGCGGGCCTCAGCCCCTGGCATTTCCAGCGGCTGTTCACCCGCTGGGCCGGCATCAGCCCGAAGCGGTTCTGCCAGTACCTGACGCTGGGCCACGCCAAGCGCCTGCTGGCCGAGCGGGCGAGCGTGCTCGACGCCGCGCTCGAGGCCGGGCTGTCGGGGCCGAGCCGGCTGCACGACCTCTTCGTCACCCACGAGGCGATGACGCCCGGCGAGTACAAGGCGTTGGGCCGCGACCTGGATATCCGCTGGGGCGTCCATCAGGGCCCCCTCGGCCGGGCGCTGATCGCGACCACGCCGCGCGGAATCTGCTGGTTCGGCTTCGTCGTCGAGGGCGACGAGGACGGCCAGGTCGAGGCGTTCCACGGTGAATGGGCCGAGGCGCGGCTGGTCCACGACCCGGACGCCACGCGGCCGCTGGCCGAGCGCGTCTTCGCCGGGCTGACGGCCGATGGCGGCGCGGCGAACGGGCCGGCGCGGGGCGACGCCCCACCGCTGCGCCTCGTCCTCAAGGGCACGAATTTCCGCATCAAGGTGTGGGAGGCGCTGCTGCGCATCCCGCCCGGCGGGCTCGCCACCTACAAGGACATCGCCACGGCGATCGGCGCGCCAAAGGCGTCGCGCGCCGTCGGCGCGGCGGTCGGCTCCAACCCGATCTCCCTCCTGGTGCCCTGCCACCGGGTGATCCTGGCCTCCGGCGCGGTGCACCAGTACCGCTGGTCGCCCGAACGCAAGCGCGCCCTGCTCGCCTGGGAAGCCGCCCGGACCGAAGCGCCGGCCCCGTAGGTCGCCCACGGCCGAAGGGCCGTGCGCGACGGCACCGGCGGCACCCTACTCGTTGCGCAGGAGCGGGGCGGCCTTCTGGCCGAGCGCGCGCCAGGTCCCGACGAAGCCGAAGGCGAGGGTGATCGCGGTGCAGAGCAGCGCGGTCACCGCGACGGCGCCCGGCATGAAGACCCAGTCGATGTTCATGACGAAGGTCAGCACCGCCCAGGCGGTCGCCGTGCCGACGATGGTGGCGATGATCGCCGTCAGCACGCCCAGCAGGCCGTATTCGATCCCGAAGGCCCGCAGGATGTCGCCGCGCGTCGCGCCGAGGACCTTGAGCACGACCGAGTCGTAGACCCGCCGCCGATGGCCCGCCGCGATCGCCCCGGCGAGCACAAGCGTGCCGGCGAGAATGGTGATCGCCGCGGTCGAGCGCACGGCGGTGCCGATCTTCGACAGGATCGAATTGACCGCGTCGAGCGCGTCGCGCACCCGCACCGCCGTGACGTTGGGGAAATCCTGCGCGATCATGCGCTGGATCACCGGCTCGGCCGACGGCTCGGCGTCGATCGTCGCGATGAAGGTATGCGGCGCCGAGGCGAGCGGCTGGGGCGAGAAGACCAGCGTGAAGTTGATCGACAGGCTGGACCAGTCGATCACCCGCATGTTGGCGATCTCGGCCGTGACGTCGCGGCCCAGCACGTTGATCGTCAGCGTGTCGCCGACCCCGATGCCGAAGGCCGTGCCGATGTCGCGGTAGATCGAGAGCAGCGGCGGGCCGGCATAGTCTTGCGCCCACCAGTCGCCGGCGATCACCCGGTCGGCGGCGCGCGGCGTGGCGCGGTAGGTCACGCCCCGGTCGCCCTCCAGCAGCCAGGAATACTCCGGATCCTGCAGCGCCTCGGCCGCCGGTTCGCCGTTGGCGGCGACGATGCGGCCGCGCAGGGACGGCACCTCCTCGAGCGTGCCGGTGCCCTCGATCCCCTCCACCGCCTCGGTGAAGGGGCCGATCTGGTCGGGCTGGATGTCGACGAAGAAGAAGGCCGGCGCCGCCTCCGGGATCTCGTCCTGGACCTGGCGGGACATGTTGCCCTCGATCAGGGCGACGGCGATCAGCACGGTCAGCCCGAGGCCGAGGGAGAGCACCACCGTCGGCGTCGGCGCGCCGGGCCGGTAGAGATTGGCCAGCGCCAGGCGCAGCCCCGGCCGCCGGGGCCGGCCGACGCGCCGGCTGACATCCATGGCGAGCCAGGCAGCAGCCCGGAAGGTCAGCAGCGTGGCGATCGCGCCGAGGACGAACCAGACCGCGAAGACCCGGTCGACCGCCGTGACGATGGCGAGACCGGCCAGCGCCGCCGCGGCGACCGCCAGCCCGGCGAGATAGGGCGCGGGCGGCAGCCCGCCCGACGGCGCGACGAGCTGGCGGAACAGTCCCGCCGCCGGAATCGCCCGGGCCCGCGCCAGCGGCCAGAGGGAGAAGGTGAGCGCGGTCAGCAGCCCGAAGCCGGCCGCCAGTGCCAGGGCACCGGGATAGAGCCCGATGCGCGCCCGGATCGGCAGCAGGTCGGCGACCGCGGCGGAGACCGCGTAGGGCGCGAGCGCGCCGACGATCAGGCCGACGACCGTCCCGAGCCCGGCCAGCGCCAGGATCTGCAGCAGATAGGTGGCGAAGACCAGCCGGCTCGGCGCGCCCAGGCATTTGAAGGTGGCGATGGTCGCGATCCGGCCGTCGAGATAGGCCTTGACCGCGTTGCCCACCCCGACGCCGCCGACCAGCAGCGCGGTCAGCCCGACCAGGGTCAGGAACAGCGCGAGGCGCTGGATCGTCTCGGCGAGCTGTGGCGAGGCATCGGTGAAGTCCGTCACCCGCCAGCCCGCCTGCGGAAAGCGCTCGCCCAGCGCCGCGCGGAACTGCTCCACGGTCATGCCGGGATCGAGCGCGAGCCGGTAGTGGTAGTAGATCATGCTGCCGGGCCGCACGAGGCCGGTCGCCTCCAGCGCCGCCTCGGCGATCATGACCCGGGGGCCGAGGGTGAACCCGCCGGAGCCGGCGCGATCCGGCTCGTACTCGACGGTCGCGCGGATCGCGAAGGTCCCCTCGCCGAGCCCCATGCGGTCGCCGACGGCGAGGCCCAGCCGATCGAGCACCAGCGGGTCGACCGCCGCGCCCCAGACGCCGTCGCGCTCCGCGAGGGCCGCGTCGAGATCCCCCGGCGCGATCCCGTCCAGGGTCGTGCCGAGCTCGACCGAGCCGTAGAGCGGATAGGCGCCGTCGACGGCCTTGAGCTCGACCAGCGCCGTGGCGTCGGCGTCGGGCCCGCGGGCCATCGCCCGCATTTCCGCCGAGCGGGAGACCGCGCCGACGCTTTCCAGATAGTCGACCTGGTCGGGCTCGGCCGGCTGATAGATCTTCCTCAGCGCCACGTCGCCGCCGAGGATGGCGCGGCCGTCTTCCTCCAGCCCGGTCAGCACGCCCTGGGCGACCGAATTGACGGTGGCGATCGCCGCCACGCCCAGGGTCAGGCAGGCGAGGAAGACGCGGAAGCCCTTCAGCCCGCCGCGCAGCTCTCGCCGCGCCAACCGCGCGGCCATGCCGAGTGTGCCTGTCATGCGCTTGCCGTCCGGACCGCGGGCCTAGCCGGCCGCGCGCCGGGCGGCGTCCGCGCCGCCGGCGTCCTTGAGCGGCGTCGCCTCGCCCCGGCCGCGCTCGTCGCCGACGATCAGCCCGTCGACCAGCTTGACCACCCGGTCGCAGCGTTCGGCCAGCGCCGGGTCGTGGGTGATCAGCATGAGCGTCGCCGACTTGGTGCGCGCCATGTCGAACATGAGGTCGATGATGTGGTGGCCGGTCTCGCCATCGAGATTGCCCGTCGGCTCGTCGGCCAGGATCAGCGACGGCTCGGCCGCGAAGGCGCGGGCGAGCGCCGTGCGCTGCTGCTCGCCGCCGGAGAGCTGGCCCGGATAGTGGGACAGGCGATGGCCGAGGCCGACCGCCTCCAGCCCCGCCTGCGCCCGGTCGAAGGCGTCCGCGCGGCCGGCGAATTCCAGCGGGATCGCCACGTTCTCGAGCGCCGTCATGGTCGGCACCAGGTGGAAGTTCTGGAAGACGATGCCGACATGGTCGCGCCGGAAGAGCGCCAGCGCGTCCTCGTTCATCCGGCCCAGATCGTGCCCGGCGACGGCGACCCGACCCCGGGTCGGGCGCTCCAGCCCGCCGACGATCATCATCATGCTCGACTTGCCGGAGCCCGACGGGCCGACGATGGAAACCGTCTCCCCGGCCGCGATGGCGAGGTCGAGGCCGCGCAGGATGTTGACCGGGCCGGCCTCGCTGTCCAACTCTAGATGGACGCCGTCGAGCAGGACGCTCGGCGTCGCGCCTTCCGCGGCGCCGTTCGGCGCCGGCCCGTCCGCCGGGTTCCTCTCGCTCATGGCGACCGTTCCGATGGTTCGAGAAAACTCCAGCCTACATGGCGCGGAGCGCCCGCATGTCAACGGCTTGGCAGGCGGCTTGGCCGGCGGCTTGGCCGGCGGCTTGGCAGGCGCGCGCCGCCTTCGCGCGGCGGCTCTCGCGCTCGCCGCGCTGGCCCTCCTGGCCGTGGCCGCGATCCCGCCCTCGGCGCGGGCGCAGGCCGACGACCCGGTGCACCTGATGATCCTGGGCGACAGCCTGGCCGCCGGCTACGGCCTGCCGGAGGACGACGCCTTCACCCACGACCTGGAGGCGGCCCTGCGCGATCGAGGCCACGCGGTCGAGGTGCTCAACGCCGGCGTCTCCGGCGACACCACGGCCGGCGGGCTCGCGCGGCTCGACTGGGCGCTCGCCGACGAGCCCGACGCGGTGATGGTCGAGCTGGGCGCCAATGACGGGCTGCGCGGCCTCGACCCGGCGGAGACCCGGCGCAACCTGACCGCCATCGTCGAGCGCCTGCAGACCGAGGACATCCCGGTCATGCTCGCCGGCATGTACGCGCCGCCCAATCTCGGGCAGGCGTACAGCGAGGATTTCAACGCCATCTATCCCGATCTAGCGGAGACGTACGACGTGCCGCTCTACGATTTCTTCCTGGAAGGCGTCGCCACGGTGCCGGAGCTCAACCAGTCCGACGGCATCCATCCCAACGCGGCAGGCGTCGACGCGATCGTCGAGCGGATCACGCCCGCCGTCGTCGATTTCCTGGCGGGCGCGGGCCTGATCGAGGCCGAGGCCTAGGCCACGTCGCGGCCTGCCCGATCCCGCCATTCTTCCCCGGCCGCCCGGCCCGGCCGCGCGGCCCGTTCCCCCCGACGATCGAGGACCGTCCCTTCATGAAGTACAGCCGACTCGGGCGTACGGACCTCCAGGTCTCGCGCATCTGCCTGGGCACGATGACCTGGGGCAAGCGCAATACCGAGGCCGAGGGCCATGCCCAGATGGACCATGCCGTCGACCAGGGCATCAACTTCTTCGACACGGCGGAGATGTACGCCGTGCCGCCGACCGCTGAGACATACGGCACGACCGAGACCGTCATCGGCACCTGGTTCGAGAAGACCGGCAAGCGTCCGGACATCGTCCTGGCGACCAAGATCGTCGGCCCGAACCCCCGAATGGACTGGGCGCGCGGCGGCAAGACCCAGCTCGACGCGAAGAACCTCCGCCAGGCGGTCGATGACAGCCTGAAGCGGCTCAAGACCGACTACATCGACCTCTACCAGACCCACTGGCCGAACCGCGGCGTCAACATCTTCGGCCGGCTCGGCTACACCCACAATCCGGACGAGACCTTCCTGGATCCGGCCGAGACGCTCGACGCCATGGCGGAGATCGTGAAGGCCGGCAAGGTGCGGTATTTCGGGCTGTCCAACGAGACGCCCTGGGGCGTCATGCGCCACGTCGCCGCCGCGGACGAGGATCCCGCCCGGCCGCGCGTCGTCTCGATCCAGAATCCCTACAGCCTGCTCAACCGGACCTTCGAGATCGGGCTGGCGGAGATCGCGATGCGCGAGCAGGTGGGCCTGCTCGCCTATTCGCCCATGGCCGGCGGCACGCTGTCGGGCAAGTACCTGGACGGCGCCCTGCCCGAGGGCTCCCGCCGGGCGCTCGACGGGCGCGGCTCGCGCTACGACAATCCGCAGGCGGAGGCGGCCACCGAGCGCTATGTCGCGATCGCGCGCGAAGCCGGGCTGGACCCGGGGCAGATGGCCCTGGCCTATGTCAACACGCGCGAGTTCCTGACCTCCAACATCATCGGCGCCACGTCGATGCAGCAGTTGAAGACCGACATCGCCTCGATCGACCTGGACCTGCCCGAGTCCGTCGTCGAGGCGATCGAGGCGGTGCACAAGGACCATCCGAACCCCGGCCCGTGAGCGCGGCCGGGGCTTTCCGTCCGGGGCCCGTGGGGGAGCCCCCGTCATGTTGCGTCTGTTCGTCGCCCTCGACCTGCCGGAGCCCGTGCGCGAGCGCCTCGCCGGGCTCCAGGGCGGAGTTCCGGGCGCCCGCTGGGCGGCGCCCGAGACCATGCACCTGACCCTGCGCTTCGTCGGCGAGGTCGACGACCCGACGGCCCGCGACCTGGACGCGGCCCTGTCGCGGGTCGACGCGCCGGCCTTCGAGCTGTCGATCGTCGGCGTCGACTGCTTCCAGGCCCAGCGCCGGCCGCAGACCCTGTGGGCCGGCGTGGAGGCGGGCCCGGAACTCGCCCGTCTGCGCGACAAGGTCGACCGCGCCGCCGTCGCCGCCGGCCTCGGCCCGGACGACCGCAAGTTCCGCCCGCATGTCACGCTGGGCCGCCTCAAGCAGGCCCCGCGCGAGCGCGTCGCCCGCTGGATGGCCGAGAACGGCCTGCTGCGCCTGGGTCCGGTGACGATCGACCGCTTCGCGCTCTATTCCAGCCACCTGACCGCCGACGGCCCGATCCACGAGGAACTGGCGGAGTATCCGCTGACGATCGGGTGAGCGGGCGGGTGAGCGGGGGGATCGCTTGGCTGTCCCGAAATTCCCGGCGGTCGGCCGGACGACGACCGCATGAAACCGAGACCGTATTGCTTCTGGCACCAAGGATTTCTTCATCCCCGCGAAAGCGGGGATCCAATCGGAGCGGCGTATCGATTCTGGAGGATTGAATGAATCATATCGAAACAACTTGGATCCCCGCCTTCGCGGGGATGACGAAGAGGCAAGGGCAACATCGGGGACTTCATAGGCCGCGAGTGCGAAGCGATCGCGATATCTCGGCACTCCGTCACCCGCCCGGCGCCAGGGCCTCCAGGGCGTCGAGATCGGCGCCGGCCAGCGCCGGGATCGCGCGGGTGATCGTCGCGATGTCCCAGTCCCACCACTTCAGCGCAAGGAGCCGGTCGATCGCGGCGTCGTCGAAGCGGCGCCGGATCACGCGGGCCGGATTGCCGGCGACCACGGCATAGGGCGGCACGTCGCCGGCGACGACCGCGCGGGTCGCCACGATCGCCCCGTCGCCCAGGGTGACGCCGGGCATGATCATGCAGTCATGGCCCAGCCAGACATCGTTGCCGATCACCGTATCGCCCTTGACCGGCATGGCGAGTTCGCCCTCGAACCGGTCGCTCCAGCCCTGGCCGAACACAGCGAAGGGAAAGGTGGAGATGCCATCGGTGCGGTGGTTGCCGCCGTTCATGACGAAGGTCGCGCCGGCCGCGATCTGGCAGAACCGGCCGATGATCAGCCGGTCGCCGATGAAATCGAAGTGATAGAGGACGTTGCGCTCGAACCCGGTCGGGTCGTCGGGATCGTCGTAGTAGGTGTAGTCGCCGACCCGGATGTTCGGGTTGGTCACGACGGTCTTCAGGAAGACCAGCCGATCGATGCCCGCCATCGGGTAGCGCGTGTCGGGCGACGGCCCGGTCTCCATCGGCGGCTCTCCGTCGGGGGAAGGGGCGGCGATGATAGGGCCCGTGCGGGACGCGGGACAGGGCGAGATTTCCCGGAGTCGCGATCGACCACGAAGACGCGCTGCCCGACGATGCACGTCCGCGCGAACCGGCGGTCGTCCGGTTTACGGGGCGAGCCGCCTTCGTGCTTTTCTTCGGGCCTTCGCGGTCGACCGACGCTCGCCCTACGCCGCCGGGGCGTCGTCGCCGTTGCCGGTCTCGCGGGCCATGGCGGCGTGTTCCGGGGCGATGCGGCCGAACAGGGTGCGGGTGCGCGCCGGGCTGCTCATCAACCCCGGCTCGGGCGCGTAGGCGAAGATGACGCTCAGCCGCGACACCGAGCCTTCGACCGGGCTCACCCGGTGGAGCGAGTGCCGGCCGTAGAAGATCTGCAGCCCGCCGGGCTCCAGATCCAGCGTCTTGACCGCCGCCCTGTCGCCATCGAGGACGCGGCGCACCCCGTCGATGTTCTCGTCGCTCTCCGAGCGCAGGCGCGGGGCGTAGTCGAAGGTGCCGCCGGCCTCCGCCTTGCGCGTCAGCATGGTCACGATGAAGGCGTTGGAATCGTAGTGCCACGGGTGCTGGGCGCCCGGCGGAAGCACGTTGACGACCAGATGCGCCAGCGGGTCGCCGTATTCGTACAGCCGCTCCATGCCCAGCACGCGCGCCAGGAACGCCTTGAAGCCCGCGTCGTGGTAGAGCCGGCGGATCGCCGTCTCCGCGCCGATCCGGTCGGCCGCGACGAAGGCGTTGCGCCGATCGGCGAAGCGGTTCTGCGGATGATCGGCGGGCTTTGCCGGGTCGCCCGGGCCGCTCCACGGGTTGGTGCGCGTGTCGTTGTAGAACGCCTCCGGCGCCAAGGCCGCGCTCTCCGCCGCCACCCGGTCCCGTGTCGCCGCGTCCAGAAAGCGCGGCAGCACCACGCAGCCGTCCTCGGCGAGCTGCGCGCGGCACCGCTCGACCAGGGCCGCGGCGTCGGCGCCGTCGAGCCGGTCGACGGGATAGCGCGCAAGATCGATGCCGGCCGGGCTCGCGACGTCGCGCTCGAGACTGTCGCGCTCGAGACTGGGGGCGGGGGCGGTCATGGAGGGGCCTCGCGGGTCGTTGACGGTCCCGGCAGCCTAGCGGCCTTCGCGTGATGACGGAAACGAGATACTATTATCGCCGTGATCGTGATTCCTCATCAGCGACGGCAGGGAGGCCGGCTCGCCCCATGGACAGCGACCTGTTGCGGGCCTTCGTCGCCGTCGTGGACACGGGCGGGTTCGGCGCGGCGGGCCGCGCGCTGGGGCGCACGCAGTCGGCCGTCAGCCTGCAGATCCGGCGGCTGGAGGACCGGGCGGGCGCCCGGCTGCTCGACCGCACCCGGCATTCGGTCTCGCTGACCGACGACGGCGCCGCCTTCCTGCCCTATGTGCGCCGTCTGCTGCGCCTGGAGGCGGAGGCGCTGGCCAGCCTGGGCGAGGACCGGGAGGCGGCGCCGCTGCGCCTCGGCCTGTCCGACGGCCAGGCGCTGGCCTATCTGCCCGGCGTGCTGCCGGCCTTCCATGCCGCGTTCCCGGCCGTCCGGCTGGAGGTGGTCTGCGATGTCAGCCCGGCCCTGGTCGCGCGCATCGCGGAAGGCCGGCTCGACCTGGCGCTCACCATGCGGCACGGCGGCGAGGGCGCCGACGCGGTGATCGCGCACGAGCCCCTGGTCTGGGTCGCGGCGGAAGTCTTCCGCCTCGCGCCCGGTGCGCCGCTGCCGCTGGCGCTCAACCCACCGGGCTGCGTCTACCGCGCCCACGCCCTGGCGGCCCTGCGGGCGGCCGGCCGGCGGGCGCGGATCGTCTACACCTCGTCGAGCCTCAATGGCCTGGACATGGCGGTGGCCAGCGGCCTCGCCGTCACGGTCCAGGCGAACCGGGCGATCCCGGACGGGTGCCGCGTGCTGGCGGCCGGGGCGGGCGGGCCGGCCGGCGACTTGCCGCGGCTGCCGGCGGTCGACGTCCAGCTCCACCTGGCGCCCGGCACGCGCTCGCTCGCCGCCCAGTGGCTTGCCCGCGCCTTCCATGCCGCCGTCGCCGCCCGGCCGGAGACCACGCTGGTCGCCCTGCCGGAGGGCGCCGCCGCGGCGCCCTGATCACGCTCGCGTGACGGGAGCGGCCGGAGGCCGCGCGATGCGTTAGACTGGACCTGCTGTGGGACCGTGCCTCGAAAGGGAGGGGCCGATGATCCGCGTCACGCTCCGCCCACGGTGCCGGTTCGGCCTCGGCCTCGTGGCGGCGGTCGCGCTGGCGGCCTTGACGGCGTTCGGCTCGCCGACCGGCCACGCGGCCCCCGCAACGGGCGACCCGACCGGGGCCTGCCCGTGGTCGCCGCATCGGGTCGAGACCATCGCCCTGTTCGCCGGGCCGCTCGGGCGCCGGGCGGAGGCGCTCGTCTATCTGCCCCCCGGCTACGACTGCCGTCCGGATCGGCGCTACGCGGTCTTCTATCTCCAGGACGGCCAGGACCTGTTCGCCCGCGATCCGCGGGCCGCCGACCTACCGCCGGCCGTGGCCCTGGAGCTGGACCGCCGCGACGGCTGGTACGGGAGCTGGAGTCTTGCCGCCCGACTCGACCGCGCGATCCTGGAGGGGCGGATCCCGGCGACCATCGTCGTCGGCATCGCCTCGGACACCGGCCCGCGCGCGGCCGAGCTGGTGCCGGTCGCCTGGCGCGGCGCGGCGGAGGGGCGAGGCGAGGCCTATGGCGCCTTCCTCGCGGGCACGCTGGTGCCGGCGATCGACACCCTCTATCGCACGATCCCGGACCGGCGCTGCCGCGGCGTCGGCGGCGCCTCGCTGGGCGGGGTCGCGGCGCTGCAGGCGGGCCTAGCCCATCGCGACGTCTTCGGGCTCGTCCTCGCCCTCTCGCCCGTGTTGGGCGATCCGGCGATCGCGGATTACGTGGCGCACGCCTGGGCGTCGGCGCCGGCCGGGGCCGGCCCGTCCACGCTGCTCGTCGATTTCGACGACGACCGGATCGGCGACCGGGATCGCCGCTGGCTGGCCGCCATGGCGGCCACGTCGGGCGCGGAAGGGTTGCGCACGCTCATGGTTCGCCGGCCCGGCACCCGGCATGCCATCGATTCCTGGTCCGAACGCGCGATCCCCGGCCTCACGCGGCTGCTCGGGGCCCGCTGCCGCGCTGGCGAGGCCCCCACACCCCCGTAGGTCGCCCACGGCCGGCAAGGCCGTGCGCGACGGCGCGGACGGTGCCGTTGCGCACCGCTGCGCGGTGGGCAACCTACGACCGGGCTCAGCCGGCGATCAGGTCGCGGACGTATCGGGGCAGGGCGAAGGCGCCGGCGTGGAGCTCCGGCGTGTAGTAGCGGGCGACCAGGTCCGCAGCCTCGGCCCGGCGGGCGAGCTCGTCGGCGTCGGTGCGGCGCAGCGCCGTGTCGTCGGTCGCCCAGCCGAAGGTCATGAGCCCGCCGTAATAGGCCGGCACGGCCGCGGAATAGGCCCAGACATCGGCGAAATGCGGGCGCAGCCGCCGGGTGATGGTGGTCAGCTCCTCGCCCTGGAGCATGGGCACCGCGGCCTGGTTGGCGAAGACGCCGCCGGGGGTCATCAGCGCCCGGCAGTCGCCATAGAATTCTTCCGTGAACAGCACCTCGCCCGGGCCGATCGGGTCGGTCGAGTCGACGATGACCACGTCGTAGCGCCGCTCGGGATCGCCCTCGGCGTCCTTCACCCAGCGCGCGCCGTCGGCGATGACGATCTCCGCGCGCGGGTCGTCGAAGGCCTGACCGGAGATCTCCGGCAGGTACTCCCTCGACAGGTCGATGACCGAGCGGTCGATATCGACCATCGTCGCCCGCTCGACGCCCGGATGCATCAGCGCGCGCCGGAGCGTGCCGCCGTCGCCGCCGCCGATGATCAGGACCCGCCGCACCCGGCCATGGGCCAGGATCGGCACGTGGGCGATCATCTCGTGATAGACGAATTCGTCGGCCGTGGTGGTCTGGATGATGCCGTCCAGCGCCAGGACCCGGCCGTAGACCGCGTTCTCGAAGATCACCAGGTCCTGGTGCTCGGTGTGGTCGCGATGCACGACGCGGTCCACCCGGATCGTCTGGGAGACCGCGTCGTACAGCGTTTCCGAATACCAGCCCGGGCGAACCCAGGGGTCGCTCATGCGGCCTGCTCCGCCGTCTCCGTGGCCGTGGCCTCCGGCTCGGACGCCGCCGGGCCGACCGCCCGGCCGCCGACGACCCGAACCTCGCCGCGCAGATGCTCGGTCACGTCGACCCGGCTCGGGCCGAAGGCCGCCTCCAGCACCGGGATCGCCTTCTCCGGCGCGGAGTCGCCGCACATGAAGACGTCGAGCGCGGCGTAGGACCGCTCCGGCCAGCTATGGATGGAGATGTGGCTCTCCGCCAGCACGGCCACGCCCGACACGCCGCCATTGGGCGTGAAGTGGTGCAGGTGGATGTGCAGCAGGGTCGCGCCCGCCGCCTCCACGCAACCCCGCAGCGTCGCCTCGACATGGTCTATGTCGTCCAGCCGGTCGGCGTCCCACAGGTCGACGATCAGATGCGTGCCCGCGAAACAGCGGCCGCCGCGCTGGATGAAGTGATCGAGGCTGTGGTCGGATTCCCCGTGGATCGTGCCGCCGTCGGCCCGATCGGTCAGCGGGATGCCTCCGACACTATCGCCGATGGTGGCACCATAGGTGCCCGTCTCGTGGATGTCGTTCTCCACCCGGTCGATGGCCCGGTCGATGGCAACGTCGCCGTCGCGGCGGAATCCGCCGCGCGACTCGGTATCCAAGGCCCCGCCGAGGTGGAAGTCCGCGGTGGTGTCCCGCATGGCTTCCTCCATTCGCGTCAAGACCCGGACCCTGTGTCTGCTTAAGTAGTCCGACGGAACCCGACGACGGTGCCGTCGAGATCCCGAGTCGGACTACCTAAGCAGGCGTCTCGTTCGGGAGCCCCTATCTGAGGGCCGAGGCGCCTCGACGCAAGAAAAAAAGTGTCTTCGCGCGGCCTCGGCGCTGGATCGCGGCATTCCGGTCACACCCGCCCACCGGGCGATTGCCCGGACGCGTTCGCCACTCGATGGTTTCGGGCCCGGAACGGCGACGCGAGCAAGCCGCCCAGCCCTCGCTCCTCGCGCCCTTGCGTGCCGATCGGCATCGCCGGCCAGCGCCGCGTCGCGCTGCGGGTCCCGAACAGCGGGTCCCACAGGCTCAGCACCGTGGCGTAGTTGCTGTCGGTGTCGACGCGTTTTCGGTGATGGTGCACCCAGTGGATCGAGGGTGTGACGACGACCCGCGACAGCGCCGATTCGAGCCGCGGCGGCAGCGCGAGATTGGCATGGTGGAACAGGGCGGAGACGAGAACCAGCGTCTCGAAGACGAGAACCGAGCTCGCCGGGAGACCGGCCGCGACGATCACCGCCGCGCGCACGCCGGCCGACAGCAGCACCTCGCCGAAATGGAAGCGCACGGCAGAGGTCGTGTCGAGGAAGCGGTCCAGGTGATGGACCTCGTGAAAGCGCCACAGCAGCGGGATCTCGTGATTGGCGCGGTGCCACCAGTAGATCCAGAAATCCAGGATCAGCAGGTCGAGGGCCAGCCCCGTCAGGCCCGACCACCAGTCAGGCCGCCAGCCCAGCGCGTGGCTGGACGCCCACAGCGAGACGGGCACGACGACCAGCGGCGACATCCCGGCATTGACCGCCCACAGCCCGGCATTGCGCGCCAGGCGCCGCCAGCCGGCCCGCGGCTCGTCGGCGCCGGGCTCGGGCCGCGGCGCGGCGGGGCGCCAGCGCTCGGCCGCGAACAGCAGGGCGAGCCACGCGGCGACGGCCGCGCCCTTGTAGGCCAGCAGGGGTTGCACCACCTCGTCCATGACCCCGACTATAGGCCCCGCGCGGCGAGACCCAAGAGGGTCCGTCCCCGTCGGCGCCTTTGCCGCGGCGCCCCGCGCCCGCTCGATGAAGAGGCATCCGCCATGGCCATACCCGTTGTCGGCGTTCCGGCCTGCGTCAAGACGATCGACCCGCACCCGTTCCACGTGGCGGGCGACAAGTATGTCCGGGCCATCGCCGGCGGGGCCGAGGCCCTGCCGCTGGTGATCCCGTCCCTGGGCGACATGATCGACCCGGCCGAGGTGATCCCGCGCCTCGACGGGCTGCTCCTGACCGGCAGCCCCTCGAACGTGGAGCCGCACCGCTACGCCGGCCCGCCGAGCCGGGAGGGCACGCTGCACGACCCGGCGCGCGACGCCGCCATCTTCCCGCTGATCGACGCGGCTTTGGAGGCCGGGTTGCCGATCCTGGCGATCTGCCGCGGCATCCAGGAGCTCAACGTCGCGCTGGGCGGCACGCTGCACCAGGAGGTCCACCACGTGGACGGCCGCGACGACCACCGCGCCGACGAGAGCCGGCCGGTCGAAGAGCAGTACGGCCCGGCCCACACGGTGCGGCTGACCAAGGGCGGCCATCTGGCCCGGCTGTTCGATGCCGAGGTGATCACCGTCAACTCGATCCACTCCCAGGGCATCGACACCCTCGCCCCGGGGCTCAGCGTCGAGGCCGTGGCGCCCGACGGCCAGGTCGAGGCGGTGCGCCTGGACACCGCGCGCGGCTTCTGCCTGGGCGTCCAGTGGCACCCGGAATGGCGCTACGAGGAGAACCCGCAGTCGCGCATCCTCTTCCGCACCTTCGGCGCCGCCGTGCGCGCCTACGCCACCGCCCGCGCCCACGCGTCGGCGGCGTGAGGCCATCGGACCGGAATGAGCGGCGCGTGAATCGCCGCGAGGCTCGCGAGGCGCTCGCCCCTGTCTTCGACGACCGACCGCAACGGCCTTCGGCCGGGGAGCTGTCATCTTGACCGGTATGACCGATCATCGGGCGCAGGCCCTGTTCCGGCCGCTCGCCCTGCCCTGCGGCGTGGTTCTGAAGAACCGCATCGCCAAGGCGGCGATGTCCGACTCGCTGGGTGACGGGCGCGGTGATCCGACCCGGGCGCAGATGCGTCTCTACGAACGCTGGGGCGAAGGCGGGGCCGCGCTGTCGATCATCGGCGAAGTGCAGGGCGATCCACGCTTCGCCGAAAAGCCGGGCAATCTGGTGCTGGCCCCCGGCGCCGACGAGGCGCGGTTCGCGGAGCTCGTCCGGCGCGGGGGCGCCAACGATACCGCGCTGTTCGCCCAGCTCGGCCATGCCGGGGCGATGGCGCATCCGCCGATCGGCACGCCGAAGGGCCCCTCCGCGCTGGACCTGCCCGGCCTGACCTGCGCGGCGATGACGCAGGCCGAGATCGAGGCGCTGCCGGACGACTTCGCGCGCACGGCGGATCGGGCCCGCAAGGTCGGTTTCGCCGGCGTCCAGATCCACGCCGCGCACGGCTTTCTTCTCAGCCAGTTCCTGTCGCCGCTCTTCAACCGGCGGGACGACCGCTGGGGTGGATCGCTGGAGCGACGCATGCGCTTGCTGCTGGAGGTGATCGCCGCCGTGCGCGCGGCGGTCGGCGCGGCGTTTCCGGTCGCGTTGAAGCTCAACGCCACCGACCAGCTCGAGGGTGGGCTGACCGAGGACGAGGCGCTCGACGTCGTCGCCGCGCTCGACGACACGTCCCTCGATCTCGTCGACATCAGCGGCGGCACCTATTTCCCCGGGGCGCCTTCCTCCTCCGACCGCGCGACGCCGGGTCCCTATTTCGTCGATTTCGCCCGGCGGGCGCGGACGAAAACGACCATCCCGCTCATGGTCACCGGCGGCTTCAAGCGACGCGCCGAGGCGATCGAGGCGATCACCGGCGACGGTGCCGACATGGTCGGCCTCGCCCGCGCGCTGATCCTCGATCCGGACCTGCCGAACCGGTGGCGGGCGGCCGAAGATGCCGATCCGGCCTTTCCGCATCTCGCCTCCAGCCCCGAAGGCGGCGTCACCGCCTGGTACACTATGCAGCTGACGGCGCTCGGCGAGGACCGGGCATCGGGCGAACCGGCCGACCCACATGCGGCCCTCGCCGCCTACGAGGCGCGCGATCAGGAGCGGGTGACGCAATGGAACGCGCGCTTTGCCGATTTCTCCGCCGACAAGGACAAGACCCCGCCGGCGGCGTGAGGGGCGGCCACCCGGCCCGGCTGTTCGACGCCGAGCGAATTGCCCACCGGGCAGCGGTGCGCGCCGGCACGGTCCGCGCCGGCGCGCACGGCCTCCGGCCATGGGCGATCTTTGAAGGCCGATTCGCCGCCGGTCACCCCGCCGGCGGCGTCTTGTCCTTGTAGGCGCAGAGATCGGCGACCGGGCAAGCCGGGCAGTCGGGCTTGCGGGCCTTGCAGACGTAGCGGCCGTGCAGGATCAGCCAGTGATGGGCGTGCTGGCGCCAGTGCTTCGGGACGTAGCGCATCAGCTTGCGCTCGACCTCGTCGGGCGTCTTGCCGCGGGCCAGGCCGGTGCGGTTGCCGACCCGGAAGATATGCGTGTCGACCGCGATGGTCGGCTGGCCGAAGGCGACGTTGAGGACCACGTTCGCCGTCTTGCGCCCGACCCCGGGCAGCGCCTCGAGCGCCGCGCGATCGGCCGGGACCTCGCCACCGTGCTCGTCGACCAGGGCGCGGCTGAGCGCGATGACGTTGCGGGCCTTGGAATTGAACAGCCCGATGGTCTTGATGTGCGCCTTCAACCCCTCCTCGCCGAGATCGAGCATGGCCTGCGGCCTGTCGACCTCGCCGAACAGCCGGGCCGTCGCCTTGTTGACCCCTGCATCGGTGGCCTGGGCGCTCAGCACCACGGCGACGAGCAGCGTGTAGGGGTTGTGGTAGACGAGCTCGCTCTTCGGCGCCGGATTGGCCTCGGCGAGGCGGGCGAAGAAGGTCTCGACATCGGCGGCTTTCATCGGGGCGTCTTCTCGCGGGCGGCGTCGGGCCGGTGTGTCGGGCGATTCTCGGGCGACTCGGGCGCGTGAGAGTGCCCCGCCGAGGGCCGCCCGCCAAGCCGGCGATTGGCTGCCCTACCGCGGCGCCGGGCCGGGGGCGCGGACACCGGCGAGCAGCACCGCCCCGGCGCCCAGGAAGACCAGGATCGTCGCCATGCCGACCCGCTGGCTGTCGAAGGCGTCAGTGGCGAGCCCGAAGGCGAGCGGGCCCAGGAAGGCGATCGACTTGCCGGTCAGGGCGTAGAGGCCGAAGAACTCCGTCGCCAGGTCGGGCGGCGACAGCCGGGCCATGAGCGACCGGCTGGCCGCCTGGGCCGGCCCGACGAAGACCCCCAGGGCGAGTGCCAGGGCGATGAACCACGTCGCGTCGTCGATCAGCAGGATCGGCACGCCGAGCCCGATCAGCCCGGCCAGCGCCAGCATCACCGTCGGCTTGGAGCCGATCCGGTCGTCGACGAAGGCGAAGCCCGCCGCCCCGGCCCCGGCCGTCACGTTCAGGCCGATGGCGAAGATCAGGATCTCCTCGAAGCTCAGCCCGAAGGTGCCGGCGGCGTAGAGGCCGCCGACCGCGAACAGGGTCGTCAGCCCGTCGCGGTAGAGTGCGCTGGCGATCAGGAAGCGCAGTACCGCGCCGTGACGCGGCAGGGTCCGCACGGTGCGGGCGAGCGTCGCCAGCCCCTCGCGCACCGCCCGGCGGGCCGTGGCGCCGGTGCCGGACCCGTCGGCGACGGCCAGGAAGATCGGCAGGGCGAACAGGGCGTACCAGACGGCGACCAGCAGCGCCGTCGCGCGCACCGGCTGCTGGGCGTCGTCCGGCAGGCCCAGCCAGGGCGCGGTCTCCCCCAGCCCGACCAGGCCCAGCAGCGCGACGGCGAGGCAGGCGAGCCCGCCGATATAGCCGAGCCCCCAACCCCAGCCGCTGACCCGCCCGGTCATCCGCGCCGGCGCCACCGAGGGCAGCATGGCGTTGTAGACCACCCCCGCCAGCTCGAACGCGATCGAGGCGACCACGACCAGGGCCAGCGCGTACGGCACATACGCCGGGTCGGGCCGGGCGTACCACAGCGCCGCCGTGGCCAGGACCGTGACCGCCGTGAAGGCGGCGAGCCAGGGCTTGCGACGGCCCACCCGGTCGGCGATCGCCCCCATCACCGGCGCGGCGAGTGCCACCGCGAAGCCCGCCGCGCCGATCGCGTAGCCCCAGGCGGCGCTGCCCGCCGTCTCGTCGCCATGGATGCCGCGGGCGAAATAGACCGAGAAGACGAAGGTGCCGATCACCGTGTTGAAGGCGGAATTGGCCCAGTCGTAGAGGCACCAGGCGGCGATGGCGCGGGGCGGCTGGCCGTCGCGGGGCGGAGGCGGGGCGGTCATGGGAGCCTCCGGAGGCGGTATCGGATCCGACGCGCGGGCGGCCGAGGGGATCTCGTGCCGAGAGTAGCGCGCCTCGGCCCGCTTGCCGACCGGCGATCGCACGCGCCGGCATGGGCCGGGTTGCCGGGGGGCGCCCGGGCCGTGTATTCGTCGCGTTTCGAGGTCGAACAGCGCCCGCCGCCGCAATGCCGGGCCGATTCGCCGGGAGGAAAGCGCCGATGTCGTCCCGTCCGCTCTGGACACCGAGCCATGCTCGGGCTGCGGCCGCCCAGATCACCGATTTCCGCAAATACGCCGCCGGGCATGTCGGCCGCGACCTGCCGGACTACGGCGCGCTGTGGCAGTGGTCGGTCGACGATGTGGAGGGCTTCTGGTCGCTGTTCTGGGACTGGGCCAAGCCGGTCGGCGAGCGCGGCAGGCGCGTGCTGGCCGACGGCGACCGGATGCCGGGCGCGCGGTTCTTTCCAGACGCGAAGATCAACTACGCGGAAAACTGCCTTCTGCGGCGCGACGACGGCGACGCGCTCGTCTTCCGCGGCGAGGACCAGGTCCATCGCCGGATGAGCCATGGCGCCCTCTACGACGCGGTCAGCCGGTTCTCGCAGTTCCTGTGGGACGAGGGCGTACGCCCGGGCGTACGGGTGGCCGCGTACATGCCCAACATGCCTGAGACGATCGTCGCCATGCTGGCGACCGCGGCGATCGGCGCGATCTGGTCCTCGGCCTCGCCGGATTTCGGCGTCCAGGGCGTGCTCGACCGCTTCGGCCAGATCGAGCCCAAGGTGCTGATCGCGGCGGACGGCTATTTCTACAACGGCAAGCGCTTCGACAGCATCGACAAGGTCAAGGACATCCTCACGGGCCTGCCCTCGGTCCACAAGGCGGTGATCGTGCCCTACACGACGCCGCGTCCGGACCTGAGCCCGCTGCGGCCCGACGCCGTGGTCTGGGACGACGCCGTCGCGCCCTACGAGGCCGACGACATCGCCTTCGACCGCGGTCCGTTCGACCGGCCGCTGTTCATCATGTTCTCCAGCGGCACCACCGGCGCGCCCAAGTGCATCGTGCACAACACCGGCGGCCCGCTGCTGATGCATCTCAAGGACCACCGGCTGCACTGCGACGTGCGCGAGGGCGACCGGGTCTTCTACTTCACCACCTGCGGCTGGATGATGTGGAACTGGCTGGTCACCGGGCTGGCAGCCGGCGCGACGCTGCTGCTCTACGACGGCTCGCCCTTCCACCCGTCGGGCAACGCCCTGTTCGACTTCGCCGACGAGGAGGGCATGACCTTCTTCGGCACCTCGGCGAAGTATCTCGACGCCCTGGCCAAGCAGGGCTACCGGCCGAAGGACACGCACAGGCTCGACACCCTGCGCGGCCTGGGGTCGACCGGCTCGCCGCTGGTCGTGGAGGGCTTCGAGTATGTCTACGACGCCATCAAGTCGGACCTGCACCTGACCTCGCTGTCCGGCGGCACCGACCTGCTGGGCGTCTTCGTGCTGGGCGATCCGGCCGGCCCGGTCTATCCGGGCGAGATCCAGCGACGCGGCCTGGGCCTCGCGGTCGACTGCCGGGACGAGACGGGCACCCCGCTGCCGCCGGGCAACAAGGGCGAGCTGGTCTGCACCCGCCCCTTCCCCTCGATGCCGGTCGGCTTTTGGGGCGACGAGGACGGCAAGCGCTACCACGCCGCCTATTACGAGCGCTTCCCCGGCGTCTGGCATCACGGCGACTTCATCGAGATCACCGAGCATGACGGCGTGATCATCCACGGCCGCTCCGACGCCACGCTCAACCCCGGCGGCGTGCGCATCGGCACCTCGGAGATCTATCGCCAGGTGGAGAAACTGGACGAGGTGCTGGAAAGCCTGGTCATCGGCCAGGACTGGGACGGCGACACGCGCGTCGTGCTGTTCGTGAAGCTGCGCGAGGGCGCGTCGCTGGACGAGGACCTGGAAAAGCGGATCAAGGCGACCATCCGCGCCGGCGCCTCGCCGCGCCACGTGCCGGCGAAGATCGTCGCGGTGACCGACATCCCGCGCACCAAGTCCGGCAAGATCGTCGAGCTCGCCGTGCGCGACATCGTCCATGGCCGCCAGATCAAGAACAAGGAAGCGCTGGCCAACCCCGAGGCGCTGGAGCAGTTCCGCGACCGGCCCGAACTGGCGAGCTGATCCTGAGGGTCGCGGGGCCGTCGACCATGACGGCCGCGGACCGACGAGGGCTCACCACCAAGGGCACCAAGACCACCAAGGCGCGTCCGTGGCGGGGCCCTTGGTCGGGTTTTCACCACGTAGGCACGAAGGGGCACGAAGCTGTCTCACAGTCGGGAGCGGGACGTGCATTCGGCCCGAAGGTCCGGCGCCGTCAGGCGCCTGTAACCAATCGGCTTATCGCCCCGGGCGGCCCGGCCCGAAGATCGCGCCGAGCCCCTTCGTGCCTTCGTGGTTGAGTCGATCACGACGACAGCGCGCGCGATGTCGGGTTCGCTTCGCTCACTCGACCTGCGGGGGCTTGGTGGATGCGCGCGACGGCCCTGCCGCCGGCGCGCCTTGGTGGTGAGACCCCTTTACGGCGCCGGACAGGAAAACGGCGCGGGGAGCGATGCCCCCCGCGCCGCGGTACCGATCCGAAAGCCCGCAGGCGTCAGGACGCGGCGGTCTCCGCCAGGTCGGCGCCGGTCTCCTGGTCGACGGCCTTCATCGACAGCTTGACCTTGCCGCGGTCGTCGAAGCCCAGGCACTTGACCTTCACCGTGTCGCCGACCTTGACCACATCCTCGACCGCCTTGGGCCGAGGCGAGGCCATCTCGGAGACATGGACCAGCCCGTCGCGGGTGCCCAGGAAGTTGACGAAGGCGCCGAAGTCCAGCGTCTTGACGACCTTGCCGTTGTAGATCTTGCCGATCTCGGGCTCGGCGGCGATCGAGTTGATCCAGTCGATCGCGCGCTGCGCGGCCGTGGCGTCGACCGCCGCGACCTTCACCGTGCCGTCGTCGTCGATGTCGACCTTGGCGCCGGTGGTCTCGGTGATCTCCCGGATCACCTTGCCGCCGGAGCCGATGACCTCGCGGATCTTGTCCTTGGCGATGTTGATCACCGTGATCCGCGGCGCCGAGGCCGCGACCTCGCCCCGGGATTCGGCCAGGCCATTGGCCATCTCGCCCAGGATATGGACGCGGCCGTCCCGCGCCTGGTCGAGCGCGACCTGCATGATCTCCCGCGTGATCGAGGTGATCTTGATGTCCATCTGGAGCGAGGTGACGCCCTTCTCGGTGCCCGCCACCTTGAAGTCCATGTCGCCCAAATGGTCCTCGTCGCCCAGGATGTCGGACAGGACGGCGAAGCGGTCATCCTCCTTGATCAGGCCCATGGCGATGCCGGCGACCGGGCGCGACAGCGGCACGCCCGAGTCCATCAGCGACAGGCTGGTGCCGCAGACCGTGGCCATGGAGGAGGAGCCGTTGGACTCCGTGATCTCCGAGACGACGCGAATCGTGTAGGGAAACGACTCCTTCGGCGGCAGCAGCGGCCGGATCGCCCGCCACGCGAGCTTGCCGTGGCCGATCTCGCGGCGTCCCGGCGGCCGCATGAAGGAGGCCTCGCCGACCGAATAGGGCGGGAAGTTGTAGTGGAGCATGAAATGCTCCCGGTACTCGCCCTCGAGCGCGTCGACGATCTGCTCGTCCTGGCCCGTACCCAGCGTGGTGACGACCAGCGCCTGGGTCTCGCCCCGGGTGAACAGGGCCGAGCCGTGGCTGCGGTCCAGCAGGCCGACCTCCGCCGTGATCGGGCGGACGTCGCTGGTCGTGCGGCCGTCGATCCGCTTGCCGGTATCGAGGATCGCGCCACGCACGATCTCCGACTCCAGGCTCTTCAGGATGCCGCCGGCGAGCGCGATCTCCGTCTCGTCCTCGAGCGCGGCCATGGCCTTGGTCCGGACCTCGGCCAGCGCGTTCTGACGGTCCTGCTTGACCGTCATCGCGTAGGCCTTGCGCAGGTCCTCGCCGATGGCGGCGCGCAGCTTCTCCTTGACCGTCTCGGCCTCGGGCGGCGGCTCGGGGACGTCCCAGGGCTCCTTGGCGCACATCTCGGCCAGGTCGATGATCGCCTCGATCACCGGCTGCATCTGCTCGTGACCATAGGTCACCGCGCCGAGCATCGTCTCCTCGGAGAGCTCGTGGGCTTCCGACTCGACCATCAGCACGCCCTCGGCCGTGCCGGCGACCACGAGGTCGAGCTCGGTGTCGGGCATGCGGTCGAGGGTCGGGTTGAGGATGTACTCCCCGTCCTTGTAGCCGACCCGCGCGCCGCCGATCGGGCCCAGGAACGGCAGGCCGGAGATCGTCAGCGCCGCCGAGGCGCCCACCATGGCCACGATGTCCGGGTCGTTCTCCAGGTCATGGCTCAGCACCGTGCAGATGACCTGGGTCTCGTTCTTGTAGCCCTTGGCGAAGAGCGGACGGATCGGCCGGTCGATCAGCCGGCTCGTCAGCGTCTCCTTCTCCGAGGGCCGGCCCTCCCGCTTGAAGAAGCCGCCGGGGATCTTGCCGGCCGCGAAGGTCTTCTCCTGGTAGTTGACCGTCAGCGGGAAGAAGTCGATCCCGGGCTTGGGCTGGCGCTGGCCGACCGCGGTGCACAGCACCACCGTCTCGCCATAGGTCGCGAGCACCGCGCCGTCGGCCTGGCGCGCGATCTTGCCCGTCTCCAGGGTCAGCGTGCGGCCGCCCCACTCGATCGACTTTCGGTAAACGTTGAACATTCCTACCCATCCTTCCGTCGGAGACTCCGGCCGCCGGGGGTCCGTGACCCGTCGGGAAGCGGCGATCGGAGCGGGCCGGCCGTGCCGGCCCTTCGTGAAAAAACGCGACGCCGCCCACCCGGTCGGGGAGGCGGCGCCAGGAAACCCTCTAGAGCAGCCCGTGTTCCGAAGGAGACGAACGACAGGCTCCAGGTCGTTCGAGACAGGACCGTCCGGCCGGTGGCCGCGGCATCGTCGCGGCGGCCGGGGGCCGGATCGTCTGTCGCGCGGAAAAACCCATGAAACGGCCTCTCGTGCCGTGGTCGCCTCCCGGCGATCAGCGGCGCAGCCCGAGCGACTTCACGATCGTGTCGTAGCGGTCGCGGTTCCTGCTCTTGAGATAGTCGAGCATCCGGCGACGCTGGCCCACCATGACCAGAAGGCCGCGGCGGGAGTGGAAATCCTGCTTGTGCGTCTTGAGATGCTCGGTGAGGTTCGCGATACGCTCGCTCAGCACCGCGATCTGGACCTCGGGAGAGCCGGTATCGGCCTCGCCGCGTCCATATTCCTTGACCAGTTCCTGCTTGCGCTCGGACGTGATCGACATCGTGGCAAACGCTCCTCGGCGTCACGTGAGATTGAGGACGCGCACCGGGCGGATCTCCACGCCCTCCAATCGGGCGAGCGCCACCGGGACAGCCCCGTGCATGGCGAGAACCAGGGGTTCCTCCGCCGTCAGATCGATCCGCAGGCCCTCGAGCTTGTGGCGATCCGACCGGCTCAGGAACGCGACGGCCTGTCCGCGCTTGAGCTGGTGCGCCTGGCTTTCCGACAGGGCCACCGCCGGGATGTCGTCCAGCGGGGTCTCGACGGGAAGGAGGGCGCTTTCCGCGTCCCCCTCGTCAGCCAGCGCGTCTAAATGCTCCAAGGTGACCGCGTCGTCAAGGGTGAAGGCACCGACCCGCGTGCGCCGCAGCGCCTCCAGATGGCCCAGCGTGCCCAGCGCCGCGGCGATGTCGCGGGCCAGCGCGCGCATGTAGGCGCCCTTGCCGCTGACCGCCTCGAACACCGCGTGATCGGCGTCCGGCCGGTCGACCAGCGCCAGGTGGTGGATCGACACCGGTCGCGAGGCGAGCTCCGGCGGCCGGCCCTCGCGGGCCAGGTCGTAGGCCCGCTCGCCGTCGACCTTGATGGCGGAGTAGGCCGGCGGCACCTGGTCGATCTCGCCGACGAAGCGGTCGAGCACCGCCTCGATCGCCGCGTCGTCGGGCCGGGCCTCGACCGTCCGCGTGACCGAGCCCTCCGCGTCGTCGGTATCCGTCTCGACGCCCCAGCGCACGGTGAAGCGGTAGGTCTTCTCGCCGTCCATCGCCCACTGGACGGTCTTGGTCGCCTCGCCGAACGCGATCGGCAGCAGGCCCGAGGCCATGGGGTCGAGCGTGCCGCCATGGCCCGCCTTGGCGGCGTCGAAGACACGCTTGACCCGCCCGACCACCTGGGTCGAGGTCGGGCCCCGCGGCTTGTCGATCACGATCCAGCCGTTGATCGGCCGGCCCTTGCGCTTTCGGGCCATCGTCCGTCTTCGCTCCCCGTCCGAGCGCCGCCGGGCCGGCGCGGTTCAGCCGCGCCGCGCCCCGTCGCCGTCGTTTCCGTGGCCGCCGTCTTCGTTGTCGCCGTCATCCGCAGCCGTCTCGGGGCCCTCGACGTCGCGCCGGACCTCCGGGCGGCGCAGCACCGCGTCGATCCGGTCGGCATAGTCGAAAGATCGGTCGGCGGCGAAGCGCAGCCGCGGCGTGAATTTCAGCCGCACCCCGCGCGCCGCCTCGCCCTGGAGGAACGGCGCCGCCCGGTCGAGGGCGTCGAGCACCGTTTGCGGATCGCCGCCGCCCAGCGGCATGACGAAGGCCGTCGCCTGCTTGAGGTCGGGGCTCACACGGACCTCGGTCACGGTGATCGAAACCCCGGCGAGGTCGGGATCGCGCAGCTCGCCGCGTTGGATGACGCCGGCCAGCGCGTGGCGCAGCGCCTCGCCGACGCGCAACTGGCGATGCGACGGCGCCCGCGCGGGCGCCGCTCTGCCGGATTTCCGGGCCATGGGCATCTTCCCGAGGGCGGTGTGGCCGACCGGTGGGGCCGACGGGCTCGCTGCGGCCACCCGGGGACGGTGGCGCGGCCTACAGAACGCGCGCCACTTCCTCGGTCTCGTAGCACTCGACCACGTCGCCGACCTTGATATCCTCGTAATTCTCGAAGGCCATGCCGCATTCGTAGCCCTCGCGGACCTCGCGGACCTCGTCCTTGAACCGCTTGAGCGTCTTCAGCTTGCCCTGGTGGATGACGACATCGTCACGCAGCAGGCGCACGCCGGCGCCGCGGCGCACCACCCCGTCGGTGATCATGCAGCCTCCGACCTTGCCGACCTTGGTGATCTGGAAGACCTCCCGGATCTGGGCGTAGCCGATGAACTGCTCGCGCACCGTCGGCGACAGCATGCCCGAAAGCGCGTTGCGGACATCGTCGATGGCCTCGTAGATGACGCTGTAGTAGCGGATCTCGACGCCGTCGCGCTTGGCCATTTCGCGCGCCTGGGGATGAGCACGGACATTGAAGCCGATGACCATCGCCCCGGTCGAGGCGGCAAGCGTGATGTCCGATTCGGTGATGCCGCCGACCGCGGCGTGCAGCACCCGGACATCGACCTCGTCGTTGTTCTCGACGAGCTTTTCCAGGCTCGACTGGATCGCCTCGACCGAGCCCTGGACATCGCCCTTGATGACGACTGCCAGTTCCTTCGTCTCGCCAGCCTGGGCCTGGGCGAACATCTGCTCCAGTGTGCCCCGCTTGGTGGCGAGCTGCTGCTGCTCGCGCTTTTTCCGGCCACGGTAGTCGGTGATCTCCCGAGCCCGCGACTCCGAGTCGACGACCACGAAGTCGTCGCCCGCCAGAGGCGCGCCGGTCAGGCCCAGCACCTCCACCGGCACGGCCGGCCCGGCCTCCTGGATGTTGTCGCCGCGGTCGTTGACCAGCGCGCGCACGCGACCCCATTCGGCGCCGGTGACGAAGATGTCGCCGACCTTCAGCGTGCCGCGTCGGACCAGCACCGTGGCGACCGCGCCGCGGCCCTTCTCGATCTTCGCCTCGACGACCACGCCCTCGGCGGTGCGGTCCGGATTGGCCGCGAGCTCCAGGATCTCGGACTGGAGCAAGATCGCCTCCTCCAGCCGGTCGAGCCCCTCGCCGGTCTTGGCCGAGACCTCGATCGCCTGGACGTCGCCACCCATGTCCTCGACCACGACCTCGTACTGCAGCAGCTCGGTGCGGACCTTGTTCGGGTCGCTGGCCGGCAGATCGCACTTGTTGATCGCGATGATCATCGGAACGCCGGCGGCCTTGGCGTGATTGATCGCCTCGATCGTCTGCGGCATCACGCTGTCGTCGGCGGCGACGACCAGGATCACGATGTCGGTCGTGCCCGCGCCGCGCGCGCGCATCGCGGTGAAGGCGGCGTGGCCCGGCGTGTCGATGAAGGTGATCTTGCCGCCCGACGGCAGCACGACCTGATAGGCGCCGATATGCTGCGTGATGCCGCCGGCCTCCTTGGCCGCGACGTCGGTCTTGCGCAGCGCGTCGAGCAGCGACGTCTTGCCGTGGTCGACATGGCCCATGACCGTGACGATCGGCGCGCGGGGCTTGAGCGCCTCGGTCGCGTCGTCCTCGCCGCCCAGGCCGACCTCGACATCGGCTTCGGAGACGCGCTTGGACCGGTGACCGAATTCTTCCACCACGAGCTCCGCGGTATCGGCGTCGATGCTTTGGGTGATCGTCGCCATCACGCCCATCTTCATGAGCGACTTGATGACGTCCGCCGCCCGCTCGGCCATGCGGTTGGCCAGCTCCTGGACCGTGAGCGCCTCGGGAATCGTGACGTCGCGGACGATCTTCTCCTGGGAGCCCGCGGCCTGGGCGCGCCGCTCTCGCTCGCGCTGGCGCCGGACCGACGCCAGCGAGCGCGTGCGCTCGGCCTCGTCGCCGGTCAGCGCCTGGGTCACCGTCATCTTGCCCGACCGGCGACGCTGGTCGCCGCGCCCGCGTGACGGGGCCGGGCGACGCGGCGTCTCAGTACGGCCGGGCGCACGGCGAGCCCGCGCCTGCTCCTCTTCCTCCAGAGCGCCCCGGCCGACCTTGGCGACGGCCGCCTGGGCCGCGCGATCGGCGACCTCCCGGCGCTTCTTGTCCTCCTCGGCGTCGGCCTCGCGCTTGTCCGCATCGGCCCTGCGGCGCTGGGCCTCGCTGTCGGACTTGGCCTTCTCGGCCTCCTCGATGCGGGCGCGCTCCTCGGCGGCCTTGCGGTCCTCCTCGGCCTGGATGCTCTTGAGCTCCTCGAGCTCGCGCCGGCGCAGGGCCTCGGGGTCCAGGACCTCGGGCTCCGCCACGACCGAGGCGGCCGGCTCCTCCGCCGCCTCGACGGTCTCGATCACCGGCGGCGCCTCGGGCGCCGGGGCCGGGCGGCTCAATTCCTCGGCCTTGAGGGCCTTCAGCGCGCGCTCCCGGGCCTCGCGTTCGGCCGGGGTCAGGCCGCGCGTCGGCTTGCCGCCGCCGCCCTTGCCCTGGCGCGGCGCGCCACCGCCCTCGGCCGCCTGGCGCGCGGCCGCACCGCCATCGGCCAGACCGGTCTGGTGACGGTCGAGATTGCGCTTGCGCTTGACCTCCACCTGCACGGTCTTCGACCGGCCGTGGGAGAAGCTCTGCCGCACCTGCCCGGAGTCTCCCCCCTGACGGCCCAGCGACAGACGCCCCTTGCCACCGAGGCTCAGCGTCTTGCGATCCTGCTCTTTGCTTTCGCTCATCTCGTCCAGCGTCAACCCTTCACGGCGGGGGCATCCTCCCCGTCCGACCGCATTCCGTCAAGCCGACCGGCTTCGACAAGAAGCCGCTCGGCCAATCCGCCGGGACCGACGGCGACATGCACCGCCGACCCGCGCCCGAAAGCCTCGCCCAGGGCGTCGGATCCCAGGACCCGCACCACCGGTACCCCGCTCGACGCGGCCAGGCCGGCGAGCCGGCGAAAGCCGTCCTCGCTGCCGTCCCGCGCCTCGAACAACACCACCGCGCGCCCGGCCTCCAGGCGCTCGCGCACCTTGTGCAGGCCGCTGACCGCGTGGCCGGCGCCGCGCGCCAGGCTCAAGATCGCCAAGCAGCGCCGCTCGAGCAGCGCCTCGACGCGCTCGACCAGGTCGGGCGGCGTCGTCACCGGCCCTCCGGCGGCCTTGGCGAAGCGGCCCTTCCTGACGGCGCTGGCGAGCGTCGCCCGGTCAGCGCGCACCCACAGGCCGCGGCCGGGGAGCTTTTCCTCGATATCCGGCGTGACGGTGCCGTCCGGCGCGACGACGAAGCGCACCAGCGCCGTCTTCGGCCGCACCGAGCGCGTGACGAGGCAGCGCCGCCAGGGGCCGCGCGGCTCCGGCCGGGCACGCGTCGGCGCAGCCGGGTCGGCCGCCGGGCCCGGCACGGCCGTCCCGTTCGGGACGCCGCCGGTGGCCTGCGCGCTCGTGATCGTCAAATCGCTCACCCGTGCTCCGCGCGCCCCGCGAGGCGCGCCGTTGATCCGTTCCACTCGCCGGGCGCCGCCCCGCGGCACCCGAAAACCGCTCGGCCACCGTCAGGTCCGGCCGGCGGACGCGGCGCCGGCATCCGCCGGCTCCGCCTCGGCCTCGGACGCCGAACCGTCCGCGGCGGCGTCCTCGTCGGCGAACCAGTGGGCGCGCGCGGCCATGATCATATCGTTGGCCGCGGCCTCGCCCATCTCGTTGCCGCCGACGATCTCGCGCAGCTCGTCGCTCGCCAGGTCGGCCAGGTCGTCCAGCGTCTTGACCCCGGCCTCGCCCAGCTTGACCAGCATGACCGGCGACAGGCCCTCGACGTCGACCAGCTCCTGGGTCACGCCCAGCGCCTCCAGCTTCTCGAGCGCCTGGCGGTCCTGCTCTTCCAGGAAGTTGCGCGCGCGCTGCTGGAGCTCGCCGGCGATCGACTCGTCGAAGCCCTCGATCTCGGTCAGCTCCTCCAGGTCGACGAAGGCGATCTCCTCGACCCGGGTGAAGCCCTCCGCGACCAGCAGATGGGCGATCACGTCGTCGACGTCCAGCGCCTCCATGAACAGCTCGCTGCGCTGGGCCGTCTCCTGCTGCCGGCGCTCGGATTCCTCCTGCTCGGTCAGGATGTCGATGTCCCAGCCGGTCAGCATGCTGGCCAGGCGGACATTCTGGCCGCGCCGGCCGATAGCGAGCGAGAGCTGCTCGTCCGGGACCACGACCTCGATGCGGTTCTGCTCGTCGTCGAGCACGACCTTGCTGACCTCCGCCGGCGCCAGGGCATTGACGACGAAGGTGGCCGGGTCGTGCGACCAGGGGATGATGTCGATCTTCTCGCCCTGCAGCTCGCCGACCACGGCCTGGACGCGGCTGCCGCGCATGCCCACGCAGGCGCCGACCGGATCGATCGCGCTGTCATGGCTGAGCACCGCGATCTTCGCCCGGCTGCCCGGATCGCGGGCGACCGACTTGATCTCGATGATCTGGTCGTAGATCTCCGGCACCTCCATCTGGAACAGCTTCGCCATGAACTGCGGATGGGTGCGCGACAGGAAGATCTGCGGGCCCCGCGGCTCCTGGCGGACGTCGTAGATGTAGGCGCGCACACGGTCGTTGACCTTGTAGTGCTCGCGCGGCTGCAGCTCGTCGCGGCGGATGATCGCCTCCGCCCGGCCCAGGTCGACCGTGACGTTGCCGTATTCCACCCGCTTGACCAGGCCGTTGACGATGTCGCCGACCCGATCCTTGTATTCCTCGTACTGGCGGTTGCGCTCGGCCTCTCGGACCTTCTGGACGATGACCTGCTTGGCGGTCTGCGCGGCGATGCGCCCGAAGTCGATCGGCGGCAGGTCGTCGATCAGGAAGTCCCCGACATTGAGCGAGGCGTCCCGGCGGCGCGCCGCCTCCAGCGGAATCTGCGTCGCCTCGTCCTCGACCTCCTCGACCACTTCCTGGTAGCGGCGCAGTTGGATATCCCCGCTGCGCCGGTCGATATGGGCGCGGATGTCGTGCTCGAGGCCGTACTTGGACCGCCCGGCCTTCTGGATGGCCTGCTCCATGGCGAGCAGCACCTCGTCCCGCTCGATGCTCTTCTCGCGGGCGACCGCGTCGGCTACCTGCAGCAATTCCACCATTGATCGACCGTCCCGACCATCCGTCAGCGCGTCCCGGCCCCGTCTTCGGGCCGGTCATTCTCTCCGGCGAGGGTCTCGCCGCTCCCCGTCCCGCGGCCGGCCTTCGACCCGCCGCGTGACGCATTCTTTCCCCCGCCCGCCTCCCGGGCGGGCTTGCCGCGGCGCTTGCCGCCCCGCGGCGCCGGCGGCACCGCCGCCTCGACCACCAGCCGCGCCCGCGCCAGACCCGCGAAGGGCAGGCGCACCGGCGCGGCGCCGTCTTCCGTCTCCACCTCCGCCGCGCCGTCGTCGGCGCTGGCGGCCAGCAGAATCGTGCCGTCCGTCTCGATCCCGGCCAGCCGGCCGGTGAACCGACGCCGCCCGGCGATCGGCTCGCGCATTTCCAGGCGGGCCTTCTCGCCGGCGAAGCGCCGGAAATCCGCGGGCCGGGTCAGTGGCCGCTCGATGCCGGGCGAGGAGACCTGCAGGGTATACGCCCCGGGCAGCGCGTCGGCCGCGTCGATCAGGGCGGCCAGTTCGCGGCTCGCCCGCGCGCAGTCGTCGACCCCCACCGAGCCGCCGTCGGCCCGCTCGACCATCACCTCCAGCACCGACCGCTCGCCGCCACCCTGGCGCTGCACCCGGACGGCGGCGAGGCCGAGATCGCCCAGCGCGGCCTCCACGATGGCCCCGAGGCCCTCGGGCACGCCCGGATCGAGGACCAGATCGCCGCCGGGCGGATCGCTTCCCGCCTGGTCGTCGCCCGATCGGGCGCTGTCGGCGGCCGCGCCCGCCGGTCCGCCCGCGGCGGCCCCGGCCGCGCGGCGCGTCGGCGTATCCGGTCGGTCGCTTCGATCCTCGCCCACGGCGTCGTGGCTGCCCCCGCTGCCGGCCCGGATCCGCGATCGGCGTTCATGCGATCCGGACCCGGCCACCGGAGCCTCTCGCCGCCCGGTCGCCTCGATCGGCGCCACGGGTCGGGACAGGGCCCCGGAAACAAAAAAGGCGGGCCACCGGCCCACCCCGCTGTCGGTCGATCATGACGAAGACGCCGTCATGACCATGCCGTATGGGATGTCGGTTATATAGCCGGAGGGCCCTCACTCGCAACCGTTTTCCGATAGGCCGTCTATCGATCGGCGCGTCGGGCGACGCGCCGGAAGGTCAGGAAGGCCGGCATGCCGTGCAGGCGCTTGGCCTCGTAGCGGGTCGGCGGCTGGTCGACCGGCCGAACGCGCCAGTCCGCCGCCCGTCGGGCCTGCCAGGCGAAGGCGGGATGGGCGCGGGCGTGGCGCAGCATCCAGTCGACCAGGTCGGCGTCGTCGCTCGCCAGGCGCAGCTCGGCCCCGTCGGTCATGACCCGGGCCAGCCGGTCGAGCGTGTCCCGCCCGATGAAGCGGCGCTTGTGGTGCCGCCGCTTTGGCCAGGGATCGGGGAACAGCACGGAGACCCGGCCGATCGAGGCGTCGGGCAGGGCGTCGATCAGGTCGCGCGCGTCGTCGGCGTGCAGGCGGATATTGTCGAGCCCGCGGGCCTCGATCGTCGCCAGCAGCGCGGCGACGCCGTTCAGGAACGGCTCGCAGCCGATCAGCCCGATCTCGGGATGGGCCTCGGCCTGGGCAGCCGTATGCTCGCCGTTGCCGAAACCGACCTCGAGCCAGTGGTCGGCCATCGGCCGGCCGAACAGGGCGGCGAGGTCGATCAGGCCGTCGTCGGTCGCCGGCGGCACCTCGACCGAGAGGCGCGGCAGTCGCTCGCGCAGCAACGCCGCCCGGCCGGTGCGCAGCGGCCGGCCCTGGCGCCGGCCGTGCAGGGTGCGCTGGCGCCGCGCCCCCGGCCCGTCGCTGGAGGCCGCCGCCCCGCCCTCGTCGTCGGTGTCCGCCCGGGCCGGGATCAGACCGCTCCCTTCAGCGCGTCGACCAGGTCCGTGCGCTCCCAGGAGAAGCCGCCATCGGCCTCCGGCGCCCGGCCGAAATGGCCATAGGCGGCGGTGCGGGCGTAGATCGGCCGGTTGAGGCCGAGCGTCGTGCGGATGCCGCGCGGGCTCAGGTCCATCAGCTCGCGCGGGAGGCCGGCCAGGCGGTCGTCGTCGATCCGGCCCGTGCCCCAGGTCTCGACATAGACCGACAGCGGCTGGCTGACGCCGATCGCGTAGGAGAGCTGGATCATGCACTTGTCCGCCATCCCGGCGGCGACGACGTTCTTGGCGAGATACCGGGCGGCATAGGCGGCCGAGCGGTCGACCTTGGTCGGGTCCTTGCCGGAGAAGGCGCCGCCGCCGTGCGGCGCGGCACCGCCATAGGTGTCGACGATGATCTTGCGCCCGGTCAGCCCGGCGTCGCCGTCCGGCCCGCCGATGACGAAGCGCCCGGTCGGGTTGACGTAGAACTTGTCCTCCGGGCACATCCAGCCTTCGGGCAGGACGTTGACCACGTGCGGGCGCACGATCTCGCGCACCGTGTCCTGGTCGACGTCGCCGGCGTGCTGGGTCGACACCACGACCGAGGTGCAGGCGACCGGCTTGCCGCCCTCGTAGCGCAGGCTGACCTGGCTCTTGGCGTCCGGGCCGAGCTTGGGCTCGGCGCCGGAGTGCCGGGCCTCGGCCAGGCTCTTCAGGATCGAATGGGCATAGTGGATCGGCGCCGGCATCAGGACGTCGGTCTCGGTGCAGGCATAGCCGAACATGATGCCCTGGTCGCCCGCGCCCTCGTCCTTGTTGCCGGCGGCGTCGACGCCCACGGCGATGTCGGCGGACTGCTGGTGGACGAACACGTCGACCGTGGCGTCGCGCCAGTGGAAGCCGTCCTGCTCGTAGCCGATCTCGCGCACCGCGTGGCGGGCGACGTTCTCCATCACCGCGGCGTCGACGCTCTCCGGCCCGCGCACCTCGCCGGCGATGAGGATGCGGTTGGTCGTGCACATCGTCTCCACCGCCACGCGCGACGTCGGCTCGGCGGTCAGGAAGGTGTCGACGATGGCGTCGGAGATCCGGTCGCACACCTTGTCGGGGTGGCCCTCGGAGACGGATTCGCTGGTAAAGACGTAATTGCCGCTGGCCACGATGACCCCCGCTTTGACGCGCGCCACCGGCGGACACCCGCCGGCGCGCCGGGCGCCTGTCCGACGCCCACGCTTTCCAGGACGCGCCCGGCACCCTGTCGGACACGCACGCGGCGAGACCGGACGACCCGCTCGACCGCTGACGGGCCCGGTTTTAGCCGAGCCGCGTCCGGCGTCAAGACTCCGGCAGCGGTATCCGCCAAGGCGTCGCCAGGATCGCCGCACGACGTACCGACCCCCGACCCGGAGGGCGTAGCCGAGGCGCTGCAACGGACGGGAAGAGAGACGGAGACGGGAGGGCGGAACGCCGCCTCAAGCGTCGTAGCCGCCGGGCAACCCCTCCGACAGGCCGGGGCCTCGCCCGTCCTCCGCCGTGTCGTCCGCCGCCTCGTCGGACTGGGCGATCGCCTTGGTCAGCTCGAACAGGCGCTTGCGCACGTTCGGGTCGCGGATGCGGTAGTAGGCGCGCACCAGCTCCAGCGTCTCCCGCTTGGTCATCGGATCGGCCTCGAAGGGAAGCGCGTCCTCCCGCAGGATCGCCGGCGGGCCCGGCTGGTCGCCGGCCGGGGCGTCGTCGAAGAAGAACGACACCGGCACGTCCAGAACCCGCGCCAGGTCGTAGAGCCGGCTGGCGCCGATCCGGTTGGTGCCGCGCTCGTATTTCTGGACTTGCTGGAAGGTCAGACCGATGGCCTCGCCCAGCTTCTCCTGGCTCATGCCCAGGAGTGTGCGACGCAGGCGCACGCGTCCGCCGACATGCACGTCGATGGCGTGAGGCTTGTCGATCCTGGGGCGTCCCGGGGGACGGCGGGGTCTCTCGTCCGGCATGCTCCGCGATCTCTTATCTTTAGACATCAAGGCGTGTGGTTTCTCGCGTATGCATACACGAGCAACCCTTGCGTTTGCAAAGATAATTTGTGCGTGTGTCGCCAAAAAGTCGAGAGCGGAGATCGTATCGCTCAACCGCTCCGGCGCCGGAGGCCGGCGCCGGCCGCCCCGACCGCCAGGAGGGCGCACAGCGCCCAGAACCCGGCATCGCCGATCCGGGCATAGAGTGGCGGCCCGGCCGTCGGGGGCGGCAGCGGCGCGTCGAGCGCGCCCCGCTCGCCCAGGCCCAGCCGGGCGACCGTGCGCCCCTGGGCGTCGACGACGCCGGAGATGCCGGTGGTCGCGACCCGGACCAGCGGCAGCCCCTCCTCGATCGCGCGCATGCGGGCGATGGCGAAGTGCTGGTGCGGGCCCGCCGTCTCGCCGTACCAGGCGTCGTTGGTGACGTTGAGCAGCCAGGCCGGGCGCGGCCCGTCGCGATCGACCACCGCGCCGGGAAAGATCACCTCGTAGCAGATCAGCGGGCTTGCCGGCGGCAGGCCCGGCAGCGAGACCGTGCGCGGCCCCGGCCCGGCGGAGTAGTCGACGCTGCCCGCCGTCACCTTGTCGATCGGCAGCAGGTCGCGCAGCGGCACGTATTCGCCGAACGGGACCAGATGCGCCTTGTCGTAGGTCGCCACGATCTCCCCGCCGGAATCGAGCGCGCGCAGGCTGTTCCAGTAGCGCGGCGGCGCCTCCGGCGGGCCGGCGCGCGGCACGCCGGTGATCAAGAGGCCGCCCGGCGGCGCCACGTCGCCCAGCGCGTCGCGCGCCCGGGGCTCGCGCTCCAGGAAGTAGGGCACCGCCGTCTCCGGCCAGATCGTCGCGGAAAGCCGGTCGCGCGCCGCCGCGCTACCCTCCTGGCTGAGAGCCAGATGCAGGGCGAAGTTCTCGGCCGCGCGGTCCCGGTTCCATTTCTGGCTCTGCGGGATGTTCGGCTGGACGAGCCTCAGCCGCGGCGCGTCGGGCGCCGGGCCGTCGGCGGCCCCGGCCAGGCGCGTCGTGCCGGCCGATCCGGCGACGACCAGCGCCAGCACGCCGGCGGCCGCCGCCACGGCGCCGCGCCGGGCGACCCGGCCGTCCGCCCGCCACGCCGCGGCCGGCAGGGCGGCGACGAAGACGGTGGCGACGGTCAGCCCGTAGGCGCCGATCCAGGCGGCGAGCTGGGCGATCGGCGGCCAGCCGACCCAGGCATAGGCGTAGAGGTTCCACGGGAATCCCGTCGCCAGATGGCCGCGCAGCCACTCCGCAACGCCCCACAGCGCGGCGAAGGCGGCGACCCGGGCGACGCCCGCCACGGGCAGGCGGCGCAGCGCCACCGCGACCAGGCCGGGGAAGACCGCGAGCAGGGCGGGCAGCCCGGCGGCGGCGAAGGGCATCAGCCAGAAGAACGCCGCCAGGTCGACGGTCAGGGCGAAGGAGATCCAGTAGAGCCCGAAGAGGTGGAAGCCGAAGCCGAAGGCCCAGCCCGTGGCGAAGGCGCCCCGACCTGTCCGCGCGCCCGCCAGGCACCACAGCAGCCCCGGCAGGGAGACGAACAGCACCGGCACCGCGTGCACGGGCGCGAGCGCCAGGACGCCCAGGGCGCCGAAGGCGAAGGCCGCGACGGCCCGACCCCAGGGCGACAGCCCGCCCAGGCCGCGCCGCAGCCGGCCGATCGCGCCGGGCATCGGATCCGAGATCCGCCCGTCGCTCTCGGCCTCGGCCATGGCCACGGCCGACCGGGCCCCGGCCCGGGTCTCAGGCATCGGCGGCGGGCGGCGGCGCGGGCTCGGTCCGGCGCACGCGCACGCGCTTGATCCGGCGCGGATCGGCGTCGACCACCTCGATCTCCAGCCCGGCCGGATGGACCAGCAGTTCGCCGCGCAACGGCACCCGGCCGGCCAGCGCGAAGACCATGCCGCCGACCGTATCGATGTCGTCGCGATCCTCCTCGTCGACGACGGGGCCGAGGCGGGTCTCGAACTCCTCGATCGACAGGCGGGCATCGGCGAGATAGCTGCCGTCGCCGCGCTCGACGATCTTCGGCGCGAGCTCCACGTCGTGCTCGTCCTCGATCTCGCCGACGATCTGCTCGACCAGATCCTCGATGGTGATCAGCCCGTCGATGCCGCCGAATTCGTCGACCACCAGCGCCATGTGCCGGCGGCCCTCGCGCATCTCCAGCAGCAGGTCGAGCACCGGCATCGACGGCGCGACGACCAGCACGTCGCGCAGGATCTCCTGCAGGGTGAAGGTCTCGCCGTTGGCCAGGCGCGCGACCACGTCCTTGATGTGGACCATGCCGACCACGTCGTCGAGCGTGTCGCGATAGACCGGCAGACGGCTGTGGGCGCGGGTGGAGATCGTGCGCAACAACTCGTCGGGCGGCGTCTCGAGGTCGACCGCGACGATGTCCGCACGCGGGATCATCACGTCGTAGGCGGTCAGATCCTTGAGGCTGAGGATGTTGGCGAGGAGCTTGCGCTCGTGGAAGGCGACCGCGGTCTCCTCCTCGTCGTTCTCCTCGATCAGCTCCTCGATCGTGTCGCGCCAGGTGGACTCGGCCTTGCCCCGCAGCGTGGTACGCAGCCAGGTGCGGAACAGCCCGGTCAGTCCGGCTTGGTCGTCGGCCCCGCCGTTGCGGGGCTTGCTACTGTAGGAAGTGTCGGTCATCGCTCGCGGTCGGGATGGTCGGCCGCGCCGGGCGGCGGGGCCGTGGACGTCGCCCGGCCGGCGGCCGGGTTCCGGGGAGAAGCGGGATCCGGCGGCCGCGCCGCGGGCCCGCCGGGATCGTCGTCCCCGGCGGCATCGGCATAGGGGTCCGCGATGCCCGCACGGGCGAGAAGCGCGGTTTCCAGGCCTTCCATGGCGTCGGCGCGGTCCGGCGTGTCGTGATCGTACCCCAGCAGGTGGAGCACGCCGTGGATCACCAGATGATATAGGTGATCGGCGGGCGGTTTGCCCAGGGTCTTCGACTCGGCCGCCACCGTCTCGTAGGCCAGCATCACGTCGCCCAGCAGCACCGGCGCGCCGTCGACCGGCGGCGGGCCATCGCCCTCCGTCAGGGCGAAGGAGAGGACGTTGGTCGGCTTGTCGCGGCCGCGATAGGCGCGGTTGAGCGCGCGCACGGCGGCGTCGTCGGCCAGCACGACCGTCGCCTCGGCCCCGG
>JAVJUS010000059.1:0-116356 GCA_040220455.1 Azospirillaceae bacterium
GCGCCGACCGCGACCGGGCCGCGGCGCTGGAAGCCGGGCTCGCCGAGGCGCTGGCGCGGCCGGCGGTGGCCGGCGCGGTGGAGGCCGCGCTGGCCGCCTATCGGGTCGGCGAGGGCGACGCCCGGGCGGCGGACCGGCTGCACCGCCTGCTGGAGCGCCAGGCCTATCGCCTCGCCTTCTGGCGGCTGGCCTCGCAGGAGATCAACTACCGCCGCTTCTTCGACATCAACGACCTGGCCGGGCTGCGTATGGAAGTGCCGGCCCTGTTCGACGCCTCCCACGCGCTGGTGCTGGATCTGGTCGGCGAGGGGCGCATCCAGGGCATCCGGCTCGACCATGTCGACGGGCTGCTCGATCCGGCCGCCTATCTCGACCGTCTGCGCCGGGCGACGGCGCGCGCGGCGCCGGAAGGCCGCGGCGTGACCCTGCATGTCGAGAAGATCCTGCACCCGGACGAGCCCCTGCGCACCGACTGGCGGGTCGAGGGGACCACGGGCTACGACGCGCTCAACCAGATCCTGGGCGTGCTGGTCGACCCGGCCGGCGTGCGCGCGGCGGTGCGGGTCTTCCAGGCGCTGACCGGCGACCGGCGCCGCTTCGAGACGGTCGTGATCGAGACCAAGCGGTTGATCATGCGCACGGCGCTGGCCGCCGAGCTGTCGGTGCTCGCCAACGGACTCAACCGCCTGGCCAAGACCGACCGGGACACGCGCGACTATTCCCTGACCGGCCTGCGCGAGGCGCTGGCCAACGTCGTCGCCCATTTCCCGGTCTACCGCTCCTATGTCGGCGAGGCGGGGGCGGACGACTCGGACCGGGCCGTCATCGCGCGGGCCGTCGGGGCGGCGCGGCGGGCCGCGGCGACGCCGGACACGAGCATCTACGACTTCCTGGAAGCCGTCCTGACCACGGATATCGCCGGCACCGGCCGGTCGCAGCAGCGCCCGGCGGCGCGCGCGGCCGTCGCGCTCGCCCGCAAGGCCCAGCAATACACCGGCCCGGTCACCGCCAAGGCGATGGAGGACACCGCCTTCTATCGCTGGGTGCCGTTCGTCGCCCTGAACGAGGTCGGCGGCGAGCCCGGCCATCCGCCGGCGGGCCTCGATACCTTCCACGCCGAAAACGCGGCGCGTCGCGCGTACTGGCCGGTCTCGATGGTGGCGACGGCGACCCACGACACCAAGCGCGGCGAGGACACCCGCGCCCGGCTCTGCGTCCTGTCGGAGCTGCCCCGGGTCTGGACCGACCGGGTGCGGCGCTGGCGCCGGCTCGCCGCGGATCTGCGCGTCGGCGAGGGGCCGGACGTGGCGCCCTCGCCGGCCGACGAGCTGCTGGTCTTCCAGACCGTCGTCGGCGCCTGGCCCCTCGGCCTCGATCCCGGCGACGGCGACGGTCTGGCGGCGTTCTGCGACCGTGTGGCGGGCTACATGGAAAAGGCGATGCGCGAGGCCAAGGCGCGGACGAGCTGGGCGGTCAACGACCCGGCCTACGAGCGCGCGGTCGCCGACTACGTCGCCGGCCTGCTCGACCCGGCGCGGCCGCCGGCGCTGCTGGGCGAGATGGCCGGCTTGGTGGCCGAGATCGCGGAGGCGGGTGCGGTCAACGGCCTCGCCCAGACGGTGATGAAGCTCACCGTGCCGGGGCTGCCCGACCTCTACCAGGGCACCGAGTTCTGGGACTTCAGCCTGGTCGACCCGGACAACCGCCGACCGGTCGACTTCGAGGCGCGCGCGGCGGCCCTGGCCGAAGCAGGCTCGGCGCCGAATGCCGACGCGATCGCCGAGCGGGTCGCGGCTTGGCGCGATGGCCGGGTCAAGCAGGCGATCGCCGCCCGGCTGCTGCGCCTGCGCGCCGAGCGGCCGGCCCTGTTCGCCGAGGGCGACTACCGGCCGCTGCGCGTTGGCGGCGAGGCGCCGAATCGGGTGGTCGCCTATACCCGGTCGCACGGTGGCGCGACGCTCGTCGTCGCCGTGCCCCGGCTCGTCGCCGGCCGGCTGATCGAGGGCGAGCGCCTGCGCGTCGACTGGGGCGACACCGCCCTCGACCTCGCCGACCTGGACGGCGCGAGCGTGACCGACATCCTGACCGGCACCCGCCACACCGCGAGCCAGACCACGCCGCTCGCCGAATTGACCGCGACGGCGCCGGTGTTCGTGGGGCTGGCCGGGTAGGTCGGCTGAGCGAAGCGAACCCGACGGGCGCGGACCGGGCCACGCGCCCGCGATGTCGGGCTCGCTGACGCTCGACCGACCTACGATCCCGGTCAGACCGGCGATCCCCGGCCGACCTACCCCTTCAACGGCTTGTAGGCGATGGCGTCCATCTCGATCGCGGTGGCGATCACCGCGCGCGCCTCGACCGTCGTGCGGGCGAGCCGGCCCTCGGGAAAGTATTCCGCGAAGGTGCGGTTGTAGCGGCCGAAGTCGCGGGCATCCTCCAGATAGACCGTGACCCGGACGATGTCGTCCAGGTCCGCCCCCTCAGCCTTCAGGATCCGGCGGATCGCCTCGATCGTCCAGCGGGTCTGCTCCTCGATCGTGCCGGCGCACATGGTGCCGTGCTCGTCCTTGGCGACCTGGCCGGAGACGAAGATGTAGTCGCCGGCGCGCACCGCGGGATGGAAGGGCAGGTTCGGGTTCTTCTTGCCGATCGGGTAGAGATCGGCGCGGTCGGACTTGCTGCTCACGGCGACGGGCTCTCCGGCGTGCGGGTGAAGCGCGAAAAGACGGGGCCGGGGCGGCGGCTCACCACCGCACCATGCCGGCGTCCACGTTGAGGGTCTGGCCGGTGATCCAGTGCGCCTCGTCCGACGCCAGGAACGCCACGGCCGGGGCGATGTCCTCGGGCATGCCCTTGCCCTTGATCGCCTGGAGCATCTCGACGAACTCGAAGGCGTTGTTGTGCGGGCTCGCCACCACGCCTTCCGAGGCGGTCAGCCCCGGCGTCACCGCGTTGACGGTGATCTTGTAGGCGCCCAGCTCCGTCGCCAGCGCGCGGGTGAAGCCCTGGACGCCCGCCTTGGCGGCGACATAGGCGGCCATGTTCGGCGTGCCGGCGAAGATGGTGTTGGACGAGATGTTGACGATCCGACCCGGGATCTCCTTGGCCCGCATCATGTCCGAGCCCGCCCGGCTCATCAGGAAGCAGCCGGTCAGGTTGGTGTCGATGATCCGGCGCCAGTGGTCGAGATCGACGTCGTCCCAGGCGATGAACGGCACGATCGCCGCGTTGTTGACCAGGATGTCGAGCCGCCCGCACTCGCTCTCCACCCGCTGGTAGAGCGCGGCGACCGAATCGGGCTTCGAGATGTCGACCTCCGCGCCGAAGGCGCCGTAGCCGCAGCCGCCGGCCGTCTCCTCCGCGCCGGCGACGTTGAGGTCGCCGACCACCACCCGGGCGCCGTCGGCGGCCAGCCGCTTGGCGATGGCCGCGCCGATCCCCTGCGCGCCGCCGGTGACGACGGCGACCTTGCCTTCCAGTCCGCTCATCCCCCTCTCCTTCTCGTTCATGAGCGCTCATCGCCCGGCCGGGCCCCCTCGACCCGGCCGGCGCCGCCCTGCCCGGCGTCAGCAGCCGGCTTCGGCGACGACCGCCATCGCGGCCTCCACGCCCGCGCCCACGTCGACCGGATGGCCGAGCGCGCGCAGGGCGCCGCCGAGCGCGGTCAGCGCCGCGACGGCGTAGATCGGATGGGCCGTCGGGCCCATGTGGCCGATGCGGATCAGCCGGCCCAGCGTCTCCGCCCGCCCGGCGGAGAAGACGACGCCGTAGAGCCGCCGGGCCGTCGCCCGGATCTCCGCGTCTTCCATGCCGTCGGGCACGCGCACGGCCGTGGTGGTGTCGGACGCGATCGCCTCGTCCTTGGCCCAGAGCGACAGGCCCATCGCCTTGATCCCGGCGCGGCAGGCCCTCGCGGTCAGCGCGTGGCGCGCCCACACCGCCTCCGGGCCTTCGGCGAAGTACTGGTCGAGCGCGGCGTCCATGCCGTTGACCTCGGCGACCGAGGGCGTGAACGGGAACGGCTTGTCCCGGCTCCAGGCCTCGCGCCAGTCGGTGATCGACAGGATCGAGGCGAAGGGCGCGTCGGGATTGGCCTCCATCTTCGCCCAGGCCTTGTCGGAGATCCCCAGGATCGTCAGCCCCGGCGTGCCGCCCAGGCACTTGTTCGGCCCGGTGACGAAGATGTCGGCGTGGATCGCGTCGGGGTGGACATCCATGCCGCCCCAGGAGGACACCGCGTCGACGATGGTCAGCGCGCCGTGCTCGGCACAGATCCGGCCGATCTCCGCGACCGGGTTGATCGTGCCCGAGGGCGTGTCGTGGTGGCAAACCGCGACGATCCCGATCTCCGGCCGCTCGGCCAGCTTGCGGCGCACGGCCTCGGGATCGATCGCCTCGTCGTAGGGCACCTCGATCTCGTCGACCTCCTTGGCGTAGCGCGCGGCCCAGTAGCCGAAGCCCTTGCCGTAGACGCCGGAGGCGAGGTTGAGGACCACGTCGTCCTTGGCGATCAGCGAGGCCGCCGCGGCCTCCAGGCCCAGCACCGGCTCGCCCTGCAGGATCGTGGCCGGGCGGTCCTGCTTCAGCGCCTTGCCCGCCTTCTCGCTGACGCGCTGGTAGACGGCCTGGAAGTAGGGATCGAAGTCGTAATGCACGGTGCGCGACAGCGCGCGAAGCACGGCGGGATACGCGTCCACCGGGCCGGAGGTCAGGGTGATCACGGGCTCGGCGACGTCAAGCCTGTCCATGGCGACGGACTCCCTTGTCGGTATCGGTGCCTGCGCGCCGGCGGTCGACGGATGCCACCGGATCGGCGCACACTCCTGCAGTCACGAAAAACCACCGCCCGCGCCGGGAAGCGGCGCCGGCCGGCGCGATCCCTGGGAGCGGGCCATGGCCCCACGGCATTTCGATACGCTGATCGTCGGCGCCGGCAGCGCGGGCTGCGTGCTCGCCCGCCGCCTTTCGGAAACCGGTGCCGGCACGGTCGGGCTGATCGAGGCCGGGGGCCCGCCAGACGATCCCGCGATCGCCGATCCGGCGCAATGGCCCTTCATCCAGGGCCGCGCCTACGACTGGGCCTACGTCACCAAGCCGCAGCCCGGCACCGCGAACCGGCGCCATCCCTGGCCGCGCGGCAAGGTGCTGGGTGGGTCGAGCTGCCTGCACGCCATGGCCCATGTCCGCGGCCATCGCAGCGACTTCGACGCCTGGGCGGCGGCCGGCGGGCCGGGCTGGTCGTTCGACGCCCTGCTGCCCTTCTTCAAGCGGTCGGAGCGGTTCTCCGGCGGCGCGTCGGCCCTGCACGGCGCCGACGGGCCGCTCGACGTCGTCCTGCCCGACTCGGCGGTCCATCCGCTGGTGCGCGACTACATGGCCGCGGCCGAGTCGCTCGGATTTCCGAAAATCGGCGACCACAACGGGCCGTCCATGATCGGCACGGCGCCGAACTCCCTGACGATCCGGAACGGCCGGCGGGCGAGCAACGCCGACGCCTATCTGCCCGACGGCGGCGCCGGCCTTGCGGCGCTCACCGTCCTGACCGGCATCGTGGTCGACCACATCGCGATCGAGGCCGGCCGGGCGACGGCAGTGGAGGTCGTCGAGGTCGGCGCGCGCCGCCGGATCGAGGCGGGGCGCGTCGTCCTGTGCGCGGGGACGATCGCCTCGCCCCTGATCCTCATGCGCTCCGGCATCGGCCCGGCGACAGAGCTCGCCGCGCACGGCATTGCCTGCACCATCGACAACCCGGCCGTGGGCGGGAACCTGCACGACCACCTGCTCGCCGCCGGCAACCTCTACGCCGCCGCCCGACCGGTCGCGCCGTCGCGCCTGCAGCATTCGGAATCCCTGCTCTATGCCGAGCGCGATCCCGCCCTGCCGGGGCCGAGCGTGGCGGTCGCCTGCGTCGTCCTGCCGGCTGTCTCCGAATGCTTCGAGGCCCCGCCGGTCGGACAGGCCTACAGCCTGCTCCACGGCGTGACCAAGCCCGCCAGCCGCGGGCGCCTCTCGCTCGGCGGGGCCGGGCCGCTCGACCCGCCGCGCCTCGATCCGGCCTATCTCACCGAGGCGATCGACCGCCGCCGATTCCGCGACGCCCTGGCTCTGGCGCGGGAGATCGGCCACGCCCCGGCGCTCGCCCCCTGGCGCGAGCGGGAGATCCTGCCCGGGCCGGGCGTCACCGCCGAGGCGGAGATCGACGCCTTCATCGCCCGCGCCGCGATCACCCACCACCACCCGGTCGGCACCTGCCGGATGGGCCCGCCCGGCGACGGCGTGGTCGACGGCGATCTCGCGGTCCACGGCGTCGACGGGCTGTTCGTCGCCGACGCCTCCATCATGCCGGAGATCACGACCGGCCCGATCAACGCCGCCATCACCGCCCTGGCCGAGCGCGCGGCCGACCTGCTGGCCGGCCGGCCCGCGTAGGTCGCCCCGGCATTGCGGCACAGCCACCGCCAACCGAGTTCCCTCTCCCCGTGGGAGAGGGTCAGGGTGAGGGGTTGCAGGCCGCGGAAAACCGCTCTGCCGTCCGCACCCCCTCACCCTCCCACGACCCGAGGGTCGCGGGCCCCTCCCTCTCCCGCCGGGAGAGGGACTTTCCGCGCGGCCTGGTGAGCGAGCCACCGCCGGCTCAGGCGTAGAAGTCGGTGCCGGTGCGGTAGGTCGGGAAGTTCTCCGGGTCGTGGGAGAACATCAGTTCCGCGTCGTGCTTCTCGGCGAAGGCCTTGATCTTGCGCATCGACTCGATGCCCGCCACCGGGTCGATGTGGAAGCTCGCCTGGCACATCATGTCGAGGCTCTTCTGGGAGTAGCAGGCGTCGATGGTGAACAGCAGCCGGCGCTGGCCGGTGTCGACCATGACGCTGTAGTTTCCGATGGCATGGCCCGGGGTGTGCAGCAGCGTCACGCCCTTGGCCAGCTCGACATCGCCCTCGACGCCCTCGAACTTGGAGTTCTTCGGCGTCGTGCCGGGCAGGAGCTGGTCGGCCTTGCCGCGCGCCTCGGCCACGTCGGCCGAGAAGCTGAGGTCGGAATAGCCCAGCACTTCGAAGGGCTGCGGCTCGGCCGCCTGGGCGATCTCGTCCTTGTGGCAGATCTTCTTGGCGTCGGGGAAGTACTTGTTGCCGCCGCAATGGTCGAAGTGGAAATGCGAGTTGAAGACGACGTCGACGTCCTTCGGCTCCATCCCCAGTTTCTTGAGCGCGCCCGGGATCGTCTGGTCCTCGTTCTGGATCGGCTTCTCGAACGGCAGGACCTTCTGGACGTGGTCGTAGTCGTAGCCGGTATCGATCAGGAACTTCCCCTCGGGGTGATCGATCAGGATCGAATAGACCGGGAACCGGATCTCGCCGCCCGGCCCCTTGTTCCAGAACACGTGGAAGCCGTCGAGCACGAGCGTGCCGCCGTCGAGCAGATAGACCTTCGTTCCGGCCATGGTGCCTCCCCCTCGGATGCAGGCCGCGCGCCGGGCCCCGGCCGGGGCGCCCGGCGCGCGGTGGTCAGCGCGGCTCGACGATGTGCAGCCCCCGCTGCCGGTCGAGCAGATAGATCAGCCCGCGCGAGTCGATCGTGCAGTCGTTCGACGACAGCCGCTCGAAGCCCTCGGGCGGGTCGGGCGTGTAGTGCGCGATCTCCCTCGGCCGGTAGGGATCGGCGAAGTCGACCACGCGCAGGCCCTGGGCGAACCAGGCGAAGGGCACGACCGTGCCCTCGAAGCGCTCGGAGGGCTGGTGGCAGCCCGTCATCGGCGGCTGCGGCGCGCCGTCGGGATCGAGCCCGTCGACCTGGAAGGTCGCGACGGGCAGCGGCAGCCGCTCCTCGGTGATGTCGTAGACCCAGGTGAAGGCGGGCGCCGAGGGCCAGAGCTTGGCCACGTCCTCGTCGGCCACGATCATGACCTTGCGGCCCTTCAGCGGCTCGGCGAACGGCAGGCAGGTGTGGGTCGGGTGCGGATAGACCGGGCTGGTGTTCAGCGCCGAGACCAGCGTCGGCTTCGACATGTCGGAAATGTCGAGGATGAACAGCCCGTGATGCCAGTAGCTGACATAGAGACGGTCGCCCTGGCGCATCGGGTGGTGGCAGCGCGGCGGCACCCAGTCGCCCCAGGGATAGTCCTCGCCGCCGGCCTCCCACTGGCCCGGGATCCACCAGCGCCCGACCTCCTGCGGCCGCGCCGGGTCGGCCAGGTCGAGGATCATGACGATGTTGCCGACATAGCCCTCGCAGGTCGGCGAGATATAGGCGTAGCGGCCGTCGAAGTCGTAGCGGTGGACGCCCTTGCCGGCCGTCGTCCAGTGCGTGATCTCGCGAGGGTTCGCCGGGTCGGAGACGTCGTAGATGCCGAGCCCGCCGGTGACCTCCGGCGCCGGGTCGCCGCCCAGCCGCTCCCGGTTGACCAGCATGATGCCGTCTGCGACGCGCACCTTGTGGGAATGCCAGCCCTGGGGCATCTCGATGGTCGCCAGGAGCTTCGGATTGCGCGGATCGGCGACGTCGACGATCGAGGTGCCGTAGGGGTTGCGCATATGGCCCAGATAGCAGGTCGTCCCGTCGACCCAGACCTGCCCGCCGCCGGGGCAATCGAAATATGAGACGAGCTCCAGACCCTGCTTGCTGACCATACGTCACTTTTCCGAAATTCCGGAATACCTCGGCGGGAACGGTTCGGCACGGCCCTCAGACCAGCCGCACCACCTCGCCCGAGTCGAGCCGCCCGTGCTTCTGATAGAGCGCCAGCGCCTTCAGCGTCGGCTCGTCGCTGGCGACGAACAGGACGGCCGGCTCGGTGTCCGAGCCGTTGACATGCTCGCACCACGACCCGCCGGGCACCGCCACCGTGTCGAACGGCGCCCAGTCGATCCGCTGGCCGTCGATGATCGAGTGCCCCCGCCCCTCGAACGGCGCCGCCAGCAGGCTGGCGTTCTGCTTGAGCGGCTTGGTCCGCTCGCCCGGGCGCAGCATCTGGGCGAAGAAGGTGATCGTCTTGAACACCGGCTGGCCGTTGGTCGGGTCGACGTATTCGACCATCAGGGCCTCGTAGGGGTCGCCGTCCCAGTCACGATGGGCGTCGAGGACCTCGCGCATCTTCTCCCAGCGATAGACGTACATCGGGGAGGCGTTGCCGGTACCCCGATGGTGGCCGACGAAACGCGGCATCAGGCCGCCCTGGCCGTAGATCCGCTGGGAGTAGTCGCGCGGGAAGCGGGCGGACTGCACCTCCTTGCGCACCCGCTCGCCCTTCTCCTCCTCGGCGTAGTCGTGCTCGAAATAGGTGGCATTGAGCGTCTCGACGAGCGGCAGGTCGAGGACGCTCAGGTTGATCGCCGGCTCGTCGCCCTCGTTGCCGTGGTTGTGCCAGGTGTCGTGGGGCGTGAGCACCATGTCGCCCGGGCCGAAGGAGATGTTCTCGCCCTCGACGCCGGTGAAGTTCTGCCGGCCCGTCAGCCCGAAGCGGATGGCGTTGGGCGAGTGCCGGTGCGGCGGCATGATCTCGTTGGGATCGTTGAGCCGGTAGGCCGTGTACATCGTCGTCACGCTGGCCCGCCGCGGCTTGAGCCCCGGATTGCACAGGATCAGCGAGCGCCGCTCGGAGGACTCGGTCGTGATCAGCTCGGCCGACTTCTGCAGCAGCGGCTCGATGTCCTCCTTGTAGCGCCAGACGAAGGGGACCGCCTTCTGCGTCTCCTGCAGGCGCTTGACCTCGTCGTGCTCCACCTGGGTGCTGACCGCCCAGAACGGGAACATGTTCCGCTCCGCCACCGCGGCGTGCAGCTCCTCAAGCGCAGCTTCGCGATTGTGGCCGGTCGCGACGGCTTCGGATCCGGACGCGCTCATCGCCAGCCCCGTGTTTTCGTTTCGAATACGAAGGACCGTACCACCGTCTTCACGGCGGGTTCAATACGCCGCGCGGCGGCGTCGCGGCGCCCGGGATCCCGTGTTTTCGAAAACGTTCCGGAAATTCGGAAAACGGATCCGAGCCGCCCCGCTCAGCGCTCCGCCAGGGCGAGCCGCAGGCCGAGCAGGGCGAAGGCGCCGGCGAAGCCGCGGGCGAGCCAGCGCATCACCGACGGCCGCGACACGACGTAGCGCCGGGTCGCCGACGCGAAGGCGCCATAGCCGACGAAGACGACGAAGGTCAGCCCCATGAACACGGCGGCGAGGCCCAGCATCGTCGCGGTCGCCCCGTTCGCCCCGGCCGGCACGAATTGCGGCAGGAAGGCGAGGAAGAAGAGCGACAGCTTCGGGTTCAGGATATTGAGCAGGACCCCGTTGGCGACGATGCGCGCCGGCGGTACCGGTGCGCGGGTCTCGGAGACCGCCAGCGCCCCACGCTGTCGCAGGACGCTCCACGCCATGTAGAGCAGATAGACGACGCCGGCGTATTTGACCATCTGGAAGGCCAGCGCGCTGGCGTGCAGCAGGGCGGCAAGGCCGGCGATGCTGGCCGCGATGTGCGGCAGGATGCCCAGCGTGCAGCCGACGGCCGCCAGCACGCTCGCCCGCCAGCCGCGTCCCAGCCCGAAGGCGAGCGTGTAGACCACGCCCGTCCCCGGCAGCAGGATGACGACGAGCGAGGTCAGCAGGAATTCGGGCGTCACAGGCGTGGTCTCCTCGGGGCCGGACGGCCCGGATCCGGACCATGCTCGGGATCGTCGCCCGGAATGCGGGCCCGGTTCAAGCGGCCGTTGTCCGGCCGGGGTCGTTCGACGCGGACGCGCCGGCCCGGTGCGATAGGATGGCCTGCATGCGATCGACCACCGCCCGATCGCGCCTTCCGGATCGGGCCGAGCGAGGAGCCCGCCATGACGCCGCGCAAGACCCTGTATGTCCGCGAGGAAATCGTCGCCGAGGCCGGCAGCCCGGCGCCGCGCCCGATCACCCGGGCGGCCGGCATCGCGGTGATCGCCAACCCCTTCGCCGGACGCTTCGCCGAGGACCTGTCCGCGCTGATCGACGCCGGCCCGATCCTGGCCGAGACGCTGATCCCGCGGATCACCGCGCTGATCGACGGCGCGCCGATGGCCTATGGCAAGGCGGGCATCGTCGGGGTCGCGGGCGATGTCGAGCACGCCGCGGCCGTCCTGCATCCCAAGCTCGGAAAGCCGATGCGCGCGGCCGTCGGCGGCGGCGAGGCGATCATCCCCTCGACGACCAAGGTCGCCACCGCCGGCGCGGCGATCGACGTGCCGCTCGGCAACAAGGATGATGTCTGGTCGTTCGACGAGCTCGACACCATGACGGTCATGGTCGCCGACGCGCCCCGGCCGGACGAGATCGTGATCGTCCTGGCCGTCAGCGACGGCGGCCGCCCCCACCCGCGGGTCGGCAAGGGCCGCGCGACGGTGTGAGGTGGAGCCTGACAGGAAGGCATGAATATCCGTAGTCCATGTATCTTCGGCGGAGTCGGTCCCGTAGCGGCCCGAATGCACCAACGGATTGATATCCTTTACCCAATCGCCGTACCCTCGCATCAGCTCGTGCTGTTGCGCATACAGGACATACAGCATCGACAATCGCAGCCTGCCGCCCTGAGACACGCCGCAATGAGACGCCCACGGCCTACACCCAGAAAAATCCGGCCTGCGACCGAGTATCTTTCGGAAGAGCAACTGCGTTCGATCGCAGATAGTGTGGACTATGTCGGCAGCCCTCAACACAAGGATGTGCCGATGTTCGGGCTGACACCCGACCCGCGAAGGGGGTGGACGACAGTCGCGACAGCCGAAGAGAGGGATACTGCAAACCCGGACTGCACAGTCTGTCCACGAGAATGGATAAGGCGACGGCTCGAAGACGCGACCACCCTGCTGCGAGACGGCATTCGCCGCGGGCAGTTCGGGCCGGAAATCCCTCCCGACGCCAAGCCCGATCGTGTTTGGGTTCGTGATCCGAACGACACCTCGATCGTCTATGAAGCAAAACGCCTGACCCACCCTGAAAACGGCTACAAGGCTTATCCGATAACACGCCGACAGGTACGCAGCCTTCCTTTGGTTCTCGACTGATGAAGCTGGAAAAGACTTGGCTGAGAGGCCGTTTGGATGATCCTCTCGAAGAGGCAACGCTCGCCGCTGCCAAAATTACTTTGGGAAATAAGATTATAACTCGAAACTACGATCATCGTGCGGGCGGTGAGCGAGATTATATCAATGTTCCACTTTATCCACTCGCCTTGTTTATCGCTGAACACTGGTGGCCATTACTCTATGGAACCGACAAATCGAGAGAAACATTTTTCTCAATGAACCATTATATCGATTCCGCCATGAAAGGATTTTCGTTTCCCGGCCTCACCGCCTGGTCAAGTGGAGATGATGATATAACGGTCAGAGCGGAGACCGAAGAGAACCCGTTTCAGATCATAGAGTTCTTCACAACGTCCAAGTTTCAAGTCACTATACCCCGGGAAGATATAGAGGAAAATTTTTATGATTTAATAAGTTCGGTTCTATCAAGACTTGGCGACCGAGCCCGAGATACCGAGCTCGAACGAGCCTGGAGCCGCGTTCTTCATTCTAGAGACGACAGTGAAGAACGAGCCTACTGTATCGCTGCCGGCCGTCTCGGTATCGACCCCTATGACCAGGACGCACCCGATATTTCGGGATTCTCCATCGACTTACCTGGCGATCTCTTCGGAGATCTGTGCGAGGCATCGACCATCGACGAGATCGCCGAAGCCGCTGACTGGGCGCGCGAGAGCCGGAGACGGCTGGCGGATTTCCCGTCGGTGAGCATCGAGGGCTTCGGGGCGTTTCCGGCCAGACAAGTCGGCATGCGTGCATGGGACCACGGCTACGAGGCGGCGCGTGCGCTTCGCAATCGTACGCGTTTAGATAGCAACAACCCACGCCGCGACATCGAGGCGCTCTTCGGCGATGCGGTGAGCGCAGCCGCGCTTTCGTTGGAGGGTCGCCATCCTCGTGCCATCGAGGGCTTGGCGGGGCATGACAAAAACGATCTACGCGTCGCTCTGCCACGAGTGTCGGCACGGCATCGACGGTCCACGCTCTGCCGTGCCGCATTCCTGGCCTGGCGCAACAGGGACCGGGCGATGTCGGCGGTCACGACCGCATCGACGATTGAGCAGCAATCCAGCCGAGCATTCGCTGCAGAGCTGATGGCGCCGGCCGAGTGGCTGAAACAACGGGCCGGAGATCACGGGCTCACAGAGGGTGACGTTGAAGATATTGCCGAAGAAATTTTCTGTCCGAATATGACAATTGCTTGGCAGGCACACAATCACGGGATCCCGCTGCGTGGCTTCGATCTGCCCTATGCGCGTTCATAGAGGGATCGACGGGCGGCCAGATCCGGCAAAATGACACAAGCCGACATGCACCCCCATCGAGGAGTCGCGACCGTGACCACCCCCGACGACCCCGCCCCCGAGATCGGGTTCGAGGAATTCCTGAAGGTCGACATCCGGGTCGGCACGATCGTCGAGGCCGAGCCCTATCCGGAGGCGCGGCGCCCGGCCTACAAGCTGCGCGTGGATTTCGGCGAGCCGATCGGGGTCAAGCGATCCTCGGCCCAGATCACCGTGCACTACACGCCGGAGGACTTGGTCGGCCGTCAGGTCGCCGCGGTGGTCAACTTCCCGCCAAAGCAGATCGGCAAGACCGTGTCGGAAATCCTGGTCCTGGGCTTTGCCGACGCCGAGGGCGCGGTGGTGCTCGTCGGCCCGGACAAGCCCGTGCCGAACGGCCACCGGCTGCACTGAGCGGCCAGCCGTCGCTCGGATCGGGATCTAGCCCGGCGGGTCGGCCACGCGGACCACGTCCGGCTGCGGGCCCAACGCAGCCAGCAGGTCGGCGATCGTGCGGCCGTCGGTCGGGTGGCGGCGGTCCGGCGCGACGTCGGCGGCGGGAACCAGGACGAAGCCGCGCTCGACAAGCCGGGGATGGGGGATTTCCAGCCCCTCCTCCGCGACGACCCGCTGGCCGTGGAGCAGGATGTCGATGTCGATCAGCCGGGGGCCGAAGCGCCGGCCGGGCACCCGGCCCATCGCCGCCTCGATTTCCTTCAACCCGGCGAGCAGGGCGCCGGGCTCCAGCGCCGTGCGGCCGGCCACCGCCATGTTCAGGAACGCCGCCTGATCGGTGACGTACATCGGCGCCGTCTCGTAGACCGGCGAGACGGCCTCGACCGTCAGGAGGGCGCGCAGCGCCTCGACCGCCCCGGCCAGATTGGCGGCACGGTCGCCGATATTCGTGCCGAGGCCGAGCAGCACGGGCTCGCGCGGCGCGCCGGCGGGCGCGGCGTCGGGTGTGCGGGCGGAGGACGGGGCGGTGGTCTCGGAACCTGTCACGCCGACGGCTCCCTCGCTTCGGCGGTCGCAACTATCGGATCGTCGGAGCATCCTGCGCCCCTCGCGGCGCAGGATGCTCTCGAGGCGGCACCCGAGCGGTGCAGAGGCGCCGGATCGTGGGCGCCGGGACGGGCTCGCGCCACGGGGCCGGGTTTATGGCCTTGTCTCCGGGCCCTGTCGAGCGCTATCGACGGGCGCCGCCCACTCGCGTCCCGGCCCCGCCGACAAGGTCCGCCGCCATGCCCACCGACTCTCCGCCCGCCGATCCCGCCGCCACGCCCATCCTCGGCAAGCCGCTCGCCGAAGCGGTGCGCGAGCGCGTCCGCGAGCGCGTCGCCGCCGTGGCCGTGCGCCCGACGCTCGCCGTCGTCGTCGCCAGCACCGACCCGGCCGTCGCCAAATACGCCGAAGCCAAGGGCCGCGGCGCCGAGAAGCTCGGCATCGCGCTGGAGATCGCGATCGTCGAGCCCGAGGCCGGCCAGGGCGCGCTGGAGGACCGGATCGACGCCCTGTCGGCCGATCCGGACATCCATGGCATCCTCCTGGAACTGCCCGTGGACAAGCGCCTGGACGCCGAATCGGCGATCCGCCGGATCGACCCGGCGAAGGACGTGGACGGCCTCACCCCGATCAATCTGGGGCTGATCGCCGCGGGGCGGGAGGCCGACGCCCTGGCCCCGGCGACGCCGCTCGCCTGCCTCGCCCTGGCGGAGAGCGTGACCCCGATCGCGGGCAAGCGCGCCGTCGTCATCGGCCGCGGCCGATCGGTCGGCCGCGCGCTGGCCCCGATGCTGGTCAACCGCGACGCCACCGTCACCATCTGTCACACCAAGACCCCCGATCTGGCCGAGGCGATCGCGCCGGCCGAGCTGGTCTTCGTCGCGGCCGGCAAGGCCGGGCTCATCGGGCCGGCCCATCTGAAGCCCGGCCAGGTCGTGATCGATGCCGGCATCAACGTGATCGACGGCGGAATCGTCGGCGACGTGGACCCCGCGGCCGGCGGGGTCGTCGCCGCGCTGACACCGGTGCCGGGCGGCGTCGGCCCGCTGACCTCCGCTCTGATCTTCGACACCCTGATGCGCGCCCTGGACCTCCAGGGCTCGGGAGGCGCGGCATGACCGGAACTCCATCCGACGCGGCCCCCACGGGCCTCTGGGACCACGGGCTCGCCGACTTCGTGGACGCCACCGCCAGCGACTCCCCGACGCCCGGCGGCGGCTCGGCGGCGATGGTGGCCGCGGCGACGGGCTGCGCGCTGGTGCTCATGGCGCTCAAGGTGACGGCGCGGCGCAAGGACGCGCCCGACGGCCTCGATACCCTGATCCTGGCCGGCGAACGCCGGCTGGAGAGCCTGCGCGACTACGCCGAGGCCGATATCCGGGTCTTCGAGAGCTACATGGCCGCGCTCAGGCTGCCCAAGGACACCGAGGCCGCGATCGAGGAGCGCCGGTCCGCGCTCGCCGCGGCGACCGAGGGCGCGACCGAGGTGCCGCTGAGCGCGGCGCAGGAGGCGCTGGAGACGCTCGACCTGGCGCGCCGGGCGGCGGACCTCGCCCATGTCTCGATCGTCTCGGATGTCGGAGCGGGCGCGGCGCTGGTCCACGGCGCGCTGACGGCGGTGCTCTACAGCGTCGACGTCAACCTGCGCGGTCTGAAGGACGAGACCAAGCGGGAGGAGTACGGCGTCTCCCGCGCCCATCTGCAGACCGAAGGCGACGACCGGCACGAGGCGATCCGGCGCATGGTGGCCGAACGCCTCGCCTGACGGTCGCGGCGGTCGCGCGCGTGGGACCGGGCGGCCGGTTCGCGCGGTCGGGCGTCGGCCACACCCGCCGAGCCCGAGAAATCGTCGAATCCCTCTTGGATTCCGGTCGAATTGCGTCATCTTCGACCATCAGCGGACACGCAATCGATGTCCGCCCGAGCGGGGCCCCTTCCCCGCCGATCCGAACAGGGAGGAAACGAAAGCTCATGCAGACCCGGACACGGCGTTCCGTCCTTTCCCTTCCCCTCGCCGTCTCGCTCGCCCTGACGGCGAGCCTCGGCCTCGGCATCGCGGCCGCCCCGGCGGAGGCCCAGCACATGCCGGAGAGCTTCACCGTCGGCACGGCGAGCCAGGGCGGCACCTACTTCATCTACGGCTCCGGCTGGGCCAACCTGGTCGGCGAGACGCTCGGCATCTCCGGCGGCGGCGAGGTGACCGGCGGCCCGGTCCAGAACGCCGCGCTGGTCCAGACCGGCGAGCTGGAGTTCGGCATGGTCACGCTGGGCCCGGCCTACGAGGCCTGGACCGGCAACAGCCCGCTCGCCCCCGGGCTCGAGCATGACAAGCTGCGCGCCGTCTTCCCGATGTACCAGACGCCGTTCAGCCTGATCACGCTCGCCTCCAGCGGGATCGAGAGAGTCACCGACATCCCCGACGGGGCGACCGTCGGCGTCGGCCCGGCCGGCGGCACCTCGGACACCTATTTCCCGGCGATGCTGGAGTCGCTGGGCGTCTCCATCGACAAGCGCAACGGCGGCGCCTCGGACCTGGCGGGACAGCTCCAGGACGGGTTGATCGACGTCTTCGCCTTCGCCGCCGGCGTGCCCGTCTCGGCGTTCAGCCAGCTCGAGGCGCAGGTCGACGTCAACATCTTCGGCTTCACGCCGGAGGAGGTCGCGACCCTGCAGGAGGACTTCCCCGTCGCCGAATTCACGATCCCGGCCTCGATGTACCAGTCGGTCGATGGTGACATCGGCTCCGTCGCCATGTGGAACTTCGCCGTCACCACGGCGGACATGTCGGAGGAGTTCGTCTATCAGGTCACCAAGACCGTGATGGAGAACCACGAGCGCATGATGGAGATCCACAGCGCCGCGCGGGAGACGCTGCCGGAGAACTTCGACAAGAACACCTTCCTGCCCTGGCATCCGGGTGCCGTGCGCTGGTTCGAGGAGAACGGCTACGATATCCCCGACGACCTGGAGGGCTGACGCCGGCGGGGGCGGCGACGGGGCATGGACGACGACCAAGCGAAAAAACCGCCGCGCCGTCACCCTGGCAGCAAGTGTCGGGTCGCGAACCCCGCCATTGGCGTCCCCTCTCCCCGAGGGAGAGGGATAGGGTGAGGGGTTGCGGACGGCGGAACACGGCCCTTGACGCCTGCAACCCCACACCCGCCCGCGGCCCTCCGGCCGCGGGCCCCTCCCTCTCCCCCTGGGAGAGGGGCCTTCGCCAGGGCCTCGAACAGACGGGATGGCGACCGACGGGGGACCAAACAGCCCATGGACCAGCCATGATCACGTCGGGTGATGGCTGGAACGACAGCGATGCCGACGCCCCCGGTATCGGGAGGGGAGATACGCATGATGGCCTCGACCGATCACGGGACCGATCGCGAGACCGATGACGGCCGGATCGTGGTCGCCGAGGTCGACGCCGAGCCGACGGCGGCGAACCAGCGCCGGCTCGCCGGCTGGCAGGGGCATGCCCTGTGGTGGGCCGGCGTCGCCTTTATCGCCTTCCACCTCTTCACCCTGAACGTCGCGCCGCTCGAGACCTGGGCGTTTCGCATTTCCCACGTCGCCGGCGCGCTGGTCCTGGGCTTCGCGCTCAGCGCCGCCGGGGCACTGGCGCGCGGTCCCGGCGCGGTGGCGGGCGGGCCGGCGGTCTCCGCCCTCGGCCGCGTGCCGGCGGCGGTCGCGGGCGTACTGGGTGCCGGGGCGCTGGCCTATCTCGCCTGGGCGGCGGTCGGCTTCGTGGCGCTGGGCCGGGAGCTGCCGGCCGAGGGGGTCTGGCGCTGGTGGGGCCAGGCGCTGGTCGTGTCGATCGCCGTCGCCGTCGTCTCCGCCTGGCTGTGGCGCGGGCGGGCGGAGCGGGTCGCCGCGCTCGACTGGGTGCTGATCGCCGGCGCGGTCTCCGTGGCCGGCTACCTGCTGCTCCATCTCGACACGGCGAACCTGCGCATGCGGGCGGGCACGCCCTTCGCGGCGCCGGGCAATTTCTGGGCGGCGCTGGCCGGCGTGCTGCTGATCCTGGAGCTGACCCGGCGGGTCGCCGGGCTGGCGCTCGTGATCATCGCGGCGATCTTCATCGGCTACGCCTTCGCCGGGCCGTGGCTGCCGGGCTTCCTGCAGCACGGCGGCTTCGCGGTCGCGCGCTTCTTCACCTATGTCTACACCGACAACGGGATCCTGGGGCCGACCACGGCGGTCAGCTCGACCTACATCATCCTTTTCATCGTCTTCGCCGCCTTCCTGCAGGCCTCCAAGGTCGGCGACTACTTCGTCAACTTCGCCTTCGCCGCCGCCGGGCGGGCCCGCGGCGGTCCGGCGAAGGTCGCCGTCTTCGCGTCGGGCCTGATGGGGATGATCAACGGCACCTCGGCCGGCAATGTCGTGGCCACCGGCTCGCTGACCATCCCGCTGATGAAGCGCGTCGGCTACCGCCCGCAATCGGCCGGCGCGATCGAGGCGGCGGCGTCCACCGGCGGCCAGATCATGCCGCCGATCATGGGCGCCGGCGCCTTCATCATGGCCGAGATCACGGGCATCCCCTACACCGACCTGGTCGTCGCCGCGATCGTGCCGGCGGTGCTCTATTTCGCCTCGGTCTACTTCATGGTCGACCTGGAGGCGCGCAAGCTCGGCATGCGCGGGATGCGCGGCGACGAACTGCCGGTCCTCGCCAAGCTCTTGAGGCAAGTCTACCTCTTCGTGCCGATCATCATCCTGATCGGCGCGCTGTTCGCCGGCTACTCGGTGATCCGCGCGGGCACGCTCGCCACGCTGTCGGCGGCGGTGGTGAGCTGGATCAGCCCGCACAAAATGGGCCCGCTCGGCATCCTGCGCGCGCTCGAGCTCGCCGCGCGGATGTCGATCCAGATCATCGCGGTGTGCGCCTGCGCCGGCATCATCGTCGGCGTCATCGCGCTGACCGGCGTCGGGGCGCGATTCTCCTCGCTGTTGCTGGGCATCGCCACGGCGGGCGCCCTGCCCGACTGGGCGGGGTTGCTGATCGCCATGATCTTCGCCATGGGCATCTCGATCATCCTGGGCATGGGCATGCCGACCACGGCCGCCTACGCGGTCGCCGCCTCGGTCGTGGCGCCCGGCCTGTCCCAGATCATGGAGCCCGCCATCGCCGCGACGGGCGCCGCCGATCCGGACCGGCTGTCGCGGCTGACGGCCCATTTCTTCGTCTTCTACTTCGCCGTCATTTCCGCCATCACGCCGCCGGTGGCGCTCGCCTCCTACGCCGCGGCCGGGATCTCGGGCGCCGATCCGATGCGCACGAGCGTGACGTCGTTCAAGATCGGGCTGGCCGCCTTCATCGTGCCCTTCATCTTCTTCTACAGCCCGGCCATGCTGATGGAGGGCTCGGCGGTCGCCGTCGTTCATGTGGCGGTCAGCGCCTCGATCGGCGTCTACCTCCTGTCTTCGGCGGTGCAGGGCTGGTATTTCGGGGCGCTGCGCCCGGCGTCGCGCGCCCTGCTGCTGGCCGGGGCGCTGGCCATGATCGCCGGCGGCTGGGCGACCGACGCGGCGGGCGTCGCGGTCGGCCTGGCGCTGCTGGCCTGGCAGCGGCGCGCGAGGGGGCCTGCCGCCGCCTGAGACGGACCGGGAGGGGGAAGCCGGCGCCATGCTGCCCGAGGCCGACAGCTACGACGCCCTGGTCGCCCGGTTCCGCTGGGCGATCCCCGGGCGCTACAACATCGGCGTCGACACGGTCGACAAGTGGGCCGACGGCAGCGGACGGCTCGCGCTCGTCGACGTGGCGCCGGACGGCTCGGCGCGGGACTACGATTTCGACGAGCTGAAGGGGCTGTCGAACCGTCTGGCCAACGCGCTCGTCGGGCTGGGCGCGCGGCGCGGCGACCGGGTGGCGATCCTGCTGGGCCAGGGCGCGGCCTGCGCGATCGCGCATGTCGCCGCCTACAAGGCCGGCATGATCGCCCTGCCGCTGTTCACCCTGTTCGGCGAGGAGGCGCTGGAATACCGGCTGGCGGATTCCGGCGCGCGGGTCCTGGTGACGACGGCGTCCGAGGTGCCGAAGATCGAGGCGATCCGCGACCGGCTTCCGGACCTGGAACACGTCATCCTGGCCGATGGCGCCGGCAGCCACGCCCTGGCGCTGGCCGACCTGCTCGACCGCTCGTCGGACGCCTTCGCGCCGGTCGACACGGCAGCCGAGGATCCGGCGCTGATCATCTACACCTCCGGCACGACCGGCCCGCCCAAGGGCGCGCTGCACGCCCATCGCGTACTGCTCGGCCACCTGCCGGGGGTGGAAATGCCGCACCACTTCTTCCCCCGCACCGGCGACCGGTTCTGGACGCCGGCGGACTGGGCGTGGATCGGCGGGCTGCTCGACGTGCTGCTGCCCGCCTGGCACCACGGCGTGCCGGTCGTCGCCCACCGCATGGCCAAGTTCGAGCCCGAGGCGGCGATGGCGCTGATGCGCGACCACGGCGTGCGCAACGTCTTCATGCCGCCGACCGCGCTCAAGCTGCTGCGCCGGGCCGAGGTAGCGCCCTGGCTGGACGGCCTGCGCACGCTCGGCTCCGGCGGGGAGAGCCTGGGCGCGGAGCTGCTCGACTGGGGCCGGGCGACCTTCAGGCTGACAATCAACGAGTTCTACGGCCAGACCGAATGCAACCTGGTCGTCGCGACCGACGCGGCGCTCACCGGCACACGGCCCGGCGCCATGGGCCGCCCTGTGCCCGGCCACGACGTCGCGATCCTGGGCGAGGGCGACCGCCCCGCCCCGCCCGGCACGCTCGGCCGCATCGCCGTCCGGTCGCCCGACCCGGTGATGTTCCTCGGATACTGGAACAAGCCCGAGGCGACGGCGGCGAAGTTCGCCGGCGACTGGCTCATGACCGGCGATACCGGCACGGCCAGCGAGGACGGCTGGCTGACCTTCGTCGGCCGCGACGACGACGTGATTACCTCGGCCGGCTACCGCATCGGGCCGGGCGAGATCGAGGACTGCCTCATCAAGCACCCGGCGATCGCGCTCGCCGCCGCCGTCGGCGTGCCCGACCCGGTGCGCGGCCAGGCAGTCAAGGCCGTGGTGGTCCTCGCCGAGGGCCATGCGCCCTCCGACGCGCTGACCGAGGAGATCCAGGCCTTCGTCAAGACCCGCCTCGCCGCCCACGAATATCCCCGCATCGTCGAATACCGCGACAGCCTGCCGATGACCGCGACCGGCAAGGTCATGCGCCGGAATCTGCGGGAGGGGTGAGGTGACCGGCGGCTGCGAGGGGTCACCATTCGACGTTGCCGCCTTCCGCGCGATTGTCCACAGTCGCGCGATGCCCAGGAAAACGACCATCCATCGCGCCGATACCGCGGCAGATCGGAAGGCCCGACCTCGCACACCGGGCGTCGCGGAACGGCTCTTGGCGATCGGCGACCGGTACTCGCGCCTGCCCGACCTCGACATGCGATCCGACGAGGCGATTCTCGGCTACGACGACATGGAGCGCGGACCGTGACGGAGCTCGCCCCCTCGGCGGTGATCATGATCGCGAACAGGGGGCGGCGGTGAATCAAAAAACATCACTATCATTGATCTTTTGCCCTTGCCCCGCTAAAGGGCATGGACGAGACAACGCGAACACGGGCGGGCGGTCATGCGTATCGGCGTGCCGAGGGAGATCAAGACGCTGGAGTTCCGCGTGGGCCTGACGCCCTCGGCGGTCCGGGAGCTCGTCCATCACGGCCACGAGGTGGTGGTCGAGACAGGCGCCGGCGCGGGCATCGCGCTCGATGACGCGGCCTACCGCGCCGCCGGGGCGACGATCGCGGACAGCGCCGAGGCCGTCTGGGCCGAGGCTGAGATGGTGGTCAAGGTCAAGGAGCCGCAGGCGGTCGAGATCGCCCGGATGCGGCCGGGCCAGGTGCTGTTCACCTATCTCCACCTCGCTCCGGACCGGGCGCAGACCGAGGGGCTGCGCGACGCCGGCGTGATCGCCATCGCCTACGAGACGGTGACCGACCCGCGCGGCGGCCTGCCGCTGCTGGCGCCGATGAGCGAGGTCGCCGGCCGCATGGCGATCCAGGCCGCCGCCGGCTGCCTGGAGAAGGAGCGCGGCGGGCGCGGCCTGCTGCTGGGCGGCGTGCCCGGCGTGCCGGCGGCCAAGGTGGTCGTCCTTGGCGGCGGCGTGGTCGGCGCCAACGCGGCGCGCATGGCGCTCGGCCTCGAGGCGCATGTGACGGTGATCGACCGGTCCCTGCCCCGCTTGCGCGAACTCGACGACCGCTGGGGCGGCAGGGTGTCGACCGTCTTCTCCACCGTCGACGCGATCGAGGCCGAGGTGCTGGCCGCCGACGTGGTGGTCGGCGCGGTGCTCGTGGCCGGCGCCGCGGCGCCCAAGCTGGTCACGGCCGAGCATGTCCGGGCGATGAACCCCGGCGCGGTGCTGGTCGACGTGGCGATCGACCAGGGCGGCTGCTTCGAGACCTCGCGGCCCACGACTCATGCCGAGCCGACATTCGTGGTCGACGACGTGGTGCACTATTGCGTGGCCAACATGCCGGGGGCGGTCGCGCGGACGAGCACCTTCGCGCTCAACAACGCGACCCTGCCCTTCGTCCTCGCGCTGGCCGACCGGGGCTGGCGCAGGGCCCTATACGAGGACCCGCACCTGCGCCACGGCCTCAACGTCCACACCGGCCATATCACCCACAAGGCCGTCGCCGACGCCCACGGCCTGCCCTACACGGCGGCGGAGGAGATGCTGGGGGTGTAGGGGCGGGGCCGGAGGCAGGGCCCTCCCCCGCGTGCCGTAGGTTGCTCACCGCGGAGCGGTGCGCAACGGCTCGGACAGTGCCGTCGCGCACGGCCTGGCGGCCGTGGGCGACCTACGCCCGATCTCGATCCGGGGCGCCGCTATCGCCGACCGCGCCGGCGGTCGTCGCGGTCCTCGCGGTCGTCATCCTTTCCGCGCGCCTCGTCATAGCGGCCCGGATCGTCGCAGCCCTGGCCGACCCGGCGGCCGGGGCGGTCGCAGGCGCTTTCCTCTTCATCGTCGTCTTCGTCCCCGGCCCGTTCGTCCTCGCGCCCGGGCCGGCCGCGCTCTTCGTCCTCGTCTTCCTCGTCTTCCTCGTCATCGTCGCGGCCGCCGCGTCCGCGCTCGCCGCCGTCGCGGTCCTCGTCGTCCGCGCGGGCGTCGCCGCCGTCCTCGCCAGAGCCACCGCCGGCATCCGGCCCGCCGCTGTCGGCGCCCGGAAAATCGTCGGGCAGATCGGCCGAGCCGCCGCCGTCTCCGCCCCCGCCCTCGTCGCCCGAGCCCGAGCCGGAGCCGGAGGATCCGCCCCCGCCGAACGGATCGCCGCCGCCACCCGAGGAGCCGCCGCCAGAGCCGCCGCCACCGGAAGAGCCACCACCACCGCCGCTGGAGGACCCGCCGCCGCCGGTGCCGTCACCGGCGCCACCGCCCGAGCCGCCGCCGTCGCCGGACGGGCCGCCACCGTTCTGGTTCGCGCCGGCGCCTTCCAGATTGGCGCTCGCGTTGCGGAAGGTGCCGTCCAGCGCCCCGCCCAGGCTCGCGAGACCAACGACGAGAGCGGCCGCCACCAGGCCGATGAAGAGGGCGTATTCCTGGGCCGTCGCGCCGCGCCTGCAGTCGAGAAACCGGCGAAGCATGAGCCTCGCTCCCTGTCCGTTCACGCACGCGCCCGCCGAGGGGGCAGCGGGCCGCATACGCCGGTCTAGCAGGGCGACCCCTTAGAAATCCTGAATGCTCGGTAATATTCCGTCGTGAATCTGGCGCAGGACGGGCGGGTCCTGATGCCGTTCGGGGTACGAACTACCCGGGCTCCGGCCGTCGACGTGTTGGCCCGCCCCCTACCCCACCCCGAACTGGAGCTCCGCCAGCCGGGCGTAGAGGCCGCCTTCGCGCATCAGGGCGGCGTGGGTGCCGCTGGCGACCAGGCGGCCGTGGTCCATCACGGCGATGCGGTCGACGTTCTGGACGGTGGCGAGCCGGTGCGCGATGACGAGCGTCGTGCGGCCGCGCATCAGCTCCTCCAGCGCGGCCTGGACCATGCGCTCGCTTTCCGCGTCGAGCGCGCTGGTCGCCTCGTCGAGCAGCAGCACCGCCGGATCGCGCAGGATCGCCCGGGCGATGGCGATGCGCTGGCGCTGGCCGCCGGATAGGCGTACGCCGCGCTCGCCCAGGAAGGTGTCGAGCCCGTCCGGCAGGGCGTCGAGGAACCCGAGCGCATGGGCCGCGCGCGCGGCGGCCCGGACCTCGGCGTCGCTCGCCTCCGGCCGGCCGTAGCGGATGTTCTCCCAGGCATTCGCGGAGAAGATCACCGGGTCCTGGGGCACCACCGCCAGCCGCGCGCGCACCGCCCGGGGATCGGCCGCCTCGATCGCCACGCCGTCGACCCGGATCGCCCCGGCCTGGGGGTCGTAGTAGCGCAGGAGAAGCTGGAAGACCGTCGTCTTGCCCGCACCGGACGGCCCGACCAGGGCGACCGACTCGCCCGGCGCGACGGCCAGGTCGAAGCCGTCGAGCGCGGGCAGGTCGGGCCTCGACGGGTAGCGGAAGGTCACGCCCTCGAAGGCGACCGCCCCTTGCGCCGGCTCCGGCAGGGCGAGCGGGTCCGGCGGCGCGGCGATGTCGACCGGCGTGTCGAGCAGGTCGAACAGCCGCTCGGTCGCCCCGGCGGCGCGCTGGATCTCGCCGATGACCTCTGAGATGGCGGCGGTCGCGCTCGCCACCACGACGGCGTAGAAGACGAAGGCCGTCAGCTCGCCGCCGGTCAGCCGGCCGGCCAGGACGTCGTGGCCGCCGGTCCACAGGACCGTGGCGATCGCCCCGAAGACGAGCAGGATCACGGCCGCGATCAGCGCCGCCCGGGCCGCGACCCGGCGCACTGCCGCGCCGAACGCCGCCTCGGCCAGGTCGCCGAAGCGCCGGCGCTCCAGCGGCTCGTGGCCGAAGGCCTGGACCGTGCGCACCGCCTGCAGCGTCTCGTCCACATGGGCGCCGACATCCGCGACCCGGTCCTGGCTCTCCCGCGACAGGCGCCGCACCCGGCGGCCGAAGACGAGGATCGGCGCGAGGACGAGCGGCACGACAAGCGCCACCAGCCCGGCGAGCTTGGGCGAGGTGACGACCAGCATCGCCGTGCCGCCGCAGAACAGCAGGACGTTGCGCAGAAAGACCGAAGCCGAGGAGCCGACGACGACCTGCAGCACCGTCACGTCGGCGGTCAGGCGCGAGACGATCTCGGCCGTGCGCGCGGTCTCGTAGAAGCCGGGGCTGAGCGCGACGGCGCGGGCATAGACGTCCTTGCGCAGGTCGGCGATCACCCGCTCCCCGATCCAGGTGACGAGGTAGAACCGCGCGAAGCTCGACGCCGAGAGCAGGACCGTCACCGCCGTCAGGGCCAGCAGCGAGCGATCGAGCAGCGCGGCGTCGCCCTCGCCGAAGCCGCGGTCGACCAGCGCGCGCACGCCGACGCCCAGCGCGAGCACCGTGCCCGCGGCGACGACGAGCGCCACCGCCGCCGCGGCGATACGGGCCTTGTAGCGCACGAGATACGGCGCCAGGCGCACCAGCGGACGCAGCCCGTCGCCCTTGGGCCGTTCGGGCAGCGGCGAGCGGCCCCGGCTCGCCCGGGCGCGGGCGTCGGCGGCGGAAGACGCGGGGGCCGTCGAGGGGGAGGACGTCACCGGGGATCGCCTTTCGTCTCGGCGTCGGGGGGGGGGGCATCGGCGCACGGCCGACCGGCGCCGGCCGCCGCATGGGGCACTGTCCGTCAGCGGGCTCGCACGGACAAGCCGTCACCGGGCTTGAATGCCGACGCCGGCTCGGCTATACGACGCGGCTTGCGAGCCGAGGAGAGTGGTCATGAAGGCCGATACCCATCCCGACTACCATGAGATCACCGTCGTCATGACCGACGGCACCGAATTCAAGACGCGGAGCTGCTACGGCAGCGCGGGCGACAGCATCAAGCTGGACATCGACCCGAAGACGCATCCGGCCTGGACCGGCGTCCACCGCGTCGTCGATTCCGGCGGCCAGGTCGGCAAGTTCAAGAAGCGCTTCAGCGGCTTCGGCATCTGAGGGCGGCCGGCGCCGGACCCCGTTCCGGCGCCGCGCGCGAGCCGTGATCGAGGGCGCCCGGCCGGGCGCCCTTCGTCGTCCCGGGCCTTCGCCAGCCTGCCTCGTCCGAGCCTTGCCGGAGTCGAGACCATCCGCCGCACCGTCCCGACCAGCCCCGCCGCCGCCTGGCGGATCGCGGTAAGCGTGCCGGCTCACGCCGCGACCGCGATCGAGGAGGCGCTGGGCGACTTCACCGTGGCGACCTCGTGCTTCGAAACCGCCGACCCGGCCACCTGGCTGGTCGAGGGATACTGCGACGACGAGCCGGACCGGAGCGAGGTCGCGGTGCGCGTCGACCTGTTGGCGCGCGCCTTCGGCGTCCCGACTCCGCTGCCGACGATCGAGGCGCTGCCGTCGACGGACTGGCTGGCGGCGACCCATGCGGCCTTCCCGCCCTTCGCCGTCGGCCGGTTCTGGATTCACGGCTCCCATGTCGAAGAGCCGGTGCCGACCGGCCGTCTCGGCCTCGCCATCGACGCGGCGACGGCCTTCGGCTCGGGCGAGCATCCGACGACGCGGGGCTGCCTGATCGCGCTGGAGGCGCTGGGCAAGCGGCGCCGGCCGGGCCGCGTGCTCGACCTGGGCTGCGGCACGGCGATCCTGGCGATCGCGGCGGTCCGGCTGGGCGCCCGGCGGGTCGTGGCGGTCGACATCGATCCGGAATCGGTTCGCGTCGCCCGGATCAACGCGCGGGTCAACGGCGTCGCCGCCCGGATCGGCACCGGTATCGCCGACGGCTACGCCGCGGCGCCGGTGCGCCAGGGCCGACCCTACGACCTCATCCTGGCCAACATCCTGGCGCGCCCGCTGATCCGCATGGCGCCGGCTCTCGCCCAGGCCCTCGCGCCAGGCGGCCGCGCCGTCCTGTCCGGCCTGTTGAGCGAGCAGGAAGCCGGCGTGCTGGCCGCGCACCGCCAGCAGGGCCTGGTCCTCGAGCGGCGGGTCGACCTGCCGCCCTGGCCGACCCTGGTCCTGCGCAAGCCGGCCTGAACGCCGCGGCGTTGTCCCGGCGGGGGCGACTGTCCCATAGTGGCGGCGCGACCCCGGCAGGAAGGAGTTCCGGTGCCGACACCGTCCGACAGCCAGAACGCGCCGCCCGCCGCTCCCTTCGACCGCCACCGCGAGACGGTGCGCCCGGAGTGGATCGACTACAACGGCCACATGAACGTGGCCTTCTACGTGCTGGTCTTCGACCACGCCTCGGACGCCTTCCTGGAAAGCGTCGGGCTCGGTCCCGCCTACACCGCCGGCGGCGAGGCCTCGGTCTTCGCCGCGGAGGCGCACATCACCTATGACCGCGAGGTGGTCGAGGGCGCGCCGCTGGCCGTCGCCACCCAGTTGCTGGGCGCGGATGAAAAGCGCCTGCACCTGTTCCATACCATGCGCCATGCCGAGGAGGGCTATCTGGCCGCGACCACGGAGGTGATGCTGCTGCACGTGGACATGACGGTCCGGCGGGTCGCGCCCTGGCCGACGGCGATCCGGGCCCGGCTCGACCCCGTGGTGGCCGCCCATGCCGCCCTCGACCGGCCGGCGCGGGCCGGCCGCGCGGTCGGTCTGGCGCCGCGTCGATGAGCCCCGATCGGGCGATCCGTCGCCGCAGGGCCTTTTCCCGAAGGCAGGGACGGGTTACAGCACGGGGAATGCACAAGCGCCTCTTCATCATGGCCGCCCTCGCGGTGGCCGTCCTGCAGCCGGCCGGCACCGCGCTGGCCGCCTGCACCGATCCCGCCGATCCCGGCGTCAACTGGCGCCGCTGCTATCAGGACGGGCGCGAGTTGCTCCAGGTCGACCTGACCGGGGCCGAGTTGCGGGATGCGACGTTCCAGCGCTCGGTGCTCGACGGCTCCAACCTGTCGGGTGCCGACGCCTTCCGGGCCAAGTTCATCAGCGCGAGCCTGATCGGCGTGAACCTGGACGGCGCCCGTCTGTTCGAGGCGGACCTGACCCGCGCCAACCTGACCGACGCCACCTTGCGCGGCACCGATCTGCGGCGCGCGAAGCTCGTCGGTGCCCGTCTCGTCGACGCGGACCTCACGGGCGCGCAACTCGAGGGGGCGGACCTGCGCGATGCCGACCTGACCGGCGCGACCTGGGTCGACGGCGAGCGGATCTGCGGCGAGAATTCGATCGGGCGCTGCAATTGATCCCTCTCTCGCTGCAATCGATCCAATAAAATGATCGAGACGCTTCGAAGTTTAATGGTTCTTAACCCGATTCGAGCCAGATAGGGATACGGACGAACGACGAAAAAATTCCGGACGGCCCCGAAATGAGTGCGACTCACGGTCTCGATTCCGCCCGCGAATATGCCTGTGAGGCAATGGCGCTTCTCGACGCCGAGGCGATTCCACCGACGCCGGAGAATTTCGCCGTCTGGTACGCCTATGCCGCCGGCAACAATCCCGACCTCGTCCGCACGATCGACATCCTGCGCTCGAACAGCCAGGCCTTCACGCCGGAACGTTCGGCCGAGCTCTTCGCGAAGTTCGTCGGCCACGACTCCCAGCGCGAGGTGGTCGAGTCGGTGACGCGGGAGATCGGCACGGCCTTGGGCGAGATGATCACGCTGCTCAAGGACACAGGCCGAGACACCGGCCGCTTCGGCGACAGCCTCGCGGCCTTCGAGAAGACACTGGACGGCGATCCGAACCTGGGCCAGATCCAACAGATGGTGCAGGCCATGGTCCAGCAGACCCGCGCCATGCTCGACCGCAATCGCAGCCTGGACAGCGAGCTCTCGGCCAGCGCGGAGAAGATGGAGCGCATGCGCCAGGACCTCGAGGAGACCCAGCGCGAGGCGCTGACCGACGGGCTGACCGGCATCGCCAACCGCAAGTGCTTCGACATGACCCTGCGCTCGGCCGCGGCCGACGCGATGGAGGCCGATGCGCCGCTGTCGCTGCTGATGGTCGATATCGATCACTTCAAGGCGTTCAACGACAATCACGGCCATCAGGTCGGCGACGAGGTGCTCAAGCTCGTCGCCCGCATCCTGAAGCAGACGATCAAGGGCCGGGACACGGCCGCGCGCTATGGCGGCGAGGAGTTCGGCATCGTCCTGCCGCAGACCCACCTGAGCGATGCGGTGACGCTGGCGGAGAGCATCCGCAAGCAGGTCGCCACCAAGCGCATCGTGCGCCGCCAGACCGGCGAGAAGCTGGGCAACATCACCCTGTCGCTCGGCGCCGCGACCTACCGGCCGGGCGAAACGCTGGTGGATTTCGTCGCCCGCGCCGACGCGGCGCTCTATGCCGCCAAGCGGTCGGGGCGCAACCGCACGGTCTCGGAAGACTGGCGCCAGCCGCAGGCGGCAAGCGCCTCCGCCTGACCGGGCGCCGCGGGACGCGGCGTCCCGCATTTCTCCCGAATCGCGGCATCCCGCCGCTCGATGCGGCGGGATGGCATCGCGGCGCTTGACGCGGCGGATCGGCTCGGCCACGACGGAACGGACCATCCCCCGACGCGGTGATCGCGACCGTGCCCATCCGTTTCAGAGCCGCCGACCTCGCCCTGCTGGCGCTCGCCCTGCTCGCCGTCGCCGTGGGCGGCTGGCGGCTCGCCGGCCTCGACGACGGCCTCGCGATCGAAACGCACCGGGTCGGCGCCACCCCGGTCACGGTGACCCGGCCGGCCGAGAGCGGGCCGGATGCCCGCGCGCCCGCTGTACTGATCGCCCACGGCTTCGCGGGCTCACGCCAGCTCATGCAGCCCTTCGCGGCGACCCTGGCGCGGGCCGGCTACGTCGCCGTCAACTTCGACTTCCTGGGCCACGGGGCGCATCCCCGTCCGCTGACGGGCGATGTCAGCACCGAGGACGGCGCGACGCGGAACCTGCTCGACCAGATGACCGAGGTCGCGGCCTTCGCCCGCGCCCATCCCGCGAGCGACGGCCGGCTCGCCCTGCTCGGCCACTCCATGGGCTCCGACATCGTGGTGCGCTTCGCCCAGGCCGACGGCGACGTCGCCGCCACGGTCGCGGTCTCCATGTTCGCGCCGACCGTGACGGCCGAGACGCCGGCCAACCTGCTGGTCATCGTGGGCGGGCTGGAGCCGGCGATGCTGAAGGACGAGGGCCGTCGCGCGGTAGGCATGGTCGCCGGCAGCACGGAACCCGACTCGCCCGGGGTCGCGCCAGGGGAGACATACGGCCGCTTCGCCGAGGGCACGGCGCGGCGCCTCGTCCTCGCCGGCGGCGTCGAGCATATCGGCGTGCTCTATTCCGAGGACAGCCTTGTGGCGGCGCGCGACTGGCTCGACGCGACCTTCCAGGCGGCCGGCGGGCCGAGCCCGCTGGCCCCCGCCGCAGCGGCGCCGGTGGACGGCCGGCTCGCCTGGCTCGGGCTGACCCTGCTCGGCATCGTCGTGGCGGGACGGCCGCTCTCCCGGGTGCTGCCGCGCGTCGCCGGACCGGCCACGGCGGACGCGGCGCCGGCGCCGGCGCGATCCTGGCGCGGGTTCCTGGCCGTGGCGGCGGGGCCCTCGCTCCTGACGCCGCTGATCCTGTGGCCGCTGCCCACGAGCTTCCTGCCGATCCTGCTGGGCGACTACCTGACGGCCCATTTCGCCGTCTATGGCGCGCTGACCGGCCTCGGGCTCCTGTGGTGGCACAAGCGTGGCCGGGCCGACGAGCCCCCCTCCGGATCCGCGGGTGGCAGGCGGGTCGCCTGGCCGGCCTTCGCGGCGGCGAGCGCGGCGGTCACCGCCTATGCCGTCCTGGCCGTCGGGCTGCCGATCGACCGGTTCTTCACCGCCTTCGTCCCGATCCCCGAGCGCTGGCCGCTGATCGCCGCGGTGCTGGTCGGCACGCTGCCCTATTTCCTGGCCGACGAGGCCCTGGTCCGCGACCCGCGCGCCCCGCGCCTCGCCTACCCGGTCACCAAGGCGTTCCTGATGGTCTCGCTGGCCATCGCCGTCGCGCTCGACCTGCAGCGGCTCTTCTTCCTGATCATCCTGATCCCGGTGATCGTGATCTTCCTGGCGATCTACGGCCTGTTCTCCGGCTGGACATGGCGCCGGACAGGGCATCGGGCGGTCGGCGGCTTGGCGCTGGCGATCGCCTTCGCCTGGGCGATCGCCGCCACCTTCCCGATGATCGACCCCTCCGCCCTGCCCGGCTGAGGGCGCATGCCACCGGCGATCAGGCGGCGCGCGGCGAGTCCGTGCCGTGGCCAGCGCCATCGCCGCCGCTGTCGCCATCCGTATCCGCGTCGATGTCGCGGACATAGGCCGCGACCTGGTCGCGCAGGTCCCGGCCCTGACCGGACAACGCCCGGGCAGTGGTCGAGATCTCTTCCGCCGCGCCCGCCGTCGTGCGCACGCCCTCGTCGAGGCCGCCGATCGTGCCGGATACATCCGCGGTCCCCTCGGCGGCCGTCTGGGCGTTGCGCGAGATCTCCGTCGTCGCCGCGCTCTGCTCCTGGGTCGAGGCGGCGACGGCCGTCGCGATCTCGGCCAGCCGCTCGATCGTGCCGCCGACCGATTCCATGACCGGCACGGCCGTCTCCACGTCGCCCTGGATGGCCTGGACGGTCTCGCGGATGTCCTCGGTCGCCTTGGCCGTCTGGGTCGCCAGGCTCTTGACCTCCGTGGCCACGACGGCGAACCCCTTGCCCGCCTCGCCGGCACGCGCCGCCTCGATCGTGGCGTTGAGGGCGAGCAGGTTGGTCTGCTCGGCGATGTCGCTGATCAGGGTGACGATCTCGCCGATCCTTTGCGCGCCCTCGCGCAGGCGGCCGACCTGGCCGATCGCCTCGCGCGCCTGGCCGGCGGCGTCCTCGCTGACGCCGGAGGCCTGGGCGACGCGCTCGCTGATCTCGCCGATCGAGCCGGTCATCTCCTCCGTCGCCGCGGCGACGGCACGCACGCTGTCGGCCGCCCGATCGGAAGCGGCGGCGACGGTGCGCGTGCGCTCGCCGGTATCCTCGGCGGTCGCGGCCATGCGCGCGGCGGCTTCCTCGAGCTGGCCGGTCGCTGTGGCGAGGGTCTCGATCTCCGCCTCGACCGTGCGCACGAAGGTGTTCGTACGCTCCCGGAAGGCGGCGGCCCGCCGCTCGCGCGCCCGTGCCTCCGCCTCCTCGCGCTCCAGCAGCGCCAGCCGCTCCCGGATCGCGTCGCGGAAGCCGACGAGCGCGCGGGCGATCGCCCCGACCTCGTCACCGCGGTCCCGGTCCGGGATGTCGATGTCCGTGCGCCCGCCGGCGAGGGCCTCGGTCGCCTCGGCCACGGCGGCGAGCCGGCCGCCGATGCGCCGGGTGACCCACCAGATGACCACCCCCACCGCGACGAGCGCGAGCGCGGCGATGACGGCCAGCATCGCGGCGGTATCCTGCAGCACCGCCACCAGGGCGCCCTTCTCGACCCCGACATAGAGGATGCCGATGACGGAACCCCCCGGCTCGAAGATCGGCTCGTAGGCGGTGTAGTAGTCGACGCCGAGGATCGTCGCTTCGCCCAGAAAGGTGTCTCCCGCGCGGATCACGGGAAAGACCGCGCCGTCGCGGCCGAGCACGGTGCCGACCGCCCGGCCGCCGTCCTCCAGCCGGATATTGGTCGAGCGGCGGACATAGTCCCGCCGATCGGCGTCCCAGGCGAAGACCGTCGCGGTCTGCCCGGTGGCGTCGGTCACCCGGTCGATGAACCGGTGATCGGCGAGATCGGGCAGCGCCGGCATCGCGATCCGCTCGACCGAGCCGTTGCGGATCGTCACCTCGGCCGCGTCGAAAGCCTGTTCCAGCATCAGGCCGGCGACGCGCAGATCGGCATCCTGCTCGGCGACGACGCGCTGCTCCAAATCGCGGCTCAGAACCGTGAAGATGCCGCCCCCGACCAGGGCGACGGTGACGGCGAGGCCGAGCAGGCTGGCCAGCCGGAGCTGGGCGATGATCGACATCCTGGAATGACGCATGGGGAGGCTTTCGCGACAGGGCGACGGCGGGGGAGCCGACGCCAGCGACTCAACCTGTAAGAACATTCATGAAGAATTAATGCTATTAAAGCTTATCGTTAGGCCTCGATGGGATCGTCGCCCGCCAGCCGGTCGAGCGCCTCGCCATCCAGCCGCTGCAGGCGCCACTCCGCCTTCTCCGCGAAGCCGAGGGCGCCGTAGAAGGCTCGCGCCGGATTCCACTCGACGACCGAGAGCTCGACCCGGGCATAGCCGCGGGCTCGCGCGATCGCCGCGACCGCCGCCAGGAGGCGCCGGCCGGCGCCGGTCCCGCGGGCGGCTTCCTCGACGAACAGGTCCTCGACATAGAGGCCCGGCCTGCCCTCCCAGGTCGAGTAGTTGGGGAAGAACAGGGCGTAGCCGACGGCGCGGCCGGCGCGCTCGGCCAGCAGGACCTCGAAGACCGGGCGGTCGCCGAAGCCGTCGCGCAGCAGGTCGGCCTCGCGTGCGCTGAGCCGATCGAGCCCTCCGCCGAACGCCGCCAGCCCGCGCAGCAGCCGATGGATCTCCGGCACGTCGGCGGGCGTCGCGGGGCGGACGGAGATGTCCGGCGTCGTGGTCGTCATGTCGGAATATCCGGCGATACGGGCGGTCGGCACCGCGAGACGTCTACCCTAGCCAGTGCACGCCATCGTCGCCAACCGCCTTTCGCCGTCGCGGCCGAGCGTGTTGAATGGCACCCGGCCCCCGCACGATCCTCCCGACGCCCCGAAGCCACGCCGCCAACCCGATGTCGCTGCGCCATCCCCTCTTCCGCGCCTATCTGCGCGTCACGCGGATCGGGCGCAACGACCAACTCGTCCTGGCGGTGCTCGCGGTCGTTCTGGGCGCGGGCGCGGCGGGTGGCGAAATCGCCTTCCGCCAACTCCTGGCGAGCGTGCAGTTCCTGACCTATGGCGAGGCGAGCGAGGCGCTGACCACCCATGTCGCCGGGCTGCCCTGGTGGTGGGTGCTGGCCGCACCGGCGGCGGGCGGCCTGCTCGTCGGGCTGGTCCTGCACTTCCTGATGCCGGGCCGCCGCCCGCTGGGCGTGCCGCACGTCATGGAGGCCTGCGCCCTGCGCGGGGGGCGCATCCGCAGCCGCCAGGGCCTCGGCGCGGCGGTCGTCAGCGCGATGTCGCTGGGCGTCGGCGCCTCGACCGGGCGCGAGGGCCCGGTGGTGCATCTGGGCGCGACGCTGTCGAGCGTCGTGTCCCGGCGACTCGGCCTGTCGGCGGCGCTGACGCGCACGCTGCTGGGCTGCGGCGTCGCGGCGGCGGTGGCGGCCAGCTTCAACGCCCCGATCGCCGGCGTGTTCTTCGCGCTCGAGGTCGTGGTCGGCCACTATGCGCTCAGCGCCTTCGCGCCGATCGTGCTGGCCTCGGTCACGGGCACGATCGTCAGCCGCATGGTCTATGGCGACTTCCCGGCCTTCCAGCTCCCCCAGATCTACCAGATCGCGTCGTTCTGGGAATTCCCGGCCTTCGCCCTGCTGGGCGTGGTCAGCGCCGTGGTGGCCGGCGTGTTCATGTTCTCGGTCATGGCCGTGGAGGACACGGTCGAGCGGATCCGGCTGCCCACCCTGCTGCGCCCGGCGATCGGCGGGCTGGGGGTCGGCGCCATCGCGATCTGGTTCCCGCACGTGCTGGGCGTCGGCTACGAGGGCACGGACATGGCGCTGAACGAGCGCCTGGGCCTCCAGATGCTGATCGGCCTGCTGGTCGCCAAGACGGCGGCGACGGCGCTCTGCCTCGGCTGCGGCTTCGGCGGCGGCGTCTTCTCGCCCTCGCTGTTCCTGGGCGCGATGACCGGCGGCGCCTTCGGGCTGATCGCCACGGGCGTGTTCCCGGAGCTCAGCTCCAGCCACGGCGCCTACACCCTGGTCGGCATGGGCGCCGTGGCGGGCGCGGTGCTGGGCGCGCCGATCTCGACCATCCTGATCGTCTTCGAGCTGACCGGCGACTACGAGCTGACCATCGCGGTCATGGTCGCCGTCGCCGTGGCGACCATTCTGGTCCAGGAGACGCTGGGCAAGAGCTTCTTCACCTGGCAGCTCGAGCGCGCGGGCATCAGCCTCAAGGGCGGGCGCGAGACCAACATCCTGGCCCGCCTGCATGTCCACGACGTGATGAAGCGCGACTATTCCGTCGTCTCGCCCGAGGCGGGCCTGGAGGAGGTCCGCGCCAAGCTGCGCCAAGCCCGCTACGGCGAGCTCTTCGTCCTCGACGCCGACAACCGGCTGAAGGGCGTCCTGACGGTCACCGACCTGGCCCAGGCCGATACGCCGGGAGGGGACGGGCCGCCGCCGGCGGCCGGCCGGATCGCCCGCGCCGACGCGCCCTTCCTGGAATCCGGGGACGAGGTGCGCCGCGCCATGCGCCTGATGGACAGCGCCGGCGAGAGCCATTTGCCCGTGGTCGACAACGCCGAGAGCCGCCGCGTCGTCGGCATCGTGCACGAGCACGACGTCATGCTCGCCTACCAGAAGGCCATCCTGCAGGCCCGTGCAGAGGAGCGGGGCGAATCGGTGCCGCGCTGACCGGGACGGCCGATCGGCGACGCCGCCGCCCCCTGCCCGACTCGATCGGGCATGCTATATGTCGGCCATGATCGACGAGACCTGGAGCGACGACCCGCTCGATACGCCCGGCGCCGGGCCGGCCGGCGGCCCGGTGGCCGCGCCGGGGGGCGAGCCCGGCTATCTCGCCGCGCTCAACCCGCAGCAGCGCGAGGCGGCGCTGGCGCTCGACGGGCCGGTGCTGGTGCTGGCCGGTGCCGGCACCGGCAAGACGCGCGTCCTGACCACGCGGCTCGCCCACCTGCTCTACACGGGTCGGGCGCGGCCGGGCCAGGTGCTCGCCGTCACCTTCACCAACAAGGCGGCGACCGAGATGCGCGAGCGAGTCGCCGCGCTGCTCCAGGTGCCGGTGGAGGGGCTCTGGCTCGGCACCTTCCACGCGCTGGCCGCCCGCATCCTGCGCCGCCATGCCGAGGAAGTCGGGCTGACCAGCGATTTCACGATCCTCGACACCGACGACCAGCTCCGCCTCGTCAAGCAGTTGCTCGAAGCCCACGGCGTCGACGCCAAGCGCTGGCCGGCGCGCCTCGTCCTCTCGGTCATCGAGCGGTGGAAGGACAAGGGGCTGCGCCCGGAAAAGCTGAAGCCGGACGACGCGGGCGACATCGCCGGCGGCCGGATGCTCGAGCTCTACCGCGACTACCAGGACCGGCTGCGCACGCTCAACGCCTGCGACTTCGGCGATCTGCTGCTGCACAACCTGACCCTGTTCGAGAAGGCCTACGATACCGAGGATGGCCCGCGGCGCTTTCCGATCCTGGAGGACTGGCAGCGACGCTTCCGCTACGTGCTGGTCGACGAATACCAGGACACCAACCAGGCCCAGTACCTGTGGCTGCGCTACCTGGCGCAGGGCCATCGCAACCTGTGCTGCGTCGGCGACGAGGACCAGTCGATTTACGGCTGGCGCGGGGCGGAGATCGGCAACATCCTGCGCTTCGAGACCGACTTCCCGGGCGCGCGCGTGATCCGGCTGGAGCAGAACTACCGCTCCACCCGCCATATCCTCTCCGCCGCCTCCGGGCTGATCGCCAACAACCAGGGCCGGCTGGGCAAGACCCTGTTCACCGAGGGCGACGGCGGCGAGCCGATCATCGTGCGCACCCTGTGGGACAGCGAGGAGGAGGCGCGCTGGGTCGGCGAGGAGATCGAGGCCCTGCAGCGCGACGGCGTGCCGGGCAGCGAGATCGCCGTGCTGGTGCGCGCCGGCTTCCAGATGCGCGCCTTCGAGGAGCGCTTCGTCCAGATCGGCCTGCCCTATCGCGTCGTCGGCGGCCCGCGCTTCTACGAACGCCGGGAGATCCGCGACGCGCTGGCTTATCTGCGCGTGATCGTCTCGCCGACGAACGACCTGGCCTTCGAGCGGATCGTCAACGTACCCAAGCGCGGCCTGGGACCCACGGCGCTGCAGGCGATGCACACGACCGCCCGCGCGCTGGAGGTGCCGCTCGCCGAAGCGGCCGCCCGACTGGCCGAGACCGACGAGCTCAAGCCCAAGCCGCGCAAGACCGTCGCCGCGCTGATGGGCGACTTCGCGCGCTGGCGCTCGATGATCGACCGGGTGCCGCACTGGGAGCTCGCCGAGACGGTGCTGGACGAGAGCGGCTACACCGCCATGTGGCAGGCGGAGAAGTCGCCGGACGCCCAGGGCCGGCTGGAGAACCTCAAGGAACTCGTCAACGCGATGCGGGAATTCGACGACCTGCGCGGATTCCTTGAACACGTCTCCCTGGTGATGGAGACCACGACCGACCAGGGCCGCGACGTCGCCACGCTGATGACGCTGCACGGCGCAAAGGGGCTGGAATTCGCCCATGTCTTCCTGCCCGGCTGGGAGGAAGGGGTCTTCCCCAACCAGCGCTCGCTCGACGAGACCGGGCTGTCGGGGCTGGAGGAGGAGCGGCGGCTGGCCTATGTGGGCCTGACCCGGGCCAAGGTCCGGGCTTATGTCTCCAACGTCGCCAACCGCCAGATCCACGGGCAGTGGCAGTCGTGCATTCCGTCGCGCTTCCTGGAGGAGCTGCCGGAGGCCAGCGTCGAGACGGTCGCCGAGCCCGGCCTCGGCGGCTTCGAGGAACCGGCGGCCGCCCCCTTCCCCTTCAAGGCGCCGCCGCAGACAGGCTTCATGCGCCGGACCAAGCCGGTGACGATCGAGGGCTCCGCCTACGAGGTCGAGGCCCGGCCACGACCGGACAAGCCCTTCGGCGAGGGCGAGCGCGTCTTCCACCGCAAGTTCGGCTACGGCACCGTCCTGCGCACCGACAACGACAAGCTCACCGTCGCCTTCGACCACGCGGGCGAGAAGAAGGTCATGGACAGCTTCGTCGTCCCCGCCGACCAGGCGGGGTGACGGGCGCGAGTGGCGTAGGGTGCCCAGCGCCGCCTGGCGCTGCGCAACGGAACGGTCCCGGCCGTCGCGCACCGCTTCGCGGTGGGCGACCTACCTGGCATCGCTGATTTTCGCTACCTCGCCTTTCCGTCATCCCCGCGAAAGCGGGGATCCAGGCGGCCTGGAGCGGCAATCGTACGATATGGCGGCGATAACCCGACCAAACAGGCCAGAGCCCATGGATCCCCGCTTTCGCGGGGATGACGAATGAAAGAAAGCGAAAGGATAGATAGTAGGTCGGTCGAGCGGAGCGAGCCCGACTTCGCCCGCGTTCGGCTCGGGCCCGTAGCCGTTGGCTCCGCTCACGCTCACTCGACCTACGCGCACTCCAGCACGTGCATCTCGAAGTCGACCGCGTCGAGGGCGTCGTAGAGGGCCGTCTCGTCCTCCTCCGAGAGCTCGACCAGCGGCGGGCGGAGGGTGCGCCAGGCGGGGTCGGCGCGGTGGCGGGCGATCAGGGACTTCAGCGCCGGGATCATGGCGCCCCCCTCGATGATCCGCCGGATCACGCGGATCCATTCCTGCAGCGCCTCGGCCTCCGGCTCCTCGGCGGTGCGGATCAGCCGGGCGATCGCCGCGCCGTTGACGTTGCAGGTCGCCGAAATGCAGCCCGCCGCGCCCAGGCCCATCGCCTCCAGCAGATTGTGCTCGTTGCCGCAGAACGTGCCCCAGCCGGGGAAGCGGCGCAGCAGCTCCTGCGTGTGGTCCCAGTCGCCGGAGGAGTCCTTGAGGCCGACTACCGTCTCCGGATAGGCGTCGATCAGGCGCTCGATCAGCTCCAGGCTCCAGCCGACCTTGGCCATCGGCGGGATGTGGTAGAGATAGATGCGCAGCCGATCGTCCCCCACCCCGTCGATGACGGAGGAGACGAAGCGGAACAGCCCCTCGTCGCTGACGGTGGGATAGTAGAACGGCGGCAGCATCAACACCCCGCCGCAGCCGAGCCCGACCGCCTTGCGCGTGATCCGGATCGTGTCGGTGACCGCGCAATGGCCCGTCCCCGGCATCATGCGGGCGGGCGGCAGGCCGGCGCCGACCAGGGCGTCGAGCAGGTCCTCCTTCTCCGACACCGAGAGCGACGTGCCCTCGCTGTTCGTGCCGAAGACGGCGAGGCCGACATCGCCCTCGATCAGCCAGCGGCAATGGTCGATCAGCCGGTCCGCGTCAGGCTGCGCGCCGCCCTCGGTAAAGGGGGTGATCACCGGCGCCAGGGCGCCGCGCATCGGCTCGGGACCGCTCATCGTCTCGTTTCCTTTCCTGTCTCGCTCAGGCGCCCGCCGGCCCCAGCGCCGGCACGCCCAGGCGGCGCGCCCGCTCCGCCAGCCCTTCGGCCGTCGAGGCGGCCAGCGGCACGCCCTCGGCCCGGCGCCGGTCGCGCTCGCGAAGGGCCCGCTCGCCGGGGAACAGGATCTCCGCCCCCGGCTCGCGCGGCTCGGACGCCTTCAGGCCGTCGATCATGGCCTCCATCCGCCCGGCGAACGCCACCGGATCGTCGAAGGCAGCGATGTCGATCGCGCTCAGCGTGAACGACGTGTTCATCGGCCCGTCGAGCGGCCGGAACCCTGTCGACCCGCCCGCGAAGACCGCGCCACCGGCCAGCACGCTGGTCAGCATCTCGTTGACCAGCGCCAGACCGAAGGCTTTGTACCCTCCGAAGGGCAGCAGCGCCATGGCGTGGAGCGCGGCGGCCGGGTCGGTCGTCTCGTTACCCTCGCCGTCGAGCGCCCAGCCCTTCGGAATCGCCTCGCCCGCGTCGCGCGCGGCGACGATGCGCTCGATCGCGACGGCGGTGCAGGCCATGTCGAGTACGAAGACGCCGTGCCGCCCGGCCGGCGCGGCGACCGCCACCGGGTTGTTGCCCATGACGGCGGTCCGGCCGCCGGGCGGCGGCATCACCTTGCGGCTGGCATTGGTGTGGACGAGGCCGATGCACCCCGCCTCCGCCGCGCGCAGGGCATAGAACTTGGCCGAGGTCAGGGAGTTGCCGTCGCGAACGGCGACCATGCCGATACCGGCCGTACGGGCCTTGTCGATGGCGGTATCCATGGCCCGGGTCGCGGTGACCTGGCCCAGGCTGCGCCGCGCGTCCCAGACCGCGATCGCGCCCCGGTCGCGCACGACCTCGATATCCGCGACCGCCCGGTCGCCGCCGGCGGCGATTCGGTCGAGGACGACCAGCAGGAGCCGGACGCCGTGCGAGGGCTCGCCCACCAGCTCGGCCTGGGCGAAGACGGCGGCGGTCATCGCCGACTCCTCCGCCGGCACGCCGGAGGCCTCCAGCAGCGCGGCGCAATGGCGCTCCAGCGCCGCGCCGTCGACGACGACGGTCGTCGATGCGCTGCCCTCTGCCATCAGCCGCGCAGGCCCGCCCAGGCCTCGCCCGGGGCGTCCATCACGGCCGCCAGGATCGCCACGGCCCGGTCGAAATCGGCCATGTCCATCGCCTCGTCGGGATTATGGCTGCCATGGGTGTTGCGGATGAAGAGCATCCCCGCCGGAATGCCGGCGAGCGCGAAGGTCGCCGCGTCGTGGCCGGCGCCGCTGGGCATCGCCAGGGTCTCGATGCCCTGGCGCGTGGCCGCCTCGCCCAGCAGGGCGCGCAAGGGCTCGGCCATGGGCGCCGGCGTGCTGCCGGAGCGCGGGCCGAGGGTGAAGCGCACGCCGCGCGCCTGCTCGATCTCCGCGACCATCCGGGCGAGCTCCGTCTCGACGTGGTCGAGGGTCTCCGGCTCGATGCTGCGCACGTCCAGGCACAGCCGGACCTCACCCGCCACCTTGGAGAAGGAGTGGACCGCCGGGTCCGTGCCGACTTGGCCGAAGGTGATCGAGAGGTCGCGCCCCTCCTTGTCCAGCCTTGCCCAGAGGTCGTCGAGCGCTACGATCAGCTCGGCGCTCGCCACCGCCGCGTCGTGGCGGAGATTGCGCGGCATCGCTCCGGAATGGGCGTATTCGCCGTGGCAGACCATCTCTCGGTAGCGGAAGCTGCCGCGGATGCCAGTGACGAGGCCGATCGGCGTGCCGGCCGAGACCAGGGCCGGCGCCTGCTCGATATGCGGCTCCAGATAGGCGACCACGCGATCCGCCTCCAGGCCCGGCGTGCCGGTACGCACCGCGTCCGGGTCGAAGCCCGCCTCGGCCATGTGCCAGGCCAGGCTGCGCCCGGTGTCGCTGCGCCGCGCGTCGTCGAGCACCGCCGGATCGAGCACGCCCAGCGCCGTCTTGGAGCCGATATAGCTGTGCGGAAACCAGCAGCTCTCCTCGGCACGCAGGCAGGCGACCGTCACGTCGACCGGCGGCGTCCGGCCCGCTTGGGCCAGGCAGGCCTGCAGCGCCAGGCCCGCGATCACGCCCGCAGCGCCGTCGTAGTTTCCGCCATGCGGCACGCTGTCGAGATGGGAGCCGATGACCAGCGCGCGCTCCCGGTCGACGCCGGGAATCGTGAGATACTGGTTGCCGGCGGCGTCGAAGCGCCGCTCCGCGCCCTGCCCGGCCGCCGCCTCGGCGGCCAGGTCGAAGGCGATGCGCTCGCCCTCGCCATAGGCCTTGCGCGTCACGCCGGGCGGATCGGCCGTGCGCTCGGCCAGATCCGCGAACAGGCGCCGGGCGAGCGCGGCACCGGGAGCGGGATCGATCGCCGTCACGTCCGCCCGCCGATGGCCATGAGCTCCGGCACCACCGCCCGGGCGGCGTTGAGCACCATGGCCGCGTCATTGGAATAGGGCAGCCAGGTCGCGCCCTTGTCGACCCACTTTCGCGCGAGATCGGGGGAATGGCAGCTAAGCCCGTAGGGCACGCCGGCCTTGCGGCAGGCGGCGAAGATCTCCTCGTAAGCCTCCAGGAGAACGGGGCTCTGCATCTCCCCGGGCACGCCCAGGTCCTGGGACAGGTCGTCCGGTCCGATCATGATCGCGTCGACCCCCTCGACCGCGAGAATGTCGTCGAGCGCGTCGATGGCCCGGCGCGACTCGATCATCACGACCGACAGGGTATGCGCGTTGAGATGCGCGATCATCTCCTTAGGCTGGCCGGCGTGATAGTCGGTGTGCGGGCCCTTGAGGTTCATCGGCCGGTTGCCGAGCGGGTGGTACTTGGTCGCCTCGACGATGGCGCGCATCTGCTCGGCGCTCTCCACCGCCGGCAGCAGCAGGCCCTGGGCGCCGGCGTCGAGCGGCCGGGTCAGGTCGTGCGGCTTGATCGTGCCCGGCGGGCGGACGATCGGCACCAGCCCGCATTCGCGCGCCAGCATGGCGAGCACGCCGACCTCGGACAGGGTGAAGTCGGTGTGCTCCATCTCGATGATGACGAAGTCGAAGCCGGCGGCGGCCAGGATCTTCACCACCCGCGGATGGGGCGAGAGGGTGATCCAGGTCCCGAAGGCGGGCTTGCCGTCGGCCAGGAGCTGCTTGACCGGGTTGGACTTGATCACGGGCTCGGTTCCTCTCTTCGGGGCGGGCGGTCGGTGGACGGCTCAGGTCCGACGGCGGTCCCAGACCTCCGGATCGACCAGGAATTCGGGGCGCCGGCCCTCGAGCACGTCGACCACCTGGCGGGCCGTGTCGATCGCGGTGCGGGCCATCGCCTCCTCCGTCGCGCCGCCGATATGCGGCGAGAGCACGACGCCCGGCACGCGGGTCAGCGGATGGTCGCCCGGCAGCGGCTCCTCGGCGAAGACGTCCATGGCGGCGCCGCGCAGCGGCCCGTCCGTCACCGCCCAGGCCAGCGCCTCGGTGTCGACCAGCGCGCCGCGCGCGGTGTTGACCAGCATGCTGCCAGGCTTCATCCGCGCCAGCCGATCGCGGTCGAACATCCCGCGGTTGTCCGGCGTCAGGCGCTGGTGGAGCGAGACCACGTCGGCCCGCGCCAGCACGGCGTCGAGATCGTCGACCTTCTCGAACCCCGCCGCCGCGACCGCACCCGGATCGGCCGAGCGGCTGTGGACGACCACGCGCATGTCGAAGGCCGCGCGCGCGATCTCCGCGGTGCGCCGGCCGATGGTGCCGAAGCCCAGGATCGCCAGCATCTTGCCGTAGAGCTCGACGAAATCCCTTGTGTAGCGGTAGTCGAAGCGCCCGTCGCGGACGGCGGCATCGGCCTCCCGCGTCCGCTTGGCGATGGCGAGCATCTGGGCGATCGCGTGCTCGGCCACCGACTGGACGTTGGAGGTCGGCGTGAAGATGACCGGCAGGCCGATCTCACGCGCCCGGTCGAGCGCCACAGGATCGGTGCCGATGCCGTGGTTGCCCAGGACCTTGAGCTTGGGCGCCGCGTCCATGGCCTCGCGGCTCAGCCCCGCGTTGCGGGTGATCGCCGCGTCGGCGTCCGTGATCTCCGCGGCGACCACGTCCATCGTCGCGGCCGAGGCGGTGCGCACCTCGAGCCCCGCCCCGGTCAGGATATCGACGCCGGCCGGGTGGATCGGCTGGATCAGGTAGCAGATCATGCCGCGGCCTCGCGCGTCATCGCGTCATGGGCGCGCTTGGCCTCGACCGCGGAGACGAAGGTCCCGCCGTTGGACGGAACCCAGTCCATGAAGCGCTTGAACCGCTCGACCCAGTCCTTTCGGCCCATGGAGCCGGAATGGAACAGGACATGGACGATCTGCGGCCGCCCCTCGGCCCGCGCGCGGTCGCGGATGACGCCCCAGATGCGCTGGAGGTTGTCGAGCTCCGACTGTTCGACATGCAGCAGGTTGGCGTAGTCCGCGCCCTGCCCGTCCGCGCCGATCGGGATCTCGAACACGCCGCTGGCCCGGCCGGTGCCCGGCGCGGCGCGCGGATCCTCGGGCAGGTAGTAACCGGACGTCCCCGCCTCGGTCCACACGGCCTCGCGGTCGGGATGGTTCATCCCCGGCGCGCAGGAACAGTCGATGGCGATGCCGTGGTCGGCCAGCACCCGGTTCATGAAGGGCGCATAGGCGTAGTGCCCGCCGCGATAGGCGACCGGGTCGATGCCCGCGTCGCGCAGCCGCCGGGCGCAGTCGGCGAAGACGGCGCGGACGTGATCCTCCTCGCCGAACCGCACGCCGCCGCCCTTGATCTCCTCGTGCAGATGGACCGCCAGCTCGCCCCCGCCGGCCACCGCCTGGCGGTAGACCTCGAGCATCGCGCCTTCGTAGTAGCCGGTCCGACAGTAGGTGCCAGAATGGGGCGTGAGGATGTAGAGCCCGCCGGTCAGCCCGTTCATGATCCGGTGCAGCGCGCGCACTTCGCCGACGCTCTGCTCGACCTTCGGCGGGTCGATGCGGAAATCGCGCTTCGGGTCGAACGGCGCGAAGGTAAGCCAGTTCACGTCGATCAGCGGCAGCAGGAGCACGTCGCTCGTGCGCTCGGCGGCGGCCATCGGCCCCTCCTCGTCCCGGTCGGTCGGATCTCGACTACGTTGGAGAGGAGTATGAGCGTCCGGCGATTGTATTATCAAATCGATTAGTATAATGCTTTATTCCATGAAGCTGAATAATGTCAGCCTGAAGCAACTGCGCGTCTTCGTCGCCATCGCCGACCACGGCTCCTTCGTCGGCGCGGCGGAGGCGCTGGGCCTCTCCCAGCCGGCGCTGAGCCAGAGCATCCGCCAGCTCGAGGACTCGATCGGCAGCCGGTTGTTCCTGCGCACAACGCGGCGGGTGCAGATCTCCAGCGTGGGCCTGAGCTTTCTGCCCCAGGCGCGCCACCTGCTGCGCCAGTTCGACACGGCGATCGAGGATATCCGCGACATCGTCGCCCGGACCAAGGGCCGGGTCGTGGTCGCCTGCCTGCCCTCGGTCGCCTATCGCCTGCTGCCGCCGGTCATCGCGCGCAACACCCGCATGTTCCCGGGCATCCAGGTGACGATCCACGACGCCAACCTGAAGGGCGTGGTCGACGAGGTCGTCTCGGGCAAGGCCGATTGCGCGATCGGCAGCATGCACACAGACGACCCGGAGCTGGAAAGCGTCAAGATCGCGCGGGACCGCATGCACGCGGTCATCCCGCGCGGCCATCCGCTCGAGGCCCGGGACCAGGTCCGATGGAAGGACCTGGCCGGCCATCCGTTCATCGCCATGACCGGCGACACCGGCATCCGCGAGCTGGTCGACAACGCCGTCCAGCAGCGCGACATCCGTCTGCAGGTCACGGCGGAGGTCTCCAACCTCGCCACCGTCACGGGCATGCTGGAGGAAGGCCTGGGCGTCTCCGCCCTGCCCGGCCTCGCCCTGCCGCGCGACGACAATCCGGCGATCACCCATCGCCCCCTGGTCGACCCGGTGATCGACCGGGTCATCCGGCTGATGTGGCGGCGCAGCGTCGGCCTGTCGCCGGCCGCGTCCTCGATCCTGTCTTCCTTGCGCGCCGGCGCCGCGGAAGACGCGCCCGCGCCGGCCGACGAACGGGTCACCTGGCTCGCCTCGCCCGCCGACGTTCCGGAGGCCGCCAGCCCCGGCCCGGCGGCCGGCGTCGCCACCGGATCGTAGGCGCGGACCCGGGCACCATGGCATCGGAGACCGTCCTGCTGGTCGCGGCGCTGGCCGTCTTTCTCTACGGCCTCGTCTCCGCGGGCGTCGAAAAGCGCGACATCACACCGGCCATCGCGGCGCTGGCAGCGGGCGCGGCGATCGGCTTCGGGCTCGAGGCGGCGGGCGCGAGCACGGCGCCGGAACGCCGGGACCTCATGGACGGGGGCGGACTCGCGGTCCTCGCGGAGTTGGCGCTGGCGATCATCCTCTTCGTCGACGCGGCGAGCCTGCGCCTGCCCGCGCTCAGGCGGGAGGCTGCCGTGCCGGTGCGCCTGCTGGCCATCGGGCTGCCGCTCCTCGTGCTGGCGGGCTGGGCACTTGCCTGGTGGATGCTGGCGACGACCGGCGCGGTCGCCTTGATGCTCGCGCTGATCCTGGCGCCCACCGACGCGGCGCTGAGCCAGCCGATCTTCCAGGAGCGCGACACGCCGGCGGCCCTGCGCGACGGCATCAACGTCGAAAGCGGGCTCAACGACGGGCTTCTGCTGCCGATCTTCCTGGCTGTCGTCGCGGGGCTGGCGACTGGCGACGGGCTGTCCGGCCGGGGCTGGATCGTCGAGGCGGCGGCGGAGATCGCCATCGGCGCCGGCATCGGCGTCGCCGCCGGGTGGGCCGGCAGTCGGATCGCCGACCTCGCCGCCTCCAAGGGCCTTATGGAAGGCCGGTTCGAGGCGCTGGCCGGCGTCGCGCTCGCGATCTCCCTCTACGCCGGAGCCGAGCTCGCCGGCGGCAACGGCTTCGTCGCCGCCTTCGTCGGGGGCCTGGCGGCGACATTCACCAGGGGCGACCTGGAGCGGCGGGTCGAGGACTACGGCGAGACGGAGTCGACCCTGCTGGCCATGCTCACCTTCCTCGCCTTCGGGGCGCTGGTGCTGCCGGTGGCGATCATGCACTGGGACTGGCGCGCGCTCGCCTACGCGGTAGCGAGCCTCGCCGTCCTTCGCCCCGTCGCGGTCTGGCTGGCGCTCGCCGGCTCCGGCCTGCCGATGGCGCAGAAGCTCTACGCCGGCTGGTTCGGGCCGAGGGGCATCGCGTCGGTGCTCTATGTCCTGATCGCGATCCGTACGCTGGGCTGGGAGCCCCATGGCGACCTCTTCGCGGTCGCCGCGCTGACCGTGACGCTGAGCGTCGTCGCTCACGGCCTTACGGCCCGCCCCCTGTCCCGCGCCCTCGCCCGCCGCGGCACGCCTCAGAACCGGCCGTAGCGCCGGTAGGCGTCCTCCGGGGAGACGCCGTCGAGGATGGCGGTGCGCACCCGGTTCTCCGTCGCCATCACGGCCTCGACCTCGGCGACCACCTCCGCGGCGTTCGCGCCCGGGATCACGACGCCTCCGTCGCGGTCGGCGATCAGGAAGTCGCCGGGCGCCACCCGCGTGTCGCCCAGCACGACCGGCTCGTCATAGGCGTCCGGCGACCAGACGCCAACGATGTCACGCGGGGTCAGCCCGTCGCAGAAGACCGGAAAGCCGAGGCGCAGGATGAAGTCCGCGTCCCGGCACGCCCCGTCGGTGACATAGCCGCGCACGCCGCGGTGATGCAGCGTCTCCGCGCTCAGCTCGCCCATCAGGGCCAGGTCGTCGACATTGCCCCGGCACACGACCACCGATCCGGCGGGCGCGCGGCTCAGGAACCCGGTCCAGGCGAGCAGGCTCTCGTCGTCCGAAAGGCCGGACTTGCGGCTGCCCTCCATGGTGAAGACGGGCCCGGCAAGCGTGCGGGCGGGGTCGAGCGGCCGGATCGCCGGGGGCAGGATGCCGTCGGTGATCCCCCGCTCGCGCAGGGCGTCGAAGACCGCGCCGGAATAGCATCGCGCCAGGCGCTCGGCGAGCGCGTCGGCGTCGACCGGGCTCATGCCTTCTCCAGCCGGTCGAGGAAGCTCTCGAACTCGGAGTCCGCGATATCGACCAGGTGCTTGCGCTCGGGATAGGCGCCGCTGTCAACGTCCTTGCGGAACTCGGTGAAGGCGGCGACGCGCTCTTCCTGCAGGCGCGCGTACTCCGCCATGAAGTCGCGATAGACCTTGGCGTGGCGCGGATAATGGCCGTCATGGCTGCCGAGCACGTCCTGGGCGAACAGGTACTGGGCGTCGCAGCCCGTGCCCGCGCCCATGGAGACCAGGAACAGAGAGGTGCGCTTGGAGATCTCCGCCGCCACCCGGTCGGGCACGACCTCGATCTCGGCGCAGAAGGCGCCGGCGTTCTCCAGCTCCTTGACCTGGCGGAAGACCTGCATCGCCGTCTCCGCGGTCTTGCCGACGGCGCGGAAGCCGCCGGTCCAGGTGTTCCTCGCCGGGATCAGGCCGACATGGCCGCAGACCGGAATGCCCTCCGCCGCCATGCGGGAGATCGTGTCCAGGCTGGCCGCGCAATAGAAGGAATCGCCGCCGACCTCCATCGCCCGGAAGGCGGCGCGCAGGTAGTCCTCCGCCGTCGCCAGCTTGCCGTAGAGCAGGCCGACCTGGACGAAGCACGAGCCGGCCGCGGCGCGCATCTCCGACGTCCAGATCGGGTCGATGATGGAGAGCATGTCGATGCCCGCCGCGTCGGAGGCCGCCGCCTCCCACGTGTCATTGACGTAGAGCATCGTGAGCTGCTTCCGGCCCTTGGTCGCCAGGACGTCGGCGACGGTGCGGCGCTTTGCCGGCATGATCCCGGTCTCCCCCTCGTTCGCGCCGGCGGTGTCAGCCCGCCAGCAGTTTCTTGAGCCCGACCGACGGATCGGCGAGCCGCTCGCGCGCCGGCGCGGCGCGCCGGGCGATCATCATCTCCGCCAGGCGGATATCCTTGGCGACCGCGTTGCCCGGGCCGATGGCCGACGCCGCCAGGACGCGCCCGTCCCCGGCCACGCGGAACCGGATCGCCACGCCGTCCTCGCGCTCGCGCACCACGGTTGCGGCGCCCGCATCGGGCAGGCCGGCGATCTGCATCGTCATGTCCACCTGGTCGGACCAGAACCAGGGCACGGCCTCGTGCTCGACGGCCTGGCCCGCCATCGCCCGCGCCGCGGTCTCGGCCGCGTCCTGCGCGCCGCGCCAGGCCTCCAGCCGGATGCGCCGGCCGTCATAGAGCGGATGCGGGAAGGAGGCGCAGTCGCCGGCGGCGAAGATCGCCGGGTCCGAAGAGCGCATGGCGCCGTCGACGGCGACGCCGTTGTCGATGGCGAGGCCCGCGGCCTCCGCGAGCTCGGTGTTCGGCACCGCGCCGATGCCGGCGATCACGGTGTCGGCCTCCAGCGCCGGGCCGTCGGCGAGGACGACGCGGCAGCCGGCCTCCCCGCCCTCGATGCGCTCGATCGTCACGCCGCAGCGGATCTCGACGCCCGCCTCGGCATGGCGCCCGGCGACGATGGCGGCGATCTCCTCCGGCACGATGCGGCCGAGGATCCGCGGCGCGGCCTCCAGCACCGTGACCCGGGCGCCCCGGGCGGCCGCGCTGGCGGCGAGCTCCAGCCCGATGAAGCCGCCGCCGACCAGGACGACCCGCGCGCCGGACGCCAGTCGTTTCCGCAGGGCCGCGGCATCGTCGAAGCTGCGCAGCAGCCGGGCGTTCTCCCCGCCCGGACAGGGCAACGGCCGGGCCCGCGCCCCGGTCGCGAGCAGCAGCGCGTCGTAGCCGATGGTCTGCCCGTCGGACAGCGTTACGCGCCGCGCCTCCCGGTCGATGCCGGTCGCCCGCACGCCGGAAAGGAACGTCACGCCGTCGGCGGCCAGGCCGTCGGCGTCGCGGATGGTGCGCGGCGCGGGCTCGTCCTCGCCGGTCAGCGCCTCCTTGGACAGGGGCGGACGCTCGTAGGGAGCGCGCCCCTCCTCCCCGACCAGCGTGATCGGCCCGTCATGACCCGCCTCGCGCAGCTCGGCCACGGCGCGGGCCCCGGCCTCGCCGGCGCCGACGACGACGGCCGCCGCGCTCACGGCGCGCTCCGATCTCGACCGCTCGCCATGCCGCTCAGTCGGGCTTGAGGTAGACGGTGCCGTCCTCGACCTTGACCGGATAGGTCTTGAGGTCGACGCAGACCGGCGCCTTCAGCGCGGCGCCGGTCTTGTAGTCGAAGCGGCCGTTGTGCTTCGGGCACTCGATCACGTCGCCCATGACGAGGCCGTCGGCCAGATGGACCTGCTCGTGAGTGCACAGGCCGTCGGTGGCGTGGAAGGTGTCGTCCTCGCTGCGATAGACGGCGAAGGTCCGGCCGTCGTGATCGAAGCGGACGACATCCTCCTCGTCGATCTCGTCGGTCGCGCAGACCGCGATCCACTCGGTGCTCAAGACGACGCTCCCCTCCCCGCGTCGGTGACCGGTCGCGGCCGCCGCTACTGGGCGGCCGCGGGCGTGACCTCGTGAAGCTCCGGCCGGAACGGCTTGGCGCCCGGCGGCAGCTCCCGCTTGTAGTAGAAGCCCGGGTTCTTCCGCTGGCGGAACAGCGCGGTGATGATTTCCCGATAAGCCTGGAACGTATTCTTGTACGGTTCCGGTAGATCCTTCTTGATCTCCTTATGGAGTTCAGGAAGGTTGTAGTACGGCACCATCGGGTACATGTGGTGCTCGATGTGATAGTTCATGTTCAGATACATGAACCGAAGGATCGGGTTCATGTAGATGGTGCGGGTATTGAGCCGGTGGTCGAGCACGTCCTCGGCCAGGCCGGTGTGTTGGGTCAGGCCCGTGTACATGACCAGCCAGCCGCCATAGATCGTCGGCAGGCCGACATACATCAGCGGCAGCCAGGACTGGAGGAAGAGCGCCAGCGCGATCACCGCGGCGTAGATCGCCACCCAGATCCGGGCGACGAGGAAGACCTTCGACCACTCCGATTTCGGGATGAAGGTCTCCTGGTCCGCGGTCAGCTTGCCCCGCGCGTGCAGCGCCGTCTGCTTGATCGCGTTCCAGACGTTGGGCAGGGCCAGGAAGTTGAGCGCGATCTCCCAGTTCTTGGGCGGGCGCATGGCGATGATCTCGGGGTCGCGCCCGACGATGATCGTGTCGGTGTGGTGGCGCGCGTGGCTCCAGCGCCAGACCTCCGGGTTGCGCATGATCATGAAGCAGGCGACCTGGTAGACGACCTCGTTGAGCCACGAGGTCTTGAAGGCCGTGCCGTGCCCGCATTCGTGCCAGCGCGAATCCGACGAGGAGCCGTACAGCACGCCGTACACGATGAAGAACGGCACGGCGAGCCAGGTGCCCCAGAAATAGCCGCCCAGAGCGCCCGAGCCGACGATCAGGGTCACCCAGATCGCCAGGTCGCGTAGGGCCGGCCCGTCGCGCCGGCGCATGAGCTCCTTCAGGCGCTTGCGCGGAATGTCGGGGTGATACCACTCCGCAGCGGCAAGCCCCCGTTCGACCGACCGCTCCCCCTCGGGCCCGGTTAGGCTGTAGTCGCGGCGCGTAAGTGCCACCGTCATGGTCCTGCCTCCTCGCCGGTCGCTCCGCGCGTCCCCTCCCCGAAGCGATCCGTCAGACATCACGTCATGATGACGTGCTTGGTGATCTCGTCGATCGTCGTGTGGGCCTTGTCGATCTCGAACACGGCCTTGCCATGGCTCATGACCACGAACCGGTCACAGACCTGGAAGGCGTGATAGATGTTGTGCGTGACGAGCACGCTCGCCACACCCTCGTGTTTGAGATTGGCGACATAGTCGAGCAGCCGTTCCGTCTCGCGCACCGACAGGGCCGAGGTCGGCTCGTCGAGCAGCAGCATCCGGCGCTTGAAATAGACCGCCCGGGCGATCGCCACGGCCTGCTTCTGCCCGCCGGAGAGCAGGCCGACCTCCTTGTCCGGATCGTCGATGCCGGAGATGTGCACCGCGCTGTCGAGGACGCTGACGGCCGTGTCCGACATCTTGCGGTGGCGCATGAAGCCCAGGAAATTGGTGATCTCCCGCCCCATGAAGATGTTCCGGGTGATCGACATGGAATCGACCAGGGCGGTATCCTGGTAGATCGTCTCGATCCCCGCTTCCTGGGAATCGTGTCGGCTCGTGATCCGGGTCGGCTTGCCGTCGATCAGGATCTCGCCCGAGTCCGGCCTGACCACCCCGGACATCATCTTGATCAGCGTCGACTTGCCGGCGCCGTTGTCGCCCAACAGGCCGATCACTTCCCCTGCGTTGATGTGGAAGTTGATGCCGTCGAGGGCCTGAAGGTTGCCGTACTTCTTCGAAATGTTGCGCGCCTCGTAGAGGGGCGGCGCGGTGCCGGCGGCGGGGGCTCGGCGCTCGGCCGTGGTGGGCATGGTCGCGGTCATCGCATCGGCTCCGTCATGATCCGGCTCGCGGGGGCGTCAGCTCCGTGGCCGCAGCACCTGGTTGGAGATGGCCGCCAGGACGATCAGGCCGCCGACGAACATGTCGAAGTAGAAGCCGGGCGCGCGCAGCAGCAGGAGGATGTCCTGGATCGTGTAGATCAGCGCCGTGCCGAGCACGACGCCGATGATCGATCCGCGCCCGCCCATCAGCGCCGCGCCGCCGATCACGCAGGCGGCGATCGCCTCGAGCTCGAGGCCGAGGCCGCCGCCGGGCTGGACGCTGCCGACGCGGGTCATGGCGATGACGCCGGAGAACGCGGCGCAGCCGCCCACGATGGCGAAGGCGATCAGCTTGACCTTGGTCGGATTGATGCCGATGGCGATCGCCGACTGTTTGTTGCCGCCGACCGCGAAGAAGTGGTTGCCCAGCTTGTGGTGGTGCAGGATGAAGTAGAAGACTACGGCCAGGATGATGAACCAGATGAAGCTGGCGTCGACCAGGCCGAACTCGGCGCCGAAAATGGCCTCGAAGGAATCGTCCGGACGGAAGCGCACCGAGCTGGCGCCGTTGTAGAGCAGCGTCGCGCCTTTCCAGACCAGCATCGCGCCCAGCGTCACGATGAAGGACGGTATCGCGAAGCGTATGGCGATGGTGCCGTGGAGAATGCCCGCCGCGACGCCGATGGCGATGCCGATGAACATCGCGATGAAGGGGGAGATCCCCTCCCCGCCGCCGGGTCCCGGAACGTCCGCCGCCAGCGTCGCGACGACGATTCCCGCGAAGGTGTAGATCGTGCCGACCGAGAGGTCGAATTCGCCGGCGATCATCAGGATGCCCACGCCCAGGGCCATGATTCCCAGCGGGGCGATCGACTTCAGCAGGACCCGGATATTGGCCTCGGAGAGGTACCGGAAGTCGTCCGGGAACAGCAGGCCGCCGATGATGCAGCAGATCTGCACGACGATGAAGAGCGTGACGATGGCGCCTTCGGGGCGCCGGCGGAGGCGGCCGATCAGCCCGTGGGGGACGGGCGGCCTAACCGCGACGGCTTCGACTTGCTGGGTCATGACTCGCTCGGGCGCTGGGGAACCGGGCGGGCCGGACGCGGGCGGTCTGGCCGACCCCGCGCCCGGCCCGTCGCCGGGCCGGACGTTTGAGGGACGGCGATCAGCGAGTGATGCCGGCCCACTCCTCGGCCGTCTCGACATTCGTGGAGTCGAGCAGGCCCGATCCACCGGTGTTCATGTCGGACGGGAAGTGGCCGTACTTGGCCATCAGCGCGAGCTGGGTGACCGCGTAGTAGCCCTGGCTGTAGGGCTGCTGGTCGACCGTCGCCGTCATCGTGCCGTCCTTGATGGCGTCGATGATCTCCGGCGTGACGTCGAACCCGCCGGTCGGGATATCGAGCCCGGCCTCGTTGGCGGCGCGCACCGCGACGCTGGTCGGCGAGGAGCCGAGCCCGATGATCGCCACCGTCTCCGGATGGCCGATCAGGTACTGGGTCATGATGTTGAGCGCCTCGGAATGGTCGGAGCCGGTGCCGAGCAGCTCGGTCGTCGCGCCGACCTCCTCCATCGCCATGGCCACGCCCTCGTGACGGTAGACGGCATAGACCGCCTCGGGGAACTCGACCGGCGTGAAGACCAGGTCGCCCTCGCCGATGCCGTGCTCCTCGATCATCCGCTGGCCGATCGCGTAGCCGGTCTCGACGAAGTCCTGGCCGATATAGGCGAGCCGGCAGGTGCCGTCGGCGCCCTGGGAGTCGTCGATGTTGTGCGCGACGACCGGGATGCCGGCCTCCATCGCGGCGCAGACGGCCTCGTCGAACGCCTCGTCGTCCCAGATCGACACCGCGATTCCGTCGACCTCGTTGGCGATCGACGTCTCGATGATGTTGTTCTGGGTGACGGTGTCGCCGTCGCCGAACTGGATGTCGAGGTTGATGCCCTGCTGCGCGGCGGCGTCGCGCGCGCCGTTGATCGAGGGCACGAAGAACTCGACGTCCTCCGCCGTCCAGACGATGAAGGTGATGTCGATGCCCGACCAGTCGTAGTCGGAATCGGCCGCCGAGGCGGGCATCGCCGCGCCGGCCATCAGGCCGGCCGACAGGACGGCGGCACAGACGAACTTCGGAACATTCATTCTCATGGGTCCCCTCCCCGAACGCGCCTCTGGCGCTTTTGGTCTTACCGGAACGCTTGGCGCCAAGTCCGTGCCCGGCCCCGATTCGTCCCCCTCACGGCGATCCCGCAGGAAATCGGCCTGTCATGCGACTGTGACCGATGATACGGGTTCGATCAATCCAATCCGGTACAAACGTTCCAAGCGAGACCGGATGAACGATATCTCCATGCCGCGCCCTACCCCTCGGCGGTAATCTCGTGCCGCGCGACCGTGTGGGCGCGGATGTACTCCCAGTCATAGGTCACGCCGAGGCCGGGCCCGGCCGGCACGTACACGCAGCCCTCGGCGTCGATGCAGTCGAGCTGGTCGGTGTAGCCGCAGGCATAGACCGGCGGGATCGCGTTCGGGCAATCCGGGCCGACCAGTGCGACCTCGTAGTAGTTCGTATTGCGCATGGCGCTCATCACCGCGCGATGGGCCGGCCCCGGCGCGTGGACCTCGCAGTCGACGCCGAAGGCCTCGGCCAGATGCGCGATCTTCATCGCGCCGGTGATGCCCATGTCGTATTCGGGGTCCGAGTGCAGGAAGTCCGTGCCGCCGGCGACCAGGAAATCCGCCTTGGGCTCGACGCCGCGGACATGCTCGGTCTGCAGGATCGGCGTCGTGATCTTCTCGCGCAGCTTGCGGTGGGCGGCCGCACTGGTGCCCGCGTCGCGGAACGGGTCCTCGTACCAGAAGTATTCCGCCTCGTCGCAGGCCCGGCCGACATAGAGGGCGTCGGCAAAGGTCCTCAGCTCGCAGGCCGGGTCGATCATCAGATCCATGGCCGGGCCGACGGCGTGGCGGACATGCAGCAGGTTCGCCGCCTCCTCGCGCCGGTCGCCGTCGTGCCAGCCGTGGATCTTGAAGGCGCGGTAGCCCATCTCGCGGCACTGCAGGGCGAAGGCGGCGAAGGCCTCCTTGCTGTCGAGCCCGCCGTTGCGGTCGCCGTGATAGGTCGAGGCATAGGCCGGCAGGCGCTCGCGGAAGCCGCCCAGCATGCGCGAGACCGACATTCCGTACTTCTTGCCGGCCAAGTCCCACAACGCGATGTCGATCGGGCCGTGGCCCATGTGGTCGTACTGACGCAGCTCGCGCTTGAGGTCGTCGTAGAGGCCCTCGCGCGCCTCGGCGTCGCGGCCGAGCAGCGACGGGGCGAGCATCAGGCTCTGCGCCAGGGCCGAGCGGGTGCCGACGTAATGGGTCACGTACTCGCCCCGGCAGCCGTCCGCGGTCTCGATCGCGACGGCGTAGCGCGTGAGCGTGGTCGACTGCCCGGGCGCGTAGCCGACGGCGCCGCCCGGCGTGCCGCCGCCGTGCCGCGAGGCCGGGCCGCGCGAGGCGGGCACGCCCATGTTGCGCGCCTCGAAGGTGAACTCGACGATCTCGACCCGGTCGATGAGCGAGGAGGTCGTGGGGGAACGACTCATGGGGGAAGGCCGCTCCGCGTCAGGCCGGCGCGCCGGCGACCGCCGGCGAGTAGGCCGCCGCCAGCCGGCGCGCCTCCTCGGCGAACTGCGCCTCCATGTCCCGGCCGTATTCCTCCACGCCGCGGCTGTAGGTCGGGCCGGAGACGACGGGTCCGTGGGCCTTGCCCTCGATGCCGTAGAGCGGGAACTCGGCGTGCGGGTTGGCGCCCTCGTTGAACGGGCCGGTATGGCCGCAGCGCATGAAGTGGAAGGCGGCGCCCGCCCGACCGCGATCGGTGCTGTTGCCGGTCGTGCGGTGCGGGGTGTTGAAGCAGAAGGCGACGGCCCCGCCGGCCGGCACCTCGCAGATCACGGCCGCGTCCTCGTCTTCCGGATACATGCGGTCGTGGTGGTCGCTCTCCGGGTCCGGCCCATGCGGCGCGACCGCGTGGAAATGCCGAGGCAGGACCTGGAGCGTCCCGTTCTCCGCCGTCGCGTCGTGGATCGCGACCCAGAAGCCGAGGCCGATGAACGGGTCCTCGACGCCGAAGTAGGTGTTGTCCTGGTGCCAGTTGGTGCCCGAGCCGACCCGGCCCGGCTTGTAGAAGATCTGGTCCAGGAACTTGTAGGTCGGCCCGCCCAGCAGCGCGGTGACCGCCTCGCGCACCCGGGCCTGGAACGGCAGGGCGGCGAAGAAGGGATGGTGATGGGACAGCGGGCAGACCTGGAGATTGATCTTCGAGTCCGACCGCGTCCTGCGGTCGTTGTCGGTCGCCACGTTGTGCAGCTTGCCGGCGTCGACCAGCTCCTGGAACGCCTGCTGCAAAGCCCTGGTCTCGGCCGCGTCGAAGATCTCCGGCAGGATGACGTAGCCGTCCTCGCGAAACCGGCGCGCGGCCTCGAGATCCGTGTCGGTCACGGGTCTTTCCTCCCCCTCGTTCTCTCCGATACGACCCCGCCGCGCTTGATCGCGTCTGTTCTGTCGGACCGTCCGGCGCGCCGCGGCGGCCATCCGGTGGCCGCATCCCGGCACAACGTTTCGCCGGCCTTGCCCAATTCCCGTCCCCGGTGTGTGGAATCGTGGCGGCACAGGCTTTTACCAAGCGACCTTATCAACTACCGTCGTGTGCAACAAGCGTGCCCGAGAGACGGCCGCCCAACGCCGAGGAGGTAGCCCCATGAAGGATCTGGCGCTGGCCCTGGATCTGAAGGACGACCCGCAAACCATCGCGGAATACGACCGTTACCATCGCGATGTCTGGCCGGAGATCCTGCGCGGCATGGCCGCGGTCGGCGTCAGGTCCCAGCGCATATGGCGGGTCGGCAACCGCCTGTTCATGCTGCTGCAGGTCGACGACGACTTCGACTGGGACCGGGACTTCGCCCGCTACATGCGCGAGACCGACCGCGCCCGGGAGTGGGACGACCTGATGCGCACCTTCCAGTCCAAGGTGCCCGCCGCCGGGCCCGACGACTGGTGGGCGCCGATGGACCTCGTCTACGACATGAACGAGCAGCTCGCCCGGCACGGCGACGACCCCCGCCCGATCCCCGGCGCCGGCCCGATCCTCGACTCGCACCACCACTTCTGGCGGGCAGCGCGCGGCGACTATCACTGGATGGACCCGGACAATCCGATCCTCGCCCGCGACTACATGCCCGACGACCTGGCGCCGTCGCTGCGCCACGCGGGCGTGAGCCGGACCATCCTGGTCCAGGCCGCCCAGACCGAGGCGGAGACGGACTTCCTGCTCGACATCGCGGCCGAGTGCGATTTCGTGTCGGGGGTGTGCGGCTGGCTCGACATGGACGACGACGCCTTTCCCGACCGCCTCGCCCACTACCGCAAGAACCCCTGGTTCGTGTCCTTCAGGCCGATGCTGCAGGACCTGGAGGAGGACGACTGGATCCTGAAGCCCCGGGTCCTGAAGAACCTGGCGCATGTCGCCGAGACCGGCGTGCCGTTCGAGATCCTGACCCTGCCCCGTCAGCTCCCCCACGCGGTCGAGGCGGTGCGCTCGACGCCAGGGCTCAAGGCGGTGGTCAACCACCTCTCCAAGCCCTTCATCAAGGCCGGCGAGATGGAGCCCTGGGCGAGCGAGATCGCGGTGCTGCGCCACTATCCCGACATCTACTGCAAGCTCTCCGGCATGGTGACCGAGGCCGATCACGCGGCCTGGTCGCCCGACGACCTGCGCCCCTATGTGGCCCATGTGCTGGACGTCTTCGGGCCCGACCGGGTGATGTTCGGCTCCGACTGGCCAGTGGCGCTGCTCGCCGCCCAGGGCTACGGCGAGATCGTCAACGCCCTGCGCTCCGTGATCGGCCCGCTGCTCGACGCGGACGAGCATCGCAAGCTGTTCCACGACAACGCCGCGCGCTTCTACGGGGTCTGAGGTGATGGCCGCGGCAGCAAGGACCGGCGAAGGCCGGCGCGCCGGCTTCATCGGCGCGGGCACGGTCGCCCATCTCCACGCCAAGGGCATCGCGGCGACGCCGGGCGTCTCGCTCACCGGGGTGTACGCGCCGGACGAGGGACGTACGCGCGCTTTCGCGGAGACCTATGGCGCGCGGGCGTACGACAGCCTGGACGCGCTCGTCGCCGATCCCGCGATCGACGCGATCCACGTGCTGAGCCCGCACGCCCATCACGTCGACCAGGCCCTCGCCTGCCTGGAGGCCGGCAAGCACGTCATCGTCGAGAAGCCGGTGGCGACGACGGCGGCGGAGATCGCGCGACTGAAGGACGCCGCCGCCGCGGCCGGGCGGATCTGCGCGCCGTGCCACAACTACATCCACGCGCCGTCCTTGATCCGGGCGAAAAGGATGGTCGAGGAGGGCCGCCTGGGCACGATCGGCAGCCTGTGGATCCTCTACAACGTCTTCCATCCCGAGGAGGTCGCGGCGATCTACGGCGGCGTGCTGCGGGCGGTCTGCGTCCACCACGCCTATTCGATGCTCTACCTCCTGGGCCGGCCGGCGCGGCTGACCGCCACCGCCGCCTCTCTGCACTACGAGCGCCTGGATCGTGAGGACCAGGTGATGATCGTCTGTGACATGCCCGACGGGTCGATCGCCAATCTGTGGGCGAGCTTCCTGTCGGACGACCCGACCAGCGATCCCTGGACCGTGACCTACAAGCTGCTCGGGACCAAGGGCGGAATCGCCTATACCTGGAACGACGCCTCGGTCCAGGACGACGGCGGCCCGGCCTGGGGGCTGGTCAACTATGTCGACAGCTTCCGCCACCTGATCGACGACTTCTACAACCGCTGCGTGGCCAGGGGCGAGGCGCCGCTGTCGACCCTCGACGACGCGATCGACGCGTTGGCCATCGTCGAGGCGGCGGAACGCTCGATCGCCGGCGGCGGCAAGGTCGATATCGCCTACCGCTGACCGCCGCCGTAGCCCCCAAGGCGCGGAGACCTCAGGGATCGAGCTGGCCGACCGTCGCCGGCGCGGCCGGGTCGGGCCCGAAGGCGGCGAGGAAGTGGTCGCGGAAGGCGTCCATGCGCCAGACCGGCGCTTCCCCGCTCGGCCGCAGCCCCGCCTCCCAGCCCGCCGCGGCGAACCGGTCGACCAGCGAGGGCGGGCCGATCAGGTGCACCGGCACGTCGCGCCCGCCATGGTCCTGGGCCACGAAGCCGGCCGGCTGGTGATCGCCCAGAAGCACGATCAGCCGCACCCGGCCCGGCGCCCGCCCCTGCCGCGCGGCGAAGGACGCCGCGGTCTCCAGCGCGTAGACGACGGAGGCGCCGAACTGCGCGCGCACCCGATCCCGGTCGCGCCAGACGACCTCCGGCGGATCGCCCGAGGCCGCCATGTCGGCGAAGACGCGGCCGTCGTCCACCGCCGTCCAGTCGATCAGCTCGGGCACCGGCGTCCAGGGCGCGTGGGAGGAAATCAGCGCGACCTCCACGAAGGCGTCGGCCCGGCCTTCCCGACCCTCCAGCGTCAGACGCTCCAGCGCCGTCCAGGTGTACTGGTCGGGCATCGTCACCCAGTTGAACGGCGGGCCGCGATAGCCCAGGTCGTCCGACGCGTACACGGCGTCATAGCCGAAATACCCGGCCTCCGGCCACGCCATGGTGATCGCCGGCATGACCGCGGCGGTGCGCCGCCCGGCGCGGTCCGCCAGATGGATCAGGGTCGCCCGGTCGCTCGCCATCAGCGCGTCGTAGCGGGGCTGGCTGTCGATCCAGAGACCCGACAGCAGGGTCGCGTGGGACAGCCAGCTCTGCCCGCCCACCGTCGGCGCGGTGAGCCAGGCCGAGCGCGCGGCCAGCCCGGCGCCGCGCAGATCGCGCTCGGCCGCCGCCAGGGTCGGCAGCACGGACTCGGCGTAGAGCGGGTTGTCGTGGGTCGTCCGGCCGTAGGACTCGACGAAGGCGACGATCACGTCGGTGCCGTCGAGCGCCGGCATCAGCGCGTCGCCCGGCACGGCGGCGAAGGCGTCGTCCGCCGCCACGCGCATCAGGTCTCGGCGGGCCGTGCGCGCCTCGACCACCGCCTCGGCGTGGCTCAGCAGGCCGCGAGCGGCGAAGGCGTCGCCGGGCGGATCGACCGGCAGGGTCGAGCGCGCCATGTCGCCGCCGGCAAGCGCCAGCATCGGGACGAGGGCGATCGCCGCGGCCGGTCGGGGCGGCCGCCATCCCGCCAGGCGCCCCGTCGCGGCCCACAGGCCGAAGAGGCCGAGGCCGACCAGCGCGACCGCGCCCAGGATCGCGAGCGCGGCCGGCACGGCCCCGATGGCGCCGACCAGGAGGTTGTGGCCGTCGACCAGCAGCTTGGCGTCATAGGCAGGGTTGAACGGCCGGCCGAGCGCCATCCAGGTCCCGAAATCCGCCGCCGCCAGGACCGCGCGCAGCGCCAGCGCGGCGACCACGACCGCGCGCACGGCGATGGATACCGGCCCACCCGTCGGCGCCAGCGCGAGGGTGAGCACCAGGACCGGCAACTCCAGGGGGAAGAAGACGACGAGCCCGGTTTTCAGGACGCCCGGATGGTCGGGCAGCATCAGCGGGACCGCCAGCGCCGCGACCGCCGCCATGAAGCCGAAGGCGCGCGCCGCGTCCCGGCCGCTCATCGCGCCGGCGTCGCCGGGCGCAGGAGCCAGAGCGTGTCGAGGGCGAAGGACCAGACCAGCGCCGCCAGGGCGAGCGCCGCGATCCACGCCCCGGCGAAAGGCAAGAGAACGGCGATCAGCGCGACAACCTGCAGCACGCAGACCGCCTTGCGCCGGAAGGACGGCGGCAGCGGCCGCGTCATCGCCGGCACCGCGACCGAGGCCGCCAGGAAGGCATAGCGGATCAGCCCGAGTGCCAGCACCCACGGCCCCGCCTCGCCCGCCCGCGCCGCCAGCGCGGCGAGCAGCAGGACGAATAGGGCATCGACCTCCATGTCGAACCGCGCCCCGAAGCGCGAGGACAGGTTCAGGCGCCGGGCGGCCCAGCCATCCACCCCGTCCAGCGCCAGGGCGATCAGCGCGACGGCGAGGACGAGGCCCGCCCCGAAGCCGGAGCCGACGTGGAACAGCGCAGGCTCGAGCACCGGCGCGGCTAGCAGGCAGACGAGGCCGGCGCGCACCAGGGTGACGAGATTGGGCAGGCCGACGATCGGGAAGGGATGAAAGGCCGCGATCCGCGCGACCGCGATGCCGGCGATCGCGACGTAGAGTCCCAGGACCGCGACCGCGGCCATCGGCGCCCGCTCGCCCACCGCCAGCGCGACCACCAGCAGCGGCAGCCCGACGCCGAGCGCGGCGACGCCGGCGCGCGCGGTCAGGCTCGGCCCGCGCGACAGGCCGGGCGCGGCGAACGCACCGGCGAACGGCGTATTCGGGTCGATGTTGCGCATGCGTGAAAGATTAGTTGCAGTTCGGCGGCTGCAAAGCCCCGCGCCTCCCCGCTACCGAAAGAATTTGCCGGCCCTTTCGGATCGCAGGCGGTCGGCGTCCCGGCTCAGTCGGCGGCGTCGGACTCGAGATCGGCCGACCCGGGCCGGCGCTCGAGCCCGAGCGCGTCCTCCAGCCGGTCGAGCGCGCGCAGGAGATCGCCCGACGCCTCCGGACCCAGCGCCTCGACCAGCCGGGCCTGGTAGTCGAGCACCACCGGCACCAGGCGGGCATAGCGCGCCCGCCCCTCATCGGTCAGGCGCAGGAGGAGCTGGCGCCGGTCGCCCCGGTCGGGCACCCGTTCGACCCAGCCGGTCTCGATCAAGTGGGCGACGGCGCGGCTGACCGTCGACTTGTGCATCCGCGTCGCCTCGGCGATCGCCTGGGCGACCGCCGGCTCCTGGTTGCCCAACGTGGCGATCACCCGCCATTCGGGGATGTCGATCCCGAAATCCCGGGAATAGGTGCGCGACAGCTCGCGGCTGACCTCCGTGGCCAGGCGATAGAGCCGGAATGGCAGGAAGTCGAGGAGGACCAGCCGGTCCTCCGGCGCGGGGATCGAGGCCATCGGCCCTCCGATATCGCCGCCCCACACGGGCGGGTCCGTTGGCGTCTTGACTGTCGCAGATGCAACGATATGCTCCGTTGCAGGTGCAACGATACGGGGGAGGACGCGCCGATGGCAAGCGGCAAGCCGATCGGATTTCCGCGCGTCGAGGGCCGTGCCTCGCGCCAGGCCCATGCCGACCTGCCCGAGGGCACCTTCGAGCGCGAGCTGGGCAAGGAAGGCTTCTTCGGCCCGGCGACGATGATGTACCACAAGCATCCGCCCACGGCCTGGACCTCCTGGCAGGGCCCGCTCAGACCCCGCGCCTTCGACCTGACCCGCCTGCCCGGCCCGGTTCCGGGCCCGTGGGACGCGCCCGTCTTCCTGCACAACCCGCATGTCGAGATGCGCTACTGGTCGCTCGACGGCGCGATGGACCACCTGGCGCGCAACGCCGACGGCGACCAGCTCCTGTTCGTGCACCGGGGAACGGGGCGGCTGTTCTGCGACTACGGCCATCTGGCCTTCGAGAAGGGCGACTACATCGTCCTGCCGCGCTCGACCATGTGGCGGCTGGAGACCGACGGCCCGGCCACGGTCGTCATGATCGAGGCGACCAACGACACCTTCGCCGAGCCCGATCGCGGCCTCGTCGGCCGCCACGCCCTCTACGACGAGGCGGTGCTGGACACGCCGCGCATCGACGAGACCTTCCTGGCCCAGCAGGGCGAGACCGAATGGCGCGTCGTCATCAAGCGGCGCGGCCAGCTCTCGGTCGTCACCTACCCGTTCAACCCGCTCGACGCGGAGGGTTGGCATGGCGACCTGGCGCCGGTGCGCCTGAACGTGCGCGACATCCGCCCGCTGATGTCGCACCGCTACCACCTTCCGCCGAGCGCGCACACGACCTGGGTGTCCAAGCGCTTCGTCGTCTGCACCTTCACCCCGCGGCCGTTCGAGAGCGATCCGGGCGCGCTGAAGGTGCCGTTCTTCCACAACAACGACGACTACGACGAGGTCATCTTCTACCACGAGGGCGACTTCTTCTCGCGCGACAACATCGAGGCCGGCACCATCACCTGGCATCCCTGCGGCTTCACCCACGGCCCGCACCCGAAGGCCCTGCAGCGGATGTACGAGCCGGCCAAGCCGGCGACCGACGAATACGCGGTCATGGTCGATACCCGCGACGCGCTGGAGACGGGCGAGGCCGCGGACTCGGTCGAGATCGCCGAATACGCCGACAGCTGGCAGACCGGCGAGGGCCCGGTGCGGGCACCGCGCCCGCCCGCACGGGTGAAATGACCGCCGCGGGTTCCCGGAGCGTCAGGAGACGACGACCATGAGCAAGGGCTTCGCCTCGGTCGGCGATACCGCGGCCAAAACGGTCAGCTTCACCGAGCTCGGCACCGGGCTCTACGCCTTCACCGCGGAGGGCGACCCCAATACCGGCGTGATCGTCGGCGACGACGGGGTGATGGTGATCGACGCCCAGGCGACGCCCAGGATGGCCGAGGACGTGATCGCGCGGGTCCGGACGGTCACCGACAAGCCGATCCGCTACGTCGTCCTGTCCCACTATCACGCGGTCCGGGTGCTCGGCGCCTCGGGCTACGGGGCGGAGCAGATCATCGCCACCGACGCAACGCGCTCGCTGATCACCGAGCGCGGGCAGGAGGACTGGGACAGCGAGTACGGCCGCTTCCCCCGCCTGTTCCAGGCCGCCGACTCGATCCCCGGCCTGACCTGGCCGACCATGACCTTCCCCGACCGGCTGACGGTCTGGCTCGGACGCCGGCGGATCGAGCTGAGGCATCTCGGTCGCGGCCATACGGCGGGCGACCTGGTGGCGTGGGTCCCGGACGAGAAGGTCATGTTCTCCGGCGACCTGGTCGAGTACCGCTCGGCCTGCTATTGCGGCGACGCGCATCTGCGCGACTGGCCCGTGACACTCGACCGGCTGGAGGGCTTCGGCCCGCGCGCCCTGGTCCCCGGGCGCGGCGACGCGCTGGTCGATCCGGGCGACGTCGCCACGGGACTGCGCCTGACCCGCGCCTTCCTGCGCGCGCTCTACGAGACCGCCGAGGAGTGCGTCGCCAAGGGCTTCGACCTCGAGGCGACCTACGACCGGACACGGGCCGTCATGGACCCGGAGTTCGGCGACTTCGCCATCTACGAGCACTGCCAGCCGTTCAACGTCGCCCGGGCCTATGACGAGGCCCGCGGCATCCACCATCCGCGCATCTGGACCGCCGAGCGCGACCGCGAGATGTGGGCCGCCCTGGAGGGCTGAGGGCGGAAGGCTGGCCCGTCAGGGGGAGGGGTGCCGGAGGATGACCCGCTATGCCTACCGACGCATGGCTTACGAGACGCCGCCGGAGGTCGCGGGCCGGCCGGGTCGACGTCGCCCCGTCATCGTCGTCGGCGCCGGGCCGGTCGGCCTCTCGATGGCGATCGACCTCGCCCGCCGGGACATCGACATCCTGCTTCTCGACGACAACGACCGCGTCTCGGTCGGCAGCCGGGCGATCTGCTGGGCCAAGCGCACGCTGGAGATATTCGACCGGCTGGGCGTCGGCCAGCGCATGCTGGACAAGGGCGTGACCTGGAAGGTCGGCCGCCTGTTCCACGGGGAGGAGGAGGTCTACGCCTTCGACCTGCTGCCGGAGGACGGCCATCGCATGCCGGCCTTCGTCAATCTCCAGCAATACTATGTCGAGGAATACCTGATCGACCGGGCGCGAGAGCTCTCCGGCCGGCTGGAGATGCGCTGGAAGAACCGGGTCTCCGGCGTCGAGCCGGGCGCCGAGGGCGTGCGCGTCCATGTCGACACGCCCGACGGCGGCTATGCGCTCGATTGCGACTGGCTGGTCGCCTGCGACGGCGCGCGCAGCCCGGTGCGCGGCATGCTCGGGCTCGACTTCGCCGGCCGGGTCTTCGAGGAGAAGTTCCTGATCGCCGATGTCGAGATGGCGGCCGGCGACATGCCCTCGGAGCGCTGGTTCTGGTTCGACCCGCCCTTCCATGCCGGCGACAGCGCGCTGGTCCACAAGCAGCCTGACGACATCTATCGCATCGACCTGCAGCTCGGCCCCGAGGCCGATCCCGAGGAGGAGGCGCGGCCGGAGAAGGTGATCCCGCGCATCCGCGCCGCCGTGGGCGAGCGGGATTTCGAGCTCGACTGGGTCAGCGTCTACACCTTCCAGTGCCGCCGGCTGGAGCGCTTCGTCCATGGCCGGGTGCTCTTCGCCGGCGACAGCGCGCATCTGGTCAGCCCCTTCGGCGCGCGCGGCGGCAATGGCGGCATCCAGGACATCGACAATCTGGGCTGGAAGCTGGCGGCCGTGATCCAGGGCCGGGCCCCGGCCCGTCTGATCGACACCTATGACGAGGAGCGGGTCCGCGGCGCCGACGAGAACATCCGGGAGTCGAGCCGGTCGACCGGCTTCATGACCCCGAAATCGGCGGTCGAGCGCGACTATCGCGAAGCGGTGCTCGACCTCGCCGCCGACCTGCCCTTCGCGCGCCGGCTGGTCAATTCCGGGCGGCTGTCGGTGCCCTGCTCGCTCGACGGCCTGTCCCTCCAGACGCCCGACGACGGCCGGGTCGACGGGCCGATGGCGCCGGGCGCGCCCTGTCTCGACGCGCCGGTGACGACGGCCGACGGGGAGGCCTCCTGGCTGCTCCATCACCTGGGCGACGACGGCTTCACGCTGATGGTCTTCGCCGGCGCGGACGGCCCGCCGGCCCACGCGGCGGCGACGACGACCGACCGGCACCCGCTGATCCGCCCGCTCTGGATCCTGGAGGCGCCGGGCGACGCCCACGGCCAGCCGGCGGTGGTCGACGCGGACGGCCTCGTCGCCGCGCGCTACGGCGGCGCGCCGGGCGTGACCTACCTGATCCGGCCCGACCAACACGTCGCCGCGCGCTGGCCGGCGCCGGAGGCCGAGGCGGTGACGGCGGCGCTGGCCCGGGCGCTCGCCGGCGCCACCGAGGCGGTGCCGGCATGACCGCCCGCCGCCCCCTGCCCACCCTGCGGACGCTCACCGTGGAGGACAACTTCGCCGGCCGCGGCGACGACGTCTACGCCGCCCTCATGGCCGCCCACGAGGGCCTCAGCGCCGAGGACAGCGCCCGGCTCGACCGCCGCCTGGTCCTGCTGCTCGCCAACCATGTCGGCGACACCGAGGCGATCACAGAGGCCATCACCATCGCCCGGGCGGCGGTGGAGCGCGCGGACGGATCGTAGGTCGGCCTACCGGATCACGCGTCGTCCAGGCCGTGCTCGGACAGCTCTTCGAGCGTGCGCGGCTGGATGTGGCCGGCGACGAGGGCGAGGATGTCGTAGGTCTTGTCGGCGAAGCGGCGGATCTTCTCGTAGTCACGGCCGGCCGCCCCGGTCGCGATGGCGGGATTCCGGCGGATCAGGGCCTCCAACTCGTCTTTCTTGTCGAGCCAGTGGTTGGCGTGGCCCACGCGGTCGCCCAAGGCCGCATCCGCGCCCAGATGGATGCGCACGCGATCGAGGAAAGCCGCCCCGTCCTCCCCGGCGTGCCGCCAGATTTCGTGCAGCTCGAACATGCAGGCGGGCGAGCGCAGATAGGCCTGGCTGAGGAAGACGAAGATGCGGTCGCCGGCGCCCAGCGCCTGCATGAACGCCTCGATGCTGTCGCCGGGGCCGAGTTCGCGATTGTCCCGGCGGATGGTGCGGCCGCGCCGTTCGGCCTCCGCGCACAGCCGATCGACCGGCCTGCCCGTCTCTTCCGTGTTGTCGGCCCAGGCGTAGGAGACGAACCATTGCGGCGCCGGCGAGCGCTCCCGGGAGACCTCGAGCGTCGGCCCTGTCGCCTCACCTTCCGGCCGGGCGCGAGCGCGACGCGGACGCCGGGCCTCGGCGCCGTCCGCGTCGCGCTCCCGCTCCGTATTTATGAAACGCATGCTCCAATCATGGAGCCCCAGACGCTCCGATTCCTCCGTGACGATTTCGTAGAGCGCGTCGGCCAGCTTGTCGTGGCGGCCGCCCTGGGTGCGCAGGGTGATCGTGCCCGACCACGCCCCCTCGTCCCTTGCCCCCTCGTCCATTGTCCGGGGGTCCATCGCCACCTCGACGAGCCCCCGGCTGCGGTGTCGCCGTTCGTAGAGATAGACGCCGGTGCGCCAGTAGTCGGCGGCGAGGCCGGCGATGCGGCCGATCCGGGCGATGATCCCGCGCATCAGCGAGGGTGGTAGGAGGTCGTAGCTCATGCGCGCGCCCAGGGTCGGTTCCGCCTCGTCCCATTCCCGCGCGGCCTGCGCGGGGCGGGTTTCGGGCAGAAGATCCGGCGCGATGTACTCCGCTTCAATATTGCGCGCGTCGTCGCCCGGCCGCAGGCGGAAGCAGACGCCGCAGGACTCCATCAGGCTGATGAAGAGCTCCTGCTCCTCGACCGAATAGCCGCCCTCGTCCCACAGCAGCAGCCCCAGCAGCGAGCGCGTGAAGCGGCCGCCGGCCTGCTCCAGCACGCGATAGCAGGCCTGCCGGTGAAAGACGGCGTAGATCGCCTCCAGCGCCCAGCCCTGGTCGAGGATCAGCCGGTCGCCGAACAGGCCCGGGCGGTGGAAGACGGTGCCGGCATTGTGCAGGAAATCGAGGAACAGGCGGGTATCGGCGACCCCGCCCTCTTCGGCGCACATCGCCTCGAAATCGGCGAAGGGGAGCGTGCGGTGGCGGCGCCGGGCCGGGTCCGGCTCGGCGGCGTCGGCGTCGCGCAGGGCCTCCAGCCGTGCCTTGACCCGCGCGCGGACACGGCCGATCGCCGGCTTGTCGAGTTCGCCGTGAAACTCCGCGATGGCCTCCCACAGCGCCGCCTCGCCCCGGCCGGTGCGGGCGCTGTGGGTCAGCACCTTCCTGAGCGGGAAGCGCGCCAGGCGCTCGCGGGTGTCGTCCGACAGATCCTCCTCCGCCCGCGCGCTCTCGCACTGCGCCTGCACCACCAGGACCGGCGACTCCCGGCCGCCGAACCGCTCGACATAGTCGAGCCAGTAGGCGAGCGGGTAGTTGCGGAAGGTCATCCCGTCATGGGCATGGGTCTCGTTGCGCTCCATCTCCGGCGTCCAGAGGATGGCGAAGATCGCCCGGCTGCGCAGGAACAGGGCGTGGGTCCCGTGATAGATGTCCTGCCCGCCGAAATCCCACAGATGCAGCCGCCCCTCCGCCGCCTCGCCGCCCGGCGCGGGCGCGGGCACCGGCGCGGAGCCCACCGTGATGCCGTGGGTCGAGGGCACCGCGGGGTCATAGTCCTCGCCCCGCAGCCGCCGACAGAACTGCGTCTTCCCCACCCGCCCGTTGCCGAGGACCATGACCTTGGAATCCGCCATCCGCTCCGCCCCGTTGCGCACGTCGGCCAGATGCGCCCGGATGCGGGGGAGGCAGTTTTCAAAAAGTGCCTTTGACAGAGCTTCGGAAGGGAGATCAGGCAGGAAGCCATGATAGGTGGAGACATCTTCAAAGGAGGATTTCTCCCAGAAGCCCTCGGGAGCGAAAATAATATGACAAAAATCAATGCTCAAACTCTTCATTTTTAAATGAGATATCGGCCTCAGATCGCCTATCGGAGTGAAAGAGCAGTCTAATATGGCTAGATTACGAAGATTTGATAATGGCTCTAAATCAATTACCGGTGTTATCGAGCAGTTTATCTTTTCTAAAATTGGAATTCTCGAAATCGGCATAAGTTCGGCTACGGACGTGTTGGAAAACTCAAGCACTTTTATGCTCGGAATACCTGATAGAGGCCTCAAGTCATTTACCGAAGAGCCTGAGAAATCTAGAGTCATCAAGGCCGGCAATTCTGATAGCGGATCCAGATCTGACACCGGTGTGCCCGAGCACTTTAGCCATTTCAGTCCCGACAGGCCCGACAGAAGGCCCAGATCGCTCACCGACGTGAACGAGCAGTCCAATGTTTCCAGCCCGTCTAGCTCGCCGATCTCCGCGGGGATTGCCTCCAAGCCAGGGATGCTCAGGTTCAGCACCTCCCCCGGCCGCCAGGCGCGGATGCGGCGGATGGCTTCGCGTTCGGCGTCTTCGGGGGTGGTGTCGGGCATCGGGCCGAGGGCGTCAGGGAGGGACGTCCGAGAGTCGCCCGCGCGTGGCGAGTCGGTCAACCGGGACGCGCCTCGCCGCACGATCCTGGCGCGAGGATTAGGGCGGATCGTAGGTCGGCTGAGCGAAGCGAACCCGACGGGCGCGGACGGCGCCGACCGGCGGCGATGTCGGGCTCGCTTCGCTCGGCCGACCTACCCGCGCTGTCGTCCGGTCGCGGTCGTTCGTCTTCTCCGCGGGAGAACCTGCGAGGCGGTCCCGGCGATAGGCGTCGAAGCGCGAGAGCCGCCACCCGCGCCCCCCCCTCGCCGGGTGTCGCTATTCTGGGAAGCGATACTGCCCCTAGAACTGCACCCCACGGGTCAGCGCCCCGTCGGCGACGAGGTTGGTGCCCATGCAGAAGCCGGCGGCGGGGCTGGCGAGGAAGACGACGGCGTTGGCGATTTCCTGGGGCTTGCCCATGCGGCCCGTGGGGTTGAGGCCGAGAGCCAGTGAGAACAGCTCCGGGTTGCCCTTCTCGATCCGGTCCCAGACGCCGCCCTCGAAGTAGATATTGCCCGGCGAGACGGAGTTGGCCCGGATGCCCTTGGGCGCGAGCTGGTAGGCGAGGCCCTGGGTGTAGTGGATCAGCGCCGCCTTCATCGAGCCGTAGGGCCCGGCGGCGAAGTCGATCTCCCGGCCCGAGACGCTGGAGACGGTGACGATCGAGGCCGCCGCGCTCTTCTCCAGATAGGGCAGCGCCGCGTCGACCATGTGCACCGTGTGCATCATGTCGATCTCGAAGCAGGCGCGCCAGCTCTCCTCGTCGTTCGCGGTGGCGAGCGCGCTGACATTCGCCACGACGATGTCGAGGCCGCCGAACTCCTTCGCCGCGCCGTCGATCCAGCGCTTCAGCGCCGCGCCGTCGCCGACGTCGAGCGCCTCGCCCGTCGCCTTGGCGCCGGTCTTCTTCAGCGCGTCGACCGTCGCCGTCACCTCGCCCGCGTCGCGCGCGCAGACCGCGACCGCCGCGCCCTCCGCCGCGAGCGTGTCGGCGATCGCCCGGCCGATGCCCTTGGTCGAGCCGGTGACGGCGGCCCTCAGGCCCTTCAATCCGAGATCCATGGGGGTGTTCCCTCGTCCTGTCTTCTTGTTGCGTGGCGCCCGTGGCCACCCGGCCGGTCAGGCCAGGTAGCGCTTCGCCACCGAGGCGCCCATCGTGTACTTCGGATCGACCATGTTGCCGAGCCGGACCTTGCCGCACTGGGTCAGCAGCATGTAGGCCTCCAGCTCGTCGAAGCCGAAATCGGCCGCCACCCAGCGGGTGAGCTCGCGATAGGCGATGCGCGCGGCGTCCTCGAGCGGCCGGGCGCTGCCGATCGCCATGAACATCTCCTCGGTCTCGAGCCGGGGCCAGGCGATCTTCTGACCCTTGATCAGGTCGACCTGGACCGTGGTCGTCGAGGGGATCTCGATCGCCACGCCGCACAGCTCGCCGTCGCCCTGCAGCGCGTGGCAGTCGCCCAGGTGCAGATAGCCGCCCGCGTGATGGACCGGCAGGTAGATGATCGCGCCCGGCGCCACGTCGGGCAGATCCATGTTGCCGCCGTAGTAGTCCGGCTGGAGGGAGGAGATCGCCTCGATCTCCGGCGCGGTGCCGATGGTGCCGATGAAGGGCTCGAAGGGCAGCGTCACCCGCTCCGACCAGTAGACGGAGGTCTCGTCGACGCGCACCTTGCGCACGATCTCCGGCAGCGGCGCGTTGAGCACGGCCGTGTTGTTCGTGCCGACCAGGCCGCCGAACTCCGGGATCAGCGCGGTCGTGCCCACCGGCTGGGGCCCGCGCGGCACGACCGAGTGAATGTGCACGGCCAGCGTGTCGCCCGGCTCGGCGCCGGTGACCCGGATCGGGCCGTTCTGGGGATTGAGGTAGGGATAGGCCAGCTTCTCGCTCGGCTTGTCCTGCTCGGACTTGATCCGGCCGCTGAAGGCGTCGAGCGTCTCGGCGACGACGATGTCTCCCGGCGCGATCTCCATCACCGGCTCGGCATAGGCGCCGTAGACATAGTGGTAGCTGCCCTGCTTCGCCTCGGTCAGCTCGTGCCGCGCCCCGGGCTTGCCCCCGGCCACCCCGCGGCGGGCCATGATCGACGTCTCCAACCAGCTCACGCCTCTTCCTCCGTTTCCTCTCGGTGTCGGTCTTGTCGTTTCTCGCCGCCCGACATGGCGAGGCCGCCGCGGCACCGCGCGGCGGCCCCGTCATGCGCGGGTGTGCGCGATCCTACAGGCGGGCGCGCACCGCCTCCACATCCACCGTCTGGAACTCCTCCGGCAGTTCGTAGCCATCGGCATCGGCCTGGATCGCCGCGACGTCGAAGTCATTGGCCGCGGCGACGTAGTCGTTCGACAGCACGTTCGCCGGGTCGATCTGGCGGCTGACCTGGCCGATCTCGGCTATGGTGTCGAAATAGAGCTGCCACTGGTCGAAGTCGTGCCAGCCCCAGCCCTGCCGGGTCTCCCAGTCGCCGCGGAAGACCTTGGCGAGCTGCATCATCGACTCCGTCGCCACTTCCGGCGTGAGGCTCGAGGCCAGCGCCGGGAACCGCTCCAGCACGATATGGGTCGCCGCGCGCGGGTTGCGGTGGCCGAATTCCAGCCCCATCGCCCAGCCCCGCAGATAGCGCTCGTAGAGGTCCTGCCGCCCGCCGTCCTGGTAGTCGGATTCCCGCATGACGAAGCTGTTGGCCGGGAACTGCGAGAACTCGTAGGGCAGGATGTAGTCGAAATCGAGCCCCTGGCCGTACCACTGGGCGCGCAGGCCCTCCCAGCTCAGCGCCGCGTCGCCCTGGCCCTGGGAGAGCGCCTGGGCCCAGCCGGCGCCGGCCTCGGCGTAGTTCACACTCGCCGGATCGACGCCGACCTGGGCCAGCATCGGGTCGACGATCGCCTTCCAGCCGATGCTGCCGAGCAGGATGGTCTTGCCGGCGAGCTCGCCCGCGTCGGCGACGCGCTCGCCCTTGCGGAAGGCGAAGCTGAAGACGTCGTAGGCGCCCATGTGCCAGACCGAGCGCAGCGGGATGCCCTGCTCCAGGCCGAGCGAGAAGACGCCCGGCGACGGGTAGCCGAAATCGGCCTGGTCCTGGTCGACCAGCTTGATCGTCGCCGTGGCGTCCATCGGCCCCGGCTCCAGCACGGTCTCGATGTCGCCGAAATAGCCGTACTGCACGGCGACCCAGTAGGGATAGTCGTCGAGCACCTCGATCGTGCCGCGCGGCGAGACCCAGCGCACCGTCTCCGACTGGCCCCAGGCCCGGCGGCCGGCGACCGTGCCGGCGGCGGCGACGGCCACCGCGCCGGTCGCCGTGACCTCGAGGAATCGCCGGCGGCCCAAGAGCAGCGCGCCCGGGCCCGTTCCGAGCGGCCCCGTCCCGAATGGTGTGTTCATGGTGTTGCCTCCCCCCTCTCTGCCTGCCGCCGCTCGGGCCCCCCGGGGCCGGCGCGCGGTCAGGATTCCCAGCTCGCCCACCTCTTGCCGATCCAGAAGAACAGCACGTAGATCGAGATGCCGATCAGCGCGAGCACTACGATGCAGGCGAAGAACTGCGGCATCTGGATCAGCGAGGAGTAGTAGGCCAGCCGATTGCCGAGCCCGTTGGACCCGCCGACCATCTCCGCGCCGACGGCCGTCAGCAGCCCGAAGATCGAGCCGATCATCAGGCCGACGACGACCATCGGCAGCGCCATGGGGATGCGGATCTTGATGAAGATCTGCAGCGTCGAGGCGCCGAACGACCGGGCAAGCGCGATCTTCGCCAGGTCGACGCGCCGGAAGCCGGTCGCCGAGTTGATCATCACCATCGGCCCGGAGGCGAGCGCCACCGCGATGATCCGCGGCTCCAGGCCGAAGCCGAAGCGCAGGATCAGCAGCGGCACCAGCGCCAGCATCGGCGTGGTGACGAGCAGCAGGATATAGGGCGCGACGATCTTCTCCACGAAGGGGAACTGGGTGATCACAGCGGCCAGCAGGAATCCCGCCGTCGCGCCGATCGAGAAACCCACGATCAGCTCGGTCAGGGTCACGCCGATATGCGGCGCGATGAGATGGAAGTCGGTGACCAGCGTGATCAGGATCAGGCTGGGCGGCGGCATGATGTAGACCGGCACCTCGAAGCCCCGGATGGCCAGCTCCGCCCCGCCGATGATCAGCACGGCGACGCCGATGATCGCCGCGATCTCCGCCCAGGTCCGGATGCCGCCGATCGCACCCGTCACGCCCGACCAGTTGGCGATGCTGACCTCCTGGTCGCCTCCGCCCTTGGCGTGGAATTCCGGGATCTGGTCCTTGAGCTGGCTGTCGCTCGGCACGGCCCCTCGCCTCCCCGATTGTGTCGCCGAACGGCGCGCCGTCGTCAGTGCGCCGGCACGGGCTTGCCGTGGTCGATCGAGGCCTTCACCTCGGCGACCAGCTCGATGAAATGGGTCGTCGTCGTCACGTCGAGCGGCCGGGGCCGGGGGATGTCCACCTCGAAGACGCGCGAGAGCCTGCCGGGGCGCGCCGACATCACGAAGATCCGGTCGGCCAGGAACACCGCCTCGGCGATCGAGTGGGTGATGAAGACGATGGTCTTGCCCGTCTCCAGCCAGATCTCCTCGATCAGCAGGTTCATCTCGTCCCGCGTGAAGGCGTCGAGCGCCCCGAAGGGCTCGTCCATCAGCAGCAGGCTCGGGTCGACGGACAGGCTGCGCACGATCGAGGCGCGCTGCTGCATGCCGCCGGAGAGCTCGCGCGGGTACTTGGTCTGGAAGCCGGTCAGCCCGACCCGGTCGAGCAGGGCGTCGATCCGGTCCTTGTGCTCGGCCGGGCGCAGGCCCTTGATCTCGAAGGGCAGGTGGATGTTCTTGATCAGGCTGCGCCAGGGCAGCAGGTTGGCGTCCTGGAAGACCATGGCGATCTGGGGATGCGGGCGGACCACCGGCTCGCCGTCGAGGCGCACGGTGCCCGAGGTCAGGCCGTGCAGCCCCGCCATCGCCCAGAGCAGGGTGGACTTGCCGCAGCCGCTGGGGCCGAGCACGCAGACGAACTCGCCCTCGCGCACGGCCATCGAGTAGTCCTCGAGCGCGTGCACGACGCCGGTCTTGGTGACGTAGTGCTTGGTCGCCCCGTCGACGACCAGCTTCGCCTCGCCAGCGCCGAACCGGCCGGTGCCGTCCATGCCGATCCCCCTCCCCCGCCCGTCGTCCGCCCGCCTCCGCGCCGGTCGGCGGACCCACGCCGAGCCCGTCGCGGCCCGCCCCGGCCCTGATGACTAAACGTTTCGGGCACGGCCATACGTTGGCGTGGCGGGGTATTGTCGGTCAATAGCGCCGGCGCCGGGAGACAGAAGAATCTTATGCTGCGAATGCGAAATGAAGCTTCGTATTGCTACAGATCGAGACCCTATGGTCTGATGATTGCGCCGCGTGGGGGCGCGGGCGAGCATGCGGGGGAGGGGAAGATGAGCGATCCGGTGCGCATCCTGGTCGTCGGCGTCGGCAACATGGGCCTGTCGCACGCCAAGGCCTATGCCGCCATCGACGGCTTCGAGATCGCAGGGCTGATGAGCCGGACGATGAAGTCCCGCGGCGACCTGCCGGCCGAGCTCTCCAACGCGCCCCGCTTCGAGGATTTCGACGAGGCACTGCGCGTCGCCAGGCCCGACGCGGTGTCGATCAACACCTACCCGAACACCCATGCCGACTATGCGATCCGGGCGATGGAGGCGGGCTGCCACGTCTTCATGGAAAAGCCGATCGCCACGACCCACGAGGACGCGGTCAGGGTCGTCGCCAAGGCGAAGGAGAAGGACCGCAAGCTGGTCCTGGGCTACATCCTGCGCCACCACCCGAGCTGGGCGAAGCTGGTCGAGGTCGGCCGCACGCTGGGCAAGCCGCTGGTCATGCGCATGAACCTGAACCAGCAGTCCAGCGGCCCGGCCTGGAACTGGCACAAGAACCTGATGGAATCGCTGACACCGATCGTCGATTGCGGCGTCCACTACGTCGACATCATGTGCCAGCTCACCGGCGCGAAGCCGGTGCGGGTCCACGGCATCGGCGCCAAGCTCTCGGGCGAGACCAAGGTCGACAACTACGGCCATCTGCACGTGGTCTTCGACGACGGCTCGGTCGGCTGGTACGAGGCCGGCTGGGGCCCGATGATGAGCGAGGTCGCCTATTTCGTGAAGGACGTGGTCGGCCCGAAGGGCTGCGTGAACATCGTGGTCAAGCAGGACGGCCAGAGCGAGGCGAAGGCCGACGGCGTCTCCGACAGCGCGGATATCGACCAGCACACCAAGACCAACGCGCTCAAGGTCCACCACGCCGACATCGACGCGGACAACAACTTCACCCGGCCGGACGACTGGATCGACATGACCGACGAGCCGGACCACCAGGAGCTGTGCGAGCGCGAGCAGCGCTTCTTCCTGAAGGCGATCCGCGAGGACCTGGACCTGACCGACTGGATGGACGACGCGGTCAACAGCCTGCGCATCGTGCTGGCCGCCGACGAGAGCATCCGCACGCGCGAAGTCGTCCACCTGACCTGAGCCGACCTGGCCCGACCCGCCCTCAACCGATCCGCACCGCAGGCGAGGCGCCGCCCCCATGGCCTACAAGATCGATCCCCGCCGCGACCGCGAGGTGGTCGACGAGTTCCGCCAGAACCCGATCGGCCACCACAGCCCGAACCTCCAGCGGGTGCTCAACGCGCTGCGCGGTGGCCCGCTCGAGGGCAAATACGTGCTTGTCTGCACCAAGCCGTTCGAAGAATGGGTGCTGGCGCGCCACAGCGGCGAGCGCGGCAAGTCGATGGAAATCCTCTGGGACCACCGCTTCTCCAGCAAGGAGGAGGCCGAATGGGCGGTCTTCAAGCTGCGCTGGAAGGAGCATACCGGCGAGGACCTGAACTGAACGGCCGGGCCGCCCGGCCGCCTCGCCGACACGCCCCATCCTCCCCCGCCGACCCGACCGTCCCGACCCGCGCGGAGCCCCGAAGATGAAGATCCTGGGATACTGCGACCGGATGAGCGCCGCGCCGGGGGAGACCGTGCGCGTCATGGTGAGCTGCCAGGCCGCGCATTACAGCGCCCGGCTCGTCCGCGTGATCCATGGCGATGCCAACCCGGCCGGGCCGGGCTTCAAGGTCGAGGCGGTCGCGTCCACCGTCGAGGGCCGGCATCCGGGCCGCGTCCAGTCGATCGACGCGGGCAGCTACATGCGCGTCGCCGACCATCCGCGCCTAGCCGCGCTCGCCGGGTCCTTCACGATCGCCGCCATGGTCTGGCCGACCACGCCGGAGAAGGCGGATCAGACCCTCGTCGCCCGGCTCGACGCCCGGGGTCGGGGCCTGCATCTGGGACTCGACGGGGCCGAGGGGCTCGCCCTGTCCCTGACCGGCGCGGGCGGCGCGGTCCGGCTCGCCACCGGGGCCGCGATGCAGCCGCGGCGCTGGTACCTGGTGGCGGCGTCGATCGACACGGAGAGCGGGCACGCCACCCTGATCCAGCGGCCGCTGGAGAGCTGGCCGGGCGTCGGCGACGCGGCGACCGTGGCCGAGGCGATGGCGCCCCCGGGCCTGCCCGCCGAGGGCGGCGGCGACCTGACCCTGGCGGGCGCCCCGGTCGTCGACGCCACCGCAGGCGTCGGCCCGGATATCGACCGGCACTTCAACGGCAAGATCGACAGCCCCGCGCTGCTTGGCCGGGCGCTGACGGAGGTCGAGCTCGACGGTCTGTTCCGCCGCCCGATGCCCGAGGGTCCGCGCCGGGACTTGATCGCGGCCTGGGATTTCTCGCGCGAGATGACGGGCACCCGCGCCGTCGACATCGGGCCGCACGGCCTGCACGGCACCTTCGTCAACCTGCCGGCCCGGGCGATGAAGGGCTGGAACTGGAGCGCCGAGACGATCCGCTGGACCGAGCGCCCGGATCTCTACGGCGCCGTCCATTTCCACGACGACGACCTCTATGACGCCGGCTGGCAGCCGGACCTGGTCTTCGCCCTGCCCGACGACCTCAAGAGCGGCGTCTACGCCGTTCATCTGTCTTGCGGCGACGCGCCGGACGGCACGGAGGAGGACTACGTCACCCTGTTCGTGCGCCCGCCGCGCGGCGCCGCCGGCCGGACGAAGCGGCCGAAGGTTGCGTTCCTGGCGCCGACGGCGAGCTACCTCGCCTACGCCAACGACCACAACCATCTCGACGCCGAGGGCGCGGAGATGCTGTTGGGCCGCATGCTGGTCTACCAGATGGCCGACCTCTATCTACACGAGCACCGCGAGCTCGGGCTCTCGCTCTACGACTCGCACTCCGACGGCAGCGGCGTGTGCTATTCCTCGGCCTTCCGCCCGATCCTGAACCTGCGCCCGAAATACGCCTCCTGGCTGGGCGCCCACGGTTCCGGCCTGTGGCAGTTCAACGCCGACACCCACCTGATCGACTGGCTGGAGCACGAGGGCTTCGACTACGACGTCATCACCGACGAGGACCTGGAGAAGGAGGGCGTCGGCCTGCTCGAGCCTTACCGGGTCGTGCTCTCCGGCACCCATCCGGAATATCACTCCAAGCCCATGTCGGACGCCGTGCTCGCCTGGCTCGACCAGGGCGGGCGGCTGATGTATCTGGGCGCCAACGGCTGGTACTGGCGCATCGCCTGGCACCCGACCCTGCCGGGCGTGATCGAGGTGCGCCGGGCGGAGGACGGCATCCGCACCTGGGCCGCCGAGCCCGGGGAGTACTACCACTCCTTCACCGGCGAATACGGCGGCCTGTGGCGGCGCAACGGCCGGCCGCCGAACGTGGTGGTCGGCCTCGGCTTCTCCGCCCAGGGCTTCGACCTCTCGTCCTACTACCGGCGGCAGCCCGGCAGCCACGACCCGCGCGTCGCCTTCATCTTCGACGGCGTCGAAGACGAGATCATCGGCGATTTCGGGCTCGTCGGCGGCGGCGCGGCGGGCCTCGAGCTCGACCGCGCGGACTTCGCGCTGGGCACGCCGCCCAACCTGCTCGTCCTGGCTTCTTCCGAGAACCACACCGACCTGATCCTGGTGGTCGCCGAGGAGGTGCTGGTGTCGAGCCCCGACCTCACCGGCTCCCAGAGCGATCTGTGCCGGGCCGATCTCGCCTTCTACGAGACGCCGGCCGGCGGCGCGGTGTTCTCCACCGGCTCGATCGCCTGGTGCGGCAGCCTCAGCCACGCGGGCTACGACAACAACGTTTCGCGCATCACCGGCAACGTGCTGAGGCGGTTCCTGGAACCGACACCGTTCGCGCCATGACAGGCCGCGAGGCGCCTAGGCGTCTTCGCGCTCGATCGTGATCTCCTCGACCATGACGCCCATGCCGGCGGTCAGGCCGCCGTCGACCACCAGGTTGGCGCCGTTGACGAAGCCGGCCTCGTCGGAGGCGAGGAAGGCGACCGCCGACGCGATGTCCGTGGGCCGGCCGACGCGGCCGACCGGGTACCAGCGGGCGAGCTTGTCGAAGATCGCCGGATCCTTGCGCCTTCGCGCGACCCAGGTCGGCGCCTCGGTCTCCACCGTGCCGGGGCTCACCATGTTGGCGCGGATGCCCTTCGGCCCGTACTCGACCGCCAGCGCGCGGGTGAAGTTGGCGAGCCCGGCCTTGGCCGCGCTGTAGGCGGGATTGCCAAGATAGACCAGCGCGTTGACCGAGCCGATATTGACCACCGCCCCGCCGCGCCCCATCGCCGGCAGCGCCGCGCGGCAGAGGGTATAGGGCCCGGTCAGCGTGACCTCGATCTCCTCCCGCCACGCCTCGGGCGGGCATGCCTCGAGATTGGGGTGGATCGTGAAGGCGGCGTTATTGACCAGGACGTCGAGCCGGCCGAACCGGTCGCGCGCGATGGCGACGGCCTCGGCCGCCGCCTCGCCGTCGGTCACGCTGCCGGTCAAGCCGCTCGCGCCGCCGCCCCCGGCATCGGCGATATCCGCCGTGGCCGCCTCCAGCGCATCGCCGTCGCGGTCGAACGCGACGATCGCCGCGCCCTCGGCCGCGAGGCGCGCGGCGATCGCCCGGCCGATGCCCGAGGCCGCGCCGGTGACGATCGCGACCTTGCCCTCGAAGCGCGCGCTCATCAGCGGCCTCCCCCGTCCGTGGCCTGCTCGAAGGCGGAGACCGCCCGCGCCATGCGTTCGAGAGCCGGCCGGCGGACATGGCCCCAGTTGTAGAAGGCGAGCCCCTCGATCCCGCTTTCGGCCAGCATCGCGGCGGCCGCCTCGGTTTCGGCGCCATTGGCGAGATCGGGGTGGTCGGGCCGCAGTATGGCGCGCAGCCGGGCCGTGTCGCCGGCGCGCCGGCGGACATCCCACAGGTCCCGGGCGACGCCGGCGGCGTCGGGCATGTAGGCCGGGATCTCCAGAGCATCGGCCGCCCGTGCGAGGCCGGCCAGGTCGCTGCCCTCCAGCCAGCAGGCCGCCGTCGGGCGCTGCACGGTCGGGATGACGACCAGCGACGTCGCCGGCGGCAAAGCCTGCCGGATCTCGCGCACCAGGTCCGTGACCAGGTCGCGGCGCCAGCGCAGGAAAGCCGTCCAGTCCGGGTCGGCGATCAGGTCGGCGAGGAGCCACTGCATCGCCATCGCGTCCGGCACGGCCAGATCGCTGGCCAGGTACCGCTCCAGCGCCCCGCGTGCCTCGGCGGCCAGACGCGCCGCGTCGACCCCGGCCTCGCCCGCCGCCTCGATCGCGCCCTGGGAGAAATCCAGCGCCAGCAGCCATTTCGACCACGGATCCAGAGGCACCATGGAAAACTCGTGGTGGAAGCCGTGGTCGTAGGGGAGATATCCGGGCGTCTCCAGGATCACGGCGTCCAGGTCGCGGCCTTCGGCGATGTCGCAGCAAAGCGCCACAACATACTCACGCACCGCCGGAAAGGCCGGCGAGAGGCTGTAGGGATAGACGTCGCCGAAGGCATTGCGCACGGCGTAGTGCGGATAGCGCGTGCCGAGCGCCGTATTGTGCAGACAGACCGTCCAGGCGGCCCGCCCCAGGTCCGGTGCCCGATGGGCCAGCGCGTCGAAGGCGTCGAACTCGCCCAGCAGCGGTGCCGGGATCGGCGCGATCTCCCCGTACCGCTCGGCGCGGGGCGGGACATACAGCGTGCCGTCGGCCGGGAAGTACACCTTGCCGGAGCGGCCGTGCGGGCGCAGGAACTTCCCGGCGTGATAGGCGGCGGCGACGGTCAGGGTGGTGATGCCGGCGCCCCGCGCCGCCTCGGCGACGGTCTCGACCCCTTCGTCGGCGAGATCCCAGGGGTAGACGTACAGGCCACGATAGGGGCGTCCGGTCATCGCGCGGTTTCCTCCGCCGGCGCGGCGTCGTGCCAGATGCCGCCGGCGACGACGCTGAGACGCGGGCGCAGGCGGTGATCGGCCTCCAGCGTCTCCCCGGCGGCGTCGGTGAAGCACGCGGGGCCCTCGACAAGGTCGAGCACGGTGGCGTCGCCCGGCGTGCCGGGGGCGAGCGTGCCGATCTCCGGCCGGCCGATCGCGGCAGCCGGTGCCGCCGTCGCGCCCCGCACGACCTCGGCCAGCGGCATGCCCAGCGCCAGGAACTTCGACAGGGTTTCGCAGACGTCGTAGGCGGGGCCGTCGGCGCACAGCACATGCGCGTCGGAGCTGATCGTGTCCGGCGCCACGCCGGCGGCCAGCGCGGCCCGGGCCTCGGCGAAGGCGAAGCCGCCCATGCCGTGGCCAATATCGAAGAGGATGCCGCGCTCACGCGCCGCCAGGATGTCCCGGGCGAGCCGGCCGCGCCCGTCGCTCGGCGCGTTGGGGAAGGGCCGGAAGCAGTGGGTCAGGATGTCGCCCGGCCGCAGCCGCTCCAGCACGTCGCGGCGCGAGGGCGGCGGGAAGTCGATATGCGCCATGACCGGCAGGTCGAGCCGGCCGGCGACCTCCAGCGCCAGGTCCAGCGGGGCGAGCCCGCTGTTGCCGCCGGCGACCCGGCCGCAGCGCACCTTGATGCCGACGACCAGGTCCCGGTTCGCCTCCGCCAGGCGCAGGCACTCCTTGGCGTCGAGCAGGCGCAGATCCTCGCACTCGCCGACCATGACGGTGCGCGAGAAGCCGAAGATCCCGGCATAGGAGATGTTGAGGAAAGCGAGGATGCGCAGCGGCGTCGCCTCGACGATGAAGGCGCGGAAGCCGTCGATCGTGCCGGCGCCCGCGCTGCCCGCGTCGACGAAGGTGGTCGCGCCGCTGCGCCGGGCGATCGGCTCGGCCGCCACGCTCAGCGAGGTCGCGCCCCAGTAGACATGGGTGTGCAGGTCGATCAGCCCGGGCGTCACGATCGCGCCGTCGACCCGGCGCACCGTCTTCGCCGCGTCCGGATCGATCGACGGTTCGACCGCCGCGACCCGGCCGTCGGCGAACGCCACGTCGCGCACGGCGTCGAGCCCGGCGGCCGGATCGACCACGTGGCCACCGGCAAGCACCAGATCGTACACCCCCGGTCTCCTCCCCCTCGCGCCGCCGTGCGGTCCAGCGGTTCTGAGCGCACGATAGCATGAGGGTCGGCGGCCTCGGCCACCGGATTCCGACGCTGCGGCGCCCCCGCTGATTCAGGTCAATGCCTGCCGGCGCGCCGGCGCGGAAGCTCCGCCCCTCGCCCGCTTTCCCGCGCCGGCGCGTGCCGGCCGTTTCCATCCGAGGACTTCCATGGCCCCGCTCGATCACGGCGCCCCCGCCGACGCTCGGTCCGCCGCCACGACCCGGACGATCGCGGTCGACGGCAACGAGGCGGTCGCAATGGTGGCCCACCGGCTCAACGAGATCGCGGTGCTCTACCCGATCACCCCGTCCTCGCCGATGGGCGAGCTCGCCGACGACTGGTCGGCCCACGGGCGGGAAAATCTCTGGGGCCGGATTCCCGAGATCGTCGAGATGCAGTCCGAGGCGGGGGCGGCCGGCGCCTGCCACGGCGCGCTGCAGGCCGGCGCCCTGGTGACGACCTTCACGGCGAGCCAGGGCCTGCTGCTGATGATCCCGAACATGTACAAGATCGCCGGCGAGCTGACGCCCTTCGTCATGCATGTCGCGGCGCGCACGGTGGCGACCCACGCCCTGTCGATCTTCGGCGACCATTCCGACGTCATGGCCTGCCGGCAGACCGGCTTCGCCATGCTCGCCTCCGGTTCCGTGCAGGAGGCCCACGACTTCGCCGCCATCGCCCAGGCCGCGAGCCTGCGCGCGCGCATTCCCTTTCTGCACTTCTTCGACGGCTTCCGCACGAGCCACGAGATCGCCCGGCTCGAACCGCTCGACGACGAGACCCTGCACGCCTTGATCGACGACGAGGCCGTCGCCGCCCATCGCGCCCGCGCGCTGACGCCCGACCGGCCGGTGGTGCGCGGCACGGCCCAGAACCCCGACACCTTCTTCCAGGCGCGCGAGGCGGCCAACCCGTTCCACGACGCCTGCCCCGGCCATGTCCGCGCGGCGATGGACGCGCTGGCCGACGCGACGGGCCGACGCTACGGCCTGGTCGACTATGTCGGCGATCCCGAGGCCGAACGGGTGGTCGTCATGATGGGCTCGGGCGCCGAGACCGCGCACGAGACGGTCGACCGGCTGACCGCCGCCGGGGAAAAGGTCGGCGTCCTCAAGGTCCGGCTCTACCGCCCGTTCCCCGCCGAGGACCTGATCGCCGCGCTTCCGGCCACGACACGCCGGATCGCCGTGCTCGATCGCACGAAGGAGCCGGGCGCGGTCGGCGAGCCGCTGTTCCTCGACGTCACCGCCGCGCTCGCCGAGCACATGGCCACGGCCGAGGCGCCGCGCTTCGCCGCCATGCCGCGGGTGACCGGCGGGCGCTACGGCCTGTCGGGCAAGGAATTCGACCCGCCCATGGTCAAGGCGGTGTTCGACGCGCTCGCCGCCGAGCGCCCGCCGGCCCGCTTCACGGTCGGGATCACCGACGACGTCACCGGCCTGTCCCTGCCCGTCGACGCGACCTTCGGCGGCGAGCCGGAGGACGTCTACCGCGCCGTGTTCTACGGCCTGGGCAGCGACGGCACCGTCGGCGCCAACAAGAACTCGATCAAGATCATCGCGGCGGAGACCGCGCGCACCGGCGGCCACGCCCAGGGCTACTTCGTCTACGACTCGCGCAAGGCCGGGGCGGTGACGGTCAGCCATCTGCGCTTCGCGCCGCGGCCGATCCGCTCGGCCTACCTGATCGGCGAGGCGCAGTTCGTCGCCTGCCACCAGATGGCGCTGCTCGAGCGCTACGACGTCCTGGCCCACGCGGCTCCGGGCGCGACGCTGCTGCTCAACGCCCCGCACGCCGCCGACGCCGTCTGGGACACCCTGCCGACGGAGGTCCAGGAGGCGATCCTGGCCAAGGACCTGAAAGTCTGGACCATCGACGCCGCCGCCGTGGCCAAGGAGGCGGGGCTCGGCCGGCGCATCAACACGATCATGCAGACCTGCTTCTTCGAACTCTCGCGCATCGTCGCGCCGGAGGTCGCGATCGGGCGCATCCGCGAGGCGATCGAGAAGACCTACGGCCGCAAGAGCCCGGAGATCGTGCGCCGCAACCGGTCCGCGGTGGACCGCGCGCTCGACCACCTCTACCGGGTCGCGGTCCCGAAGGCGCCGAGCGCCACCCGCAGACGCCCGCCGCCGGTGCCGGAGACCGCGCCCGACTTCGTCCAGCGCGTCACGGCGGCGATGCTGGCCGGCCACGGCGACGGGCTGCCGGTCAGCGCCTTCCCGCCCGACGGCACCTGGCCGACCGGCACGGCGCAGTTCGAGAAGCGCAACATCGCCGCCGAGATCCCGGTCTGGGATCCGGCCGTGTGCATCCAGTGCAACAAATGCGCGATGGTCTGCCCGCACGCCGCCGTGCGGGTGAAGGTCGCCGACCCGGCCGCGCTGGCCGAGGCGCCGGCGACGTTCAAGCACGTCCCCTATCGCGGCAAGGAGTTCGGCGAGGCGGCCTACATGGTCCAGGTCGCGCCGGAGGACTGCACCGGCTGCACCCTCTGCGTCGCGGTCTGCCCGGCAAAGGACAAGGCGGACCCGAAGCACAAGGCGCTGGAGATGGCGCCGCATGCCGACCTGGTCGCGCCGGAGCGCGAGAACTTCGCCTTCTTCCTGGACCTGCCGGAGGCCGACCGCGCCGCCGTTCCGCAGACGGCCAAGCACGTCCAGCTCCTGGAGCCGCTGTTCGAGTTCTCCGGCGCCTGCTCGGGCTGCGGGGAGACGCCGTACATCAAGCTGATGACCCAGCTCTTCGGCGACCGGGCCATCGTGGCCAACGCCACCGGCTGCTCCTCGATCTACGGCGGCAACCTGCCGACCACGCCCTATCGCGCCGATCGCCACGGCCGCGGCCCGGCCTGGTCGAACAGCCTGTTCGAGGACAACGCCGAGTTCGGGCTGGGCATGCGCCTGGCCGTCGACAAGGCGATGGAGAGCGCCCAGGCGCTGGTGCTGGCGCTGGCCGACCGGCTCGACGACGCCCTGGCCACGGGCCTGCTGACGGTCGACCAGCACGACGAGGCGGGCATCGCCGCCCAGCGCGAGCGGGTAGCCGCCCTGCGCGCGGCGCTGGCCGGCATCGACGACCCGCGCGCCCGGGCGCTAGACGCGGTCGCGGACTATCTGGTGCGCAAGAGCGTGTGGATCGTCGGCGGCGACGGCTGGGCCTACGACATCGGCTTCGGTGGCGTCGACCACGTGCTGGGCCTGGGCCGCGACGTGAACCTGCTGGTGCTCGACACCGAGGTCTATTCCAACACCGGCGGCCAGCAGTCCAAGGCGACGCCCCTGGGCGCGGCGGCAAAGTTCGCCATGGCCGGCCGGGCGATCCCGAAAAAGGACCTGGGCATGGCCGCCATGGCCTACGAGCACGTCTACGTCGCCCGCGTCGCCTTCGGCGCCAAGGACGCCCAGACGGTCAAGGCCTTCCAGGAGGCGGAGAGCTATCGCGGCCCCTCGCTGATCATCGCCTACAGCCCGTGCATCGCCCACGGCTACGACCTGGCGCACGGGCTCGACCAGCAGAAGGCGGCCGTCGACAGCGGGCACTGGCCGCTGTTCCGCTTCGACCCGCGCCGGCTCGCCGCCGGGCAGAAGCCGCTGCAGCTCGACTGCGGCCCGCCGAGGATCCCGCTCTCGGACTACACCCGCAACGAGGCGCGCTACCGCATGGTCGAGCGCCAGGACCCGGAGCGCTGGAAGATGCTGCTCAAGGCGGCGGAGGAGGATGTCCGGCTGCGCTGGGACCTCTACAGCTACATGGCCGGCTTCTCCGAGGCGCCGGCCGACGACGCGACCGCCCCGGCGGCGGATTGACGGGGAGCGGCGGATCATGGACCTCTCGACACGCTATTGCGGGCTCGCCCTGCCCCATCCCTTCGTCGCCGGCGCCAGCCCGCTGTCGGAGACGACCGAGGGCGTCAAGCGTCTGGCCGACGCGGGCGCCGCGGCGGTCGTCCTGCCCTCGCTGTTCGAGGAGGAGGTGCGCGAGGAGCAGCTCGCCACCGCCGCGGCGTTCGACTTCCCCTCGGAGAGCTTCGGCGAGGCGCTGACCTACCTGCCCGAGCCGCCGGGCATGGCGACCGTCGCCGAGCGCCACGTCGAGCGCATCGCCGCGGCCAAGGCCGCCGTCGACGTGCCGGTCATCGCCTCGCTCAACGGCACGACGGACGCCGGCTGGCTGGAGCACGCCCGGGCGATCGAGGCGGCCGGGGCCGACGCGCTGGAGCTCAACATCTACTTCGTCGCCACCGACCCGGAGGAGCCGGGGTCGGCGGTCGAGGACCGGGTCGTGGCGGCGGCGGCCCATGTCCGCCGGGCCGTGACGATCCCGGTGGCGGTCAAGCTCTCGCCGTACTTCTCCTCCCTGGCGCACCTGGCCGGGCGGCTGGAGGCGGCGGGGATCGACGGGCTGGTCCTTTTCAACCGCTTCTTCCAGCCCGATATCGACATCGAGGCGCTGGAGGTGGTGCCGCGGCTGCGCCTGTCCGATCCGTCGGAGCTGGCGCTGCGGCTCGCCTGGCTGGGTATCCTCTCGGCGCGGCTGCGCACCTCGCTCGCCGTCACCGGCGGGGTGCACACGGTCGACGACGCGGTCAAGGCGCTGATGTCCGGCGCCGACGCGGTGCAGACGGTCTCGGCCCTGCTGCGCGCCGGGCCGCACCACCTCTCGGTCCTGCGCGCGGGGCTCGCGCGCTGGCTGGCCGAGCACGAGTACGACTCGCTCGGGCAGATGAAGGGCTCGATGAACCTGCGCCGGTGCCCGGACCCGGCGGCCTATCAGCGCCAGAATTACCGCAGGATGCTCCACTCCTGGCGGCCGTGACACCGGCGGCCGCCGCCCCGGTAACGGAGACGCGGCGATGGCGGAGATCCGGATCGGCACCTCGGGCTGGCAGTACCGGCACTGGGTCGGCCCGGTCTATCCCGAGGGCACGAAGCCGCGCGACATGCTGGCGCGCTACGCCGAGCGGTTCCACACCGTGGAGGTCGACGGCACCTTCTACAGCCTGCCCTCGGCGGCGACGGTGGAAGGCTGGCGCGACGGCACGCCGGACGACTTCCGCTTCTGCCTGAAGGCGAGCCGCTACATCACCCACATGAAGAAGCTGAAGGACCCGGCCGAGAGCGTGGCCCGGTTCCTGGAGACCGTCGCCGTGCTGGGCGACAAGGCGGGGCCGGTGCTGTTCCAGCTCCCGCCCAACTGGCGGGCGAACCCGGACCGGCTGGCCGGCCTGCTCGACGCCCTGCCGGCGGACTGCCGCGCGGCCGTCGAGTTCCGCGACGAGAGCTGGTACGCCGACACCGTCCGCGCCCTGCTGCGCGAGGCCGGCGCCACGCTGTGCGTCAGCCATCTGGCCGGGCACCTGTCGCCCGTGGAGGCGACGGCCGACTTCGCCTATGTCCGCCTCCACGGGCCGGGCGCGGCCTATCAGGGCGCCTACGACGAGGAAACCCTGGCCGGCTGGGCGGAGACCTTCCGCAGATGGCGCGACGAGGGCCGCGACGTCTTCTGCTTCCTCGACAACGACGAGGCCGGCTACGCCGCCCTGAACGCCGCGCGGCTCCAGGAGCTGGTGGCGTAGGTCGGTCGAGCGAAGCGAGCCCGACGGGCACGGACCCGGCCCACCGCCGGCGACCTGGGCTCGCTGGCGCTCGACGGACCTACGATCCGGGCCGGCGGCCCGCCGGCCCGGCACGGGGTCAGAAGAAGAAGTCGCCCGAATCGAAGGTGGAGGGCGCGATGTCGCCGAGCAGGATCGAGGTCCCGTCGGTGTCGATCACCGTGTCGACAACTCTGGTATTCGAGATCAAAAAATCCCGGATATCGGCGTCAGAGCAATTGCCTCCTGGATTGACATAATTTCTTTCCAATTTCTCGGAGCGAAAGCGATGAGTCAGATTTTTTGCCGTGATTTCTATTCTTTACAAAACGAACTTTCAAAGTCTTTACGAACGCTTAACGATTTCGGGATAGGGATGATCGTGGCGCGGCCCTACGGGACGGCCGCGCGGGCGAGAGCGAGGACGCCATGCACATCAACAGCACGCTGACCGCGCGGACGCTGATGCTCTTCGGCGTCAAGCCGCAGGCGATCCAGGGGCTGCAGTCGGCATCCGGTACGGCGGCGCGGGCCGGCGACACGGGCGCGGCCACGGCCCGCACAGCGGCGAGACAGGGCGACGGGTCGCAAGGCCCGAAGCCCGGACCGGAGGCCAATGGCGGGCTGACCAATCGCGAGCTTCTCGCGCAACGCGACGCCCGACAAGCCCGGCTGGACGCCCGGCAGGCCGAGCACGAGGCAAAGATGCGCGCCTTCAAGGAGGAGCACGGCTTTCGCCAGCGCGCCACCGACAGCCTGCGCAACACCTATCACAAGGCCCGCGCCGGCGCCTTCGGGGCCGACCACTTCTCCTCCCGCGCCGAGGCCATGGAGTTCGCCCTGCGCATGGCCAGCGGAATCAGGAGCGCGGTGCGGCGGGTCGAATCCGACGCGAGAACGCAGCAGCCAGAGGCTCAGGCGCTGATGAGGGAGGCGCTGGGCGAAGAAGAGGCTGCGCGCCGCGTTTCTCGTAACAGAGATTGGGCCGAAGCCGGGCGGATGGAGGCGTATATCTACAGCGCCCGGCTGGAGAAGTCGCTCGAGGTCTCCGGCGACACCTACACCCTCGACGGCGAGAACTCCCGCCTCGGCGCCTTCACCGTCAGCTGGGGCGGCGAAAAGCTCGTCGCCGTCAACGAGGACCGCGAGACCTTCACCTACTTCGACGCCGCCGGCAACGGCCTGACCCACGACGAATGGCAGGAAACCCGCGTCGACATCCGCGCCTGACCGGCGGAGTCTTCGGGATCGGCGGCGCTCGACGGACCGACGAAGTGCCCGCCTACGCCATTCTCATGTCGTCATCCCCGCGAACGCGGGGATCCAAGTTGGTTCGGCCTTGAGCATTTCAGCTTTCGGTGAAAAAGGGCGATGACGATTGGATCCCCGCTTACGCGGGAATGACGATTTTTCTGGCCCAGACGAATTGCCCTCGGGATGTCTTGTCGCCTTGTGGCGCGTCGTTGCTCGATCAACCGAGAACCGTCGGGAGTGCCCCACTCTCCAGACCCACCATCCTTGACGGCGCCGTGGGCCGGCCGGGCAAAGCGAACCCGACGGGCGCTACAGCACGCCCAGGGCGCGCAGCACGCGTTCGGGCGTCATCGGCAGCTCGAACAGGGATGCGGCCCGTGGCGCCAGGGCGTCGTTGACGGCGTTGAGCAGCGCAGCCGGGGCGCCGGCGGTGCCGGCTTCGCCGACCCCGGCCATGGCGTCGTCGCCGGCCGACGGGTCGGGCGGGACGTGGAGGATCGCGATGTCCGGCATCTCGCCTGCCATGGGCACCAGGTAGTCCGCCAAGCTGCCGTTGAGGAGCTGGCCATCGGCGTCGTAGTGCAGCTCCTCGTAGAGCGCCGCGCCGATGCCCTGGACGATGCCGCCGCGCAGCTGCTCCTCGACCGCGCGGGTGTTGACGATCGGCCCGCAGTCATGGGCGACCGCATGGCTGAGCGGACGGACGAGGCCCGTCTCCGCCTCGATCTCGACGACCGAGAGCTGGACGCCGCATCCGGCGCGGAACGGCGCGTCCGTCGGGCCGTAGCTCGCCGCCGCGATCAGGCGGGGCTGATGGCCGCCGGGCAGCAGGTGCGGGCGGAAATGGGCGATGGCGGCGAGCTCGCCCAGGCTCATCCGCCCCGCCCCGCCCGCGCGCGCGACGATCACGCCGTCGACGAGGTCGAGCGCGTCGGGATCGTTCTGCAGCAGCGCGGCGGCGAGCGCCAGGATCTCCGCCTTCAGCGCCGCCGCCGCCTCGCGCGCCGCGCGGCCGCCGATCGCCATCGACCGCGAGGCCCAGGTCCCGCCGCCGTGGTAGCACACGGCGCTGTCGCCGGTGGTCATGTCGACGGCCTCGGGCGACACGCCCAGGGTCTCGGCGACGACCTGCCAGACGCCGGTCTCCGCGCCCTGGCCCTGCTCGGTGACGCTCGACTGACAGCGCACGACGCCCGAGGGCTCCAGTTTGACCACGCAGCCGTCGCGCGTGCTGACCGCCACCTCCCCGTCGCCGTAGAAGGTCGGCCCGCGCGCGGTCATCTCGACGAAGACCGCGAGGCCGACGCCGAACAGCCGGCCTTGCGCCCGCGCCGCCTCGCGTTCGGCCGTCAGCGCGTCGAGGTCCACCCCCGCCTCCAGCGCGTCCATGACCGCGCCCAGACGCAGCCGCTCGTAGCGCACGCCGGTCGGGGTCCGGTAGGGAAAGGCGGCCTCGCCGATCAGGTTACGCCGGCGAAGGGCGAGCGGGTCGAGCCCGGCGCCGCGCGCGCCGGCATCCATCAGCCCTTCCGTCACCGCGCAGGCGATCGGGTGGCCGACGCCGCGGTAATGGCCCGCCATGCCCTTGGTCTGGTGGACGACGGTCGTGCGCGCGCGCACCGCGGCGAAGGCGTAGGGCGCGCCGACCAGGGACAGGAGCGCCCGCCCCTCGCCCAGGCTCGTCCTCGGATACTGGGAATAGGGGCCGATGGCGAACAGGTCGTCGATGTCGAAGGCGAGGATGCGACCGCCGGCGTCGAGCGCCAGCCGACCCCGCACGACATGCTCGCGCGCCTGGATGTCGGCCAGGAAGGATTCGAGCCGGTCGGCCAGGAAGCGCACCGGCCGGCCGACGAGGATCGCCGCGGCGGCGGTGGCGATCTCGTCGGCGTGAAGCTGCTGCTTGATGCCGAAGGCGCCGCCGACATCCGGCGCGACCATGCGCACCCGGTGCTCCTCAAGCCCCAGCAGGCGGGCATAGGCGTCCTGCATCTGGGCAGGGCACTGATGCGAGATATGTACCGTCAGCCGCCGCTCGGTCGGCTCGAATTCGGCGAGCAGGCCGCGCGGCTCCAGGGGCACGCCGGTGTGCCGGGCGAAGCGGAACTCGGCCTCGGCGACGTGGGCGGCTTCGGCGAACGCGGTGTCGGTATCGCCGGTGTCCACGGTCGCGGTGAAGGCGATGTCAGTGCCGAAGTCCCCATGGATCGGCGGGCCTTGGCCGTCGCGCGCGGCCACCGGGTCGACCCGGGCGGGCAGCGGGTCGAAATCGACCGCGATCGCCTCGACGGCGTCCTCGGCCTCGGCCCGGCTCTCGGCCAGGACGATCGCGACGGGCTCGCCGACAAACCGCGCCGTGTCGGCGGCGAGCGCGGTCTGCCAGGCGGCCTTCAGGTCGGGGAAGAGGGCGTGGACCCCGCGCCAGGGCGCGCAGACCGGCGCCAGGTCGGCGGCGGTGTAGACCGCCGCGACACCGGGCATGGCCGCGGCCTCGGCGGTGTCGATCGCCCGGATGGCGGCATGGGCGTGGGGGCTGCGCAGGAAGGCGGCGTGCAGCATGCCGGGCACGGCCATGTCGCCGACATACCGCCCGCGCCCGGCCAGCAGCCGACGCGCGCGGTAGCCCGGCAGCGAGCCGCCGGCCTCAGCCATCCCCGGTCCCCGCCGCGGCGAGCACCGCGTCGACGATCGCCTCGTAGCCGGTGCATCGGCAGTAGTTGCCCGACAGCCCGGCGCGCACCGCCTCACGCGTCGGCGCCGGGTCCTCGGCCAACAGCTCGGCCGCGGTCAGCAGCAGGCCGGCGGTGCAGAAGCCGCATTGCAGGGCACCGCGCGTGCGGAACGCGTCCTGCAGCGCGGCGAGCCGGCCGCTGTCCGACGCGCCCTCGATCGTCTCCACCACCGCGCCGTCGATGCGCGCAGCGAGCATCAGGCAGGCGCGCACTGCCCGGCCATCGACGACGACCGTGCAGGCCCCGCAGACTCCGTGCTCGCACCCCAGATGCGTGCCGGTCAGGGCCAGCCGCTCGCGCAGGAAATCGGCCAGCGTCAGCCGCGCGGGAACCTCGGCGCGCACGGACCGGCCGTTGATGGTGGCGGTGACGGCGACGGTCCCGGTCATGCCGCCCGGCCCGCCGCCTCGCCGGGGCCGGCGTCGAGCAGGTCGGCCACGGCGCGGGCCAGAACGACCCGCGCCAGATGCCGGCGCAGGGCCGCGCTCGCCTGGGCGCCGCCGGCGAAGTCGATCTCCTCCGCCAACGCCTCGCCGGCCGCGCGCAGGGCCTCGGGATCGCCGGGCGCCGCCACCAGGATCGCGGCGGCGGCGGGCGCCGGCACCGGGCGGTCGGCAACGCCGAAGAAGGCGAGCCGCAGGTCCGACAGCCGGCCGCCGGCGACCCGCGCCCGGGCCGCCACGCCGGCCAGCGCGTAGTCGCCATGGCGCCGCGCCACCTCGCGCACCGCGAACCGGTCCTCGGGGCGGGGTGCCGGGAGTTCGACCGCGACCAGCATCTCCTCCGGCGCGATCGCGGTCTCCATCGGCCCGTGGAAGAAGGCCTCGGCCGGCACCGACCGCCGCCCGCCGGACGAGGCCAGGTGCATCACCGCGCCGGCGGCCAGCGCGCAGGCCGGAAACTCCGCCGCCGGGTCGCCCAGCGCCAGCGCGCCGCCCAGCGTGCCGCGATTGCGGATGCCCGGATGCGCGACCAGCGGCCCGGCCCGGGCGAACAGCGGCGCCGCGCGCGCGATTGCCGGGTCGCCCACCATGCGGCAGTGCCGGATCAGCGGGCCGAGCGTCACCCGGCCGTCGCTCTCCGCCACCGAGTCCAGGCCGTCGATCCGGTCGATGTCGACCAGCAGCTCCGGCGCGGCCAGGCGCATGGCGAGCAGCGGCATCAGGCTCTGCCCGCCGGCGATCAGGCGGGCGTCGTCGCCGTGCTCGGCCAGGAGCGCCACCGCCTCCTCGACCGTGCCCGCCCGCCGATAGTCGAGCGGCGGCGGCTTCATCGCACCCCGGCCGCCGGCGCCGTGGTGCCTGGCATGGCGGGCTCGTGGAACAGCCGGTCGGTGCCCACATCCTCGGCCCAGATCCGGCGATGGGCCTCGGCCAGATAGGGCGCCAGGCCGTCGACCCGGGCCCGGATTTCGGCGAAGTCGGCGCGGAAGCGGGGCATCACCGCCTCGACCCGCTCGAGCAGGGCGGCCTCGTCGATCATCGTCGAGCGGCCGTCCTCCATCACCACCTTGCCGTCGACGATGACCGTGCGCACGCCGCGCCCGGACTCGGTATAGACGAGCTGGCGCACCGCGCTGTTGAGCGGCACGAAGGACGGGTCGGTCAGGTCGACCAGCGTCAGGTCGGCGCGATAGCCGGGCGCGATCCGGCCCAGGTCGTGGCCCCGGCCGAGGCAGCGCGCCCCGCCCGCCGTCGCCGCGTGGAACATCGGCACCGCCTGGCCCGGCCCCGGCTCCGGATCGGCGATCGCGGTGACCATGGCCATGGTCTTCATCGCCTGGAACATGTTCTGGGCGTCGCTGCACGAGCAGTTGTCGCAGCCCATGCCGAAGGACACGCCCGCCTCCTCGAGCTGGCGCACCGGCGCGATGCCGCTCTTGAGCTTGAGGTTGCTCAAGGGGTTGAGGACGACGTTGGTGCCGGTCTGCGCCAGCAGCTCTATCTCGTCGGGCAGCAGCCAGACGCTGTGCGCCAGGTTGAGGCGCGGGCCCAGCAGCCCCTCCTCACCCAGCCGGCGGACCAGCGAGCCGCCGTGCGCCGGGCATTCCAGGCGGGCCTGCAGCGCCATGCCCTTGGATTCGTAGAAATGGGTGAAGACCGGCAGGTCGTAGCGTTCGGCCAGGTCGCGGGTCCGCTCGATCAGGGCGGTGGTGCAGCGCTCCGGCGCCGAGGGGCCGAGCGCCCAGCTCAGCCGCCCGCCGCGCGGGCCCGCCTTCAGGAACCTGTCCTCGAAATAGGCGAGCTGGTCGATCTTCCGGTCCGGCTCGGCGGCGGTGGACAGGCTGCCGTGCAGCTCCTTGGGAAAGACCTCGGACCAGAACGGGATCGTGCCGATGCCGCGCCGGTCGGCGTATTGCAGGGCGACCACGGCGCGGATGCCGATCGCCTCGTAGGCGGCGACGACCGCGTCCAGGTGCTCGGGGTCGAAGGGGTAGAGCGTGACCATGTCCTGGATCGTGGTCATGCCCGAGCGCAGGCATTCCAGCGCGCCCAGAAGCGTGCGGACCTCGATCTCCTCGCGGCTGCGCGGCGGGTATTGCGGCGGCAGGGCGAGCAGGCGCCAGGTCTCCAGCGGCTCCTCCTCCATCGTGCCCTTCGCCAGCACGTCGTGGGAGTGGTAGTGCGCGTTGACGAAGCCCGGCAGAACCAGCCGGTCGCGCGCGTCGATCCGGCGCGGCGGCGGCCCTTCCCCCGCCTCGGCCCGGGCCGCGGCCCCCTCGCCCACCGCGGCGATCACCCCGTCCTCGACCAGGATGTCCGCGACCGCCGGGGCATGCGGGTCGTCCGCGCCGGGATCGAGGATCCGGCCGCCGGTGATCAGCAGGCGCTCAGCGGGTGGCGGCATAGAACTCGATCCTCTTCTCAAGGCGCTCGACCAGGCCGATGAGCACGAAGGCCAGGCCGAAGATGACGAAGACGAGCGCCCAGAACCGTTCCATCAGGAAGCCCTGGAGGTAGAGTTCGAAGAGCCCGCCGAACCCGATCAGCGCGATGATCACCTGGCCGATGATCACGCCCTTGATGCCGCGGATGACGCCCATGCGCAGGCCGGTGGCGATCTCCGGCAGCGCGGCGGGCAGGATGACGCGATAAAGGAGCTGGCGCCGGTCGGCGCCGAAGACCAGGCCCATCTCCACAAGCGAGCGGTTGACCTGCTGAATGCCCGCCTGGGAGTCGATGATGATCACCCAGACCGAGAACAGGAACACCGTCGCCACGATCGTCGCCTGGCCGATGCCCAGCAATGGCATCAGCGCCGGCACGAGGGCGGTGAGCGGCGCGCTGATGAAGATGTCGACCCAGATGGAGAGCAGCCGGTCGGCCGTCCGGCGCAGCCCCATCAGCACGCCGATCGGCACGCCGACGATCACCGCGAGCCCGAGGCCGAGGGCGAAGCCCTTGCCCGTGACGACCAGCGCCTCCCAGAAGGAGCCGAGCCGTGTCAGCTCGACCATGGCGCCGGCGATGTCGGTCAGCGGCGGGATCAGGTCGACCGCCCCGCTGCGCCCGACGATCTCCCACATCAGGCCCCAGACGATCAGCGAGAAATAGGGCGACGGCAGACGCAGGCGGCCCATCGCGGTCATTCCACGAACTGCTTGAGGCCGTCCCAGATGTCGTCGACCATCTCGACGTACCGGGAGTCCTTGCGGATGTTCTCGATCGGGCCGTCGCGCTGCAGGTCGGGCTCGACGATCTTGGAGACCCGCCCCGGCCGGCGCGACAGGATGACGATCTGGTCGGCCAGGTAGACCGCCTCCTCGATCGAATGCGTGACGAAGATCACCGTCTTCTTCTCGATCTGCAGGAGCGAGAGCAGATCCTCTTGCAGCTTGCGGCGCATCTGCTCGTCGACGGCCGAGAAAGGCTCGTCCATCAGCAGGATCTCGGCATTGACCGCCAGCGCCCGGGCGAGGCCGGCGCGCTGGCGCATGCCGCCGGAGAGCTGGTGCGGGAACTTGGACTCGAAACCGCCCAGGCCGACCTCGTCGATGTAGTGCCGGGCCGTCGCCTCGCGCTCCGCCCGGCCGACCCCGCGCAGACGCAGGCCGAAGGCGACGTTGTCGAGCACCGTCGCCCAGGGCAGCAGCGCGAAGTCCTGGAACACCAGCGCGCGATCAGGCCCGGGCGCGGAGACCGTCGCCCCGCCGGCCTCGACCGTGCCGCCCGACGGCGGGATCAACCCGGCGACGATCTTGAGCAGCGTGGTCTTGCCGCAGCCCGAGGGGCCCAGCAGCGCGGTCAGCTTGCCTGTCGGGAAGTCGAGGTCGATGCCGTCGAGCGCGTGTACGCCGCCCGGGTACCACATGGCGATGTCGCGCACCCGCGCGGCGGGCGCGCCGCCGGCGGCCGGGCCGGTCGCGCTCGAGGTGGCGGGGGCCGTGGTCTGTTCCGACATCGGCGTCTCCGTCGACAGGGGTGAGGCGGCGGGGCCGGCGGGCATCGCTCAGGCCGCCTTCTGCTCGGGACGGAACAGCCGTCGCTCGAGCGACTGGAGCAGCGCCAGCGTCACCGCCGCGATCACGATGATCGAGACGATGGCCGCGAACATCTTGTCGTAGCGGGCAATGCCGCGGTTGTAGGTGATCGTGTCGCCGATGCCCGTCGGCGTGATCAGCAGCTCGGCCAGCACGATGCCGATAAACGCGCCCGACACGCCGAGCCGCAGCCCGGCGAAGATCATCGGGCTCGCCGAGGGCAGGATGACGAAGGCCACCGTCTGCATCCGCGAGCCCAGGAAGCTGCGCGACATGTCGAGCAGCGACGGGCTCGTCCCGCGGATGCCCTTGTAGCTGTTGAGCGTGACCAGCGGCATGCCGAGGATGATCACCGCCAGGATCTTGGCCCGCGCGTCGATGCCGTAGAAATAGGTCAGCAGCGGGATGATCGCCGCGACCGGCGCGGTCTGCAGGATCACCATGATCGGCAGGACGAACCATTCGAACAGCCGCGACAGGCCCATCAGCAGCCCGGTCAGCACACCGCCCACGATGGTGATCGCCACGCCGACCAGCAGCGGCGGGACGGTCGAGCCGTAGGCGCGGGCCAGCTCGCCGTCGACGATCATGACCGCGAGCGCGGCGAAGACGTCGGAGGCCGGCGGCAGGGCGAGGCTGAAGGGGATGCGCCCCATCACCTCCCAGACCGCGAAGAACAGGGCGAAGGACGCCAGCCGCCAGACGATGACGGGCACGCCGGAGCGGCCCTCCTCGGGTTGAGCAACGGAGGGGGCGGCGGCCGGGGCGGCGCTCGTCGAGGCCGTCTCGCCGTCATGCGCCTGGGCGCTGGTCATGCTCGATCCCGTCCTGGGGTTCCCGGGGCGGAGAGGGCGGCCGACCCGAGGGCCGGCCGCCACCCGGTCCTACTCGGCGACGGCCTCGCGGGCCGCCTCGAGGATGTCGAAGCGCCAGAAATTCTCGACATCGATCGTGTCCGGCGAGCCCTCGAGCGTGCCGGAATCGGTGAAGAAGGAGATGTCGGCGCGTGCCGCCTGCTCGCCGCCGCCATTGGTCGGGAACAGCCCGGCCTGCTTGGCGACCTGGAAGTAGGGCGTGATCTCCTCGACCATCTCCTCCGGCAAGTCGGGCAGCAGGCCCATTTCCTCGCGCAGCTCGGCCGCGCGGGACGGGTCCTCCATGATCTCGCGGGCGGAGACCAGGAGCTCCTCGAGCACGATCTGCACCGCCTCGGTATTCTCGTCGAGGAAGTCGTTGCGCCCGTAGAGGATGGAATCGCTCGCCGTCTCGTCGCCGGTCGCCAGGATCTTGAAGCGGTCCGGCTCCTCCTCGGTCAGCAGGCGCGAGTTCGTCAGGTCGAGGAAGCTCGCCGACATGGTGCCGCGGCGCATGGCGACCGCGCGCACCTCCGAGCCCGGCACGTAGCTGAGCTGGCTGTAGGAGATGCCGTGCACCTTCTCCATGTAGCGGGCCATCGCCTCGGTGCCCGAGCCGCGCGAGTGCACGGCCATGACCTCGCCGTCGAGATCCGCCCAGTTGTCGTACTTGGTGGAATCGACCACCGGGAAGTAGGCGAGCCGGCGGAGCTGGTAGAAGTGCCGGATCGGGGCTTCCAGCGTCTGGATCGCCTGATAGGCGGCGCCGATGCCGATATCCGCCTGGCCGTTGAGCACGGCCTGGAAGACCACGTCGTCGGACTTCAGCGAGATCGTCTCGACGGTAACGCCGCGCTCGGCGGCGCGCTCGAAGGCGACGAGCTCGACCAGGTTCTCGCCCGTGATGGTGTCGGCCTCGGCCACGGTGATCGTGGTCTCCTGGGCCTGTGCGGTCGCGCCGGCCAGCGCCAGCGCGGCAGCGGCCACGAGGCCGCTCGTGATGCGCCGTAAGGTCATCGTCCTCGTCTCCCTCCTGTTCGTTCGGCCCGGCTTCGCGAACCTCCGCGCAATATTCTTGTTGTAGGGACGCAGTTTTTTCATTGCGGCTGATAACAGTTCATCGCAGGCGGATTGATTAGACAAGTCGAAAGAAGCTATAAACTGATCATGTTTGATTATTAATTAGATCGGCCATTTGCGATTGTCGCGAAGTCCGCAGGAAGTCCGCCGGACGGTTCGCCCCGATTGGCGGCTGGGGCGGGATGCGCGGGCCATGGCGCGCCGACCGACGCCGGCCGAGCGTTGACACGAACGAAGGCTCGGGTATCCTCAATTAGACAGTTCTCATATAAGAACGACAAAGAGAACAGGGGCCCGATGGAAGGGCCCGAACCATGGGAGGAGCGGTCATGACGCGAAATCGTCGCGAACGAGGGCTTTGCGAGCTCTATCAGGAAGATCCGGAACGCGCCGATGCCCTGGTCTTCGGCCGTGTCGCCCACGCCGATCGGCGCGGCTTCCTCAAGGGGGCGGGCCTCGCGGCCATGGGCGCGGTCGTCGGAGCGACGATCCCGTTCCATCGAAACATGCCGTCCGGCCTTATCCCGGCCGCGCTCGCCGAGGAGACGTCGGCCTTCGCGATCGAGGGCAAGGACGGGCTGACGCTGCTCAACGACCGGCCGCTCAACGCCGAGACACCGCCGACGCTGCTCGACGACGAGGTCACGCCGACGGCGCGCCACTTCATCCGCAACAACGGCCTGCCGCCCGACGCGGTCGACGCGGAGAGCTGGACCCTGACGATCGACGGCCTGGTCGACCGCCCGCTGACGCTGACGATCGCGGAGATGCGCGAGCGCTTCGAGGTCGTCACGCGGCGTCTCCAGATCGAATGCGGCGGCAACGGGCGTGGGGCCTTCAACCCGCCGGCCAGCGGCAACCAGTGGACGCTGGGCGCGATCGCGAACTCCGAATGGACGGGCGTGCGGCTGCGCGACGTGCTGGCGGCGGCCGGGGTCGTGGCCGACGCGATCTATACCGGCCATCACGGCGCGGACACCCATCTCTCCGGCGATCCGGAGAAGAGCCCGATTTCCCGGGGCATCCCGATCTGGAAGGCGATGGACCCGGAGACGCTGGTCGCCTTCGGCCAGAACGGCGGGCCGATCCACCCGATGAACGGCGCGCCGCTGCGCCTCGTCTCGCCCGGCTGGCCCGGCTCGACCTCGCAGAAGTGGCTGACGCGGATCGAGCTGCGCGACACGGTCCATGACGGCACGAAGATGACCGGCACGAGCTACCGCGTGCCGCGCTACCCGGTCGCGCCGGGCGAGGAAGTGCCGGAGTCAGCCTTCCGGATCATCGAATCCATGCCGGTGAAGTCGCTGATCACCTGGCCCGCCAGCGGCCATGTCCTGCCGACCGACCACCGCACGCTGGAGGTTCGCGGCCACGCCTGGGCCGGCGACGAGACGGTGGCGGCGATGGACGTCTCGATCGACTTCGGCGCCACCTGGCGCCCGGCCGAGTTGCACGCCCCGCCCAACCGCTATTCCTGGCAGCGCTGGCGCGCGGAGATCGAGTTCCCGGATCACGGCTATTACGAGATCTGGGCCCGCGCGACCGACGACCGGGGCCGCGCGCAACCCTTCACGATCGCCTGGAACCCGAAGGGCTATCTGAACAACTCCATGCACCGCATCGCGGTGCGGGTGCCGACATGAGGCAGCGGGGATCGCGGGGGCGTCGCTACGGCGCCCCCCTCGCCGCTGTCCTGGCCGCCCTTGCCGTCGCGCCGCTGGCCGCGGCCCAGGAGCCGGCCGAGGCCCTGCCGGAGGGCGAGGGCCGGCCCGTCGTCCAGGCGCTGTGCGGGGCCTGCCACTCGCTGCGCCTCGTCACCCAGCAGGGCATGAGCCGGACCCGCTGGGAGCACACCCTCGACTGGATGGTCGCCGAGCAGGGCATGGGCGAATTGCCGCCGGATCTGGAGGCGACGGTGCTCGACTACCTCGCCGCCCATTTCGGAGAGGGGGACGGCGCGGCCGGCGGCGACGCCCCGCTGTCGACCTTGTCACCCGCACCGGCCCCGCCACCGCCGCCGCCGCCCTCCTGAGCGGCCGGCGGCGCGGCGGTACGACCGGGCCTCACGCCGTGGCGTGGCGGGCCGAGGCCAGATGGGTTTCCATATAGGCCTTGGCGTGGGCGGCCAGGTCGCGGCTGTCCGACCACAGGTTGCGCCAGACGCCCAGCATGTTGGACAGCTTCGGGTCGACCACGGCCGAGGAGAAGGATTCGAAGGCGATCGGCCCGTCGAAGCCGATCTCCGCCAGCGCCCGGAAGGCGGCGTCGAAGTCGATCGTCCCGGTGCCGAGATAGCCCCGATGGCTCTCGCCCACGTGGTAGTAGCCGACAAGCCGGCCGGCCTTGCGGATCGCGCCGGCGACGTGCCCCTCCTCGATATTCATGTGATAGCTGTCGAGATGGGCGACGACGTTGTCGGCGCCAATCGCCTCGATCATCGCGACCGCCTGGCCGGCGGTGTTGACCAGGTTGGATTCGTAGCGGTTGACCGCCTCCAGCCCGACGACGATGCTGGCCGCCTTCGCCTTGTCCGCCAGGCGCGACAGCACGGCGATGGAGTTGTCCCGCCCCCGTTCGGTCGCCGGGGCCATGTATTTCATCATCGCGGAGTGGATGACGCCGCACAGATGCGTGCCGCCGATGTCGCGCGTCACCTTCAGCGCCTGGTCGAGCAGCGCCTCGCCGCGCGCCACGGTGTCCGGGTCCTCGGAGGAGATATCGCTTTCCGGCGACAGGCCTAGCGAGCAGGTCGCGCCCAGCTTCGCCTGGTCGAGCCGGGCGCGGGTGAAGGCCGGGTCGACGCCCCAGGGGTCGAGCAGCGGAATCTCCAGGAAGTCGTAGCCGAGATCGGCCGTGTTCTCGATCGCCGCGGTCGCCTCGGCCTCGCTCCAGCCGCCCACCCAGACAAGCGCATGCACGCCCAGCTTCGCCATGGTCGCTCTCCCCCGTTCCCGTCTTGGTGCGCCCGGTCTCCGGGCGAGGCGGCGACTGTCGAGCCGGCGGGCGGCGGCGTCAAGCGCTCCCGGCGGCCCGGCGGCCTCAGGCAAGCGCGATGTCGAGCTCGACGAAGACGATCAGGAAGAAGGCGTTGATCGCCCAGGCGACGGTCAGCCAGCGCGCCGCCACGGCCCGCCAGCCGGTGCCCGCGCGCTCCGCCGAGCGCCAGACGGAGACGAGGATCCACACCGTATAGGGCACGAAGGCGAGGAGCAGGAGCTGGCCCGCCGCGAAGGCGACGCCGCCGGCCGCCGTCAGCGCGACGAAGGCGGCGGTGACGATCGTGCTCACGACCACGCCCCAGCCCCAGAACACGGCGGCGAGCGAACCTTCGCCGCGCCAGTGGATCGTCAACGGATTGCCGGCCATGCCGGTCCCTCCCCTTGGCGGACTCGTGCGCCGGCGCCCCGGCCGCGGCCGATCACGCGGCCTCGGCGTCGAGATCCCAGCGCACCATGAAGCGCAGCGCCGCCCGCCCGGGCAGCTCCGCGGCGTGCATCGCGCCGATCAGCCCGGTCCAGGCGTCCTCCGGCGCGGCGTGGCAGAACCGGTCGACCGCGCGAACCGCGGAGACCGGCAGGCCGACGCCCTCGGCCTCCGCCCGGCGGGCGAGCGCGTCGATCGTGCGGGCATCGAGCGTGGCGAGCAGGGTCGCCACCTCCTCGCCGTCGCGCAGGCGGGCGATCACGTCGCCCAGCATCAGGGTCATCGCGCCCTCCCCGCTCCAGGCGTTCCGACACGGGCCGTCACTGGACCAGTGGGCTGGTCGCGCCGCCGATATCGGCGCCGGCGATCTCCGCCCGCCCGGCGAGGATGGAGACGTATTGCGCCACCGCCCGGCGCCAGGCGCGCTCGGCCAGATACTCGGCGATGCGCCCGCGCACCGCCTCGAACGGCAGCAGCGAGCCCTCGGCCCGGTGGTCGAGGCGCACGACATGCACGCCGTAGCGCGTCTTGACCGGCACGGGGCAGATCTGCCCCGGCTCAAGCGCGTCCAGGAAGGTCTCGAACTCCGGCAGGGTCTGGCCGCGCGAGACCTGGCCCAGCCGCCCCCCTTCCTTGGCCGAGGAGCAGGCCGAGAGCTCCCCCGCCAGCCGGGCGAAGGCGCCCGGGTCGGCCTGCAGCGTCGCGATCGCCCGCTCGGCCGAAGCGGTGGCCGTGGCGGTCGCCTCGGCATCCTGCGGTTCGGCGGGGAAGAAGATGTGCGCCGCCTCGTAGAGCGTCGGGCTGGTGAACCGCGCCGGGTTGTTGTCGTAGTAGCGCCGGCACGCCGCCTCGTCGGCCTCGGGCGTCGTCACCTCGCGCTCGAGAAGGACCCGGATCCGGGCGTCGGTCCCGGTCTCCCACCGGCCGTCGCCCAGATCCGCGGGCTCGGCCTCGATTCCCAGACGGTCGGCCTCCTGGACCAGCAGCTCGCGGACCACCAGGGCGCGCACCGCCGCCGACTCCGCCTCGCCGAAATCCTCGGCCGGGTGGTTCTGGACCTCGGCGGCGACGTCCCGATCCGGGATCGCCACGCCGTTGACCTCGATCGTCATGGTCTCCTCCCTTGTTCGATCGACGCGGCCATCAGCCGATCCGGCCCGGACGCGCGGGCGCGGCGCGGCGGCCGGTATCGCGGGTGCGCACGATCTGGTAGCCGCGCCGGCCGAGGAACCAGACCGGCGCCGACCAGATGTGCACCAGCCGCGAGAACGGGAAGATCAGGAAGATCGTCAGGCCCAGGATGATGTGGACCTGATAGGGCCAGGCGATGCCCAGCAGCAGGTCGGCGGCGTCCTGACGGCCGGTGACGATGCGCTGCGACCACTCCGCCAGGCGCAGCATGACCGCGCCGTCGGTGTGCTGGAGCGAGAATGGCAGGGTCAGCAGGCCGAGGACGAGCTGGACCCACAGGATCACCAGGATCGCCATGTCGGCGAAGGTGGTCGTCACCCGCACCCGGGCGTCGAACAGCCGGCGGTGCAGCAGCATCGTCAGCCCGACGAAGCAGACGAGCCCCGCCAGCCCGCCCGAGACGATGGCGAAGACCTGCTTCTGCCCGGCGCCGATGAAGGACTCGTAGACCCAGTGCGGCGTCAGCAGGCCGACCAGGTGGCCGAAGAACAGAAACAGGATGCCGACATGGAACAGGATCGAGCCCCACATCAGCTGGCGCTTGCGCAGGAGCTGGCTGGAGCCCGAGCGCCACGTGTACTGCTCGCGCTCGAAGCGCAGGAAGCTGCCGATCAGGAAGACGGCGAGGCAGAGATAGGGATACCAGCCGAAGAAGGCTTCGTGGAGATAGGTGGGCATGGGACGGGGCTCCGTCGTGTCATGTGCCGGGCGCCGCGGGGTTCAGACCGCGCGGCCCGTGGTCGGATCCATCTCGGCCACCGTGCGCGCCATCCGGGCGCAGGGCCGCTCGTTGAAGCCGGGCGAGGACGGGCCGAAGGTCACCGGCTCCTCCTCCCAGACCGCGTCGAGGCGCTCGGCGTCGTCGGGCTCGTCGTCGCCCGCCTCCAGCAGCTCGCTCAGCGCGGCCTCGTCGGGCTTGTCGGCGGCCAGCGCCTCCAGCGCCTCGAACACGGCCGCGTAGGGCGAGCCGCGCTCGGCGAGCCGCCGGCCGACGGCGCCGACGATGTGGATCGGCTGGCCCAGCCGGACCCGCGCTTCCTCGGCCGGAAGACGCGAGAGGTAGTCGAGGAAGACCGGCAGATGATCGGGCAGCTCGTTGCCGTCGATCTCCAGCCCCGCCGCCTCGTACATGGCGTGCAGGTCGAGCATGGCCTGCCCGCGGTCGCGGCTGTCGCCATGGACGTGCTCGAACAGGTGGAGCGAGCGCGCGCGCGACCGGTCGAACAGGCCGACATAGCGCTCCTCCAGATCGAGCGGGTCGCCAGCCGCCAGATCGGCGATCAGGGTGTGGAGCCCGCGGCGCGCGGGCTCCGGGATCGCGGCCTCGGCCTCCAGCAGCTCGGCCAGCTCGCCCGAGCGCGCGGCGTCGAGCAGGTCGTCCGAGGGGTAGGTCAGCAGCGCCGCCAGGACCTTGTAGCTGAGCATCACTCGACCTCCAGCCGGCTCTTGCCCTTGCCGCCGCGATGGTGGGCCGGGCCGAAGATGTTGACGTCGTTGCTGCCGCCCGAGCAGCCGTTGCCGAAGGAGAAGCCGCACGAGCCGCGCAGCTCCTGGGCGTCTTCCGCCGTCTCGCGGTGCGTGGTCGGGATGACGAAGCGGTCCTCGTAGTTCGCGATCGCCAAGATCCGGTACATCTCCTCGATCTCGTTGCCGGTCAGGCCGACCGCCTCGGGCGTCGCCTCGTCGATCGCGCCGTCGATCGTCTTGGCCCTCATGTACTGGCGCATCGCCAGCATCCGGCGCAGCGCCAGGACGACCGGCTCCTCCTTGCCCGCGGTGAGCAGGTTGGCGAGGTAGCGCACCGGGATGCGCAGGGAGGCGACGTCCGGCATGCCGTCGGCGAGGCCCAGATGGCCCGATTCCGCGGCCGACTGGACCGGGGAGAGCGGCGGCACGTACCAGACCATCGGCAGCGTCCGGTACTCGGGATGCAGCGGGAAGGCGATCTTCCACTCCATCGCCATCTTCCAGACCGGCGAGCGCTTGGCCGCCTCGAGCCAGGCGCCCGGCACGCCGTCGGCCCGGGCCTGCGCCTGGACGTCCGGGTCGAACGGGTCGAGGAAGATGTCGAGCTGGGCCTGGTAGAGGTCCTGGGGGTCGGCGGCCGACGCTGCCTCCTCGATCCGGTCGGCGTCGTAGAGCACGACGCCCAGGTAGCGGATGCGCCCGACGCAGGTCTCCGAACAGACGGTCGGCTGGCCGACCTCGATGCGCGGGTAGCAGAAGGTGCACTTCTCCGACTTACCGGAGGCCCAGTTGTAGTAGATCTTCTTGTACGGGCAGCCGGACACGCACATCCGCCAGCCGCGGCACTTGTCCTGGTCGATCAGGACGATGCCGTCCTCCTCGCGCTTGTAGATCGCCCCCGACGGGCAGGACGCCACGCAGGTCGGGTTGAGGCAGTGCTCGCACAGCCTCGGCAGGTACATCATGAAGGTGTTCTCGAACTGGCCGTAGATCTCTTTCTCGACGCCCTCGAAGTTGGAGTCCTTCGAGCGCTTGGAGAACTCGCCGCCCAGGATCTCCTCCCAGTTCGGGCCCCACTCGACCTTCTGCATCCGCTCGCCGCTGATCAGCGAGCGCGGCCGGGCCGAGGGCGCGGCCTTCAGCTCCGGCGCCTCGTGCAGGTACTCGTAGTCGAAGGTGAACGGCTCGTAGTAGTCGTCGATCTCCGGCATGTCCGGATTGGCGAAGATGTTCGCCAGCATCCGCCACTTGGTGCCCTGCTTCGGGTGGATCTTTCCGTTGCCGTGGCGCTTCCACCCGCCGTTCCAGCGGCCCTGGTTCTCCCAGTCCTTGGGATAGCCGATGCCGGGCTTGGTCTCGACGTTGTTGAACCACGCGTATTCCATGCCGTCGCGGCTGGTCCACACGTTCTTGCAGGTCACCGAGCAGGTGTGGCAGCCGATGCACTTGTCCAGGTTCAGGACCTTGCCGATCTGCGCTCTGATCTTCATGGGGGTCTCCTCCTCGCGCCCGGGTCGGGGGCGCGGGCCTGTCACTCGGCGGCCTTGGTGGGGGCGAAGGGGCCGGCGGATTCCGTCCGGCCGGGAGCCTGCGACTGGGGCTCGGTGTAGGGGTCGTCCATCCAGTCGACGACGGCCATCTTGCGCACGACGATGAACTCGTCCCGGTTCGAGCCGACGGTGCCGTAGTAGTTGAAGCCCCAGCTCTGCTGGGCGTAGCCGCCGATCATGTGGGTCGGCTTGACCGTCGTCCGGGTCACCGAGTTGTGGATGCCGCCGCGCGTGCCCGTGATCTCGGAGCCCGGGACGTTCAGGATCTTCTCCTGGGCGTGGTACATCATGACCATGCCCGCCTTGACCCGCTGGGACACCACGGCCCTGGCGGTCAGCGCGCCGTTGGCGTTGTAGGCCTCGATCCAGTCGTTGTCCTCGACCCCGATCCGCCGGGCGTCGGTCTCGCTGATCCAGACGATCGGTCCGCCGCGCGACAGGGTCTGCATGAGCAGGTTGTCGGTGTAGGTGGAGTGGATGCCCCACTTCTGATGCGGCGTGATGAAGTTGAGCACGATGCCAGGATTGCCGTTGTCCTTCGCCGTCGTCATCGTCGCGATCGAGCGGGTGTCGACCGGCGGCTTGTAGACGGCGAGCTGCTCGCCGAAGGCCCGCATCCAGGGATGGTCCTGGAAGAGCTGCTGGCGGCCGCTCAGCGTGCGCCAGGGGATCAGCTCGTGGACGTTGGTGTAGCCGGCGCTGTAGCTGACCTTCTCGGACTCCAGCCCCGACCAGATCGGCGAGGAGATGATCTTGCGCGGCTGGGCCTGGATGTCGCGATAGAGGACGTGGTCGTCCTCCCGCGCCCGGGCGAGATGGGCGTGCTCGCGCCCCGTCGTCTTCGACAGGGACTCCCAGGCCTTCACGGCGACATGGCCGTTGGTCTCCGGCGCGAGCGACATGATCACCTCGCAGGCGTCGATGTCGCTGTCGATCCGGGCGAGGCCCTTGGTCGGCCCCTCCTCGGTCACCGTGCCGTTGAGCGACTCGAGATAGGCGACCTCGTCCTTGGTGTCCCAGGCGATGCCCTTGCCGCCGTTGCCGGCGCTCTCCATCAGCGGGCCCAGCGCCGTGAAGCGCTTGAAGACGTTGGTGTAGTCGCGCTCGATCACCTTGATCGCCGGCATGGTCTTGCCGGGAACCGGCTCGCACTCGCCGCGCTTCCACTCCTTGACGTCCAGGCCCTGGGCGAGCTCGCCGGGCGTGTCGTGCAGGATCGGGACGAGCACGGTGTCCTTCTCGACGCCCAGCACTTCGGGCGCGATCTCGGAGAACTTCGCCGCCAGGGTCTTGTAGATCTCCCAGTCGCTGCGCGACTCCCACACCGGGTCCACCGCCGCGGAGAGCGGGTGGATGAACGGGTGCATGTCGGAGGTGTTGAGGTCGTTCTTCTCGTACCAGCTCGCCGTGGGCAGCACGACGTCGGAGTAGAGGCCCGAGGTCGACATGCGGAAGTCGAGCGTCACCAGGAGGTCGAGCTTGCCCTCCGGCGCCGGGTCGCGCCATTCGACCTCGGCCGGCTTGCGCTCGCCCTCCTCGCCCAGGTCCTTGCCCTGGACGCCATGGGTCGTGCCGAGCAGGTGCTTGAGGAAGTACTCGTGGCCCTTGCCGCTCGCGCCCAGCAGGTTCGAGCGCCAGATGAACAGGTTGCGCGGGAAGTTGACCGGGTTGTCCGGATCCTCGCAGGCGAAGGCGAGCGCGCCGGACTTCAGGTTCTCGACGACATAGTCCTCGACCGACTTACCCTCGGCCTCCGCCGCCTTCGCGATCTCCAGCGGATTGCGGTTCAGCTGCGGAGCGGAGGGAAGCCAGCCCATCCGCTCGGCCCGGACGTTGAAGTCGATCAGGCTCTGCTCGCCCCAGTCGCCCTTCGGCGCCGTCGGCGAGAGCAGGTCGGAGACGGCGAGCCGCTCGTAGCGCCACTGGTCGGTGTGGGCGTAGAAGAAGCTCGTCGAGTTCATCTGCCGCGGCGGCCGCGCCCAGTCGAGCGCGAAGGCCAGATTGGTCCAGCCGGTCTGCGGGCGCAGCTTCTCCTGGCCCACATAGTGCGACCAGCCGCCGCCCGACTGGCCCACGCAGCCGCACATCACCAGCATGTTGATGATGCCGCGGTAGATCATGTCCATGTGGTACCAGTGATTGAGCCCGGCCCCGAGGATGACCATCGAGCGGCCCTCGGTCCGGTCGGCGTTCTCCGCGAAGGCGCGGGCGACCTCGATCACCCGGCCGCGCTCGACGCCGGTGATGCGCTCCTGCCAGGCCGGGGTATAGGGCACGTCGTCGTCATAGGACGCCGCGACGTCGCCGCCGCCCAGCCCCCGGTCGATGCCGTAGTTGGCGACCATCAGGTCGAAGACGCTGGCCGCCAGGACGCTCGAGCCGTCGGCGAGGGTCAGTCGGCGGGCCGGCACCGCCCGGTGCAGCAGGTCGGCGTGGTCGGTCCCGGTGAAGTGGTCGTGCTCGGCGTTGCCGAAATAGGGAAAGGCGACCGTCGCGACCTCGTCATGGCCGTCGTTGGCGCTTAGCGCCAGGCGCCGCTCCCCGCCCTCGGCGTCCTTCTCCTCGAGGTTCCAGCGCCCCTGTTCGCCCCAGCGATGGCCGATCGAGCCGAGCGGCGCGACCAGCCGGCCGTCCTCGGCATAGGCGACCGTCTTCCAGTCCGGATTGTTCGTCTCGCCCAGCGCGCCCTCGAAGTCCGAGGCGCGCAGCAGGCGCCCGGCGACCAGCCGGCCGTCCTGCTCCTCCAGCCGGACCAGCATCGGCATGTCGGTGTAGCGCCGGCAGTAGTCCCGGAAGTAGCTCGACGGCCGGTCGAGATGGAATTCCTTGAGAATGACGTGGCCCATCGCCATGGCGAGCGCCGCGTCGGTGCCCTGCTTGGGCGACAGCCACAGATCGGCGAACTTGGTCGCCTCGGCGTAGTCCGGGGAGACGACGACGCTCTTGGCGCCCTTGTAGCGGACCTCGGTGTAGAAATGGGCGTCGGGCGTGCGGGTCTGCGGGACGTTGGAGCCCCAGATCATCAGGAAGGTCGAGTTGTACCAGTCCGCGCTTTCGGGCACGTCGGTCTGCTCGCCCCAGGTCTGCGGGCTCGACGGCGGCAGGTCGCAGTACCAGTCGTAGAACGACATGCAGGTCCCGCCGAGCAGCGAGAGATAGCGCGTGCCGGCGGCGTAGGAGACCATGGACATCGCCGGGATCGGCGAGAAGCCGATGATCCGGTCGGGCCCGTGCTTCCTGATCGTGTAGGCATTGGCCGCGGCGACGATCTCCGAGGCCTCGTCCCAGCTCACCCGCACGAAGCCGCCGAGGCCGCGGCGCGACTGGTACTCCCGGGCCTTGTCCGGGTCCTCGACGATCGAGGCCCAGGCGGCGACGGGCGACTGCTCGGCCCGCGCGGCGCGCCACAGGCGCACCAGGCGCTTGCGCACCATCGGGTATTTCAGCCGGTTGCCGCTGTAGAGATACCAGCTGTAGCTCGCCCCGCGGGAGCAGCCGCGCGGCTCGTGGTTGGGCATGTCGGGGCGGGTGCGCGGGTAGTCGGTCTGCTGGGTCTCCCAGGTCACGATCCCGCCCTTGACGTGGATCTTCCACGAGCATGACCCCGTGCAGTTCACGCCGTGGGTGGAGCGCACGATCTTCTCCACCGCCCAGCGGCGGCGATAGGCGTCCTCCCAGGAGCGGTCCTCGCGGGTGGTGATGCCGTGGCCGCCGGAGAACTCGCCGACGGATCTGCGGAAGAAGGTCAGCCGGTCGAGGAAATGGCTCATGGGGTCGGCTCCGGGTCTCGGGGAAGTCGGGAGGCGGATCGGTGGCGCGTCAGCAGCGGATCTCGGCGCCGCGGCGCACGTAGAACCACCAGGTCGCGACCACGCAGACCGCGTAGAAGGCGATGAAGGCGACCAGCGCCGCGTCCGGCGCGCCGGTCAGATCGATCGCGCTGCCGTAGGCCTTGGGGATGAAGAAAGCGCCGTAGGCGGCGATCGCGGAGGTGAAGCCGATCGTGGCCGCCGCCTCCTTCTCCGCCTGGCGCGTCGCCTGGGCCTCGCTCAGCTCCGGCATCAGGCGCGGCACCTCGGCGCGGAAGATCACCGGGATCATCTGGAAGGTCGAGGCGTTGCCCACGCCGGTAGCGAAGAACAGCACCATGAACATGGCGAAGAAGCCCCAGAACGCGCCCGGCTGGTCCTTGATCCCCAGGAAGAAGAGCACGCCGGCCGCCGCCGCGATCATGACCAGGAAGGTGGCGAGCGTGACCCGCCCGCCCCCGAACTTGTCGGAGATCCAGCCGGTGGCCGCCCGGCTGAGCGCGCCGACCAGCGGGCCCAGGAAGACGAAGCGCAGGGCGTCGGCCTCGGGGAACTGGCTCGTCGCCAGCAGCGGGAAGCCCGCCGAGTAGCCGATGAAGGAACCGAAGGTGCCGGTGTAGAGCACGCACATGATCCAGTTGTGCCGCCGCTTGAAGATCACGGCCTGGTCGGCGAAGGACGCCTTCGCGCTGGCGATGTCGTTCATGCCGAACCAAGCGGCGAGCGCGGCCAGCGCGACGAAGGGCACCCAGACGAAGCCCGCGTTCTGCAGCCACAGCCGCCCGCCGTCGGACAGGCTCTGCGGCGCGCCGCCCAGCCCGCCGAACACGCCGGCCGTGATGACCAGCGGCACGACGAACTGCATGACGCTGACGCCGGCATTGCCGAGCCCGGCATTGAGCGCCAGCGCATTGCCCTTGGCCTTCTTCGGATAGAAGAAGGAGATGTTGGCCATGGAGGAGGCGAAGTTGCCGCCGCCGAAGCCGCACAGCAGGGCGAGGCCGACGAACAGCCAGTAGGGCGTTGCCGCGTTCTGCACCGCGAAGCCGATGCCCAGCGCCGGGATCAGCAGCGAGGCGGTGGACAGCGCGGTCCATTTCCGCCCGCCGAAGATCGGCACCATGAAGCTGTAGAAGATGCGCAAGGTCGCGCCGGACAGCCCCGGCAGCGCGGCCAGCCAGAAGAGCTGGTTGGTCGAGTAGGCGAAGCCGATCGCCGGCAGCTTGGCGACGACGACGCTCCAGACGAGCCAGACGGAGAAGGCGAGCAGCAGCGCCGGGATCGAGATCCACAGGTTGCGCCGCGCCACGCGGCTGCCGGCCGAAGCCCAGAAGCCCTCGTCGTCGGGCCGCCAGTCGGTGATCACGTGGCCGGCGCTGCCGCCGATATCGCTGATCGAAGTCATGGTCGGACAGGGTCCTCGGGCAAGAAGGGCGCGCCCGGCCCGGCGCCGCGCGACGGCGGCCGGGCCGGCGCGGGGTCAGCGGGTCGGGTGGGCGGCGTGCCGAGCGCCGTGGTGCCGGGTGTCGCCGCCGGACGCGCCCGGCCCGGCCTCGGGGGCGGGATGCGGCGCCTCGGGGACGTCGCTGAGGTAGCGCTCCTCGGCCAGTGCCGGGTAGCGGCGGCGCTCCATGGCGCGGATCGCCAGGTGCATCCACACGAAGCTGACGGCGACCAGCGCGAACAGGAGCATGAAGCTGCCGGTCCACACGCCCGTGACGTCGTTGAGCACGCCGAAGGCGATCGGCAGGAAGAAGCCGCCCAGCCCGCCGATCATGCCGACGAGGCCACCGACCGAGCCGACGTGATGGGGGTAGTAGACCGGGATGTGCTTGTAGACCGCCGCCTTGCCGAGCGACATGACGAAGCCCAGCACGACCGTGAGAATGACGAAGGGCACGAGCCCGATGCCGAAGGAGAACTCGATCGGCCCGCGGATGCCGTCGACGACGTAGCGCGTCTCCGGGTAGCTCATGGCGAACAGGCAGGCGAGCGACACGGCGAAGGTCAGATACATGACCGCGCGCGCGCCCCAGCGGTCCGACATCCACCCGCCCAGCGCCCGGAAGACCGAGCCCGGCATCGAATAGGCCGCCGCCAGCATGCCCGCCGCCGCCAGGTCGAGGCCGTAGGCGCCGACATAGAAGCGCGGCAGGTAGGAGGCGAGCGCGACGAAGCCGCCGAAGACGAAGAAGTAGTAGGTGGCGAAACGCCAGACCTGGACGTTCCGGAGCGGCTCGAGCTGCATCAGTGCGGAGGCCGGCTTCTCGCCCTTGGCCCGCCGGGCGCGCGTGGTCGGATCCTCCTTGGCGCTCAGGAAGAATCCGATGGCGACCACCGCCAGGATCACGGCGTAGATCCGGGCCGTCTGCTCCCAGCCGAAGGCGACGACGAGGAACGGCGCGCCGAAATTCGTGATCGCCGCGCCCACGTTGCCGGCGCCGAAGATGCCCAGCGCCGTGCCCTGCTTTTCCTTCTCGAACCACTGGGAGGTATAGGCGACGCCGACGATGAACGACCCGCCGGCGAGCCCGACGCCCAGCGCGGCGATCAGGAAGACCTCGTAGGAGCGCACCTCTGCCAGCAGCCAGGTGCACACGGCTGTGGCCAGCATCTGCACCGTGAACATGATGCGGCCGCCGTACTGCTCGGTGAGCACGCCGAGGAAAATCCGGCTGATCGACCCGGTCAGGACCGGTGTGGCGACCAGGATGCCGAACTCGGTCTCGCTGAGCCCCAGCTCCTGTTTGATACGCACACCGATGATCGAGAAGATCGTCCAGACCGCGAAGCACGTGGTGAACGCGAAGGTGCTCAGACCCAGGGCGCGGTATTGATCCGGGCGGCGGACGCCGTCGAGGTTCTTCATCGCCTTGTGGCTCCACGATTCCGACTCGTCAGAGCCGGCTTTGCTTGCTCATGGGGCCGTTGTCCTCGACGAGCCTGCCGAACGAATTGATGTAGCGCAAAAGAAGATGAAGATGACCGCCTTTCAATTTCTCTATTGTCGTATGAAGTCTTGTGGCTTGATGATCTTTTACTGCAAAAACCTCATACGTAGGCGCCCTGATTGACAAATATCAACTCGACCGGCAAGTGTGGGCGAACATCGGGAGGCCGATCCATGCGCAGCGAGAAGCTGGCCCTGGTCCGCGAGCTGCCGCTGTTCGCGGCGATGACCCCGGGCGGATTCGAGGCTCTGGTCGCGGGCGCCTATCTCCAGCAGTTCCCGGCGGGCACGGTCCTGATCGAGGAGGGCGAGCGGCCGGACTTCCTGCACGTCGCCGTGGAAGGCACGGTCGAGCTCTACGCCACCGGCGCCGGGCGCCACACGACGATCGGCGTGGTCGAGCCGGTGACGTCCTTCATCACGGCCGCGGCGGTCCAGGACGAGCCCTACCTGATGTCCGCCCGCGCCATGGTGCCCTCGCGCATCCTGATGATCCCGGTCGAGGGGCTGCACCATGCCATCGCCACGGACCCGGCCTTCGCCCGGGCCATCGTGCTGGAGCTGGCGCGCGGCTTCCGCGTCATGGTGCGCTCGCTCAAGAACCAGAAGCTGCGCACGGCCGTGGAGCGGCTGGCCAACTACCTGCTGGTCGAGCACGAGCGGCAGGGTGGCACGGGCGCCGTCGTCCTGGGGCTGGAGAAGCGCACGATCGCCTCGCTGCTCGGCATCGCGCCGGAGAACCTGTCGCGCGCGTTCAACACGCTGAAGGCCTATGGCGTCGTGGTGGACGGCGCGCGCATCGCGCTCAACGACCCGGCGGCGCTGACGGCCCTTGCCAAACCCGATCCGTTGATCGACGGTCCCGTGGACATTCCCGCGATCGTCGATGCGAGATCGGAGGTCTCCCATGGCTGAAATGCTGCCCAAGGGCGCCGCCCGGGTCGCGGAAGCCTATCCCGAGCTATGGCGTGCCTATCAGGATCTGGGCGAGGCCGCGGCCGGCACCGGGCCGCTGTCGGCGCGCGAACGCCGGCTGGCCAAGCTGGCGCTGGCGATCGGCGCGGGCTCCCAGGGCGCGGTCCACTCCCATGTCCGCCGAGCCGTGGAAGAAGGAATCGAGCCGGCCGCCCTGCGCCAGACGGCCCTGCTCGCGGTCACCACGCTCGGCTTTCCGCAGGCCGTCGCGGCGCTGACCTGGGTCGAGGACATTCTGGGCCAGGCCTGAGCGGCGCGGCCGCGGCGAGCCGCCGATGGCCTCCTTCACGCTGGCCTGCCTCGCCCTGGTGGCGAGTCACGCGATCCCGTCCACCCCGCCGGTGCGGCGCCGGCTGATCGCGCGATTCGGGCGGCGCACCTTCATGCTCGCCTACTCCCTCCTGTCGCTGGCCGTGCTCGCCTGGCTGCTCGTCGCCTGGCGGCAGGCCGCGGGCGGGGCCTGGGCGTGGACGCCGCCGGGCTGGACGCGCTGGATCACCGTGCTGGCCATGCCGCTCGCCCTGTGGGCCGTCGCCGCCGCGCTCATGGCCCGGCCGGCGCCGCGGATCGGGCGCGCGGCGCTCGCCGGCGCCGGCGTGGCGGGCTGGGCCGGGCTTCACCTGCTCTCGGTCGGCAGCCTGCGCGCCCTCGTGCTGTTCGCCGCGCTGGCCGCCATCGGCGCGATCGCGGCGTCCAAGGCCGTCCTGGCCCCGCCCCCGCCCGGCATGAACGGAGCGCCCGGCGTCCGCCGCCTCGCCCTGCCCGGCGCCGTGGCGCTGGCCGCCTGGCTCGCGCTGCTCGCCCTTCATCCGCCGGTGATCGGCATCGACCCGCTGGCCGCAACGGGCCTGTCCGTCGCCGATATCCTTTCCTCGATGACCGGAGGCTGGCCATGACCGCACCCGCCGAGCGCGCCGAGGCCCGCCGCGCCTATTCCGGGCCGATGCTGCTGGAACGGGGATTCCGCCCGTTCTTCCTGGCGGCCGGCCTGTGGGCGGTGATCGGGCTCGCGCTCTGGCTCGCCACCCTGACCGGCACGCTGGGGGTGCCGAGCGCCTTCGACGCGGCCACCTGGCATGCCCATGCCTTGATCTTCGGCTTCGTCGGCGCCGCCGTGGCCGGCTTCCTGCTGACCGCGGTGCCGAACTGGACCGGCCGCCTGCCGGTGCGCGGCGCGGCGCTGGGCGGGCTGGTCGCCCTCTGGTTGGCGGGCCGCCTCGCCGTCGGCTTCGGCCAGGTCGTCGGGCCCGGCATCGCGGCGGCGGTGGATCTCGCCTTCTGGATCGTGCTCGGGGGCGCGATCGCGCGGGAGGTGATCGCCGGGAACAACCGCCGCAACCTCCCCGTCGTCGCGGCGATCGGCGTCTTCGCGGCGGCCGACGCGGCCGTTCATGCCGGCACGCTCGGCCTGCCCACCGCCGGGCCGGTCGGGCTCAGGCTCGGCATCGGCACGGTCGTGGTGCTGATCTCCCTGATCGGCGGGCGAATCGTGCCGAGCTTCACGCGCAACTGGCTGGCCAAGCGCGGCGGGGGGCCGTTGCCCCGGAGCGTGCCGTGGCTCGACCGCGTCACCGTCGTCGGCACGGCGCTCGCCATGCTCGCCTGGAGCGGCTGGCCCGGCCATCCCGCGACGGGCGCCGCCCTGCTCGCCCTGGCGGCGCTGCACCTGGCGCGTCTCTCGGGCTGGCGCGGCGAGCGCACCCTGGCCGAGCCGCTGGTCTGGGTTCTCCATCTGGGCTACGCCTGGGTGCCCGTGGGCCTCGCCCTCGCCGGCCTGGCCGCCCTGGCCCCGGCCGCCGTCCCGCCGGTCGCCGGGCTGCACGCCCTGACCGCGGGTGCGATGGCGACGATGGTGCTGGCGGTGGCGACGCGGGCGACGCTGGGTCACAGCGGGCGGCCGCTGACGGCCGGCGGCGCGACGGTGGCGATCTACGCGCTGGTCACCGTGGCCGCCCTTTCGCGCCTCGGCGCGGCGTTCCTGCCGACGCTGTGGGTGCCGCTGCTGCACGCCTCGGCCACCGCCTGGATCGCGGCGTTCGGTCTCTTCACGCTGATCTACGGCGCGATCGCCCTGCGTGGCTAGAGCATCCTGCGCCCGCACGGGCGCAGAAAAGATGCTCTAGGTTGTTGAAGATAGGGCAATTTCCGAACTGACGATTCAGTCAGTTCGGAAATTGCCCCAGGCTGCACGCCCCAACGGCGACGCCCCCTCACTCCGAATCGCTCGGGCGCGTATCGGAAGGACGGCTGGAGACAGGCGACGCGGTCGCATATCGTCCGACGCTAATCTATCGTCGCACAGCGCCGGATATCCGCCTGCATGCAGAAATCCGTGGTGATCGCCGGAGGGGCCGGCTTCATCGGGTCCCACCTGGTCGATCGCGTCCTCGGCCGCAACGATGTCGAACGCGTCGTCGTGGTCGACAATCTCTGGACCGGGCGGCGCGAGAACCTCGCCCATATTCACGATGACCGGCTCCACGTCGTCGAGGGCGACGTCGAGGACTTCGCCTCGGACATCGCCTTCGACGAGGCCTATCACCTGGCCTCGCCCGCCTCGCCGCCCTGGTACATGCAGGAGCCGGCGCGGGTGATCCGGGCCAACGTGATGGGCGCCTTCCGCCTGCGCGCGCTGCTCAAGCCGGGCGGCCGGCTGTGCTACACCTCGACCTCGGAGGTCTACGGCGACCCGCTGGTCTCTCCCCAGCCGGAGAGCTACCGCGGCTCCGTCGACTGTACCGGACCGCGCTCGTCCTACGACGAGAGCAAGCGCTGCACCGAGGCCTTCCTGTTCGAGAGCGCGCGCACCGAGGGCCTGGATGCTCGCGTCGTGCGGCTGTTCAACGTCTATGGTCCCCGGACCCGCCCCGATGACGGCCGCGCCGTCTCCAATTTCATCACCCAGGCGCTGACCGGCCGGCCCATGACGGTCCACGGCGACGGCGCCCAGAGCCGGAGCTGGGGCTATATCGAGGACATCGTCGAAGGGCTGGCCCGCTTCTTCTGGCGGGACGACACCGACTATCGCGGCCCGCTCAACATCGGCAACGACCGTGAGGTGCCGGTGATCGAGGTGGCGGAGTTGGTGCGCCGCCTGGTGCCGGGCAGCCGAATCGCCTTCGCGCCCCGCCCGCCCCAGGACCCGAGCAACCGCCGCCCGGACCTGACGCTCGCCCGCCGCGTCCTGCCCGGGTGGACCTGTGGCGTGGCCTACGAGGACGGGGTGCGCCGCACGCTGGACTGGTTCGCCGCCGACCTGGCGCAGGCGCCGGCGCCGCGCGCCCGCCGCGACCGCGCCGCCCGCCCCTCGCCGCGGGTCGC